>NZ_JBQZFO010000013.1:0-107370 GCF_052691715.1 Serratia sp. NA_112.1
CTCGAGGTGGCGTATATTACGCTTTTCACCCGAAGAGTCAAGCGTTTATTTCGCTTTCCTCTTTCCGACTGGGCGACTTGGTTCTCGTTAGAGGAGTCGTTGTTCCCGGTCAGTGGAGGCGCATTATAAGGAGTTCTCAGAAGGCCGCAACCCCTAAATGCAAAAAACTTTTCAAGCGCGGATTATTTCAACAAAGCGCTGCACAAGTCAGCGTTTTCGTCACTTTTTCCGGTAAACAGCCGCAAAAGCTGGCGATCCGTAGAGTAAAATAAGAGTAACAATGTCAGTTAAGGACTCGCAGCCATGCAATTTAATGCTCAACAACAGGCCGCCCAACGCAATCTTTCTTATCTGCTTGCAGAAAAACTCGGCCAACAAATTCTGGCTGGCGATTATCAGGCTGGCAGCATCCTGCCTGGAGAGATGGAACTGGGTGAGCAATTCGGCGTTAGCCGTACAGCGGTACGCGAAGCCGTGAAGATGCTGGCAGCCAAAGGTATGCTGTTACCCCGGCCACGCATTGGGACCCGGGTGATGCCACAAAGCCAGTGGAACTTTCTCGATCAGGATTTACTGACCTGGTGGATGACCAAAGAAAACTTCGATCAGGTCATGCAGCACTTCCTTATATTGCGTACCTCTCTGGAACCTCAGGCCTGCTCACTGGCGGCGGCCAATGCCAGCCATCAGCAAACCGCACGACTGGCTGAACTGATGGCGGAAATGCGCGCCCTGCATATCCAGTTCGACCGAGAGCACTGGATCCAGGTGGATACCCAATTCCACCAGCTGATCTATGAAGCCAGCGGCAACCCATTTCTAACCTCATTTGCCAATCTGTTCAGTTCGGTATATCAAAGTTACTTCCGCGCCATCACCGGCAACGAAGTGATTAAGCTCCAGCACCATCAGGCCATCGTCGATGCAATACTCGCCGGTGACAGCGCAGCGGCATTAACCGCCTGCCAGGTTTTGCTCAGAGATAAAGACTAACGCCCCCTGCTTATATATAGAAGAAAGGGACGAAGACGACAGTTAACCGGGACTCACAATGACCAGATCCGCGCGCAGTATGGCAGGGCTACCCTGGATCGCCGCCATGGCATTCTTTATGCAGGCTCTGGATGCCACCATCCTCAATACGGCATTGCCGGCGATAGCTCAAAGTCTTGAGCGCTCGCCGTTGGCGATGCAGTCGGCGGTTATCAGCTACACCCTGACGGTAGCGATGCTGATCCCGGTCAGCGGCTGGCTGGCGGATCGCTTCGGTACCCGCCGGGTGTTTATCATCGCGGTTTCTCTGTTTACTCTCGGTTCGCTGCTGTGCGCGCTTTCTCCGACGTTAAGCCTGTTGGTAACTTCACGAGTCATTCAGGGGGTCGGCGGGGCAATGATGATGCCGGTGGCGCGCCTGGCTCTGCTGCGCGCCTACCCACGCAGCGAGCTGTTACCGGTGCTGAACTTCGTAACCATGCCTGGGCTGGTTGGGCCAATCATGGGGCCGATGCTGGGCGGCTGGCTGGTGACCTACGCCACCTGGCACTGGATATTCCTTATCAATATCCCGATTGGCCTGCTCGGTATCTTCTATGCGCGTAAATATATGCCGGACTTTACTACCCCCAAACGGCGCTTCGACTTTATGGGCTTTATGCTGTTTGGGCTGAGTCTGGTACTGGTTTCCACCGGGCTTGAGCTGTTTGGCGAGCAGGTACTGGCCAGCTATATCTCGCTGGGTATTTTACTCAGTGGTGTAGTGATGCTGTTCGGCTACATCGTTCATGCTCGCAGGCACCCTCAACCGCTGATTGGCCTGGACCTGTTCCAGACCCGAACCTTCTCGGTGGGGATTGCCGGTAACGTAGCCTCACGGCTGGGGACCGGCTGCGTGCCATTCCTGATGCCACTGATGTTGCAGGTGGGTTTCGGTTACTCGGCGATTATTGCTGGTTGCATGATGGCGCCGACCGCGGTCGGCTCATTGATGGCGAAATCCACCGTCACTCAGGTGCTGCGCTGGTTCGGCTATCGCAAAACGCTGGTAGGCATCACCATGATTATCGGCGTGCTGATTGCCCAGTTCGCGCTGCAAAGCCCGGGGATGCCGCTGTGGCTGATGATCCTGCCGTTGTTCGTGCTGGGGATGGCGATGTCTACGCAATTCACCGCCATGAATACCATCAGCCTGGCAGATTTGAACGATGCCAATGCCAGCTCCGGCAACAGCGTGCTGGCAGTGACTCAACAGCTTTCAATTAGTTTCGGGGTGGCGATCAGCGCGGCGGTGCTGCGTTTCTATCAAACCATGTCACCGGGGACCATGGTCGATCACTTCCACTACACCTTTATTACCATGGGGATTGTCACCGTGACCTCGGCGTTTGTGTTTATGCTGCTGAGAAGAAAGGACGGCCGTAACCTGATCAGTGGCCAGGACCCGAAAAAACCGGTTAAAACTGCGGGCTAACGGTGACCGACCGAAGCACGCTCCACCAACTCAGGGGTCAACACCAGAACCTGGGCTGCGCGTTCCGGATTCTGCAGGCGGTTAATCAGTGTATCAATCGCCAATTCCCCCAGTGAATCTTTCGGTTGGTGAATGGTGCTTAACGGTGGCGCCAGATATTTGGCCAGTTCTATATCATCGTAGCCCATCACCGCCATATCCTGCGGCACCGACAAGCCGGCCTGATAAAGCGCCTGATAGGCACCTACAGCTACCGCATCGTTACCGGCGAATACCGCATGCGGGGGTTCAGCCAGTACCAGCAGTTGCTTCATGGCATCCACGCCGCCTTCAAATTCAAAATCGCAGTGCACTTCGTACCCCGGCAAAACGGCCAACCCGGCGCGCTGCATGGCTCGACGGTAGCCCTCAAGCCGATGGCGGGCGGTAGTTTTATCCTGTGGGCCGGCGATACAGGCAATCTTGCGATACCCACGGGCGATCAGATGATCGGTCGCCATCTCACCGCCCAGCAGCGAGTTATCCTGAATGATATCGTTGGCCCCTTCGAACGGCGCCCAATCCATCATGACTATCGGCAGCGAAGGATAGCGGCTCAGCGCGTCCTGCGATGGTCGATGATTTTCGGTACACATCAACAGCAAGCCATCGACGCGCTTTTGCAGCAGCGTTTCCATGTTGCGATTCATGCGTGCGGCATCTTCTTCGGTATTGCACAGGATCAGGCTGTAACCCCGTTCATAGCAACTGCGCTCAACGCCACGCACGACTTCGGCATAAAACGGGTTATTGCTGGAGGTCACCAGCATGCCGATGGTACGCGTTTGGTTTAGTTTGAGGCTGCGCGCCAGCGCAGAAGGCGCATAGTTCAGTTGTTCAACGGCCGCCATGACTTTGGCTCGCACGCTGTCGCTGACAAAGCGATTGTCATTAATGACGTGCGAGACAGTCGAAGTTGAAACGCCCGCCAGGCGGGCGACGTCTTTCATGGTGGCCAAAGGGATTACTCCTGCTGCTGCAAGAAAGTGTCGATCTCTTCGCGCCAGGGTACGGAAGGCTGCGCGCCAGGACGGGTCACCGCAATGGCCGCCGCCGCATGGGCAAAGCGCACGGCATCTGCCATCACTTTACCTTCCAGCAGCGCAGTGACCAGCGCCCCGTTGAAGGTATCGCCAGCGGCGATGGTGTCTACCGCTTTAACCTTGAAGCCGGGCACCAACTTACCCTTGCCATTCTCACTCAGCCAAACGCCACGGCTGCCAAGGGTGATAATCACCTTGGCAATGCCTTTATTATGCAAAGCCTGTGCGGCACGTGCGGCATCATTATCATTGTTGACTGCAATACCTGTCAGGCGTTGGGCTTCAGTTTCGTTTGGCGTAATCATATCGATCATCGCCAATAATTCGTCCGGCAGTTCACGTGCCGGCGCAGGATTGAGGATCACCTGAGTCTGATGCTGTTTCGCCAGGCCGGCGGCGGCGATAACCGTCTCCAGCGGCGACTCGAGCTGCATCAGCAGCGCGTCGGCATCGATCACATTTTGCTGATAGCGAGCCAGATAGTCAGGAGTCACTGCCGCATTGGCGCCGGCATCAATGCCGATCACATTCTCGCCTTCAGCATTAACAAAAATCAGCGCGACG
The DNA here is from genome assembly GCF_052691715.1 of Serratia sp. NA_112.1. Classification (NCBI taxonomy): domain Bacteria; kingdom Pseudomonadati; phylum Pseudomonadota; class Gammaproteobacteria; order Enterobacterales; family Yersiniaceae; genus Serratia; species Serratia sp. NA_112.1. The sequence goes on from NZ_JBQZFO010000013.1 coordinate 4,114, forward strand.
CCGGTAGTGTTTTCGGCAATCGCTTCTATTGGTTGGGTATCAATGCGATCGGTCGCCAGCTGCTGACGAATGCGTTCGCCAATGTCATCAGCGCCCACGCAGGCGATAAAAGCGATATCCGCGCCGCTACGTCCTGCCGCCACCGCCTGGTTGGCACCTTTGCCGCCAAACGCCACTTTATACTGCTTCCCGATCACCGTTTCGCCCGGTTGGGGAAACTGCTCAATATTGAGGATATGGTCGGCATTGATACTGCCCAGAACCACCAGCTTACCTGTTGCCATCGCATTGATTCCTGAATTGCGCGCCATCATAAACGCCCCGTTTTGATGGCGCTGGTGCTACAGAGTGTTATTTGGTGACCAGCTTGAGATCAACCGGGACAGTGGCCGGCACTTTTTCGCCTTTCAACACTTTATCCGCCGTTTCAACACCAATCACGCCGATCTGATCCGGGCGCTGTGCCACGGTCGCCGCCAGTTTGCCGCCTTCAACCGCTTTCACGCCGTCAGCGGTGCCGTCGAAGCCTACCACGACCACGTCGGTTTTACCGGCAGTTTGCAGCGCACGCAGTGCACCCAGCGCCATTTCATCGTTCTGGGCAAACACCGCCTGCACGTCCGGATGAGCAGTCAGCAGGTTCTGCATCACGTTCAGACCTTTGGTGCGGTCGAAGTCTGCCGGCTGGCTGGCCAGCAGTTTGAATTTGTTCTGATCCAGCGACTGTTTAAAGCCTTCGCCACGTTCACGGGCGGCAGAGGTACCGGCGATCCCTTCCAGTTGGATCACTTTAGCGTCTGCGCCCACTTTTTTAGCGATAAAGTCACCGGCCATTTTACCGCCGACGCGGTTATCCGAAGCGATATGGCTGACCACTTCACCTTTGCTCGCGACACGGTCCAGGGTGATGACCGGGATCTTGGCCTGGTTGGCCATCTTGATGGCGTTGCCGACCGCATCGGAATCGGTTGGGTTAATCAGCAGCAACTTGGGTGCCTGCACCATCAGATCCTGCACGTTCGCCAGTTCTTTCGCCGGGTTGTTTTGCGAGTCCAGCACCACCAGGTTGTAACCCAGCTTATTGGCCTCCTGCTGTGCGCCCTCTTTCATTGAGACAAAGAACGGGTTATTTAGGGTAGAAACCACCAGCGCAATGGTGTCTTTAGCCAATGCGTTAGCACTCAGGGTGGCGCTCAGCGCGAAGGCTGAAGCCAAAATTGCCAGTTTTTTCATTTTCATCATCGTGATTCCTGTAGGGGAGGTTATTTGTTGCTTTTGTTCTCTACCAGAACCGCCAGCAGTATCACCACTGCCTTCACGATCATTTGGTAGTACGAAGAAACACCCAGTAAATTCAGACCGTTGTTCAGGAAGCCGAGGATCAGCGCCCCGATCAAGGTACCCACAATGCGGCCCTTGCCACCGGCCAGGCTGGTACCCCCCAGCACCACCGCGGCAATGGCGTCCAACTCATAGCCGGTACCGGCGGTTGGCTGCGCGGAAGATAGGCGCGCGACTTCGATCACCCCCGCCAGAGCCGCCAGTAATCCACAAAGCGAATAAACGATAATCTTCACTTTATCGACGCTGATGCCGGACAGACGGGTCGCCGCTTCGTTACCGCCCAGGGCATAAATATAACGGCCCAGACGGGTATGGTGCAGCATGTACCAGGCGGCGATAAACACGATCGCCATGATCCAGATTGGGGTGGGGACCCCCAGCGGGCGGCCGATACCGAACCAGCCGAAGGTATCGGCCACGTCGGTAAAGCCGGTATTCACCGGACTGCCGTTGGTGTACACCATGGTGACACCGCGCAATAGCAGCATCATCACCAAAGTAGCGATAAACGCCTGCACTTTACCTTTGGCTACGATCACCCCGGTACAGGCACCGACTGCCGCCCCCAATGCCAGAGCAGCCGCCACGGCTACCACCGCGTTAATTTCGAAACCGACGATCGATGCCGCCACCGCGCCGGTCAGCGCCAACAGCGATCCCACCGACAAATCGATGCCGGAAGTGAGGATCACCAACGTCATCCCCACCGCCATAATAGCGTTCACCGAGGTTTGCTGCAGAATATTGAACAGGTTGTTTAGGGTGAAGAAATTCGGGCTCATTGAAGAGACCACTGCGATCAGCACCAGCAGAGCAATCAGTGATTTTTGCTCTAACAGCCACTCTTTACTGAACCAGCGCTTTGCCACACTCTGGGAACTCATATCTGATTACTCCTGCTTTACGCCGTATTGCTTGCCAACGGCCGCAGCCATTAACGCTTCCTGGGTGGCCTGTTCAATCGGGAACTCACCGCTGAGATGTCCTTCGTGCATCACCAGGATGCGGTCACTCATGCCCAGCACCTCCGGCATTTCCGAAGACACCAGAATAATGCTCAGCCCTTCCTGCTTGAACTGGTTGATTAACTGATAGATTTCTTTTTTTGCGCCAACATCGACACCGCGTGTCGGCTCATCGAGGATTAGCACCTTTGGCCGCGTCATCAGGCCACGGGCGATCGCCACTTTCTGTTGGTTACCGCCGGAGAGCAGGCCAATCGGTTGTTCCATCGAGGGAGTCTTGATATTGAACAAACGGATGAAGTCGCCCACCGCCTGTTGCTCTTCCGCCTGTTTCAGGCTGCCACCGGCACGGCTGAAATAGCGCAGTGCCGTCAGCGACATGTTTTCCTTCACCGACATCCCCAGCACCAGGCCATCGCGCTTGCGGTCTTCGGAGATATACACAATGCCGTTCGCCAGGCCGTCCTGCGGAGAATGGGTAACCACCGGGCGGCCATCGAGGCTGACGGTTCCGGATTTGCGCGGCGCGGCACCGTAGATAATTTTCATCAGTTCGGTACGCCCGGCGCCCATCAGCCCGGCCACACCAAGAATTTCGCCCCGGTACAGGGTAAAGCTGACATCATCCACACCCGGGCCGGAAACCTGGCTGACCTCCAACCGCTTTTCACCGCGCGGTAGATTCAGGCGTGGGTACTGTTCCTCCAGCTTGCGGCCGACCATCATTTCAATCAGCGAATCTTCATGCAGCTCGCTGACTGGCCGCTCTGCGATAAACTGACCGTCACGAAACACCGTGACGTCATCGCAGATTTCGAAGATCTCCTTCAGCCGGTGCGAGATATAAACAATGCCACGCCCTTCGGCCTTCAGCTCGTTGATCACTTTAAATAAAGAGGCGGTTTCAGTGTCGGTTAGCGCATCCGTCGGTTCATCCATAATGATCACTTTGGATTCGAAGCTCAGCACCTTGGCGATTTCCACCATCTGCTGATCGCCGATCGACAGCTCGCCCACCAGCCGGTGGCTGCTGTAACTCAGGTTTAACCGCGCCAACAGCTTGTCGGCTTCGGCATACATGCGCTTCCAGTCGATGCGGCCAATACGGTTCACAAATTCGCGCCCGAGGAAGATGTTTTCCGCGATCGTCAACTGCGGGATCAGGTTCAGTTCCTGATGGATAATGCCAATACCTGCTTCTTGCGAATCCTTTGGCCCATTGAATACCACCTCTTTACCGAGAAAATACTGACTGCCGGCATCTTTGTTATAAATCCCGGTCAGCACTTTCATCATGGTGGATTTCCCGGCACCGTTTTCCCCCACCAGCGCCATCACCTTGCCGGGATAAACGCTGAGTGCGGCGCCGGAAAGCGCCTTCACGCCGGGAAAGGCTTTATCGATCCCTTTCAGTTGCAATAAAGGTTGCATAAATGCCTCAGAAAGTTACGCCGGCGCAGAGGATCACATTCGCATACGGCGAGCATTCCCCGCTGCGGATCACTGCCCGGCTATGTTCAGTTTGCGCTTTGAACGCACTGTGACTGATATAGCTCACGCTGATAGTATTGCCCTGGTGTTGGCCAAGTTCGGTCAGTTGAGCCAACAACGCACGATGGAGCTGCGGATTTTGTTTAACGATCTCTTCAGCCAGAATGGCGCTTTCTACCTGCATTTCCTGTGTCACCACCCCGACCACCTGCAAAAACGTCGGCACCCCCTGGGTCAGCGCCAGATCGATACGCTGCGTTGCTGCCGGAATAGGCAACCCCGCATCACAGATGGCGATCTGGTCGGTATGACCGAGGCGAGAAACCACGGCAGAAACATCAGCATTGAGTAGCACGCCTTTTTTCATCTTTTTCTTCTCACTCCACCAGCGAAACGTTTCGCTTGTGTCTGGAGTTTAAAAAAACGCCAACAGAAGGCAACCGGGACAGCGCAGAATTGTGATCGCCATCGAAACGTTTCGCTGGTGTTACCGAGAACATAGTTACCAAGAACATAAACAGAAAGGGCCCAGCGGTTGCTGAGCCCTTGGGGGGAAGTTAAATCTCGACCTGGGTTCCCAGCTCGATCACCCTATTAGGTGGGATCTCAAACTGGTCCGGCGCACGCAGCGCGTTGCGGCTCAACGCGATAAACAGCTTGCCACGCAGGAACAGGTACCACGGCCGTTTGGTCAGGATTAACGACTCATGCGACATAAAGAATGAGGTTTCCGTCATCCGGCACGGCAGCCCTTCCAGCCCACAGCGGTGGAACACTTCCTCCACGTTCGGCGTTTCACGCCAGCCGTAGCTGGCCACCACCCGCCAGAAGGTCGGCGAAAGCTGTTCGATGGTCACCCGCCGCACGTTATGGACGTAAGGGGCATCCTCGGTACGCAGCGTCAACAACACCACTCGCTCATGCAGCACCTTGTTGTGCTTTAGGTTATGCAGCAGCGCAAAAGGGATCACATTGATGGCACGCGACATAAAGACCGCAGTCCCCGGCACCCGTACCGGCGGTGATTTTTCCAGCGAGGCGATCATCGCCTCCAGGGAATTGCCGTGCTCGTGCATGCGGCGCAGCAGGCGGAAACGTTCGCTCTTCCAGGTGGTCATGATGATGAACATCACCAGCGCCAACATCAGCGGCAGCCAACCACCCGAGAACAGTTTCAGGGCGTTGGCGGAGAACATCGGGATGTCGATAATCAGCAGGACAACCAGAATGCCGACGGCGAAGAAACGGTTCCAGTGCCAATTTTTGATCGCCACCGAGGTCACCAGGATACTGGTCAATACCATAGTGCCGGTCACCGCAATACCGTATGCCGCCGCCAGATTGCTGGAGTGTTCGAAACCAATAATCACCAGCACGACCGATATATACAACGTCCAGTTAATCACCGGAATATAGATCTGACCGGATTCCATCTCCGAAGTATGGATGATGCGCATCGGTGACAGGTAACCCAGACGCACCGCCTGGCGAGTCAGTGAGAACACGCCGGAGATCACCGCCTGTGAGGCGATAACCGTAGCCAGCGTCGCCAGAATCAACAGCGGGATCAGCGCCCAATCCGGTGCCAGCAGGAAGAACGGATTTTTAATTGCCTCAGGATTTTTCAGCAGCAAGGCACCTTGGCCGAAATAATTTAGTACCAGCGAAGGCAACACCACGGTGAACCAGGCCAGACGGATAGGGAATTTGCCGAAGTGCCCCATATCGGCATACAGCGCCTCAACGCCGGTAATCGACAGCACCACCGCGCCCAACGCAAAGAACGAGACCTTCTTATATTCCATAAAGAAGTTCAGCGCCCATTTCGGGTTCATCGCCTGCAGCACTTCCGGGTTAGCGATGATGCTGCGCGCACCCAGCACCGCCAACACGATAAACCACAACAGCATCACCGGGGCAAACAGTTTTCCGACGCTGCCGGTACCGTGTTTTTGGATAGCGAACAGCAACGTCAGCACCAGAATGGATAAGGGGACGATATAGCCATCAAGCGACGGCGCAGCAATTTCCAAGCCTTCTATCGCCGACATCACCGATATCGCCGGGGTGATCACCACTTCGCCATAGAAGAAGCTGCCGCCAATCAGACCCAGGATCACCAATATGGACGTTGTCCGCGCCGAAGTCTGGCGCCCGGCCAGCGACATCAGCGTCAGTATCCCCCCTTCACCGGCGTTGTCCGCGCGCATGACATAGGTGAGGTACTTGAGGGAAACAATGATGATTAACATCCAGAAGATCAGCGAAAGAAAACCAAAAACCACGTCTGGACGAACATCGAAGCCGTAATGGCCGGAGAAACACTCTCGGAGAGTATAGAGAGGGCTGGTGCCGATATCACCGTAAACCACCCCAATTGCCGCCAGGGTTACCGCCGATAAGGACTGTTTATGCTCTGTGCTCATAATTCGTTTCTTTATTAGAACATCCGTTAGCGATGCATCCGCATCAGCCAGAGATACGGGCTCTAAGATCCGTTACGCCCACTAAAAGGCGCACAGTATGCACGATTTATACTGCTTGCCTATCCTTATATCAGACCTTAAAAATAAACAAAATGTGAACCAGCCACCCTTTTGATAATAGAAAAATTTTACTAATCAACAAGCTATACCATTAAAAATAATGGTGGTTTATCATCGGATTATCCACCAAGATTGGCTAACTCTCGGACAACACGACAATAATATGGCGCCCTCATCACTTCTGGCAGAACGGATTTCCCGCCTCAGCAGCGCACTGGAGAGCGGTCTTTATGAAAGGCAGGAAGCAATTCGCCTGTGTTTGCTGGCGGCGCTAAGCGGTGAAAGCGTGTTTCTGCTTGGCCCACCGGGCATTGCCAAAAGCCTGATTGCCCGTCGGTTAAAATTCGCCTTTCGCAGCGCGCGCTCGTTTGAATATCTAATGACGCGCTTTTCAACGCCGGAAGAAGTCTTCGGCCCATTATCGATCCAGGCTTTAAAAGATGAAGGGCGCTACCAGCGCCTGACCGCCGGCTATCTGCCCGAGGCGGAAATCGTCTTTCTGGACGAAATCTGGAAGGCCGGTCCGGCGATCCTCAATACCCTGCTGACGGCGATTAACGAACGCCGTTTCCGTAACGGTAATAATGAAGAACCTATCCCACTGCGGCTGCTGGTCACCGCCTCCAACGAACTGCCGGAAGCCGACAACAGTCTGGAAGCTTTATATGACCGTATGTTGATACGCCTGTGGTTGGATAAAGTGCAGGATAAACAGAATTTCCGCTCACTGCTGGTCAGCCGCCAGAACGAGAATGAAAACCCTGTGCCCGAAGCACTGAGCATCAGTGACGAGGAATATCACCAGTGGCAACCGCAGATCGACAAAATCAAACTGCCTGAAAATTGCTTTGAACTGATATTCCAACTGCGCCAGCGGCTCGATGCACTGGAAAGTGCCCCTTACGTTTCCGATCGTCGCTGGAAAAAAGCGCTGCGGCTGTTGCAGGCCTGTGCTTTCTTCAGTGGTCGCGATGCCGTGGCCCCGATCGATTTGCTGCTGCTGAAAGACTGCCTGTGGCACGACCTCAGCTCACTGAAACTGCTGCAACAGCAAGTTGAGCTATTGCTGAACGAGTCGGCCTATCAACAGCAAACGTTGCTGATCCAACTGCAACAGATCCATACCCGCTGGCTACAGCATCAACAACAGCAGAGCGATAGTCAGGCTATTACATTGGTAAAAAAGGGCGGCATGTTCAGCAGAAAGCCCCAGTTTGCCTTGGCAACGCCACTCGGTACCGGCACCCTGACCCTGTTGCTGCAAAAACCGCTGCAACTGCATGATATTCAGGTCAACCATCTGAGTATTGAAAACAGCGCGCTGGAAAACTGGCTGCAAAAAGGCGGCGACGTACGCGCCAAGCTGAACGGCATTGGTTTTGCTCAGCAGATTGACCTGGAAGTCGACGAGCAACTGCATCTGACGGTGTTGGACGTTAGCCGCCAGCCCTCTCTACTGGCCCAACCCGGTAAGCAGACCAGCGGCACGCCGCAGGCAATGTTGGACGAAATGGACCAGTTGGCGCAGCGCCTGGCAGAACAGCGTCGTTTGTTCAGCCAGCATCAGCCCAGCCTGTTTACCCCTGCCGCCAGGCTGGCAAAAATTGAGGCCAGCCTGTTGCAGGTGGCGGAACAAATCAAACAACAGCACCAGCAAATGCGCGGCCAGTAATTATGCTCAGCCTGGAAACTCTCGATCTGCTGCTGGCGATCACCGAAGGTGAGCTGATCGAGGAGATGATCATCGGCATGCTGGCGGCGCCGCAGTTGTCGATTTTCTTCAAAAAGTTTCCGGCCATCCGCCGGGCGCTGGATCGCGACCTGCCGCGCTGGAAGCTACAGCTGAAAGAACGCCTCCATGAGGCCATGGTACCACCCGCGCTGGCACAGGAATTCTATCGTTATCAACAGTGCCAGCTAGAGAACAACACCCAGTTCTTCCATAACCTTAACGACACCCTGGATCTGCTGCGCCAGCTGGTTTCCCCCTTTTATGAGCAGGCGCGCTCACTGGTGGACGCCGCCGATCTGCCCAATCATCCGCTGGACGACAGCTTCCAAACCCTGTTTCTGCAGCGCTGGCGCATCAGCCTGACGCTTCAGGCCACCATGATGCATCACCAACTGCTGGAACAGGAACGCGAACAGCTGATGGCGGAGCTGCAGGAACGTCTGGCGTTGAGTGGTGCACTGGAGCCGCTGTTGTCGGAAAACGACACCGCTGCCGGGCGACTGTGGGATATGAGTAAAGGCCATCTGCAACGGGGTGACTATCAACGGCTGGTGGAATACGGCAATTTCTTGCAGCAGCAACCAGAACTGAAAAAACTGGCACAGCAGCTTGGGCGCAGCTATCAGGCCAAGGCGGTGCAACAGCAGGACGCGTTGCCGGAACCGTTCCGCGTGATGGTACAGGTACCGGCCACACTGCCGGAAGAGGTCAGCGGCATTCACCAGAGCGACGATATTCTGCGTCTGCTGCCACCCGAGTTGGTCACGCTGGGCATTGAAGAGCTGGAATTTGAGTTTTACCGCCGCCTGCTGGAAAAACGGCTATTGAGTTATCGCCTGCAGGGCGATGTCTGGCAGGAACAGATCCATATCCGTCAGGTTACTTATCAGCAGCAGGATCAACAACCTCGCGGGCCGTTTATTGTCTGTGTGGATACCTCAGGTTCGATGGGCGGTTTCAACGAACAGTGCGCCAAGGCTTTCTGTCTGGCGCTGTTGCGCATTGCGCTGGCGGATAACCGCCGCTGCTACATCATGCTATTCGCCAACCAGATAGTGCATTACGAACTGACTGCCGCCAGCGGTATTGAGCAGGCGGTGCGCTTTCTCGGCCAGCATTTTCGCGGCGGCACCGATCTAGCGGCCTGCCTGAATGCCACGTTGAGCAAAATGACGGAAAGCGGCTGGTTCGACGCCGACGCGGTGATCATTTCTGACTTTATTGCCCAGCGATTGCCGGAAGAGATAATAAAGAAGGTTAAACAACAGCAGCAAAACCACCAGCAGCGCTTTCACGCAGTGGCGATGTCCAACTACGGCAAGCCCGGTATCATGCGCATCTTCGATCATATCTGGCGCTTTGATACCGGGTTAAAAAGCCGCTTGATGCGCCGCTGGCGGCGCTGAGTATTACAGCAGCCCTTCTACCGCCTCACGTACCTGAGGTGACCACACGCCGCACTGTACCTGCCCGATGTGCGACAGTTGCAGCAACAGCATCACCAGGCGTGACTGACCGATACCGCCACCGATAGTTTGCGGCATCTCGCCACGCAGCAGTGACTGATGCCATTCCAACGCCAGACGATCTTCATCACCGGTCTGTGCCAATTGACGTTTCAGCGCACTGGCGTCAACGCGGATCCCCATAGAAGAAAGTTCGAAGGCGTCCTGCAGCACCGGGTTCCATACCAGGATGTCACCGTTCAGGCCGGCCAACCCTTCGGCTGCTGGAGTGGTCCAGTCATCATAATCCGGCGCACGTACATCGTGTGATTTGCCGTGCGACAATTTGCCACCAATCCCCATCAGGAATACCGCGCCCAGCTCTTTGGCAATCGCCCGCTCACGGCCTTTGGCATCCAGTTCAGGGTAGCGTTGCAGCAAGGTTTCGCTGTGCACAAAATGGATTTGCTCCGGCAGGAACGGCGTTAAGCCGTATTCGCGGCTCACTTCCCCTTCTGTAGCCTTAATCGCCGCATAAATGCTGCGCACGGTGCTTTCGAGGTAATCCTGGCTGCGTTCGCCATCGCCCATCACCCGCTCCCAGTCCCATTGATCAACGTAGACCGAATGGATGGCGCTCAGACGATCTTCGTCCGGACGCAGTGCTTTCATATGGGTATACAGGCCTTCACCGGCGCCAAAGTCGTAGCTACCCAGTGTTTTACGCTTCCATTTGGCCAGTGAGTGCACCACTTCGAAGGTGGCGTCCGGCAGGGTTTTCACCTTTACCTGTACCGCTTTCTCGCTACCGGACAGGTTGTCCTGGGTACCATCTCCCAAACGGCTGAGGATCGGCGCCTGCACTTCAATCAGGCCAAGCTGTTGCTCCAACTGGCGGGAGAAAAAGGATTTAACCAGGCTGATTTGTTGTTGTTTTTGAATAAATTGTTTTTTCATTGCCGTATCTCTTATAAACCTGTCTCTGTTGATAACGATTAAGCAACAGAATGGCACTACAATTCAATATCCTATAATCAATATTGTCTTTTCAATTTTAATCGTTCATTTTGATGCGGTAATAATTCAACAATCAGCAATTAGTGAGGGATTAAATGGCTGAAAATTATCAGATCGATAATCTCGATCGCGGCATTCTTAATGCCTTGATGGAAAACGCGCGCACGCCTTATGCCGAACTGGCGAAAAATTTTGCCGTCAGCCCCGGCACCATTCATGTGCGAGTAGAGAAGATGAAACAGGCCGGTATCATCACCGGTGCGCGGGTAGACGTGAACCCCAAACGCCTGGGTTACGACGTCTGCTGTTTTATCGGCATTATATTAAAGAGTGCCAAAGACTATCCTTCTGCATTGAAAAAGCTCGAAAGCCTGGAGGAAGTGGTTGAGGCCTATTACACCACCGGCCACTACAGCGTGTTTATCAAAGTGATGTGCCGCTCGATAGATGCGCTGCAACAAGTACTTATCAACAAGATCCAGACGATTGACGAGATCCAGTCAACTGAAACCCTGATCTCGCTGCAGAACCCCATCATGCGTACCATTACCCCTTAGCCAACTATTTACTATACCCATATTATCCACAGGTAGATCCCAGCCGATTCACAGCGTACAATGCTGCCACTTTGAGAAGGTTGGGATCATTCATTTCATGGCAGACATTACTCTGATCAGTGGCAGTACGCTTGGCAGCGCCGAGTATGTAGCCGAGCACTTGGCTGAAAAGCTGGAAGCCGCAGGCTTTACTACCGAGACGCTGCACGGCCCTGAATTGGATGAACTGACCCTGTCCGGACGCTGGCTGGTGGTATCTTCGACCCATGGCGCCGGGGATTTACCGGATAACCTGCAACCGCTGCTGGAACAAATAGAAGAACAGCTTCCTGATTTATCTCAGGTGGAGTTCGGCGCAGTCGGTTTGGGCAGCTCTGAATACGATACTTTCTGTGGTGCGATCCAACGGATCGACGATCTTCTGATTGCTCGTGGAGCAAAAAGGATAGGCGATCGGCTCGAGATCGACGTGACTGAACACGAAATTCCTGAGGATCCTGCCGAGGAATGGGTGAAAAATTGGATTAATTTACTCTAATTCGTTCAAAGATCACCCGAACGATTGTGGATAACTATACTTAAAAGCAGGGTAAAACCGGTAGTTATCCCAATAACAACCTTAGGTCGCTTTTTGTCCTGTGCATAACATGCCATTTAGATCCCAGCTTATAAGCCGTAGGATCACCGATCATTCACAGCTAACGATCCTCCTTAATTAGCTGATCTCAATCGCGAATAATCACTTATCCACAGAAGATCGCGATCCTAATAAGAGATCTAATAAAGAGATCTTTAAATAAAAAGATCTTCTTTTAATTACTCAAGGATCCTGACCACTTGGTCGATCGACTAAACTTGAGTAGAATCCTCCACCCCAGGGCAAACAACGATCGTTCGCAATACGACGAGGTGCAGTTCCATGTTTTATCCAGAGCAATTTGACGTCATCATCATCGGTGGTGGCCATGCCGGTACCGAAGCCGCTATGGCTGCGGCACGTATGGGACGTCAGACTTTATTACTGACTCACAATATCGATACGCTGGGGCAAATGTCTTGCAACCCGGCGATTGGCGGTATTGGTAAGGGACATCTGGTTAAGGAAATTGATGCACTTGGCGGCCTGATGGCCACGGCGATCGACCATGCGGGTATCCAGTTTAGGATACTAAACGCCAGCAAAGGCCCTGCGGTACGAGCCACCCGAGCTCAGGCTGACCGGGTACTGTATCGCCAAGCGGTACGTACTGCCCTGGAGAACCAGCCCAATCTGATGATCTTCCAGCAGCCAGTCGAAGATCTGATCGTGGAAAACGATCGCGTTGTCGGTGCCGTGACCCAAATGGGACTGAAATTCCGCGCCAAGGCGGTGGTATTGACCGTAGGGACCTTCCTGGACGGCAAGATCCACATTGGCCTGGAGAACTACAGCGGTGGCCGTGCCGGAGATCCACCATCGATCTCGCTTTCACAGCGACTGCGAGAATTGCCTTTGCGTGTTAACCGACTGAAAACCGGCACACCGCCGCGTATCGATGCCCGTAGCATAGATTTCAGCGTACTGGCACCTCAACACGGTGATACGCCGATCCCGGTGTTCTCGTTCATGGGCAACGCCGGGGAACATCCTGAGCAAATGGCGTGTTACATCACCTACACCAATGAAAAAACGCATGATGTAATCCGTAATAACCTCGATCGTAGCCCGATGTATGCCGGGATCATCGAAGGGATCGGTCCGCGTTACTGCCCGTCGATCGAAGACAAGGTGATGCGCTTTGCCGATCGTAATGCACACCAGATCTTCCTCGAGCCGGAAGGCCTGACCAGCAATGAAATTTATCCAAACGGCATCTCCACCAGCCTGCCGTTTGATGTACAGATGCAGATCGTTCGTTCGATGGAAGGGATGCAGAATGCCCGAATCATTCGACCTGGCTATGCCATCGAATACGATTTCTTCGATCCTCGTGATTTGAAGCCGACACTGGAAAGCAAATTTATTCAGGGCCTGTTCTTCGCCGGCCAGATCAACGGCACCACCGGTTACGAAGAGGCTGCCGCACAAGGCCTGTTGGCCGGTCTGAATGCCGGACGCTATGCCAATGAAGACGAAGGCTGGTCGCCACGCCGCGATCAGGCTTATCTGGGCGTGCTGGTGGACGACCTCAGCACCCTTGGCACCAAAGAGCCGTACCGCATGTTCACATCCCGTGCCGAATACCGCCTGATGTTACGTGAAGACAACGCCGATCTGCGCCTGACTGAAAAAGGCCGTGAACTGGGCCTGGTGGACGATGTCCGCTGGGCACGCTTTAGCGAAAAACTCGAGCACATCGAACAGGAACGTCAGCGCCTGCGCGATATCTGGATGCACCCGCATGCTGAAAACGTCGAGCAGGTGAATGCACTGCTGAAAGCACCGCTGTCGCGTGAAGCCAACGGTGAAGAACTGCTGCGTCGCCCGGAAATGGATTACACCCAATTGACCTCCGTTGCAGCATTTGCGCCGCCGCTGGCCGACACTCAGGCCGCCGAGCAGGTTGAGATCCAGGTAAAATACGAAGGTTATATTGCTCGTCAGCAGGAAGAGATCGAAAAACAGCAGCGCAATGAGAACACCGTGCTGCCGTTGGATCTCGATTACCAGCAGGTTTCTGGCCTGTCGAATGAAGTGATTGCCAAGTTAAATGACCACAAGCCGAATTCGATCGGCCAGGCTTCACGTATTTCTGGCATTACGCCGGCGGCGATCTCAATTCTACTGATTTGGCTGAAAAAGCAAGGGCTGCTGCGCCGCAGCGCATAAATCCTGTTTTTGCGGCCGTTTGATTATTTGATCGGCAAACGGCCGCTGACATCGTTTCTGGCCTGAATTATTATGGTCACCTTCTTGGGCAGCCCCTACCTGGCTTGCCGTTGTGCGCCAGTCTAAGGACTCATTGTGCAGAAAAAATTAGATTCGTTGCTCAAAGCGGCAGGCATTACGCTTCCCGATCAGCAAAAGCAGCAGTTGCTGGGCTATGTTGGCATGCTGGATAAGTGGAACAAGGCTTATAACCTCACTTCGGTGCGTGACCCGCAGCAAATGCTGGTTCGCCATATTCTCGACAGCATCGTGGTCAACCCGCATCTGCAGGGGAAGCGTTTTATCGACGTGGGCACCGGCCCCGGCTTGCCAGGCATTCCGCTGGCAATTGTTCGCCCTGATTCCCATTTCACCTTGCTAGATAGCCTGGGTAAGCGTGTACGCTTCCTGCGTCAGGTGCAGCATGAACTGGGGTTGACCAACGTTGAACCGGTTCAGAGCCGCGTTGAGGAGTTTCCTGCGGAGCCACCGTTTGACGGCGTCATCAGTCGCGCTTTCGCCTCACTGCAGGATATGCTGTCCTGGTGTCATCATTTGCCGGCAAAAGGGCAGGGGCGCTTCTACGCGTTGAAAGGGATGCGCCCAGACGAAGAGCTGACGCAGTTGCCGGAAGGCATCGAGTTGGAATCGGTAGTACGTCTGCAGGTACCGGAACTCGAAGGTGAACGTCATCTGGTAGTCCTTAAGGCAAACTGAGTTTGTTTTTGATCAACTAAGGGTGAATTAAAACATAGTGCCGATAGTTAAAGTAAGCGGGCTAATTAATGGGTGGTTTTTTTAGTTAATTTACTTTTTATTAACAAAAAAATAGCCGCCAATTGGCGATAATAGGGTAATTGCAGATCGTAATAGTTGCGTTAGCAACCATAAGTGAAGGATCTCGCTTTGCTGCTAATGTTAATTAGCTGTTGGAATATTATCCCTGAAGCTGTCAATAAAAGGTTTTAAGCGGGTAGACGGATTGTTTTTGAACAGTTAACTTGTAATATTCTGATTTATAATATCTTTTTTATCGCTCGATTTGCTAAAGACGCTTTGGCTGGGCATGGGCTATAAATCAGGAATAGGTATTATTGTGAGCAACTACACGTTTCTTACTGTAATACTGGAATAATCAGACAATTAAATGAGCCCTATTATTCCGACCGTTTTCTTGTGAAAATAGCCTGAAATGGGGAAATTTAAATAATTGTTCACCTTTTCGCTACTTATCGATTGAATTCGTTGGTATGCCCCGTATAATTTGCTCGTTTTTTGCTGCTTGACTCAGAGCAGTAAAGAAAGTTTTATACGTCACTCAGCATACCTCCTCAGGGGTACGGAGAGAACAAACGTCATGTCTGGGTCCCTTTACAGCGGAAAAGTTGCTCGCAAATTGCTGTTTCTGCAGTTAATGACTTTTGTTCTGATCAGCGCTGCTTTCGGTCTGAAAAGTCTGGAATGGAGCGGTTCGGCACTGGCTGGTGGTCTCGCCGCCTGGTTGCCGAGCACCATGTTTATGCTGTTTGCCTTGCGCCATCAGGCGCAGACGCCGGCACCCGGTCGGGTTGCCTGGTCGTTCGCCATCGGCGAGGGATTGAAGGTCCTGATCACCATAGTTTTGCTGATCGTGGCGCTTGGGGTGTTTAAAGCGGCGTTTATACCGCTTGGCCTGACCTATTTAGCGGTGTTAGTGGTGCAGATAGTGGCACCCGCCGTGATTAACAGTTACCGAAATTAACTCAATAAGGGTAGAGGCATCATGTCTGCAGAGGGATACAACAGTCCACAGGAGTATATCGGTCACCACCTGACGCAACTTCAGGTCGGGACTGGTTTTTGGTCGATTAACCTCGACTCGATGTTTTTCTCCGTTGTCCTCGGGGTTCTGTTCCTAGTGGTGTTCCGTCGGGTGGCTAAAAACGCCACCAGTGGCGTGCCGGGTAAACTGCAAACCGCAGTGGAACTGGTCGTCGGATTTGTCGATAGCAGCGTGCGTGATATGTATCACGGCAAGAGCAAGGTCATTGCTCCTCTGGCGCTGACGGTGTTCGTCTGGGTGTTCCTGATGAACATGATGGATCTGATCCCGGTCGACTTCCTGCCGACCATCGGGACCTGGCTCGGCCTGCCGGCACTGCGTGTGGTGCCAACGGCTGACGTGAACGTCACCCTGTCGATGGCGTTGGGCGTATTTATCCTGATTCTGTTCTACAGCATTAAAATGAAAGGCGTTGGTGGGTTCGTTAAAGAGTTAACCATGCAGCCGTTCAACCACCCAGTATTCATTCCTATCAACCTGATTCTTGAAGGTGTCAGCCTGCTGTCCAAGCCTGTTTCTCTCGGCCTGCGACTGTTCGGCAACATGTATGCGGGTGAGTTGATCTTCATCCTGATTGCCGGTTTGTTGCCGTGGTGGTCACAGTGGCTTCTGAGCTTGCCTTGGGCTATTTTCCACATCCTGATTATTACGCTTCAAGCCTTTATTTTCATGGTTCTGACGATTGTCTATCTCTCGATGGCATCTGAAGAGCACTGATTTTCTTAAAACACTTGTACTTTTAAACTGAAACAAACTGGAGACTGTCATGGAAAACCTGAGTATGGATCTGCTGTACATGGCTGCCGCTGTGATGATGGGTTTAGCGGCAATCGGTGCTGCGATCGGTATCGGCATCCTGGGTGGTAAATTCTTGGAAGGCGCTGCACGTCAGCCTGACCTGATTCCTTTGCTGCGTACACAGTTCTTTATCGTTATGGGTCTGGTTGACGCCATCCCGATGATCGCTGTTGGTCTGGGTCTGTACGTGATGTTTGCTGTCGCGTAAGTAGAGATCTTCTCTACACTGAAACCACACTATTAACTATTAAAGAGGCATTGTGCTGTGAATCTTAACGCAACAATCCTCGGCCAGGCCATCGCGTTCGTTCTGTTTGTCTGGTTCTGCATGAAGTACGTATGGCCGCCGATCATGGCAGCCATCGAGAAGCGTCAGGGAGAAATTGCTGACGGTCTCGCTTCTGCAGAACGTGCCAAAAAAGATTTGGACTTAGCGCAAGCCAATGCGACCGACCAGCTGAAAACTGCCAAGGCAGAAGCTCAGGTGATCATCGAGCAAGCAAACAAACGCAAAGCTCAGATCATGGATGAAGCGAAAGCCGAAGCCGAGCAGGAACGTAACAAAATCGTGGCGCAGGCTCAGGCTGAGATCGAAGCCGAACGTAAGCGCGCTCGTGAAGAGTTGCGTAAGCAAGTCGCGATGCTGGCAATTGCCGGCGCCGAGAAGATCATCGAACGTTCCGTGGATGAAGCTGCTAACAGCGACATCGTTGATAAACTGGTCGCTGAACTGTAAGGAGGGAGGGGCTGATGTCTGAATTTGTAACTGTAGCTCGCCCCTACGCCAAAGCAGCTTTTGACTTTGCCGTTGAGCATCAAAGCTTGGATCGCTGGCAGGATATGCTGGCGTTTGCGGCTGTTGTCACTCGCAATGAACAGATTTCTGAACTGCTGGCTGGTGCTGTCGCACCGGAGACGCTGTCCAGAACGTTCATCGCGGTATGTGGCGAACAACTCGACGAACATGGCCAGAACTTTATCCGTGTAATGGCCGAAAATGGACGTTTACTGGTTCTTCCTGCGGTGCTGCAGCAGTTCATCGAACTGCGCGCTTTGCTGGAATCCACCGTCGAAGTCGACGTGCTCTCTTCGAGCGCACTGAGCGACAAACAGCAGGCTAATATTGCCGCTGCGATGGAAAAGCGTCTGTCACGCAAAGTTAAGCTGAATTGCAAAATTGACAAGTCTGTACTGGCCGGCGTAATTATCCGTGCTGGCGATATGGTGATTGATGGCAGCGTTCGCGGTCGTCTTGAACGCCTGACAGACGTCTTGCAGTCTTAAGGGGACTGGAGCATGCAACTGAATTCCACCGAAATCAGCGAACTGATCAAGCAGCGCATTGCTCAGTTCAATGTGGTGAGCGAAGCTCACAATGAAGGTACTATTGTTTCCGTCAGTGACGGGATCATCCGCGTACACGGTCTGGCCGAAGTTATGCAGGGCGAAATGATCGCACTGCCAGGCAACCGTTACGCAATCGCATTGAACCTGGAGCGCGACTCCGTAGGTGCTGTGGTCATGGGTCCGTACGCGGATCTGGCCGAAGGCATGAAGGTAAAATGTACCGGCCGTATTCTGGAAGTACCGGTTGGCCGTGGCCTGCTGGGTCGTGTAGTTAACACCCTGGGCGCACCTATCGATGGTAAAGGCCCGGTTGATAACGACGGTTTCTCCCCGGTTGAAGCTATTGCCCCTGGTGTTATCGAGCGTCAGTCCGTAGATCAGCCGGTTCAAACTGGCTACAAATCTGTTGACGCCATGATCCCAATCGGCCGTGGCCAGCGTGAGCTGGTGATCGGTGACCGTCAGACAGGTAAAACTGCCCTGGCGATCGATGCGATCATCAACCAACGCGATTCCGGCATCAAGTGTGTTTACGTGGCTATCGGCCAGAAAGCGTCCACCATCGCTAACGTGGTGCGCAAACTGGAAGAGCACGGCGCACTGGCAAACACCATCGTTGTGGTTGCTACCGCGTCCGAGTCCGCTGCATTGCAATATCTGGCACCATATGCTGGTTGTGCGATGGGTGAATACTTCCGTGACCGCGGTGAAGATGCGCTGATTGTTTATGATGACCTGTCCAAACAGGCCGTTGCTTACCGTCAGATCTCCCTGCTGCTTCGTCGTCCACCAGGTCGTGAAGCTTACCCAGGCGACGTATTCTATCTCCACTCCCGTTTGCTGGAGCGTGCTGCGCGTGTTAACGCCGAATATGTTGAAGCCTTCACTAAAGGTGAAGTCAAAGGCCAAACCGGTTCACTGACTGCTCTGCCGATCATTGAAACTCAGGCGGGTGACGTTTCCGCGTTCGTTCCGACTAACGTAATCTCGATTACCGATGGTCAGATCTTCCTGGAATCCAACCTGTTTAACTCCGGTATTCGTCCGGCGGTTAACCCGGGTATATCCGTATCCCGTGTGGGCGGTGCAGCGCAAACCAAGATCATGAAAAAACTGTCCGGTGGTATTCGTACCGCGCTGGCACAGTATCGTGAACTGGCTGCGTTCTCTCAGTTCGCTTCCGATCTGGATGATGCGACCCGTAAACAGCTGAGCCACGGTCAGAAAGTGACCGAGCTGTTGAAACAGAAACAGTATGCGCCGATGTCCGTCGCACAACAGTCTCTGGTGCTGTTTGCCGCAGAACGTGGCTTCCTGAACGACGTTGAAGTCGCGAAAGTCGTGAGCTTCGAAGCCGCGCTGGTTGCTTACGCAGACCGCGAGCATGCCGAGTTGCTGAACCACATCAACCAAACTGGCAATTTCAACGATGAGATCGAGGGCAAGCTGAAAGGCATCCTCGAGACCTTCAAGAAAACCCAGTCCTGGTAACGCTCAGCGGCCTGCAGTTGAAAGACAGCAGGCCGTCTGGCAATGAGGAGAAGCAGACATGGCCGGCGCAAAAGAGATACGTAGTAAGATCGCGAGCGTGCAAAACACGCAAAAGATCACTAAAGCGATGGAAATGGTCGCCGCCTCCAAAATGCGTAAATCGCAGGAACGCATGGCGGCCAGCCGTCCTTATGCAGAGACCATGCGCAAAGTGATTGGTCACCTTGCGTTGGGTAATCTGGAATATAAGCACCCGTACCTGGATGAGCGTGATGTTAAGCGCGTCGGGTATCTGGTGGTGTCTACTGACCGTGGTCTCTGTGGTGGCTTGAACATTAACCTGTTCAAGCGGCTGTTGGCAGAGATGAAAGGCTGGTCCGAAAAAGGTGTCGAAACTGATTTGGCACTGATTGGCTCTAAAGCCGCTTCTTTCTTTGGTTCCGTGGGTGGCAACGTGGTTGCCCAGGTCACCGGCATGGGGGATAACCCTTCCCTGTCGGAGCTGATCGGACCGGTGAAAGTGATGCTGCAAGCCTACGACGAAGGTCGTTTGGACAAGTTGTACATTGTCAGTAACAAATTTATCAATACGATGTCCCAAGAACCACAGATCGTTCAGTTGCTGCCGTTGCCGCCTGCCGATGACGGTGAGCTGAAGAAAAAATCTTGGGATTACCTGTATGAACCCGATCCAAAAGTGCTGCTTGATACCTTGCTGCGTCGCTATGTGGAATCTCAGGTTTATCAGGGCGTCGTGGAAAACCTGGCCAGCGAGCAGGCCGCACGAATGGTAGCGATGAAAGCCGCAACCGATAACGGCGGTAGCCTGATCAAAGAGCTGCAGTTGGTATACAACAAGGCTCGTCAGGCCAGCATCACTCAGGAACTCACCGAGATCGTTTCGGGAGCCTCCGCGGTTTAAGCTAGGTTTACGAATTACGTAGAGGATTCAAGATGGCTACTGGAAAGATTATCCAGGTAATCGGCGCCGTAGTGGACGTCGAGTTCCCTCAGGATGCCGTACCAAAAGTGTACAACGCTCTTGAGGTAGAAAACGGTGCCAATAAGCTGGTGCTGGAAGTTCAGCAACAGTTGGGCGGTGGCGTGGTTCGCTGTATCGCAATGGGGACCTCTGATGGTCTGCGTCGCGGTCTGAAAGTCACTGACCTGGACCACCCAATTGAAGTACCGGTAGGTAAAGCTACCCTGGGCCGTATCATGAACGTATTGGGTGAACCAATCGACATGAAGGGCGATATCGGCGAAGAAGAACGTTGGGCGATTCACCGTCCGGCGCCAAGCTACGAAGATTTGGCCAACTCCCAGGATCTGCTGGAAACCGGTATCAAGGTAATGGACCTGATCTGCCCGTTCGCCAAGGGGGGTAAAGTCGGTCTGTTCGGTGGTGCTGGTGTTGGTAAAACCGTAAACATGATGGAGCTGATCCGTAACATCGCGATCGAGCACTCCGGTTATTCTGTGTTTGCGGGCGTGGGTGAGCGTACTCGTGAGGGTAACGACTTCTACCACGAAATGAACGACTCCAACGTACTGGACAAAGTATCCCTGGTTTACGGCCAGATGAACGAGCCACCGGGTAACCGTCTGCGCGTTGCTCTGACCGGTCTGACCATGGCGGAGAAATTCCGTGACGAAGGCCGTGACGTTCTGCTGTTCGTTGATAACATCTACCGTTATACCCTGGCCGGTACCGAAGTGTCCGCACTTCTGGGCCGTATGCCATCGGCGGTAGGTTATCAGCCAACGCTGGCGGAAGAGATGGGTGTTCTGCAAGAACGTATCACCTCTACCAAGACCGGTTCAATCACTTCCGTACAGGCCGTTTACGTCCCTGCGGATGACTTGACTGACCCGTCACCAGCCACCACCTTTGCTCACTTGGATGCAACTGTGGTACTGAGCCGTAATATCGCTTCTCTGGGTATCTACCCGGCCGTTGACCCGCTGGATTCTACCAGCCGTCAGCTGGATCCGCTGGTAGTTGGCCAGGAGCACTACGATGTAGCGCGTGGCGTGCAGTCGATTCTGCAACGCTATCAGGAACTGAAAGATATTATCGCAATCCTGGGTATGGACGAGCTGTCTGAAGAAGACAAACTGGTTGTATCCCGTGCGCGTAAAATCCAACGCTTCCTGTCTCAGCCGTTCTTCGTGGCAGAAGTCTTCACCGGTTCTCCGGGCAAGTTCGTATCGCTGAAAGACACCATCCGTGGTTTCAAAGGCATTATGGACGGCGACTATGACCACCTGCCTGAACAAGCGTTCTACATGGTTGGCACCATTGAAGAAGCAGTGGAAAAAGCCAAGAAACTGTAACGTCTTGAGAGGAGGGTGATATGGCTATGACTTACCATCTGGATGTAGTCAGCGCGGAAAAACATATGTTTTCCGGCCTGGTGCAAAAGATCCAGGTGACAGGTAGCGAAGGCGAACTGGGGATTTTCCCTGGTCATGCGCCGCTGCTGACTGCCATCAAGCCTGGCATGGTGCGTATTGTTAAACAACACGGTGAAGAAGAGTTCATCTACCTGTCCGGCGGTATCCTTGAGGTACAACCGAGCGTGGTCACCGTGCTGGCTGACACTGCTATCCGTGGAACGGACCTCGACGAAGCGAGAGCGCTGGAAGCTAAGCGTAGAGCTGAAGAACATATCAGTAGCTCTCATGGCGATGTCGACTATGCTCAGGCATCTGCAGAACTGGCGAAAGCGATCGCAAAACTGCGCGTTATCGAGCTCACCAGAAGATCGATGTAATATTTTGGCGCGTGCATAACGCAGCCAAAATTAAGAAAGCGGCCTATTGGGTCGCTTTTTTTTTGTTTTAAAATAAGCCTGATACCCCGGCAGGCATTGTGAGGTATAACCTTCAATAGCGGCTGGAAATGTCGCCGATCGCCGACAGTTATCCCCACCGTCGGGTTACTGGATCGTTAACTTCGGCATGCCTAGTGCCCCAAGGCCTGAGCTGGGTTCGTGCAGAGAAATATGTAGTAATATCGTCACTAAAGGGTTCTACTTTCGTCTATTAAAATGGAGTTATCAGGTTGCTTATGTCGAACAGCGCAATGAGTGTGGTGATCCTCGCCGCGGGCAAGGGAACACGCATGTATTCCGATCTTCCCAAGGTGTTACATCCGTTGGCCGGCAAGCCGATGGTGCAGCACGTCATTGATGCCGCGATGAAACTGGGCGCGAAAAACGTCCATCTGGTGTACGGCCATGGCGGTGACTTGCTGAAAAATACCCTGACCGATGGTGCACTGAACTGGGTGCTGCAGGCCGAGCAATTGGGTACCGGCCATGCCATGCAGCAGGCTGCCCCGCATTTTGCCGATGATGAAGACGTGCTGATGCTGTACGGCGACGTCCCGCTGATTTCTGTCGATACTTTGCAGCGTCTGATGGCCGCGAAGCCCCTGGGCGGTATTGGTCTGCTGACGGTGAAGCTGGCTGACCCGAGTGGTTACGGTCGTATCGTGCGTGAGAACGACCAGGTGGTGGGGATTGTTGAGCATAAAGATGCCAGCGAGGCCCAGCGCCAAATCAATGAAATCAACACCGGTATTCTGGTGGCCAACGGCCGCGATCTCAAGCGCTGGCTGGGGATGTTGAACAACGACAACGCGCAGGGTGAATTCTACATCACTGATATCATTGCGCTGGCCCATGCCGACGGCAAGAAAATTGAAGCCGTGCATCCATCACGCCTGAGTGAAGTGGAAGGCGTGAATAACCGCCTGCAACTGTCGCGGCTTGAGCGTATCTATCAGGCAGAACAGTCTGAAAAATTACTGTTGGCCGGCGTAATGCTGCTGGATCCGGCGCGTTTTGACCTGCGCGGGGAACTTGTGCACGGCCGCGACATCTCTATTGATGCCAACGTCATTATTGAAGGCACGGTCAAGCTCGGGGATCGGGTGAAAATCGGTGCTGGCTGCGTGTTGAAAAACTGCGTGATCGGCGATGACTGCGAAATCAGCCCGTACAGCGTGCTGGAAGATGCCGTGCTGGCTGCGGAATGCACCGTGGGTCCCTTTGCCCGCTTGCGTCCAGGTGCCGAGCTGGCGGTGGGCGCCCATGTTGGTAACTTCGTCGAAATGAAAAAGGCGCGTTTGGGCAAAGGCTCTAAAGCGGGTCATCTGAGCTACCTGGGTGATGCCGAGATTGGCGACGATGTGAATATCGGTGCCGGTACCATCACCTGTAACTATGATGGTGCCAATAAGCATAAAACCATTATCGGCGACGGCGTGTTTGTCGGTTCCGACACCCAGCTGGTGGCGCCAGTGTCTGTCGGCAAAGGTTCTACCATTGCCGCCGGCACTACGGTAACCCGTGATATCGGTGAAGATGAACTGGTACTGAGCCGCGTCAAGCAGGTGCATATCCAGGGCTGGCAACGTCCGGTGAAAAAGAAGTCATAGTGTGTTTTGCGTTGGGCTCCATTCACGAGCCCAATACAAAACATAAAAGTCCTCAATAGATTTCGAGTTGCTGCTAGGCGGCAAGAGTGTGAATTCCCTGGAGCTTAGTTCACTAAGTGACTGGGATAAGCACTCGCAGCCAACAACGCAGCAGCTCGAAAGATGAAGAGGATAAGCCCCACTATCTACAGGCTCGGGGCTGCACGGTAAAAACCGGCAAAATCAGGTCAAGACATCGAAAGCGCCCCGAAAGGCGTTTAATTAGGAATACAACTGATGTGTGGAATTGTAGGCGCAGTAGCGCAACGTGATATTGCAGAGATTCTGTTGGAAGGGTTACGCCGTCTTGAATACCGTGGCTACGACTCAGCCGGTTTGGCGGTGGTGGATGCTGAAGGTAACGTCAGCCGTTTACGTCGCGTCGGCAAAGTCAATAAACTGGCCGAAGCCGCTGAACAACATGAATTGCATGGGGGCACCGGTATTGCTCACACCCGCTGGGCAACGCACGGTGAACCTACCGAAGCTAACGCGCACCCGCATGTTTCTGATTACATTACGGTGGTGCATAACGGCATCATCGAAAACCACGAGCCGCTGCGTGAACTGCTGATCGAACGCGGTTATCACTTCAGCTCTGAAACCGATACCGAGGTGATTGCTCACCTGGTGCATTGGGAACAGCGTCAGGGGGGCACCTTACTGGAAGTGGTTCAGCGCGTGATCCCTCAGTTGCGTGGTGCATACGGCACTGTGGTGATGGACAGCCGTGACCCAAGCGTGCTGGTGGCAGCACGCTCCGGCAGCCCATTGGTTATCGGCCGTGGCGTGGGTGAAAACTTCCTGGCTTCCGATCAACTGGCACTGCTGCCGGTAACCCGTCGTTTTATCTTCCTGGAAGAAGGTGATGTGGTGGAGATGACTCGCCGCACCGTCAACATTTTCGATAAACAGGGCAACGCCGTTGAGCGTCCTGAAATCGAATCTCAGGTGCAGTACGACGCCGGTGACAAAGGCGCTTACCGCCACTACATGCAAAAAGAGATCTACGAACAGCCACTCGCGTTGAAGAACACCTTGGAAGGGCGTTTCAGCCATGGCCAAATCAACCTGAGCGAGCTGGGTCCGCGTGCTGACGAACTGTTGGCGAAGGTACAGCACGTGCAAATCATTGCCTGTGGGACTTCTTACCACTCCGGCATGGTTGCCCGCTATTGGTTCGAATCGCTGGCCGGCGTGCCTTGCGACGTGGAAATCGCGTCAGAATTCCGCTATCGCAAATCTGCCGTGCGTCCGGGCAGTCTGATCATAACGTTGTCGCAGTCCGGTGAAACTGCCGATACGCTGGCGGCACTGCGCCTATCGAAGGAGCTGGGTTACCTCGGTTCACTAGCCGTGTGTAACGTGGCCGGTTCTTCATTGGTTCGTGAATCCGATCTGGCTCTGATGACCAAAGCCGGCACCGAAATTGGTGTTGCTTCCACCAAGGCGTTTACTACCCAGCTTGCGGTGCTGTTGATGCTGGTGGCACGTTTGGGTCGTCTGAAAGGCATGGCGGAAAGCGTGGAGCATGAAATCGTGCACGGCCTGCAGGCGCTGCCGGCGCGTATCGAACAGATGCTGTCGCTGGACAAAAACATTGAAGCGTTGGCGGAAGGCTTCTCCGACAAGCATCACGCGTTGTTCCTCGGCCGTGGCGATCAGTACCCGATCGCTATGGAAGGTGCACTGAAGCTCAAAGAGATCTCCTATATTCACGCAGAGGCCTATGCGGCTGGTGAGCTAAAGCATGGTCCGCTGGCGTTGATCGATGCCGATATGCCGGTGATCGTGGTGGCGCCGAACAATGAACTGTTGGAAAAGCTGAAGTCCAACATTGAAGAAGTGCGCGCGCGCGGTGGCCAGTTGTACGTGTTCGCCGATCAGGATGCGGGTTTCGTCAGCAGCGAAGGCATGACTATCATCCCGTTGCCGCACGTCGAAGAAATCGTGGCTCCGATCTTCTACACCGTGCCGTTGCAGCTGCTGTCCTACCACGTGGCACTGATCAAAGGCACAGACGTTGACCAGCCGCGCAACCTGGCGAAATCTGTCACGGTAGAGTAACTCGCTGTTATGTTCGAAAAGCCGGCCTGAGCGCCGGCTTTTTTATCATTTAATCTTGTTATGCAGCTCTTGTACCGAGCGTTTCAGATCGCTGATTTCGCTTTGGGCATTGTCTTGCCCTTGTAACTTACGTTTCAGATTGTCGATCTCGCTGTTTTGATTTCGATTCTCGCGTTCCATATCGCTCAGCTTGTCTTGCAGTTTCTTGATGGTCTGTTCCTGAAGCCTTAATTGTTCTTTGAATCCGTCTAAATCTCTGAGCTCATAATTAGAAATAATGTAACCTTGGTCGTAATGGCTCCAAAGAAGGATGTTATCGGTACTGCCACTCGATTGCTTGCTGCGCTGTAATCCATCCGCCGCCGTGGCGTTGGCCATAGCCAGAAAATAAAGGCTAACCGTTGACAAGATAAGTATTTTTTTCATATGCAGTCCCTTTGCCTGGATGAGGTATAACAGAATGTTTCAGGTGAAATAATAGCCTAATCAAGATGTTAATTGCACTTTTGGTTTTTTGTAATATAACTGTCACATTTCGTACATTTTACTGTCACCAAACTGTCCTATTTTCCCTCCTGCAGCAATACTTACTCTGATGAAAACGACTTGAAGTCGATTTTTGAATATCCCATTAGGAGGGATTATGAAACTGATGCGTACCACCGTCGCCAGTATTGTGGCAGCGACTTTCTCCCTGACCGCCGTGTCCGCGTTCGCTGCTGCTAGCCTGACCGGTGCAGGTGCGACATTCCCCGCTCCGGTTTATGCCAAGTGGGCAGATTCTTATCAGAAAGAAACCGGCAACAAAGTTAACTATCAGGGCATCGGCTCATCTGGTGGCGTGAAGCAAATCATCGCCAACACCGTTGACTTTGGTGCTTCTGATGCGCCGTTGACTGAAGAAAAACTGGCTGCTGATGGCCTGTTCCAGTTCCCTACCGTGATCGGTGGTGTGGTGCTGGCAGTTAACATCCCGGGCATCAAATCCGGTGAGCTGACCCTGGACGGTAAAACTCTGGGCGATATCTATCTGGGTAACGTGAAGAAATGGAACGACCCGGCGATCACCAAGCTCAACCCTGGCGTTAAGCTGCCGGATCAGAACATTGCCGTTGTCCGTCGTGCTGATGGTTCAGGCACCTCGTTCGTGTTCACCAGCTACCTGTCTAAAGCCAACGCGCAGTGGAAAGAGAAAATCGGCGCAGGCTCTACCGTTAACTGGCCAACCGGTTTGGGCGGCAAGGGTAACGACGGCATCGCAGCCTTCGTACAACGTCTGCCAGGCTCTATCGGCTACGTGGAATACGCTTACGCCAAGCAGAACAACCTAGCTTACACCAAGCTGATTTCTGCCGATGGCAAGCCGGTCAGTCCGACTGAAGAGAGCTTCAGCAACGCGGCTAAAGGCGTGGACTGGAGCAAGACCTTCGCACAGGACCTGACTGACCAGAAAGGTGATAACGCCTGGCCAATCACTTCTACCACCTTCATCCTGGTGCACAAAGAGCAGAAAAACCCGGCTCAGGGTACCGAAGTGCTGAAGTTCTTTGACTGGGCGTACAAAACTGGCGCCAAGCAGGCTAATGACCTGGATTACGCCACTCTGCCGAAAGAAGTGATCGAGCAGGTGCGTGCAGCATGGAAAACCAACGTAAAAGACAGTTCTGGTAAAGCGCTGTACTAACAACGCAGGGGCGCGTGATTCGGCGCGCCCCACTCAGTTTTTCAGGGCCTGACTCATGTTAGGCCTGCCAGGGTTAAAACAGAGAGTGATCTATGGCTGAGTACAAGCCGACCATGAAAGCACCGAGTAAAAATGGTGACGTCATCTTCAGCGCGCTGGTTAAACTGGCAGCGCTGATTACCTTATTGTTGCTGGGCGGCATTATTGTTTCGCTGGTCTTCGCCTCCTGGCCGAGCATCCAGAAATTCGGTTTCTCCTTCCTGTGGACCAAAGAGTGGGACGCGCCTGCCGAACAGTTCGGTGCGCTGGTGCCCATCTACGGCACCGTAGTGACCTCGCTGATCGCACTGATTATCGCCGTACCCGTCAGCTTTGGTATTGCCCTGTTCCTGACCGAGTTGGCACCAAACTGGCTGCGACGCCCACTGGGTATCGCCATTGAGCTGCTGGCGGCAATCCCAAGTATCGTTTACGGCATGTGGGGCCTGTTCGTGTTTGCTCCGCTGTTTGCCGAATATTTCCAGACTCCGGTTGGCGATGTGCTGTCCGGCATTCCGATTGTCGGTGAGCTGTTCTCTGGCCCGGCATTCGGTATCGGTATTCTGGCTGCCGGGGTGATCCTGGCGATTATGATTATTCCTTACATCGCCGCCGTGATGCGCGATGTGTTCGAACAGACCCCGGTGATGATGAAAGAGTCGGCCTATGGCATTGGCTGCACCACCTGGGAAGTGATCTGGCGTATCGTGCTGCCGTTTACCAAAAATGGCGTGATTGGTGGTGTGATGCTGGGGTTGGGCCGCGCGCTGGGGGAAACCATGGCGGTGACCTTTATCATCGGTAACACCTACCAGCTCGACAGCGCTTCACTGTATATGCCGGGCAACAGTATTACCTCTGCGCTGGCCAACGAATTCGCCGAAGCGGAGTCTGGGGTTCACACCGCAGCGTTGATGGAGCTGGGCCTGATCCTGTTTGTTATCACCTTTATCGTCCTGGCGCTGTCGAAGTTGATGGTGATGCGTCTGGCCAAGAAGGAGGGACGCTAACGTGGCGACTATGGAAATGCAAAACAACCTGGCGCTGTTGGAAAGCCGTCGCAAAATGCAGGCCTGGCGCCGTCAGAAAAACCGTCTGGCACTGTTCTTGTCGATGGCGACCATGGTGTTTGGCCTGTTCTGGCTGGTGTGGATCCTGTTTTCCACCGTGACCAAAGGCATCGACGGCATGTCGCTGGCGCTGTTCACCGAAATGACCCCGCCGCCGAACACCGCGGGTGGCGGCCTGGCTAACGCCATCGCTGGTAGCGGGCTGTTGATCATGTGGGCTACGGTGTTTGGTACGCCGCTGGGCATTATGGCCGGCATTTACCTGGCGGAATACGGCCGTAAATCCTGGCTGGCGGAAGTCATCCGCTTTATTAACGACATCCTGTTATCAGCACCGTCGATTGTCGTGGGCCTGTTCGTCTACACCATTGTGGTGGCGAAGATGCAGCATTTCTCCGGTTGGGCCGGGATCATCGCACTGGCGCTGTTACAGGTGCCAATCGTGATTCGAACGACTGAAAACATGCTGAAACTGGTGCCGGATACGCTGCGTGAAGCTGCTTACGCGCTGGGTACGCCGAAATGGCGCATGATTTCCGCCATCACGCTGAAAGCCTCGGTCTCCGGCATTATCACCGGCGTGCTGCTGGCAATTGCGCGTATCGCCGGGGAAACCGCACCGCTGCTGTTTACCTCGCTGTCTAATCAGTTCTGGAGCACCGACCTGATGCAGCCGATCGCCAACCTGCCGGTGACCATTTTCAAATTCGCCATGAGCCCGTTCGCCGAATGGCAAGAGCTGGCCTGGGCCGGGGTGCTGTTGATTACCCTGTGTGTACTGGTACTGAATATCTTGGCGCGCGTAGTTTTCGCCAAGCAAAAGCATTCATAAAATTTTGAGCGCGGCCCAGGCGGCGCTGATGAAAAGAGAGAAGTCTTGATGAGTATGGTTAACGACGCTTCCAGCAGCAAAATTCAGGTACGCGATCTGAACTTCTACTATGGCAAATTCCATGCGCTGAAAAATATCACGCTGGATATCGCCAAGAACAAGGTCACCGCGTTTATCGGCCCATCCGGTTGTGGCAAATCAACGCTGCTGCGCACTTTCAACAAGATGTATCAGTTGTACCCTGAGCAGCGTGCAGAAGGCGGCATTCTGCTGGATGGGCAGAACATTCTGACCGACAACTCGGATATCGCCCTGCTGCGTGCCAAGGTCGGCATGGTGTTCCAGAAGCCGACGCCATTCCCTATGTCGATTTACGACAATATCGCCTTCGGTGTACGTCTGTTTGAAAAGCTGTCGCGTGCCGACATGGATGAGCGCGTGCAGTGGGCTCTGACCAAGGCGGCATTGTGGAACGAAACCAAGGACAAGCTGCACCAGAGCGGTTACAGCCTGTCCGGCGGCCAGCAGCAGCGCCTGTGTATCGCCCGCGGTATCGCTATTCGTCCGGACGTCTTATTGCTCGATGAGCCTTGCTCGGCGCTGGATCCGATTTCCACCGGTAAAATTGAAGAGTTGATCAGCGAACTGAAGTCTGACTACACCGTGGTGATCGTAACCCACAACATGCAACAGGCCGCACGTTGCTCTGACTCCACGGCTTTTATGTATCTGGGCGAACTGATCGAGTTCAGTGATACTGATACCCTGTTCACCGCGCCACAGAAAAAACAGACCGAAGACTACATCACTGGCCGTTATGGTTGATAGGATGCATCATGGATAACCTGAATTTAAATAAACACATTTCCGGCCAGTTCAACGCAGAACTTGAGCACATCCGCACCCAGGTGCTGACCATGGGCGGGCTGGTGGAGCAGCAACTAACCGACGCCATTACTGCGATGCATAACCAGGACGGTGAGTTGGCCAAGCGGGTGATCGAAGGCGATGCCAAGGTCAATATGATGGAAGTGGCGATCGACGAAGCCTGCGTGCGGATCATCGCCAAACGCCAGCCGACCGCCAGCGACCTGCGCCTGGTGATGGCGATCATTAAAACCATCTCCGAGCTGGAACGTATCGGCGACGTGGCGGATAAGATTTGCCGTACCGCGTTGGAAAAGTTCTCGCACCAGCATCAGCCACTGTTGGTGAGCCTGGAGTCGTTGGGCCGCCACACCGTGCAGATGCTGCATGACGTGCTGGACGCCTTCGCGCGTATGGATCTGGATGAGGCGATCCGAATTTATCGCGAAGACAGAAAGGTCGATCAGGAGTATGAAGGCATCGTGCGTCAGTTGATGACTTACATGATGGAAGACACGCGCACCATTCCCAGCGTGCTGACTGCGTTGTTCTGCGCCCGTTCAATCGAGCGTATCGGTGACCGTTGCCAGAACATCTGCGAATTTATCTTCTACTTCGTGAAAGGTCAGGACTTCCGTCATATTGGTGGCGATGCGCTGGAAAAGCTGTTGTCCTCCGACGGTAAAGACGAGAAAAAAGAGTAATATCCCCTCGAGTTACCTCTTAAAAGGCGCAGAAAACTGCGCCTTTATGCTGTTTAAAATCCTCAAAGATAAAAAGGTTATAAATATAGCTTTTTATATTATTTCCTGACCTAAGCGGGTCTTGCTAGCGTAGCAGCCAGCAGGACATCAACCCCTTAGGAGCAACTCATGAAACATCGCGTTTTGGCCTTAACTTTGTTAGCCAGCCTGACCAGCCTCGCCACCGGTGCTGCGCATGCGGACAAACTCGACGACATCAAGAAAGCCGGCGTAGTGCGTATCGCGGTGTTCGACAGCAATCCTCCGTTCGGTTATATCGATCCGCAAAGCAAAAAACTGGTGGGCTATGACGTTGATGTGGCCGATGCGATCGGTAAGGCGCTGGGGGTGAAGGTGGAGCTGCGTGCCACTAACCCGGCCAACCGTATTCCTTTGCTGGTAGCGAAAAAGGTCGATTTGATCGCCGCCAACTTCACCATTACTGACGAGCGCACCAAGGAAGTGAACTTCAGCGTGCCGTACTTCGCTACCGGCCAGAAATTTATCGCCCATAAAGGCGTGCTGAAAACCCCGGAAGATATCAAAAAACTGCGCATCGGTGCGGACAAAGGCACGGTGCAGGAGATTACCCTGCGTGAACATTACCCGACGGCCAAAGTGATCTCTTACGACGACACTCCGCTGGCGTTCGTAGCACTGCGCAACGGCAACGTACAGGCGATCACCCAGGATGATGCCAAGCTGGTGGGCCTGCTCGGCAACCTGCCGGCGGCGCAAAAGGCAGATTTCGAAATATCGCCGTTCAGCATTACCAAAGAGTATCAGGGGGTGGGTATTCCCAAGGGTGAAGACCGCCTGACCGCCAATGTTAACGACACTTTGATCAAGCTGGAAAAAGACGGTGAAGCGGCGAAGATCTACGATCGTTGGTTTGGCCCGGAAACCAAAACCGCACAGCCACGCGGCGACTTCAAAATCGCGCCTTTGGATCAACAGCCGAAGGCCTGATTTCTGTGGGGCTGAAATCTGTATGGAGGGGCGTAGCTTGCTGCGCCCCTGACGCATTTTGCAAGACAAGGATTGACCATGAACCTGGATTGGCTGCTGGCGCCGGAGTATCTGAGCTGGCTATGGCGGGGCTTCCTGCTGACGCTGTGGCTTTCCGCCTGTGCGAGCCTGGCCGCCACGCTGTTGGGATTTTTACTGACCGCGATGCGTGACAGCCGCCTGTGGACACTGCGCTGGCTGGCGGTGGGGTATAGCTCGTTGTTTCGCAATACGCCGTTGCTGGTGCAGTTGTTCTTTTGGTATTTCGCCGCCGGGCAGATCCTGCCTTCTGCCGCCATGCAGTGGCTCAACACTTCGCATCAAATCGGTCCGCTTGAGTGGCCGTCGTTTGAATTTCTCGCCGGCTTTTTCGGCCTGACGCTGTACTCCAGTGCCTTTATCGCCGAAGAGATCCGTTCCGGCATCCGTGGTGTCGCTAACGGGCAAAAATATGCGGCCAACGCGCTGGGATTAACCGGCTGGCAGGCGATGCGCTATGTGGTGCTGCCGCAGGCGCTGAAAATCGCCATGCCGCCGCTGCTGGGCCAGTATATGAACGTGATAAAAAACTCCTCGCTGACCATGGCTATCGGCGTTGCCGAACTGTCTTATGCTTCGCGTCAGGTGGAAACCGAGACGCTGCGAACCTTCCAGGCGTTTGGCGTGGCGACGGTGCTGTACATCGCCATCATTGCCCTGTTGGAAGGTTGGGGTATGTGGCGACAGCAACGTAAACCGCTGAGAGGACATTAATATGGATTTCAGCGTCATCTACGACAACCTGGGTTATCTGCTGTGGGGAACCTGGCCGGACGGGCCGCTGGGGGGCGCAGCGCTGACGTTGGCGATCAGCCTGATGGCCGGCGTGGTTTCGGCCATTATCGGCACCTTGCTGGGGGTGGCCCTGGCGATGTCGCGTGGCGTGGCAGCCGGGTTACTGGCCATGCTGCTGGGTTTTTTCCGCGCCATCCCGGTGATCATGCTGATTTTCTGGACCTATTTCCTGCTGCCTATCGTTTTTGGTGTGGATATTCCGGAAATCACCACCGTAGTTTGCGCATTGGCGCTGATCGCCTCGGCCTATCTGGCGCATGCGGTGAAGGCGGGGATTATCGCCATCGGCCCAGGCCAGTGGCAGGCGGGTTTGTCTCTGGGATTGACCCGTTGGCAAACGCTACGGATGATCGTGTTGCCGCAGGCGTTGCGGATGATGGTGCCTTCGTTTATCAACCAGTGGATTTCGCTGATCAAGGACACTTCCCTGGCCTATATCGTCGGGGTTGGCGAACTGACGTTTCTGGCGACCCAGGTCAACAACCGCAGCATGGTGTACCCGATGGAAGTCTTCCTGTTTATCGCGCTGGTGTACTTTGTGTTTTGTCTGGCACTGGATCTGCTGGCCAATGCGGTCAACTGCCGCTTTAGCCCGCAGACCCGGGAGTTGAAACGCTCATGGCGCTGGTGGCGCAATAAACCGCCGTTGCCGGCTAGTTAGTTAACTGCCAGCCGCGTTCACGCCACAGCGCAGGTAATTGCGCCAAATCGTCGAATGCGGTGACCAGCGGATGGTCGATCGGCTTGTTATGCGGATCGGCGCAGAAGTAAAATACCGGGATCCCGGCGGCAATCCCTGCCTGAGCACCGGCAGCGGAGTCGTCCACCAGAATGCAACGCTCCACGGCAACCTGCATTTTTTCGGCGGCGTGAAACATGATCGCCGGGTCCGGTTTCCAGCGCTGAATGTCATAGCCGCTGAACAACCGATCATCAAAATAGTGCAACATGTCGGTCAGGCCGAGCGAGTGCTGCATTTTGCTGACCGGGCCGTTAGACACAGTACATATTGGTACTGTCACCTGCGCCAGCAGTTCGCGCGCACCGGCAATCTGCTGCAGTTCGCGGTCAAACAGTCGGGCCACTTCCTGACGGTATAGAGGCTCCAGTTCTTCCTTCGGCAAGGCGGCGCCGTGCTCCGCATTAACCTGTTCGATAATCTCGTACAGCTTTACCCCTTTGTATTTCCGGAATACCTCGTCCAGCGAAAGGTGAATGCCATAGTGGGCAAACATGTGCACATAGGCTTTGCTACAAAGAACTTCGCTGTCCACCAGCGTGCCGTCGCAATCAAACAAAATACAGTCAATTTGGTTCATCAGGGGCCGTGTCCTTAGATTATGCGTGATAATGCCACTTTAACCGCATCAGGCCGGATTGCGACCCCAGAATCACCGATTGCCGATCAATCTCAGTAAATACAACCTGTTGGGGTTTATAGCCGTAAAGACGGCGAAAAAAACCTGTGATCAGCATCAAAACCCTGACTTTTTGTTATATACCCGGCATACTTGAAACCGCATCTGTGTTGGCTGCGAACGCTCACCCCAGTCACTTACTTGAGTAAGTTCTTGGGGATTCGCGTTCTTGCCGCCGTGATGCGACTCCAATTATTTTGGGTATAGGATAGCCGGCGACGGTCCATTCCCTTCTTCGGAATTTCTGAAAATGAACAAACAAGTCACTGGCCTTGACGTTGAGCAAGGCTTGCTTGGGCGTGTGTTTAAACTCAAGCAACATGGCACCACGGTGCGTACGGAAACGATTGCCGGTATTACTACCTTTTTGACCATGGTGTATATCGTGTTCGTTAACCCCCAAATTCTGGGTGCGGCGGGCATGGATACGCAGGCGGTGTTCGTAACCACCTGCCTGATTGCCGCTTTCGGCAGTATTTTTATGGGCCTGCTGGCGAATCTGCCGGTGGCGCTGGCACCGGCTATGGGCCTCAATGCGTTCTTCGCCTTTGTGGTGGTGGGCGCAATGGGTATTTCATGGCAGGTCGGCATGGGAGCCATCTTCTGGGGCGCGGTCGGTTTGTTACTGCTGACTATTTTCCGCGTCCGCTACTGGATGATTGCCAATATACCCATGAGCCTGCGGGTGGGGATCACCAGCGGTATCGGCCTGTTTATCGGCATGATGGGGCTGAAAAATGCCGGCATCGTGGTGGCTAACCCGGATACGCTGGTGACCATAGGTAGCCTGACCTCACACAACGTGCTGTTGGGCGCGCTGGGCTTCTTTATTATTGCCGTACTGTCGTCACGTAATTTCCATGCGGCGGTGTTGGTTTCCATCGTGGTAACTACCCTGATCGGCTGGGCGCTGGGCGATGTGAAATACGGCGGCGTGTTCTCCATGCCTCCGAACATTACCTCGGTGGTGGGTCAGGTTGATTTGGCGGGTGCGCTGAACATTGGCCTGGCAGGGGTGATTTTCTCCTTTATGCTGGTGAATCTGTTTGACTCCTCCGGCACTTTGATTGGCGTGACCGACAAGGCGGGTTTGACCGACGATAAGGGCAAGTTCCCGCGTATGAAGCAAGCGCTGTACGTGGACAGCATCAGTTCGGTGGCCGGTTCGTTTGTCGGCACCTCTTCTGTAACCGCCTACATTGAAAGCTCCGCCGGGGTTTCCGTCGGCGGCCGTACCGGTCTGACCGCGGTGGTTACCGGTATTCTGTTCCTGTTGGTGATTTTCCTGTCGCCATTGGCGGGCATGGTGCCGGCTTATGCCGCTGCCGGTGCGTTGATCTACGTGGGCGTGCTGATGACATCCAGCCTGGCGCGGGTGACGTGGGATGACCTGACCGAAGCCGTACCGGCGTTTGTGACGGCGGTGATGATGCCGTTCAGCTTCTCAATTACCGAAGGTATCGCGCTCGGCTTTATTTCTTACTGTGTAATGAAGTTGGGTACCGGCCGCTGGCGTGAAATCAGCCCATGCGTGGTGGTGGTTGCGGTGCTGTTTGTGCTGAAGATTGTCTTTGTAGACGGTCATTAATGCGAATAGGGCCGACAAATGTCGGCCCTTAGGTTGCTGACAAAGCAGGAAAAAGCGTGGTTTTTCCTGCTTTGTGGTGAGCAGCCGAAAATCAATAAATTGATTTTCCTGATTTTTATTTATCGGCCTCGACTCGCTCTGGGCAGGAATGAGGTTTGTCATCAGTCTGAGGGCCGACAAATGTCGGCCCTGGGTTTGCTTTTAGCCTGAGATACTCGGGCCTAGCGCACCGATGGGCGCTCCGGCAGCTGAAGCTGCTACGACCTCTTCGGCACGCTCTCCCTAATAATCAACTTTCTCAGAGCCTGCAAGCCAATGCGCGTAGTCATATCAGGCGCCCGGCGTTGCGTCGGGCACCTGATGCAACACCCACTGCAAGGGCCGTTTAAAACGTGCCTGCCAGCCGCCATCGGGGCTCTCGCCTTGGGCAAAATGCAAAGCCTCTACCTGATTATTCTTGCTGAACAGATTGGCAAAGTGCATTGCCAGTGCTTGATCGCTGAAGTTTTGCCGTTCGTAGTAGGCCACTACCAGCCGCTTATGGGTCGCCAGCGATTGCCGTGCCTGCTTGATCCCGCCATTGGGGGCAATCAGCAGTGCGCCGGCATAAAGTTGCGGGTATTTGGCTAACAGATTGGCGGCATGCAGCGCCCCCTGTCCGCGGGCGGCAAGGTAGATTTTCTGCGGATTGAGCTTTAATTCTTCGGTGGATGACAGCAGGGTTCGCTGAATCGCGCTCTGGGTGCTTTCGTCACTGTAATTTGACCAGCGGAAGCTGTTTTCCGACAGCATCTGGGTGCCGTTGAGCTCTATATAGGCGACGCCGATCTCACTAAAAAACAGGCGTTCTTCCGGTGTGATACCGGCGCTTTTGCCATAGGCGTGCAGGTACACCACCGTTGGCCAGCCTCCGGGCGGCGGTGTGCCGTTCGGAATGGCATAGCTGGCTTTGCCTTCGAACCAATGAGCATGTTGCAGGTAACGGGCTTTGGTTACCGCCAGAATCGACTGGTAGGTACTGCCGTGTTGGATGTTGTTGAAGGCGTCATCCTCCAGCAGATTGTAGTAATACCATAACCCGCGATCGGCGCTCAGTTGCAGATAGCGCTCTGCCAGTTCGGTCTGGCCCTTTTCCGCTGAGGAAGCCGCCAGTTGATAAGGCGCCCATATGTTACGGCCGTCTTCACGCATCAGCGTCAGATACAACGACATGGCTGCGATCTTTTTATCTTCCTGGCTCTGGGTGGTGCGTGGCAGTTGGGTGCTTAGTGGGCTATGTACCGGTAGCTCGATCGGCTCTTCTCCGGCGGGATAACGCATTTCTGTGGCTAATAGTGGTCTGGTGGTGAAAGCCAGTAAGATGGCTAAAATGAAAAAATACATAATTTAATGACTTTATTTTTAATGGGTTGGCAGTGACTCTCTGATTGAAATGACGCCTTCATTCGATTTTTAATGAAGGCGTCAAAAAAGACATTTATTTCAGACGACGAATATAGTCGCTGAAGGTGGACAGTTGTCCGGTCAGGAAGTCTAAGGTTCCCTGATCGATCAGTTCCTCAGCCTGCGCGTCCACTTTGTTCTGGATCACGCCGCCCATAAACTCCGGCTTGTTCATCACCATCGCATCGAGGAACACCAGGATCTGGCGCAGATGATATTGGCAGCGCGCGCCGCCAATCGGCCCCATGGAACTGGTCTGGATCGCCACCGGTTTACCGGCTAACGGCTGATTCGGCAGGCGGGACAGCCAATCGATGGCATTTTTTAACCCGCCAGGTACCGAATAGTTATATTCCGGGGTCACGATGATCACGCCGTCGGCCTGGCGGATTTGCTCGGCAATGGCTTCCACCGAGGCGGGGAAACCCTCTTCTTGTTGTACATCGGCATCGTACAGCGGAATATCACGGATAGAGGGAAGTGCTTCGATGGTGACACCCTGTGGCGCAAGACCGGGCAAGGCGCGGGCTACCATGGCGTTGTAAGAGCCTTTGCGCAAACTGCCGAGCAGGGTGACGATTTTTAATGCTTGGTCTGACATGGTGATTCTCCCTTTCGAATGAACAGATTCAGCCTGGAACACCTTGAGATACTAAGGCAAAGAGAGCGGTGATAATAGATGATTACTGAATAATTGGCTGAATTTGCATTTTTATGCAGAAATTTATTCGTTAAAGAAAGTTTTATCTTACAGATTAGCCATAAAACGCGGATGTTAGCGTTGGAGCGCCAGGCTGGTTAGTTTTACAAAGCGGGTGGAGAGCGCAGGGGCTCGCGGGGAGATTTCGCCGTGCCTATGCAGGCCTTTACCCGCTTCGTATTGCCAGCAGATTAAGCGCTCCAGGCTGGGTTCACGTGCGCAAGCCCAACTCAGGTATTCGTCGGCATCGCTCATCACATGAACCTGAGGAGTGATGCTGGAGCGCAAATGACCGGAAAATGGGTGCAGCAGCAGCGTCGATTGCCCGCTGTTACCCAGGCCGGAAAGCTTCAGCACGCTCTGGCGAATGCTCCACAGTTGGGTTTCCGCCTCCAGCCGGTCGTACTGCGCGTTGATCCAGGCGTTTTCTGCCGGCGTTTGGTATTGGTGTTGCAGCTCCCTATGTTGCCCAGCACGGGCACGCATCACTTCGATATCCAGACCTACCTTGCCTTCCTGGCTGAGTAAAACCCCCACCGTATCGCTGGCATAGGCCAGGCTGAAATCGGGCAGGTGATTATCGACGAAACAGGGGCGTCCGGTGGGGGTGGTGGCGAGAGCCGGCAATGTCGAAAAGCCATAAAGATAAAACATCAGCTCTGCGAGCAGGATGCGCCCCTGTAGGAAGCGCTGGCGGCGTTTAACGGAAAAAGCAGCGGTTGCAGCAACGACCTCGGCGGATAATCTCCGGGTATCCAGTGCGGGGGATGTGGGGATCCATCGGGCAAAATGACATGCCATTATTCACTCCGTGACAGAGGGGGCGCTGAAAACGCTAGGGAGTTAGATTAAGCATAAGTCGAGGATTTATCATTAAAAAACAGTATGCGTTTTATCCTATTTATCTGACTAAGCAATATCATTGTCCGGAGATGCATCACTCCACCATTGGATCATCGATGCGTTCGGCGTCAAATCAAAATGGGGTTTGCCGAGCAGGTGATTGAGGATGCGGGCCGAGCACCAGGCCATCAGGCTGAGTCCTCCTCCGGAGTGAAGTCTTCATTGGTGAAGGCGGACTCGTCCAACGGCTGGAAATTCGGCCGACGAGAAATCCAGTCCAGCTGTGCGGCTTCTCCCCAATTGACGCGTAGTGCGTTCAGGAAAATATCTGCACCACTTTGGCCTCCCCCGACAACGGTTACCCGCTTACCGGTCAGATCCGGGTTGCGATGCCAACGGAAGCTGGCGTTTCGATCGAGAAAGGTATAATTGAGTATGCCACTTTCATAGGCCAGGGCGGCCAGACTGAGGTTGAAAGGGCCAAGGCCGACACCCAGTAAATCCAGTGGTTAGTTCATTTTTTCTTATCTCTCCCGATAAAAATCGCTGAGATAAGCTTAGGTGAGTTTTGACAAGGTAGGGGAGATAGCGGACCTTGTTCTGCGGTATGGCGGTGAAAACGAATGTGCTTGTTGGCGTTTATCCCAGAACCAAGGTATCGCCCGTCGCCGGCGCTACCCCCTCCGGTAACCACAGCTTCCCCCATGTGCCAGTACAATGGCAGCCCATGAGCTTATCGGGTTTTTGCTGATTCAGAAATTGCCTGACCTGCCATATCAGGCGCGGTGAGGCGCAGCGCAGATGGAAACCACCGATCAACGCATGGATCTTATTGACCCCGGTTATCTTTTGACAGTGACGCACGATGTTAATGATCCCACGATGTCCACAGCCGGTAATTATCACCAACCCACGATCGGACTTATAAATCAGCACTCCCTCGTCGATAACGTAATCTACAGCCTCAGTTTTACCTCCTATCACGCCATAGGCTTTCGGCTTGGCCACCGCGATCTCCCCTGACCACATAAAGCGTTCGCTGATATGCAGCGGCTTACGGCTGTACTCCATACGATGGCGGGAGTAATCGATATCCAGCGATAACTTTTTGATTTTCTGACTATGGCCAAGCAGTTTCACCGCCGAATAGCGCTCATCGGCGATTTGCGGATGGCAAATGATGCGGCTGTTATCGGGTAGCCAGGGGACGCCGCCGCAGTGGTCATAATGGCCATGCGACAGCACCGTAGCGGTTAACCCGGAAAGATCGACGCCCATCAGCTCTGCGTTATGCAGAAAACTGCCATCGGGGCCGGTATCGAACAAAACCGAGTCCGTTTCATCCTCAATCAACAGGCTGAGCCCGGCCTTCACCAGCAGCGATTTATCCATGCCGGTGGCGCGGCGGTTTTCCAGTAACACCCTGAGAGTTAATGCCATGTATGCTCTTTCCTTAGAGGGATGATGGTTTACTTACCGATACAGAAGCTGGAGAAAATGCGTCCCAGCAGGTCGTCAGAGGTAAATTCGCCGGTGATTTCACTCAGCGCTTGCTGCGCCAGGCGTAATTCTTCGGCCAACAGCTCCCCCGCGTAAGCG
This sequence comes from Serratia sp. NA_112.1, assembly GCF_052691715.1. Taxonomy (NCBI): domain Bacteria; kingdom Pseudomonadati; phylum Pseudomonadota; class Gammaproteobacteria; order Enterobacterales; family Yersiniaceae; genus Serratia; species Serratia sp. NA_112.1. Next base: position 44,738 of record NZ_JBQZFO010000013.1, read on the forward strand.
CTCACTAACTGTTCTTTGCCCTCAACCAGATGCTGAGCCGCTTGCTCAAGCGCCTGCAGGTGGCGACGGCGTGCCAGGAAGCCGCCTTCCATATTGCTGGTGAAGCCCATGCTTTGCTTCAGGTGGTCACGCAGCAGATCGATGCCTTCACCAGTACGTGCCGAAAGGCGAATAAGTGAGTGACCATTCACTTCTGTCATGCCCAGTGTTTCACCAGTGATGTCGGCTTTGTTGCGCACCACGGTGATCGGTAGACGATGTGGCAGGCGGGCCATAAACTCTGGCCAAATCTCAGCCGGTTCGGTGGCTGCGGTGGTGGTGCCGTCGACCATAAACAGTACGCGATCCGCCTGTTCGATCTCATTCCATGCACGTTCGATACCAATGCGTTCAACTTCGTCGATAGCTTCACGCAGGCCGGCGGTGTCGATGATGTGCAGTGGCATGCCGTCGATGTGAATATGTTCGCGCAAGACGTCGCGGGTGGTACCGGCGATATCGGTAACAATCGCCGCTTCGCGGCCGGCCAATGCGTTCAGCAGGCTGGATTTACCGGCGTTTGGCCGCCCGGCGATCACCACCTTCATCCCTTCACGCAGCAGGCTGCCCTGGCGCGCTTCGGCGCGGACGCTGGCAAGAAAGGCCATAACGCCGTTGAGCTGCGCTTCGATTTTACCGTCAGACAGGAAGTCGATTTCCTCATCGGGGAAGTCGATGGCCGCTTCTACGTAGATTCGCAGGTGAGTAAGTGCTTCCACAAGTTGGTGGATGCGGGTGGAAAAAGCCCCCTGCAGCGAGTTCATGGCTGAGCGCGCCGCCTGCTCGGAACTGGCATCGATCAGGTCGGCAATCGCCTCGGCCTGTGCCAAATCCAGCTTGTCGTTGAGGAATGCGCGTTCGGAAAACTCGCCGGGCCGCGCGATACGCATGCCTGGCAGCGCCAACACGCGTTTGAGCAGCAGATCGAGGATCACCGGCCCGCCATGGCCTTGCAGCTCCAGCACGTCTTCGCCGGTAAACGAATTAGGGCCCGGGAACCACAGTGCGATGCCCTGATCCAGGGTGGCACCTGCGGCATCTCGGAATGGCAGGTAATCGGCGTAACGTGGCTTGGGTAGCTTACCGAGCAAAGCCTGGGCGACGTCTTTGGCGCCACGGCCGGAAATACGCAGAATGCCGACGCCGCCGCGTCCCGGCGGGGTGGCTTGGGCTACGATGGTATCGGTGGTGCTCATAGTGATTCTCTTCTCTGACAATTCAATATGCAAAAAGGCGGTCTAATGACCGCCTCCTATTCTATCGCAGCAAGGGTTCAGCGCGCCGAACCCTTACAATACGCTTAGGTCTTTTTCTTGTCGCGGCTGTGTAAACCACGTTTTTCCAGGCCGCGGTAAATCAACTGCTGCTGGAGGATGGTCACCAGGTTACTGACGATGTAGTACAGCACCAGACCGGACGGGAACCACAGGAAGAACACTGTGAAGATCACCGGCATGAAGGTCATGATTTTCTGCTGCATCGGATCAGTCACGGTGGTCGGCGACATCTTCTGAATGAAGAACATCGTCACGCCCATCAGGATTGGCAAGATGTAGTACGGGTCTTGCGCCGACAGGTCGTGGATCCACAGAGCGAACGGCGCATGGCGCAGCTCAACTGAGCCCATCAACATGTAGTACAGCGCCAGGAAGATTGGCATCTGGATAACCAGCGGCAGACAACCCCCCAACGGATTCACTTTCTCAGACTTGTACAGCGCCATCATTTCCTGGCTCATGCGCTGTTTGTCATCACCGATACGCTCACGCATCGCCTGCAGTTTTGGCTGCAGCATGCGCATTTTCGCCATTGAGGTGTACTGCGCTTTGGTCAGCGGGTACATGATGCCGCGCACGATGAAGGTGATGATGATAATTGAGAAGCCCCAGTTACCGATAAAGCCGTGGATGAACTTCAGCAGTTTGAACAGCGGCTGGGAGATGAACCACAACCAACCGTAATCCACGGTCAGGTCCAGGTGCGGCGCCAGTTGGGCCATCTGATCCTGCAGCTCCGGGCCAACCCACAGGGTGGCGTTCAGTTGCTGCTGCGCACCAGGCTGCACCACTACCGGAGTAGATTTGAAGCCGATGGTAGACAGGTTGTCGCCTGGCTTGGCGGTATAGAAGGTATTGCTACCCTGAGTTGCCGGCACCCACGCGGTGGCGAAGTATTGTTGCAGCATTGCAACCCAACCGCCCTGGGTGGTCACGCTCAGGTTCTCGTCCTTATCGAACGCATACTTCTGATATTTGTCTTCGCTGGAAGAGTACGCCGCGCCACGGAAGGTGTGCAGGGCAAAGTTGTTGCTGCCGGTATCACGGTGCTTAGGCAGCTCGGTGGTCTGCTTCAGTTGGCCGAACAGGGTCAGTTCCAGCGGAGTGGTGCTTTTGTTGTCGATGTTGTAGTCAACGGCAACCGCGTAATGATTACGCTTGAGCACGAAAGTCTTGGTGTAGATTGCGCCGTCTTTACCGGTAAAGGTCAGCGGGATGCGCAACTCTTCCTGGCCTTCCGGCAGGGTGTAGCTGTCCTGCGCCGCCTGGAACAGAGGACGTTCGCCGTTTGCCGGGTTATCCGGACCGTTTCTGCCGGTCAGGCCGCTTTGCGCCTGATAAACAAATGCCGGTGTGGTTTCCAGCAGCTGGAATGGCGTCGATGAACCCAGAGTGTCCGGGTAGGCCAACAGTTTAGCCTGCTCGATATCACCACCACGGGTGTTGATGGTCAGCGACAGCACGTCAGTGTTTACGGTAATCAGTTTACCTTGGCCACTGGCTGGAACTGCTGAGCTTGCGGCATCACCGGTAGCAGGGTTCGAAGTCTGTTGCGTGGTCTGCGCGACTGGTTGCGGAGCGTTGTCCGTTTGCCAGGCTTGCCAGATCATGAAAGACACGAACAGCAGAGCGATGAGGAGAAGATTGCGTTGCGAATCCATCGTTAGTGTTCTCTGTTATCGTCGGGTTTCGGCGGCACGGGATCATCGCCACCTGGGTTCAAGGGGTGGCATTTTAATACGCGTTTCAATGCTAACCAACTGCCTTTTATCATGCCAAACCTGCTTAATGCCTCAATTGCGTAATGAGAGCATGTCGGCTGGAAGCGACAACGAGGCCCAAGCAGCGGACTGATGACGAGCTGGTAAGCCCGCACCAGCCCGATCAGGATGCGGGAGCCTGGCGACAGTGGCGACGCCATAATTTTTCCAAAGCTTCCGTCAGTGCACGGTTATCCAAATCCGCTATCCCTTTTTTGGCCACCACGACAAAATCCATCGCCGGTAATTCGTGCTGAAGTAAACGGAAGCTTTCGCGGGTTAGGCGTTTGATCCGGTTGCGTTCATGCGCGCGTTTGACGTGTTTTTTGGCGACGGTAAGACCGATGCGGGGATGCCCCAGCTGGTTCAGGCGGCCGAGGATGGTGATTTGCGGCGTGCCAGCCCGTTGTGGCTGCTGGAAGACGAAAGTGAAGTGAGTGGGAGTTAACAAACGTAACTCCCTGGGAAAAGCGAGCTTAACCACTCAGCGGGTTAGCTTTTATTACTTAGAAACAGTCAGACGAGCACGGCCTTTCGCACGACGGCGGGCCAGAACTTGACGACCATTTTTGGTGGCCATACGAGCACGGAAGCCGTGGCTACGGTTACGCTTCAATACGGACGGTTGGAAAGTGCGTTTCATGGCGATTTCTACCTAAACTTAAAATAATTACTGATCAGTAAACGCGTTTGGCTATTCGGCGTGAAGACCACCGACGCCTCAATCGCAATATATAAAGAGGCGGGATTGTAATAATTGTACAGTCCTGAGTCAATTCACATTGCGCTAGCCTACCTGGTTGTCTGCCAATTTGGAGTAAAATCCGGTATTGGCCCGTGGTCACCGCAGAATCCTGTCCGGTTAATGACACACCATTAAGGAACCAGGTACACACGTAGGGCGAAGATTATACGGACTCGGGGGTAAATCGCAAGGATCCCGATGCGATCCTTGGGGGTAAAGCCAAGGATCCGGCGTGGATAACAGGGTATAACCGGTTGACAATGTAAAAAATACCTTTCCGCAGACGGGTTTTTGCCTGCAATTGAGCGAGGCTGGCGAAAAGATCGCCGCAGGCCGGGGCCTGTGGATAAAATGGATCTAATCTGTGATGAAGAGGAGGATCTCTTGCGCGGATTGCGCTATGATCCGTCATTCCGATCGCGATCTCTCAAGCGGGGATCGTGAGGGACATAAACCGTGAAAGGCGGTTCGCATCCCCCACAGGCAAACAGCCGATGCCGGGTATGTGTCAAAAATCATGAGTTATAAAAAATTAGCCTGATTCTTTTCTTTTATTGATCTTGTTCGAGTGGAGTCCGCCGTGTCACTTTCGCTTTGGCAGCAGTGTCTTGCCCGATTGCAGGATGAGTTACCTGCCACAGAATTTAGTATGTGGATACGCCCATTGCAGGCGGAACTGAGTGACAACACCCTGGCGCTTTATGCGCCCAATCGTTTTGTGCTGGATTGGGTTCGCGATAAGTACTTAAACAATATCAATGGCCTGTTGAATGATTTCTGCGGTACGGATGCCCCATTGTTGCGTTTTGAAGTGGGCAGTAAACCTCTCTCCCAAATCATCAGCCAGACCGTCGCTGCCAGCGTCAGTGCACCCAGCGCGCCCATAGTGCGTGTTGCCGCGCCTTCCCGCCCAAGCTGGGACAACGCAGCGCCGCAACCTGAACTTTCTTACCGCTCCAACGTTAATCCAAAGCACACCTTTGATAACTTTGTTGAGGGTAAATCCAACCAGTTGGCGCGCGCGGCGGCCCGTCAGGTGGCCGATAACCCGGGTGGTGCCTATAACCCGCTGTTCCTTTATGGCGGCACCGGTCTGGGTAAAACTCACCTGTTGCACGCGGTGGGTAACGGCATCATGGCACGCAAGGCCAACGCCAAAGTGGTCTATATGCACTCTGAACGCTTTGTGCAGGACATGGTCAAAGCCTTGCAGAACAATGCCATTGAAGAATTTAAGCGTTATTACCGTTCGGTCGATGCGTTGCTGATCGATGACATCCAATTTTTTGCCAACAAAGAGCGTTCGCAGGAAGAGTTCTTCCATACCTTTAACGCCCTGTTGGAAGGCAATCAGCAGATTATCCTGACCTCAGACCGTTATCCGAAAGAGATTAACGGCGTGGAAGATCGTCTGAAATCCCGCTTCGGTTGGGGACTGACGGTTGCGATCGAACCGCCGGAGCTGGAAACCCGCGTAGCGATCCTGATGAAAAAGGCCGACGAGAATAATATCCGTCTGCCAGGTGAAGTGGCGTTCTTTATCGCCAAGCGCCTGCGTTCCAACGTGCGTGAGCTCGAAGGGGCGTTGAACCGCGTGATCGCCAACGCAAACTTTACCGGCCGTGCCATTACCATTGATTTCGTGCGTGAAGCGCTGCGCGATCTGCTGGCACTGCAGGAAAAGCTGGTCACCATCGATAATATTCAAAAGACGGTGGCAGAATACTATAAAATTAAAATCGCTGATTTGTTGTCCAAGCGGCGCTCGCGTTCCGTTGCCCGTCCCCGCCAAATGGCGATGGCGCTGGCAAAAGAGCTCACCAACCACAGCCTGCCAGAAATCGGCGATGCGTTTGGTGGCCGCGACCATACCACGGTGTTGCACGCCTGCCGGAAGATCGAGCAGTTGCGTGAGGAAAGTCACGACATCAAAGAAGATTTCTCCAATTTAATCAGAACATTATCTTCCTAGCGCTATGAAATTTATCGTTGAACGTGAGCATCTGCTAAAACCACTGCAACAGGTGAGCAGCCCGCTGGGCGGCCGCCCAACGCTGCCAATTCTGGGTAACCTGCTGTTGCAGGTGACGGAAGGCAGCCTGCTGTTGACTGGCACCGATCTGGAGATGGAGATGGTGGCACGCGTTGCCCTGTCCCAACCTCATGAGGTGGGCGCGACTACCGTCCCCGCGCGTAAATTATTTGATATCTGCCGTGGCTTGCCCGAAGGAGCCGAGATCACTGTGACGCTGGAAGGCGAGCGTATGCTGGTGCGTTCCGGCCGCAGTCGCTTCTCTCTTTCTACGTTGCCGGCGGTGGATTTCCCGAACCTGGACGACTGGCAGAGTGAAGTTGAATTTTCTCTGCCGCAGGCGACCCTGAAGCGCCTGATCGAAGCCACGCAGTTCTCGATGGCTCATCAGGACGTGCGCTACTACTTAAACGGCATGCTGTTCGAAACCGAAGGTGAAGAACTGCGTACCGTGGCGACTGATGGTCACCGCCTGGCGGTGTGCTCAATGCCGATCGGTCAGCAATTGCCATCGCATTCGGTGATCGTGCCGCGTAAAGGGGTGATGGAGCTGGTGCGTCTGCTGGACGGTGGCGATACGCTGCTGCAGCTGCAGATCGGCAGTAACAACATTCGCGCCCACGTCGGTGACTTTATCTTCACCTCCAAGCTGGTTGATGGCCGTTTCCCTGACTATCGTCGCGTATTGCCGAAGAACCCGGACAAAACGCTGGAAGCCGGTTGCGATCTGCTCAAGCAGGCGTTTGCTCGTGCGGCCATTTTGTCGAACGAGAAGTTCCGTGGCGTGCGCCTGTATGTCAGTCAAAACCAACTCAAGATCACCGCCAACAACCCTGAACAGGAAGAGGCGGAAGAGATCCTCGATGTCAGCTACGACGGCACCGAGATGGAAATTGGTTTCAACGTCAGCTACGTGCTGGACGTATTGAACGCGCTCAAGTGTGAAGATGTGCGCCTGCTGCTGACCGACTCGGTTTCCAGCGTGCAGATCGAAGACGGTGCCAGTAAGTCTGCGGCCTATGTCGTCATGCCAATGCGGTTGTGATCGATATCCGGGCTATCTTGCTTGCCATTTTACGCTTGGGCAGTGCTCGCAATCCTCACGTACTCTGTGTACGCTCCGGTTGCTGTGCGCTGTCCGCACGTAAACTGCCAGCGCCGATAACGCCCTCACATTGAGCGTAATTTCCCGGTGATGGAATTGGCATGGCATTAACGCGTTTACTGATTAAAGATTTCCGCAATATTGAAGCGGCGGATTTGGCTCTGGCGCCGGGATTCAACTTCCTGGTGGGTGCCAATGGCAGCGGAAAGACCAGCGTGCTTGAGGCGGTGTATACCCTTGGGCACGGGCGGGCGTTTCGCAGCCTGCAGGCTGGGCGGGTGATCCGCCACGACAAGCCTGAGTTTATTTTGCACGGCCGTATTGACGGTGCAGAGCGTGAAATATCCGTAGGATTAAGCAAGAGCCGTCAGGGGGACAGCAAGGTGCGTATCGATGGCAGCGACGGCCACAAAGTGGCTGAACTGGCGCAGCTATTGCCGATGCAACTGATTACCCCCGAAGGTTTTACCCTGCTAAACGGTGGGCCGAAATTCCGGCGTGCCTTCCTGGACTGGGGCTGTTTTCATAACGAACCCGGTTTTTTCACCGCCTGGAGCAACCTGAAACGGTTACTGAAGCAGCGCAATGCCGCGCTGCGCCAGGTCAGTCGCTATGCGCAGATCCGCGCCTGGGATCAGGAATTGATCCCGTTGGCCGAGCGTATCAGCGAGTGGCGGGCAGCATACAGCGACGCGATTGCCGCGGATATTACCGCGACGTGCGCGCAGTTTTTGCCCGAATTTGCCCTGAGTTTCTCTTTCCAGCGTGGCTGGGACAAAGAGAGCGACTACGGAGAGCTGCTGGAGCGCCAGTTTGAGCGTGACAGAGCGTTAACCTATACCGCGGTGGGGCCGCATAAAGCGGACTTTCGCATTCGTGCCGACGGCACGCCGGTAGAGGATTTGTTATCGCGCGGTCAGTTGAAGTTGCTGATGTGCGCGTTGCGCTTAGCGCAGGGTGAGTTTCTCACCCGGCAGAGCGGGCGGCGTTGCCTGTATCTGATTGATGATTTTGCCTCCGAGCTGGACACCGGCCGTCGCCGGTTGCTGGCCGATCGCCTGAAAGCCACCCAGGCCCAGGTCTTTGTCAGTGCCGTAAGTGCTGAACAAGTGACCGATATGGCCGGTGAAAAGGGCAAGATGTTCCGCGTGGAACAAGGTAAAATAGAGGTTCAACCACAGGACTAAAATGAGCGAGAAACGTTGATGTCGAATTCTTATGACTCCTCAAGTATCAAGGTATTAAAAGGGCTGGACGCGGTGCGTAAGCGCCCGGGCATGTATATCGGCGACACCGATGATGGCACCGGTCTGCACCACATGGTATTCGAGGTTGTGGACAACGCTATCGACGAAGCACTCGCTGGCCACTGTAGTGACATCCAGGTGACCATCCATGCCGACAACTCCGTTTCGGTACAGGATGACGGTCGTGGTATCCCGACCGGTATTCACGAAGAGGAAGGGGTTTCTGCGGCGCAGGTGATCATGACCGTGCTGCATGCCGGCGGCAAATTTGATGACAACTCCTACAAGGTTTCCGGCGGTCTGCACGGCGTGGGCGTTTCTGTCGTTAACGCCCTGTCCGAGAAGCTGGAACTGGTTATCCGTCGTGAAGGCAAGGTGCACGAACAAACCTACGCCATGGGCGAACCACAGGCGCCGCTGAAAGTGGTCGGTGAAACCGATCAGACCGGTACCACGGTGCGTTTCTGGCCGAGCTATGAAACCTTCACCAACAATACCGAATTTGAGTACGACATTCTGGCCAAGCGCCTGCGCGAACTCTCATTCCTGAACTCTGGCGTGTCTATCCGCCTGAAAGACAAACGCACGGACAAAGAAGACCACTTCCACTACGAAGGCGGTATCAAGGCGTTTGTTGAGTACCTGAACAAAAACAAAACCCCGATTCATCCAAACGTGTTCTATTTCTCAACCGTGAAAGACGATATCGGTGTAGAAGTGGCGCTGCAGTGGAACGACGGTTTCCAGGAAAATATCTATTGCTTCACCAACAACATCCCACAGCGTGATGGGGGTACCCATCTGGTCGGTTTCCGTACCGCGATGACCCGTACCCTGAACAGCTACATGGATAAAGAAGGCTACAGCAAAAAAGCCAAAATCAGTGCCACCGGTGACGATGCGCGCGAAGGTTTGATTGCCGTGGTTTCGGTGAAAGTTCCGGATCCCAAGTTCTCTTCTCAGACCAAAGACAAGCTGGTTTCTTCCGAGGTAAAAACCGCGGTTGAGACACTGATGAACGAAAAGCTGGTCGATTATCTGATGGAAAACCCGGGCGATGCGAAAATTGTCGTCGGTAAAATCATCGATGCGGCTCGTGCCCGTGAAGCGGCGCGTAAAGCGCGTGAAATGACCCGTCGTAAAGGCGCATTGGATTTGGCTGGCCTGCCGGGCAAACTGGCAGATTGCCAGGAACGCGATCCGGCGCTGTCCGAACTGTACCTGGTGGAAGGGGACTCAGCGGGCGGCTCTGCCAAGCAGGGGCGTAACCGTAAGAACCAGGCAATCTTGCCGTTGAAAGGTAAAATCCTTAACGTTGAGAAAGCACGCTTCGACAAGATGCTGTCTTCGCAGGAAGTGGCGACGCTGATCACCGCGCTGGGCTGCGGCATTGGCCGCGATGAGTACAACCCGGACAAACTGCGTTACCACAACATCATCATCATGACCGATGCCGACGTCGATGGTTCGCACATCCGTACGCTGCTGTTGACCTTCTTCTACCGTCAGATGCCGGAAATCATCGAGCGCGGCCACGTTTTCATTGCTCAGCCGCCGCTGTACAAGGTGAAAAAAGGCAAGCAGGAACAGTACATCAAAGATGACGAAGCGATGGATCAGTACCAAATCGCCATCGCGATGGACGGCGCAACCCTGCACACCAACGGAGCCGCCCCAGCACTTGCCGGTGAGCCATTGGAAAAACTGGTTGCGGAGCACTACAGTGTGCAGAAGCTGATCGGTCGTATGGAGCGCCGCTACCCGCGTGCACTGCTGAACAACCTGATCTACCAGCCAACTTTGGCAGAGGGCGATCTGAGCGATCAGACCAAGGTTAAGACCTGGATTGATTCACTGGTGAAATTGCTGAACGACAAAGAACAGCACGGCAGCAGCTATGACTCGGTTCTCTTTGAGAACCGTGAGCGCCAGATGTTTGAGCCGGTACTGCGCATCCGTACCCACGGTGTGGATACCGACTACGCGCTGGACTTCGATTTCATCCACGGCGGCGAATACCGCAAAATCTGCGTGCTGGGTGAGAAACTGCGCGGCCTGATCGAAGAAGATGCCTTCATCGAACGTGGTGAGCGTCGTCAGCCGATTGAAAGCTTCGAGCAGGCATTGGAGTGGCTGGTGAAAGAGTCACGCCGTGGGCTGGCAGTACAGCGTTATAAAGGTCTGGGTGAAATGAACCCAGAGCAGCTGTGGGAAACCACCATGGATCCGGAAAGTCGTCGCATGCTGCGCGTGACCGTGAAGGACGCCATTGCTGCTGATCAACTGTTCACCACCCTGATGGGTGATGCAGTTGAGCCTCGCCGGGCCTTTATCGAAGAAAATGCCCTGAAAGCGGCAAATATCGATATCTAACGCATTGATGGCCATGAAAATCCGCGCCGGGTGACTTGCGCGGATTTTTTTACGCCTTTTTGGCGCTGACAGCGTGGGCTGAAACGCGTTAGCATGGGAAAAACCACTGGGAGAAGCTCGAATGGCTATTGAACTGATCGCGATTGATATGGATGGCACGTTGCTTAATCCGCAGCACCAGATAACGCCTGCGGTGAAGCAGGCGATTACCGAGGCGCGCCGCAAAGGGGTGCATGTGGTGCTGGCAACCGGGCGGCCCTATGTCGGCGTGCAGGACTATCTGCGACAGTTGGATATTCAGGGGCCCGGTGATTTCTGTATTACCTATAACGGCGCACTGGTTTTACAGGCGGCAGACGGTGCCTGTACCCTGCAGGAAACGCTGGGTTTTGAGGATTATCTCTATTTCGAGCAGATGGCCCGCGAACTGGGCGTCCATTACCAGGCATTTGATTTTGACACTTTGTACACCCCGAACAAGGATATCGGCAAATACACCGTGCATGAGTCGGAGATGACCGGTATTCCGCTGAAGTACCGCAGCGTGGAAGAAATGGATCGTCAGATTCGTTTCCCGAAAGTGATGATGATAGACGAGCCGGAACTTTTGGATCGCGCTATTGCGCGCATTCCTCCTGAGACTCGGGAGCGTTACACCATCATGAAAAGCGCGCCTTATTACCTGGAAATTCTGCACAAAAACGTCGATAAAGGTGCCGGAGTCAGAATGCTGGCAGAACACCTCGGTATTGCGCAGGAAAATGTGATGGCGTTGGGCGATCAGGCCAATGACACGGCGATGATCGAGTATGCCGGTGTTGGCGTGGCGATGGGTAATGCTATCCCGGAACTGAAAGCGGTAGCGCAGTTTGTTACCAGCACCAATACTGAAGACGGTGTAGCCCGCGCGATCGAGAAGTTTGTGCTGAATGCCTGACAGTGATTCGATTTACAGGGGCGCAGTCGCGCCCTAAAAACATTCTATATCCAAGCCAAAATACCCTTCACAATCTGTACGTCCTGAATCGCCAGCCCGGTCAGATCGGCCGCCAGCTCCTGCTTGCCCTGGGCGTCAGCGACGACGGCGGTGATGTGGGTACTGCACCTGCTGTTGGGAATAGGCAATAAATCCCTGTTTTAGTAACAATGTGACGGCATCTGCATCGAAAGCTTCAAGGATCTGCCGTTTATTAATGATTTTCATCGGCGATTGCCTTGAGGTATTTCTCCAGCACAATGTTTTTCCCGCACAGTACCACCGCCACTTTTTTGCCCTGGAATTCCGGTGCCAGTTTGATGGCAGCGGCCAAGGCCACTCCGGCAGCACCTTCAATAATCCAGCGATCGCTGGTGGCAATCTGGCGCATGGCCTGTTTGATTTCCGCTTCACTGACCAATACTTTGCGGTTAATCACCTGCTGACACAGTGGGAAGGTGATCGCTCCAGGCTCAACGCCGCCAGCGGTACCATCTGACAGCGTGTCCTGTTCTTCCACCGGATAGATATGGCCCGCCTGCAGTGCGCTATACATGCTGGTGGCATTTTCCGGCCAGCAGGCAATCAGTTGGGTTTTCGGCGACAATTGCTGCAAAACGGTACCAATTCCTGAAATATAACCACCGCCACCCACGGCAACAAACACCGCATCCAAATCTGCTTGCTGCTCTACCAACTCCATGCCGCAGGTGCCCTGACCGGCAATCACCTGTGGGTCGTTATAGGGCGAGATATAGACTTTGCCTTGCTCAGTGGCTGCCTTTTCTCCCGCCTGCTCAGCATTCAGTGCGTCGCCCGGTATCAGTTCCACTTTGCCACCCAGCGCACGGATGGTCTCGAGTTTGATCGCTGCCGCCGTTTCCGGGGCATACACCGTCACGCTGACACCCATCAGTTTGCCTGCCAGCGCGACGGCCTGGCCGTGGTTCCCGGTCGAGGCGGCGATCACTCCATGGCTGCGCTGTTGCTCATTCAGCAACCGCAGTTTGTTGCTGGCACCACGAAATTTGAAAGAGCCAGTATGCTGCAGATGGTCGCATTTCAGATATAGCTCGCAACCCAACTGCTGTGACAGCAATACGCTGTGTTCCAGCGGGGTCACGCGAACCTGCGGGCGCAAATGCTGATGGGCGGAAACAATCGCGTCAAATAGCTGACTCATACAGACTCCTTTATATTTTTCAAATAGTTGTAAACGGTAGCACGGCCGATACCAAGGATCTTGGCGACATAGCCGGCGGCGTTTTTTCCTTTGAAAGCCCCCTGGTGATAGAGCGCCTCCACCATTGCCCGCTTGCCCGCACCGTTAAGGGTACCGAGCGTTTGTTGACGTTGTTGCAACCATTGGTGAATGAAGGTGTTGATGCGTTCCTGCCAGTCATCCTGGAACAGCACGTCCGGCTGTGGTTGCAGGGCATTGCCACCCAGGAAGACTTCCAGCGCGGCTTTGGCGCTTTCCAGCACGGTGATATCAAGATTGATGCACAACAGGCCAATGGGGGCACCGTTATCGTCGCGCAATACCGCACTGATAGAACGCAGTTGGCTGCCATCCCAATTGCGCTTCAGATAGGGGCCGATCACCTGCAAGCCTTGATCGCCCTGTAACTCGCTCAGGTTGGAGTCTTCGCCCAGCTCACGTTGCGAGCGGTTATTGCTGATGTAAACCAGCTTCTGGCTGGCGAGATCATGAAGTGCCACTTCGGCGTAAGGGGCAAACAACAGCGTAATGGCATCGGCGATGGCGTGGTAACGACTCAGCATGGTGATCTTTTATTTGGATTTAAAAATCCAATTTAGAATTAATTTTCCAAAATGTAAATCGTGATGTTCTTCTGGCTGATGTTTTTTTGTTATCCATCTTGTATTACAAGATCCGATTTCGTATCTACAATGATCAACGACCTATTAAATAATCCATTAGCTAGATTTTAATACTCAATAGCGAACCAGGTCGGTTAACCAGATGAAAACACCACTGCTGCATGATTTTTCGGGAACAGATTGTGCAGAAATGAATATATTTCTCAGGGGGATGAATCATGGATACCAGTATCGACTCCACGACAATCAAAAAATGAACCGGCGTATTATTCCATTTATTAAGCTGCTTTATCTTCTTGCATAATAGACAGATCTAATATTTCCATTGTCGCGTTGCCGATGAATGCCGATGAATGCCGATGAATGCCGATTTGGCGCTTAGCGCAGGATTATGGTTTTGCACCCTCACTGATTTATATCGCCGTTGTGGCGTTACTCGGCGGGTTGTCGTATCTGCTGTTGGTGGGTGATGTGAAACGCGTCGGCTGATCCGGTAAGATGGCGGCTCAGTGCCAGCATGAGCAGGGGAGCCGCCATGAGCCATCGGGAAAAACAGCTGACTTTTGATCCACGTGGGCATCAGCTAACTAATATTAACGTCTGGACGCCGGACAGCCAGTGGCTGGCTTACGACGTACGCCCGAGCGGCGCTTCTTTCACCGGCCTGAGCATTGAACGGGTGAACGTCGACAGCGGCGTGGTAGAAGTGGTTTACCGTGCCCAGCACGGTGCTCACGTGGGCGTGGTGACTGTCAGCCCGGACGCGCCGGCCCGATATGCTTTTATTCACGGCCCCGAGCACCCTGATAGCGTTTGGCATTACGATTTTCACCATCGCCGTGGGGTAATTGTCAGCGAACCGGATCGCGAACTTGCCATTACCCTCGATGCGATGGATATCACCGCGCCCTATACCCCCGGTGCACTGCGTGGCGGCACTCACGTGCATGTGTTTAGTCCGGACGGCAGCCGCCTGAGCTTTACTTATAATGACCATGTGATGCATGAACTGGACCCGGCGCTGGATCTGCGCAACGTGGGGGTAGCCGTGCCATTACAGGGCGTGAATCCTCCCAAGCAGCATCCGCGTGAATATGACGGCAGCCATTACTGCGTGTTAGTCAGCGAGACCACGCCACACCCGCAGCCGGGCAGTGACCAAATTAATCGCGCCTACGAAGAGGGCTGGGTTGGCCTGGGCGGTTATACCCGGCCTGATGGGCGGCAACAGCGCTGGGCGCTGGCGTTTATCGGCGATACCATTTCCAGCAGCGGTGAAAAGCTGCCTGAGGTGTTTATCGTTGATCTGCCGCAGGATGATGCCGATTACGCCAAAGCCGGTGCCCGGCCGTTGCAAGGCACCGCCACTCATTTACCTGCCCCCCCGCTGGGGGTATGCCAACGTCGGCTGACCTTTACCGGCCAGCGACGTTTCCCCGGTGTGGCGACCACTCCCCGCCACTGGCTGCGCAGCTCACCCGACGGCAGTATGATTGCCTGCCTGATGAAGGATGACGCGGGTGTGGTACAGCTGTGGGTGGTCTCACCCAACGGCGGAGACCCGCGTCAGGTCACTCATGGTGAACAGGGTATTCAATCGGCGTTCAGTTGGCATCCGCAGGGCGGTCGTATCGCGCTGGTGTGTGATAACAGCTTGATGTTATGTGAGGTAGCCAGCGGACGGATGCAGCGCCTGACGCAGCGAACGGCGTTACCGCCTTCGGGGGACGCTATTGTGTTCTCACCTGACGGTAGCAAGGTGGCGTTTATGCGAGAGGTCGGTGGATTCAGCCAGATTTTTGTGGCCGAGGTGTGAGCAACGGCGGGCGAACAGCCCGCATCAGAGTCGCTTAATGTGGGGCTGCAGTGGCGGCATGGGCAGGGTCACCGCTGGCGACCAGATTCTGCTCTTCGCCTCGCAAGATGCGTGCTCTCGGCGAGTCTGCGGTGCCGTCACTGCCGGAACGCATATAGTCGTAAGGTAGTAACACCGTGTCCATCACCGCCGAGAATGACAGATCCAGCGTCACCAGTGGGATCATCGCCCAACTGGTATTGTCGTCCCTCAGCACGTCCATGCTGGCACGGGTACCCGGATAGTAGCCCTGATTCGGGCCGGTGTGACTCATTACGCTGGAGCAGCCGTTGGTTGCTAACAGCATGCAACTGGTTGCTATGACTCTTATCGTTTTCATTATTCCATCCTGCAGGGTGCTGTTCTCCAAAATCTGCTGATCTCTAACATCTTGTGGATGTTTTAAAAGGAGCAAGCGCCCGCTCTGTGGCGGCCGTCTCAGTTTATTGTAAGGGATAAAAAAACTTTCGCTGCACTGATTATCATTTTTTTTATCATCGTCGCTTGAAATGGTGAAAGCCACCCCCATTTTCTTATCAGAAGCAAATTAAGAATTCGCCGTAAGGGAATTCTGATTATTTAGCCTGTCCATGATGGAAGGCCTAATTATTAAACCTCGCTGAAGTGCCTTAGGAGGCTGTTTTATGCGTAATTTCGATCTTTCTCCACTCTACCGTTCTGCTATTGGTTTTGACCGTTTGTTTAATGCGTTGGAGGCAGGCCAGAGCCAGGGTAATGGCGGCTACCCCCCTTATAACGTTGAGCTGGTGGATGAAAATCATTACCGCATCGCCATCGCGGTGGCAGGGTTTGCCGAGCAAGAACTCGAGATCACGACTCAGGATAACCTGTTGATTGTACGTGGTGCTCATAATCATGAACCTGCGGAAAGAACCTATTTATATCAAGGTATTGCTGAGCGAAACTTTGAACGTAAATTCCAGTTGGCCGAACATATCCAAATTAAAGGTGCCAAGTTGGAAAACGGCCTGTTGTATATCGATATGGAACGTATCGTGCCGGAAACATTAAAACCGCGCCGGATAGAAATTAAATAATTCTTATTTCATCGGCGGAATGAACCGCCGGTGCGATGAATGTTAGTTAACTTGTCTGCCGTCAGGGGGCACAGCTTAATTTACCCTATGAATTTCAAGTTACAGTTAGGCGACCAGCTCATTTAGCCCACGGAGCTTACTTTAGTAAGTGACTGGGATGACAAATCTGCCGGGAGCAGATTTGAACGCTGCCCGCAGCGGCCCCGAAGGGGTGTGGCTCATGGATGGGCCACATAGCCGAGTGCAGGTAACAACACTGTAGCTTGAAAGGCGACGGGTAAAGTCTCGCTTCATAGAAGGAGTTTATACTATGCGTAATTACGACTTATCCCCACTACTGCGTCAGTGGATCGGCTTTGACAAATTGGCCAGTTCAATGGGCGGCCAGGAGCCGCAAGGGTTCCCGCCATACAACATCGAGAAAAGCGACGATAACCACTACCGCATTTCTCTGGCGCTGGCCGGCTTCAAACAAAGCGAACTGGATATCGAAGTCGAAGGCCCACGCCTGACCGTGCGCGGTAAGCCGACACCGTCGGAAAAACAGGTGGAATATCTGCATCAGGGACTGGTGTGCAAAGAGTTCACACTGACCTTCACGCTGGCTGAGCATTTGCAGGTTTCCGAGGCCCAGTTTGAAAATGGCCTGCTGCATATCGATCTGGTTCGTCAAGTGCCGGAAGCCCTGCAGCCGCAGCGGATCGCCATTGGCACTACGCCAGGGCTGGAAGCTAAATAACAGACTGAGAAACAGTTAAATTTTCAGGGGGAAGTCCTAACGGGCTTCCCCCTTTGCTTTCTGTGGCACAAGCCACAGTCACCCTTTCCCGCCTGTGCCAAAATCCCTGTTAATTGTGTGACTTTAACCGCAAACCGGTTGTTAAACTTCTGGCAAGGATGTGAGCTATGAGCGAAATCGCCCTGACCGTCAGTATGTTGGCGTTGGTGGCCGTTCTCGGGTTGTGGATGGGTAACTGGAAAATCTATGGGGTAGGGCTGGGCATCGGCGGGGTGCTGTTCGGTGGCATTATCGTTGGGCATTTCGCCCAGAGCTGGCAGCTTAATCTTAATGGCGACATGCTGCACTTCATTCAGGAGTTTGGCCTGATCCTGTTTGTCTACACCATTGGCATTCAGGTCGGCCCGGGTTTCTTCTCTTCCTTGCGGGTATCGGGGCTGAGGCTCAACGGCTTTGCCATTTTACTGGTGCTGGTCGGTGGGCTGGTCGCGGCGGTAGTTCACAAGCTGTTTGCCGTGCCGTTGCCAATCATTCTCGGCGTGTTCTCCGGGGCGGTCACCAATACTCCTGCGCTCGGTGCTGGGCAGCAAATCCTGACCGATTTGGGTTCAGATCCGGCACTGGTCGATCGCATGGGTATGGGGTACGCCATGGCCTATCCGTTTGGCATCTGCGGCATTTTATTGGTGATGTGGCTGATACGCCTGTTTTTCCGCATTAATATCGAGCAAGAGGCGCAGGCGTTTGAAGGCAGCCTGGGCAACCAGCGTGAACTGCTGCACACCATGAACGTGGCGGTGCGTAACCCGAATCTGCAGGGAATGGCTATCAAAAATGTTCCGCTGCTGAACGGTGAGGACATCATCTGTTCTCGCCTGAAACGCGGCGATTTTCTGATGGTGCCGGCCCCGCTGGAGAGGCTGGAACTGGGCGATTACCTGCATCTGGTGGGCAAGCGCGAAAGCCTGGAAAATGCCCGGCTGGTGATTGGCGAAGAGGTCGACGTCTCGTTGTCAACGCGCGGTACAGAGCTGCAGGTGGTGAGAGCGGTGGTGACCAATGAGAAGGTGTTGGGCAGCAAAATCCGCGATCTGAACCTGAAGCAAAAATACGACGTGGTGATCTCGCGCCTCAACCGTGCCGGGGTCGAACTGGTGGCCGGCAGCAATGTGACCCTGCAATTTGGTGATATCCTCAATTTGGTGGGGCGGCCCGAATCTATCGAGGCGGTGGTGGCGATTGTCGGCAACGCCCAGCAGAAGCTCCAGCAGGTGCAAATGCTGCCGGTGTTTATCGGTATCGGCCTGGGCGTGTTGTTGGGATCCATCCCTCTGTTTATACCGGGCTTCCCGGCGGCATTGCGTCTGGGGCTGGCTGGTGGTCCACTGGTGGCGGCGCTGATCCTTGGGCGTATCGGCAGCATCGGCAAGCTGTACTGGTTTATGCCGCCCAGTGCCAATCTGGCGTTGCGTGAGTTGGGGATTGTGCTGTTTCTGGCGGTGGTCGGGCTGAAGTCGGGCGGCAACTTTGTCGATACGCTGATTAATGGTGAAGGGCTGGCATGGATTGGCTACGGTGCGCTGATTACCGCGATCCCTCTGTTTAGCGTGGGCGTACTGGCGCGCACGGTGGGCAAGATGAACTACCTGACGCTGTCTGGCATGCTGGCAGGGTCAATGACCGATCCGCCGGCGTTGGCCTTCGCTAATGGCTTGCACCCGACCAGCGGCGCTGCCGCGCTGTCTTACGCTACGGTTTATCCTTTGGCGATGTTCCTGCGCATCATGTCGCCGCAGTTGCTGGCGGTATTGTTCTGGGCGATGTAAAAAACTGGGCGATGTAACACGACGGGGCGCCGCCTGGACGCCCCATCTCAACGATCAGCCCGCTTCCTGGTGCGCGCGTTCGATCTCTTCCGCCAGGATCGCCACGCCACGCTCAATCTTCTCCGGATCCGGCACGTAGTTCATCCGCATGCACTGATGGGTATGCGGCCATTCGTGCTCCAACCCCGGGAAGAAATAGTGGCCCGGCACCATCAGCACGCCACGTTTTTTCAGGCGCTGGTACAGCAATTCGGTGGTGATCGGCAGGTCCTTGAACCACAGCCAGAGGAAAATGGCCCCTTCCGGTTTATGGATCAGGCAGCGTTCTGGCGACAGGTAGCGGCGAATGATCTCGATAGTATGCTCGACACGCTGCTTGTAGAAGGGCCGGATCACTTCGTTGGACAGGCGCAGCAGATCGCCGCGTTCAATCATTTCCGTTGCCATAGCCGGCCCCATGCTGCCCGGTGACAGGCTAATGATGCCGTTCATGTTGGTCAGGGCGCTGATGGTCTTTTCATCGGCGATCACAATGCCGCAGCGCGAACCGGGCAGGCCGAGTTTTGACAGGCTCATGCACAGAATTATGTTAGGGTTCCATAGTGGCGTTGCGTCGCTGAAGATAATGCCGGGGAAGGGCACGCCATAGGCGTTATCGATCACCAGCGGAATATTGCGCTGTTGCGCCAGCCGGTCGAGCTTCATCAGCTCTTCGTCGGTGATCACGTTGCCGGTCGGGTTGGTCGGGCGTGATACGCAGATCATGCCGATATCATCGCCGATATTCAGGTGTTCGAAATCAACGTGATATTTGAACTGGCCTTCCGGCAGCAATTCGATGTTGGGTTTGGCCGAGACAAACAGGCCTTCGTCCAACCCGGCATCGGCATAGCCGATATACTCCGGCGCCAGCGGGAACAGTACGCGGCGGCGGCTGCCGTCGGCATAGCGCCCGGCAAACAGGTTAAACAAGTAGAAAAACGCGCTCTGGCTGCCATTTGTCAGTGCAATATTCTGTGGAGAAATCTGCCAGCCCAGCTCGTCACGCAGCAATTTAGCCAGTGCTTTCAGCAGGGAGTCTTTGCCCTGAGGGCCGTCATAGTTACACAGCGCCTCGGTCAGTTTGCCCTGGTCGAGCATGTCCTGACACAGTTGCTTGAAGTAGCTTTCCATCTCAGGAATTTGCGCCGGATTACCGCCGCCAAGCATGATGGCGCCGGGGGTACGCAAGCCTTCGTTCAGGTCATCCATTAAACGGGTAATGCCCGCGTAACGGGTAAATTTGTCGCCGAAAAGTGAAAAAGTCATAGGTGCAGCTGTAGTGTTTTTAGCAGGTAATCGCCCACCATACCGCCTGACAATTTCCGGCGCAATGCGGTTCATAAAAAAACCACCGGGAGTAAATTTTACCCAATGGTTTTTTATTGGCATATTTCACTGATTTATTGTGACCGATCGCCGACCCACACCACCATCACCTTATCGTCACCGAGCCGACGGCTGAAAGCATAGTATTGCGTCGTTTGCTGCGACAGCTGTTTACCCGCACCGATTGCCGGGTGGCGAGCGCGGAATTGGCCCAGCCGCTGCCAGTGCGCCAGCAGTGGGGCTTTGTCGCCCTGCAGCTCGCTCCAGTTCATATCGGAACGGGTGCCCTGCAACGGATCTGAACCGCTCGGGCCAAGCTGACGACCACTTTCATCACCGTAGTAAATTTGTACCGCGCCGGGGGCAAGCAGCAGAAGATCGGCGGCACGCTGTTGCAGTGCCAGCGAACCTTTGGCATCACTGGCAAAGAACAGCCGGGTATCGTGCGAAGAGATATAACTTAACACGTTGAAATAATGAAGCTTGTCGGCCATCTGTTGATAGGTGGCGTCGATGCTGGAAAAACAGCTCAGCGCCTGCGACGCTTGATCCTGGAAATCAAAATTGATCATCGCGTCGAAGCCGTTCTGGTAATAGTCGCTTTTCATCACGCCATGGCCCCAGGCTTCACCGGTCATCCAGAATGGGGCATAATCCAGCGCCTGTTGCGGATGAGCGGCTTTCCACTCGGCCAATGCCGCCGTGGCACGCTGTTTCAGCAGTGCCAGCGTCGGTTTCTCTACGTGTTTGGCGGTGTCGACGCGAAAGCCGTCAATGCCGTAATCGCGTACCCATTGGCTGAGCCAGGTAGTCAGGTAGTCGCGGGTTGTGGCACCGGGAATTTCGCGCGCATCAGTGTCGGGTTTATGGCGATAAAACAGCGGCAGACCGCTGGCACCGGGCGCTTCAGTTTTGATATCCGGGAGGAAGGCCAGCGACATGGTGAGGTCGTCATAACCCGGCGAGTCGTAGTCGCCGATATCGGTACGGATCCAGTTTTTACCCCACCACGTATCCCAACCGGATTTATCACTGAAGTTGATGTAATCATTGAAGCTGTGCCAGCTTTGTCCCGTGCCCGGCCGCCAGTCGCCCCAGTTTTTACCCAGTGTTTTTTCGATCTCCGCACCTTTCAGATACAGTGAGCCAAACTGGAAGGTCTGCATATCCGCCAGCGTGGCGTAACCGACGTGGTTCACCACCACGTCGAACAGAATGCGGATACCACGCTGGTGGGCTTGCTCGACCAGCGTGCGCAGATCCTGCTCGCTGCCCATGTTGGCATCGAGCCGGGTCCAGTCCAATGCGTAGTATCCGTGATAGGCGTAATGCGGGAAATCGCCCTTGGTGCCGCCGCCAACCCAGCCGTGGATTTGCTCTAGTGGTGAACTGATCCACAGCGCATTGACGCCGAGCTGTTGCAGATAATCGAGCTTTTGCGTCAGGCCGGCCAAATCGCCGCCGTGGAAAGTGCCTATCTCCTGCATACCGTCGCTGCGGCGGCCGTAACTGTGGTCATTGGCCGGGTTACCGTTTTCAAAGCGATCGGTGAGGGCGAAGTAAACCGTGGCGTTGTGCCAGTTGAACGGCGCGGCTTTCTCGCGGCTTGCCGACTCCAGCAACAGTAATCCCCCACTGCCAGCGGCCGGTTGCAGGGTGACTTTGCCCTGACTGACCCTGGTCGTTTGGCCCGAATAGAAATCACGCACCGTTTCGCCTTCGGCAAAGGTCGCGGCCACGTCAAGCGTGACCGGCAAGCCGTTCCAGCGTGGGCAGGTGCGCGCTACCGTAGCGGCGGCGATTTCCGGTGCGGTTTTCAGGCTGAGCTGCAACGTTGGTGTACCGCTGCGGGTGTCGATGCGTACCTGATATTCGCCAGCGCGGAACAGCCGCCAGTTAACCGGTGGGTTATCGCCGCAAGGTTGCAGCGACAGGGCTTGATTCAGTTTGGCCGTGGTGGCCGGCTGCCAACACTGTTGGTCCTGGTAAATCTTTAGCGGCAGTTCACCCTTGGGCAAGGTGGCGTGGCTGGTGAACAAGCCGCTGGCGGACTCGTCAAAGGCCGGGAAGCTTTGCAGCGTCCAGCTCGCCATTGCCGCCGGTGACAGCAGTATCAGCAGGGGAAGGATCTGGCGTTTCATGGCTCTCCTTACGCGTGGCAGGAAGCGTTTTTCTTGTAGGGTAATGCCCAGTGTGACAAATGATGAAAAAGTCGCCTCATCCCAACAGATAATTTTCCGGGAGGAGATGGAAGGGGGAGAGGGATGGAACGAAATGGGCGGCGGGCGCCGCCCTTCATGACTATTTCTTCAGCAGTTGCGGATTCACGCAGTTTTCTTTGACCGTGCCGGTCAGTGCGGCAATCAGGTTGTCGACGGCGCATTCGGCCATGCCATAGCGGGTCTCATGGGTCGCAGAACCGATATGCGGCAGCGCCACTACGTTTGGCAGCTTCAGCAACGGTGAAGACACGTCTAACGGTTCTTTTTCGAACACGTCCAGCCCGGCAGCGTAGATAGTGCCGTTTTGCAGTGCTTCAATCAGTGCCGCTTCATCCACCACCGGGCCGCGACCGGCGTTAATCAAGATGCCACTCTTTTTCATCTTCGCCAGTTGCTCACGGCTGATCATATGGAAGGTTTCATCGGTCAGCGGCAGCGTAATGCAGATGAAATCGGACTCAGCCAATAGGGTATCCAGGTCACAGCGGCGGGCGTTAAAACGTTGTTCCGCTTCTTCGTGTGTGCGGCGGGCGTTATACAACACCGGCATGCCGAAACCGAAGTGCGCACGTCGCGCCAGCGCCAGCCCGATCCGGCCCATCCCGAGAATGCCGATGGTTTTATGGTGCACATCGACGCCAAACCAGTCGGCCCCGATGCTGCCCTGCCATTCGCCAGCCTTGACCCGCTCGGCCACTTCCACCACCCGGCGCGCTGTCGCCAGCACCAGACTCATGATGGTATCGGCGACGGTTTCGGTCAGCACGGTGGGGGTATGCATCAGCAGCACGTTATGGGCATTAAGCGCGTCGACGTCGAAATTATCGTAACCGACGGAAATGGTTGAAGCGGCACGCAGTTTTGGCGTCTGCTGCAGGAAAGCCTCATCAATTTTACCGCCGGAACCGATGATCCCCTCCGCCTGTTGCAGCGCCTGGTGCAACTCATCGCAGTTATCCGGGTTCAGGCCGTCGAAGGCGTGCACGGTGAAGTGCTGTTCCAGTCGTTCACGCAGTTCGGCAGGGATGTTTTTGTATAGAACAATAGAAGGCTTCATCACGAACTCCAGCAATACCCTTTTTCAGACTGCAGCGTTGTTAACTGCTCGAACTTCCCCCAGTTACTTACTTAAGTAACTGGGGGAAGTTCGTTTTTCGCCTGGCTGCAGCCTGAAATTCATTGGGTATATTCAACAGAAAATAAATTATAACGAGACTAAGCCAGTTGTGGCTGGGCCTCGTTGCGAGCGGGTTTGACAACCAGAGTCAGCACCACCGCCACCAGCAGGGCAATGGCCATAAACATATAAGAAGCCGCCGGGCTACCGGTAGCGCCGTTCAGGTAACCGACAAACCACGAGCCGAAGAAGGAGCCCAGCGCACCCATGCTGTTGATCAGTGCCATAGCGCCACCGGCAACGTTTTTCGGCAGCATTTCAGGAATGATGGCGAAGAAAGGCCCATAAGGGGCATACATGGCGGCCCCGGCAATCACCAGCAGGGTGTAAGAGACCCAGAAATGGTTGGCACCGACGGCATAAGAGCCGAAGAAAGCCAGCGCGCCAATCAGCAACAGTGGCCAGACGAACAGCTTACGGTTTTGCATTTTGTCGGAGGCCCAGGACACCAGGATCATGGCGATAGTCGCCGCCAGATAAGGCACCGCCGACAGCCAGCCGGCTTCCACCATGCCCATCTGCATGCCGCTGCGCAGGATGGAAGGCAACCACAGCACGAAGCCATACACGCCAATACTCCAGGCAAAGTACTGTGCGCACAGCAGAATAACGTTGCGTGAGCGGAAGGCTTCACCGTAATTACGCACCGCTTTAATCCCTTTTTGTTCCTCTTCCAGCTGTTGCTGCAACGCCTGCTTTTCATTGTCGCTCAGCCATTTGGCCTGGGCGGGTTTGTCTTTGGCCAGCACCCACCAGCAGAAGGCCCAGATCACCGCCGGAATGCCTTCAAAGATGAACATTTCACGCCAGCCGTAGGCGTGGATCAGGTAGCCGGAAACCACCGACATCCACAGCACCGTTACCGGGTTGCCAAGGATCAGGAAGGTATTGGCGCGTGAGCGTTCTGATTTGGTGAACCAGTTGCTGATGTAAATCAGCATCGCCGGCATGACCGCGGCTTCCACCACGCCGAGGATAAAGCGGATAGCGGCCAGCATGGGGATATTACTGACCATGCCGGTCAGCGAGGCGC
This sequence comes from Serratia sp. NA_112.1, assembly GCF_052691715.1. Taxonomy (NCBI): domain Bacteria; kingdom Pseudomonadati; phylum Pseudomonadota; class Gammaproteobacteria; order Enterobacterales; family Yersiniaceae; genus Serratia; species Serratia sp. NA_112.1. The sequence goes on from NZ_JBQZFO010000013.1 coordinate 69,415, forward strand.
AGGCCCCCCACAGGATCAGGCACCAGAAAATCAGTTTTTTAACACTGCGGCGCTCGGCATAGATAGCGCCGGGGATCTGGAAAAAGAAATAGCCGAGGAAAAACAGCGCCCCCAGCAGCGAGGACATGCCCTTGGTGATGCCCAGGTCGTCATTGATGCCGGCGGCCGAAGCAAAGCTGAAGTTGGCGCGATCGAGATAGGCCAGGCTGTAGGTGATAAACACGATGGGCATGATGTACCACCAGCGTTTAGCCGCGATAGTCGCTTTGTTCATGTTCAGGTTCCTTCAGTGGTGTTGCATACCCTTCGTCTTTCACGCTGCAGCGTTGTTACCTGCACTCGCTCACCCCAGTTACTTACTTAAGTAAGCGCCTGGGGACGGGGACTCACGAGCTGGGTGCCTAGCTGCAACTTGAAAGTCATTGGGTATAGGCGATCTCCCGGAAATCTAGTTGTAGGGCTAGAGGCTAACCGTTATGGAGATTGAATGTAGTGATTGGTATTTATTGTGTTTATTCAGCCAGTGCAGCGCGGGTCGGTAAGCCCTCGCTGTCGCCGATGGCCTGGATCGCCAGCGAGCCGATTTTATTGCCGCGTTGAACCGCCTGTTTCAGCGTTTTGCCTTCCAGCAGGGCGCTAAGGGTGCCGACGGCAAAACCGTCGCCTGCTCCCACGGTGTCCACCACGTTGTCGACTTTGATGGCAGCTACGGCCGTCTGATCGCCGGCGGCAGTTTTAAACCAGGCGCCGTCCGGGCCGGTTTTGATAATCACCGCCTGTACGCCGCGCTCCAGGTAAAAATCGGCAATGCCTTCCGGCGTTGATTGGCCAGTGAGGATTTGCCCTTCTTTCAGCCCCGGCAGCACCCAGTCGGCGGCGAACGCCAGCTTATTGAGCTGTTCGATCATCATCTGCTGACTGGACCACAGCACCGGACGCAAATTAGGGTCGAAAGAAATGGTTTTGCCCATTGCACGCATCTCACGTGCGGCATGGTGACACAGCGCCAGCGACTGACCGGACAAGGCTGCCGCTACGCCGCTCAGGTGCAGATGGCGCGCGGAACCGAAGTAATCGCGGTTGAAATCGTCCACAGAAAGATGGCTAGCCGCCGAACCTTTGCGGAAATACTCCACTTTGGGATCGGTACCATTCGTGGTTTTCGATTTGATCTGAAAACCGGTCGGATAATTGCCGTCTACCGTGACCTGCTGGGCGTTGATACCTTCTTTTTTCAATTGTTGCAGGGCAAAACGGCCGAAACTGTCATTGCCGACGCGGCTGACCCAGCCGACGTTCAGGCCCAGACGTGCCAGACCGATCGCCACGTTCAGCTCGGCACCGGCAATGCGTTTGGTGAAAGTTTCTACTTCCGCCATATCACCGGTTTGGTTTGCCACAAACATGGCCATGGCTTCACCCAGGGTGACGACATCTAAGGGGGCGCTATGCGCTGCTGTCAGCGTTGTCATGATGTTTTACTCCGCGCGTAACAGGTTAACGTAGTAGCGGGTTACGTCTTCCAGACTGTCGCCCTGCAATGGGAATTCAATGCCGCGTGGTACATCCTGCGGCAGGCGGGTCAGCAACTCACGCCAGCGGCCGTCACTGTCGTCCAGCGCCACGGCGCGCCAACCGCGCAGGCTATGGGTGGCCGCTTTCACGTGCACATAGCTGACGTGGCGAGCCAGACGCTCGGCAGCGGCGAAGGCGTCTTGCCCGACCCAGTGCCAGTTGGCCATATCGAAAGTCATGCTGACCGGCAGACGGTTATCTTCCGCCGCGTGGAAAAAGGCGTTCAGCAGTGACAGAATGCCGCAGTCCGGGGTCTGGTCATTTTCCACCACCAGGTTGACCGGATGCTGCTCCAGTGCCACTTTCAGTTCGGTAAAATCGAAGCCCGGCTGATAATGGCCCAGGGATAATTTTAACTGGCGTGCGTTTAGCGTCTGGGCTTCCGCCAGCAGAGCCGCCAGGTTTGGGTTCAGAGTGTGCTGTGGGGTAAACAGGGCTTCAGGTGCAGAGTAAACGGCAAACAATTGCTGCTGTTCGATGTCCTGAGCCAGAGCTGACAGGTCCTGTAGATCCTGAGCAGAAAACAGTTCGCGGCGAATTTCTACGCCGTCGGCACCTGCCGCGGCGATGATCGGCAGTAAAGCGGCCTGGCCACCGAGCTGCTGGACGGTATCGGTGCCATAGGCGCCGGTCACTATGATAATTTCTCTGGTCATTTTTGCTCCTGAGGTGGTGTCAGTCCCACCGATACTGTTAACCACAAGTTAAATGGTACCGGTTCCATCCAAAAGCGACAGAGTGTAAAAATATGATCGCAATCACGAACCTGAGCAAAAAATAGTCTGGATGATGCGATAAAGGGGCGTAACAGGCCGCCCCCTGCGGGAAAGGGGGGCGATTACCGGGTGGTGGAGCCGCGTACGATCAGTTCACCGGGGAACATCTGTTCGCTGATGGGGGTATTCAGGCCCTGAATGCGTTGCACCAGTTGTTCTAGTGCCGCATGACCCATTTGATAGGTGGGCTGTTTCAGAGTGGTGATGCCCACCCCGGCTAGTTCGGCCCATTCCAGTTCGTCAAAGCCCAGCAGGCCGATATCGCTGCCCCATTGGATGCCCAATCGGCGCATGGCGCGTGCCACCTGCAGCGTCAGGGAACCATTAGCGGAAATCACCGCCTTGCGCATACCGCGATGGCGGGCGTTAAAGTCGTGGATCACGCCTTCCAGCTGTTTAACGTCGTTAAGCGGAGTTTCGGCCTGTTCGGCCAACAGTCCGGCATGTTGCGCCATGGTCTGGTTAAAGGCGTGCAGCCTTTCCAGGCGGGTATTGACCGTGCCGATCGGCTCACTGAGAAACAAAATGGCTTCGAAACCCTGTTGCAACAGGTGTTCCGTGGCGACGGTTGCCGCTTCGTGATTGTTGAGGCCCACCACATCACAGGCAAAATCAGAGATTTTGCGGTCAATAAGCACCATAGGTAACATCGATTGTTGCAGGGTCGACAGCGCCTCTTCACGCATACCGACGGCGTTGACCACGATGCCCTCTACCCGGTAACTGCTAAGCAATTGCAGGTAGTGCTGTTCCTGATTGACCTCGTTATTGGTATTACACACCAGCAGGGTAAAACCGTGCTGACGACAGGCCGCTTCGATACCGCGCATCACGTCCACCGAGTAGGGATTGGTGATATCGGCAATGATCAGGCCAATCAGTCGCGTTTGGCCGCCCTTCAGGCTGCGTGCCATCTGGCTGGGGCGATAGTCGAGCTGGTTGATCGCCAGTTCGATGCGCTGTTTGAGATCGTCAGAAAGCAGGTGCTGCTCACCATTGAGATAGCGCGATACGCTGGTTTTACCGGTCTTGGCGGTTTTCGCCACATCGCTGATGGTGGCCCGCCCCGAGGCGCGTATTGCCTTAACACTGCTCACAGCCGATCTCCCCTGTGGTTAATTGCCAAGGAGACTAACACACCCGGCGCAGAGCCGGAATGTCCAATGGCGGAGCTGCGGGGTATAGGAAGTGGCGGGGCAGAGCGCCCCGCACGGGATTACTGCAGCGGGCTGAGAGTTAACTCAACGCGGCGGTTTTGCGCCTTGCCTTCTGTGGTGCTGTTGGAGGCGATCGGGTTGTCCGGGCCGGCTCCTGAGGTGCGGATGCGGTTGGCCGCCACACCCTGGGTGATCAGCGCACTACCGACGCCGTCGGCACGTTGCTGCGACAGGGTCATGTTCAGAGCACGGGAACCGGTGCTGTCGGTGTAGCCGATGATGTTAACTGCCGTTTTCGGGTATTCCTTCAACACCATAGCCACGCCGGTCAGGGTATTGGCACCCGCCGGTTTCAGGGTAGCGCTGCTGCTGTCGAAGGTGACGTTATTTGGCATGTTCAGCACGATATTGTCGCCCTGACGGGTCACGCTAACGCCGGTACCTTTCATTTTGTCGCGCAGTTTGGCTTCTTGCACGTCCATGTAATAACCGGCACCGCCGCCCAGTGCGGCACCGGCAGCGGCACCAATCAGTGCGCCTTTGCCGCGGTCTTTTTTAGACGAGGACAGCATGCCGACGCCTGCGCCCAATGCCGCGCCGATCCCTGCGCCAATGCCGGATTTTCCGGCTTCAGATTCCCCGGTGTACGGGTTGGTGGTACAGGCTGACAGCGTGAGCGCAAGGCTCACCGCGCCGGCAATAATCGCAATGCGTTTATTCATGTTTTTTCCCTTGTGGCATCAGAATCTGTGTGCGTCGGTCCAATCTCGGGGACGCTAAATAAACCGTTGGCCGCCTGGCATGCCAGGTTGCGGCGCTACTATGACGCGTATCTCCTCCGGCAGTTCCGGAAAAAAACGTGACAATTTATAAGCGGCTCACGGGCTGCGCTTGTTATCCGGCAAAACGAAAGGGAATACCATGCAGCGGATTCTGAATTGAACGCACCCCGGTGCGGAGTGCGCTGTTTTTAGCCAGAAGTGACAAAAATCAAACGCTGGCAGCCCAGTTCATGATCAATGTATGGGCTTGAGTTTCTTCATTAAACAAACGCTGTGTGACGTGAAAACCCTGCTTATGGTAGAAGGCGCAGGCCCGCAGGTTTTGCTGATAGACCTCCAGGCTTAGCCGAGGATAGCGCTGTTGCACATACGCCATCAGTGCCTGGGCGACGCCACGGCCGTGAAACGCCATGTCAACAAACAGCGCGCCAATAAAACGTTGATCCAACACGCTGATAAAGCCGACGATTTCCCCTTCATGCCAATACGCCCAACTGTGCGCGCGCGGCAGGTAGTTTTCCTGCACCAGGGTGGCGCTTTCAAGCCAGTAGCTTTCCTTCACGAACGGATGGGCGGCGATGGTGCTGGGCAGCCACAGGGCCATCAGTCGCGGCAGATCGCCCGGATGGCAAGGGCGGATCGCTATGGCTTTGGGTAGCAGAGGCAGCCCGTCAGATGATCGTTCACCAGCCCGCTGGCCTGCATAAAGGCGTAACAGGTCGTGGAGCCGATAAATTTAAAACCGCGTTTTTTCAGCGCTTTGGACATGGCATCCGAGCGTTCGGTTTTTGCCGGTACTTCACTTAGCTGTTGCCAACGGTTGAGCAGCGGTTCGCCGTCGACAAACGCCCAGATAAAGCTGACGAAGTCTTCTCCTGCCGCCTCCATCGCCAGATAGGCCCTGGCGTTGGCAATGATGGCTTCGATTTTGCCCCGGTGGCGGATGATACCGCTGTCCTGCAGCAAGATTTCCACCTCTTGTTCAGTGATGGCCGCCACCCGCTGTGGGTTGAAATTGTGGAAGGCACGACGGTAGTTTTCACGCTTTTTCAGCACGGTGATCCAGGAAAGTCCGGCCTGTTGTCCTTCCAGACACAGCATTTCGAACAGTTCATGTGCATCGGTGGTCGGTGCGCCCCATTCCTTGTCATGATACTCGAGATATAACGGATCGGCCGTCACCCAACCGCAACGTTCGTTGACCATACTGACTGTCCTTATGCTGTGTTTATTTACAGTAAGCATCGCCCGAAGTTGCGAACTTGGCAAGCCCCTGATTGTTTTATCAACAACCGGCTTGACGTGGCGAAAAAGCCAGCAATATTTACTAGATGGCCGGTAGCCAAAAAGGCCAATGATAAAAATGTATTTTCCTTCATTTGCTTGGCTCTCAGGAGTCTGTTTATGCCTCTAAAAATAACTCGTATGCCCCGCCCAGCGGTGCTTGCAGTGGCAATATTATGCAGTATGACGCCCCCGGCGCTGGCCTATGACCAACTCTACGTGTTTGGCGACAGTCTAAGCGACACCGGTAACAATGGCCGCTTTACCTACGACAGCAATAAACACCTGTTATATGACGAAGTGCTGGCGCAACGTATCGGTGCCGCGCTGGTGGCATCGGATAACGGCGGTGACAACTATGCCGCCGGTGGTGGCGTGGCGGTGCCGGCGCTTAACCCGGCGGATAACACCCAGGATCAGGTGCAGAGCTATCTCAATCGGGTTAATGACCGGGCCGATGGTGATGGCCTGTATATACACTGGATTGGCGGCAATGATCTGGCTGCGGCGGCGTTAAATCCGGCGACTGCGCCGGGTGTGGCCTACAACAGTGCGGCCGCCGCAGCAGCGCAGGTTCACTCGTTGTTAAATGCCGGCGCCGGAACGGTGATCGTTCCGACGGTGCCGAATATTGGCTCTACGCCTCAACTGATGGAGCTGATTATCCAGCAGGCGCTGACGCCGGTGCAAAACGCGGCAGTGCAGGCGGCCTACGCCACCCTTAATTCGCTGGCGACACCGGACAATGACACGCGGACTCAGGCCATTCACCAGGCGCTGACGGCCGCGGCGGCGCAGGGCAGTGCGCTCCCGCAGGTGCAGCAGGCAATTGCCGCACAGCTGATTGCCGCCTTTGACAGCCTGAGCGCTCAGGCCGGGCAACTGACCGATTTTTATAACCAAAGCGAAGACCGCCTGCTGGCACAGGGCAGCGGCAATATCGTGCGGGTTGACGTAAACCAGCTGTTTAGCGAGGCCATTGCCAATCCGACGCAGTTTGGCTTTACCAATACCGCCGGTATGGCCTGCCCGCCAGGCGTTTCTTCTGCGGTGTGCAGCTCGGCCATGCCGGGATTTGACAGCAACCAATCCTACCTGTTTTCCGATCATTTCCACCCTAGCCCGCAGGCACATCAACTGATTGCCGATTACATTCAGGCGGTGCTGGACGGCCCGGCGCAGGCAGTGGCGCTGAATCAGGCGACGGCGGCGATGGCACGTGACAGCCGTGCTACCCTCGACAGCCGTTTCCAACAGCTACGCAATGGCGGCAACCCGCAAGGCGCGCTGGGCGTATTCGGCGGTTATGCCGGACAACACTATGACTATTCTTCCAATCTGGCGGCAGGTGACGGCAACGCCACCACCCATAATCTGACGGTTGGGGTGGATTACCAGTTGACCGACGGCTGGTTAATTGGGGCGCTGATTTCCGGTTCCAATGACGATCAGCAGCCTTCCAGCCGCTATGAGTACAAGGCGCGCGGCCTGCTGTTCTCGGCCTTTACCGCCCTGGACGTGTTTGAGCACGGTTGGGTGAACGCCGATCTGCACTACGCGACAATGGATTACGATGATATTCGCCGCAGCATGCAGTTAGGATCGTTAACTCGCACCGAAACCGGCTCGACCTCCGGCAAGCAGTGGGGGGCGCGCCTTACCGCCGGATACGACTTCCCCATTACTTCTTATCTGACTAGCGGCCCGATGGCGCAATTTGCCTGGGATTACAGTAACGTCTCCGGTTACAGCGAGGATGGCAACACCAGCACCTCAATGCGCTTTAACGACCAGACCTACCATTCGCAGATCGGCGCGTTGGGCTGGCGGTTGGACAGCAAGTTTGGTTTGTTTAATCCGTACGCCGAGGTGAGTTATCAGCATCAGTTTGGCGATGATGTCTATCGGGCCGGCGGTGGGCTGAAGTCTACCCAGACCTCTTTTACCCGCGACAGCGCCAATCAGGATAAAAACTGGGTGGATGTGACCCTGGGAGCGAACATGCCGCTGACCGATCAGGTAGCGGCGTTCGCCACCGTTTCGCAAACCGGCGGCCTGAGCAGCGGCGAGCAGTTTATGTATAACGTCGGCGTCAGCGCGCGGTTTTGAGTGGTTGATATATCAGTAAGGGGTCCGGACATCTGGCCCATAATCAATACCGGTTGATGTGGCGGATCGCAGATATAACGGTATGTTGATGCTAGCCAATTAAACAGTGTGGGCACATCTATGATGTATGAGGGATTATTCGATTTGCTATGGATTATTTATGGCACTGAGTGGGGGGGAATCAACGTTATAATGCGATAATTATCGCTCTTTGCATGATGAAATACAGTATTTGACTGTACTTTAGTACAACTATCATTCGAGTTTAAAAAACTTTATTGTTATCTCAGAAAAACAAGACACACATAAAAAAAACTGATCCTGAATCAGGATCAGATAGCCAATTTGGCCAACACCAGGGAAACAATTTTAAATATTATTGTTTTATGTATTTTGATTGTCAATTTCTTTCTTTCACCCTGTCATTTGATGGGGTGAGGGAGTTATTGGTTTTTTCCTCTGATGGCGAATCGTATGTCTTCCTCCGTACTTGCTCGTAACTCCTCACTCCGTATGTTGTGTTCTTGTTTATTTTGTAATAAAAATTAACATAACATGTGTCTGAAGTTTTTCGAAGATAACCACGTTATTTTTCTTTTTTACCTATCCTTTATGTGGCTAAATGGCGCTTATTAATATAAATAAATTCCAATCCGTGATTATTTATATTGTATAGATGGTTTTGGTTGTCTATTTTAATAGTTTAACCTGACTTTTTATCAGTTATGCCGCCAGCAATTTTTATGTTATAATTTTTATTAGCTAAGGATTTTTATTTTTTAAGGAGAGGGTTCAGTGTCAAATTCATTCTTCAATGATGAAACCATCAACACCACCATAAAAAATGATTTGGAAGGTAAACTTAGCGAGTATAGTAACGTGAAGTACGCTTATGCAATAATGAATAAAAGAAACCCGGCGAACTTTGCGATTATTTCCAACGGAACTGAATGGTTTGAATTTTATACAGAAAATAACTATCAATTTATCGACCCGGTTCTTATTACTGCTTCGCGCCGTATTACTCCGTTCTCCTGGGATGAAAATATAATGATTGATCCAGGGTTAAAATTGCCAAGAATTTTTGATATGGCTAAGAATTACAATGTAGTTAATGGCTATACATTTGTGCTGCACGATCATAATCATAATTTGGTGGTGCTTTCTATTATGATTGATAAACATTGCGACTATAATATAGAAGAAAGAATAATAGCCAACCAAGACAAACTTCAAATGCTGCTAATTACTACTCATGATAAGCTTACTGCATTTTACAAGGAAATTAATAGCCCTACCTACTTTGACAAAATGAACAATAAAGGAATATTCTCGAAGCGAGAGAATGAGATAATTTACTGGGCAAGCATGGGTAAATCCTATCAGGAGATTGCGCTCATCCTGGGGATCAAGCTCACCACAATAAAATATCATATTGGTAATGCCGTCAAAAAATTAGGCGTTACCAACGCCAAGCATGCTATCAGGCTAGGCGTTGAACTACAGCTGATCAGACCCGTGCTTCCTGACACGGAAGGTTAATGGCCAGGCATCGCGGTCCGGGGTTAAGCCAGGGTGGGCCAAGTTGATGCGATCGACCAATATCTGCTGGTTGCGATCGTCAACCGGCATGTAAATCAGGTAAATTCGCTGGTTTTTCTCTGATTGCCCTTGCTCGACTACTGTAATTTCCCAACCGGATCTTTGGAAGATAATCAGCATGGAATGGCTGATAATTGCATAAATCCCTTGGTAATCATAATTTCTTGCATAATTGATCATAGATAAAAACAGTAGTGAACTGATCGGTTCATTTTGTAATTTCATCGCCTGCACACGTCCTTTATCGATAAAAAGCCTACTGGCCTCAACAAAGTTACCTTCAGGAAGTTCTATTTTATTAAAATAGGATTTAAACGTGCCAGTAATCATATTATTGTATTTTGTTTCTATAAATCGCAGACTGCAGACTACCATATTTTCATACATACCAAAAAGGTACGTAGTATGATTGTTATCATACTCGTCAAATTCCATATTGTTTTCGCAATTAACAATCCAGTTGAGACGGTCTTTAAATGTCTTCTTTCTTAAAGAGAATAATTCTTTAGAACGGTTATCCGACAGTAGATTGTAATCCACATCAAAGATTTCTATCATTTCTACATCTTCCATAATCGAATTTTAAATTTAATTTCGTCTTGCGACAATGCTGGGGTGCGGTAGACAATCCTACCAGAGTCAAGTCGGCAAGTAAATTTTTAGCCTGTGAGGTAAATAATTGATGATTGGTTTCTATAATAAAGTGTTTCTTTTGTGTGATGATTGTTATTTTAACAATCACATTTTTGTTTGCGGATTATCTCTTGGAATGTTTCACATGAGGATGTCTTTTTAAGCACGATTATTGTCGGTATGTTATCAATTCTGTGAATAATAGAAATGTTCTTGTCTGCAGGTACAGAAGTTAACTTAATTCGACAGACGCTAACCTGACGGCATCCTTGCCTCATGGTTTTGTTGTTATCGCTGCGCTGCGTGCTGAATACCTCGGTGGTGCGGCGAGCTGTCGGCTCCCATCTTTCTTTCCGGCTGTAGCAGGGTCATGCACAGCATGCTGCAGAAGGACACCACGGCGGTGGCGAAGAACATCGCGCCATAGCCGTGGTGCTGCGCCAACCAACAGCTCAGCATAGGTGCAGTGATTGAGGCAATATTGGCTATCGCCAGCGTCATACCGCTGTAGGTGCCTACTGAAGCCTTGGGTGTGACGTCGATCACCACCGACCAATACACATTATTCACCAGCGCATTCAGCGCGTTTCCCAACGTCATCAGCAAAATGATTTCGGTGGGCGTGCTCATAAAGGGGATCAACAGGAAGCAGGTGGCGGTCAGCAGCAGCGTTACCGCCGCAAACAGGTTGCGGGCCAGCCGCAGATTGCCGAAGCGTCTCAGTAGCGCATCGGCGATGCGGCCGCCGAACAGAACGGTGAAACAGTACCATTCGGACGCATTTGCCCCATTTCAGTGCGTAAAAACGCCACGCTTCTTTGATGATTCACACTTGTTGCCGGATTCGGGCTGTATATCTTACGGTCAACGGGTATACTGGCGCATCCCATTTAAATCCACTTGTATCGCGTGCGAATTCAACATGCAAAAGTTTGATACCAAGACCTTCCAGGGCCTGATCCTGACACTGCAGGACTATTGGGCGCGCCAGGGCTGCACCATCGTTCAACCATTGGACATGGAAGTCGGCGCGGGAACCTCACACCCGATGACGTGCCTGCGCGCACTGGGACCGGAGCCAATGGCTACCGCCTACGTGCAGCCGTCCCGCCGTCCGACCGACGGCCGCTACGGTGAAAACCCAAACCGTCTGCAACATTATTATCAATTCCAGGTGGTGATTAAACCATCGCCGGACAACATTCAGGAACTGTACCTGGGCTCGTTGAAAGAGCTGGGTCTGGATCCGACCATTCACGACATCCGCTTCGTAGAAGATAACTGGGAAAACCCGACGCTCGGCGCCTGGGGCCTGGGCTGGGAAGTGTGGCTGAACGGCATGGAAGTGACGCAGTTCACTTACTTCCAGCAGGTCGGCGGCATGGAATGCAAACCGGTGACCGGCGAGATCACTTACGGCCTTGAGCGCCTGGCGATGTACATCCAGGGCGTGGACAGCGTTTACGATCTGGTATGGAGCGACGGCCCGCTGGGTGTAACCACCTACGGCGATGTGTTCCATCAGAACGAAGTGGAGCAGTCCACTTACAACTTCGAATACGCTGACGTGGACTTCCTGTTCTCCTGCTTTGAGCAGTACGAGAAAGAAGCCCAGTCACTGCTGGCGCTGGAGAAACCACTGCCGCTGCCGGCTTATGAACGTATTCTGAAGGCTGGCCACACCTTCAACCTGTTGGATGCGCGCAAGGCGATCTCGGTGACCGAGCGTCAACGTTATATTCTGCGTATCCGCACGCTGACCAAAGCTGTTGCCGAGGCCTACTACGCTTCTCGCGAAGCGCTGGGCTTCCCAATGTGCAAAAAGAACAAGAGCTAAGAGGCAGCCATGACTCAACAGACTTTCCTGGTGGAAATCGGCACGGAAGAGCTGCCGCCGAAGGCTCTTCGTTCACTGGCAGAATCCTTTGCCGCGAATTTTACCGCTGAGCTCGATAGCGCTAACCTCGAGCACGGCGAAGTGAGCTGGTTTGCCGCGCCGCGCCGTCTGGCGCTGAAAGTGGCTAATTTAAGCGCTGCACAGGCCGATCGCGAAGTCGAAAAACGCGGCCCGGCTATTGCCCAGGCGTTTGACGCCGAAGGCAAGCCAAGCAAGGCGGCCGAAGGCTGGGCACGCGGCTGCGGCATTACCGTCGATCAGGCCGAACGCCTGGCGACCGACAAAGGCGAATGGCTGCTGTACCGCGCCCATGTTAAAGGTCAGTCCGCGCAAGCGCTGCTGGCAGGCATGGTCAGCAATTCACTGGCCAAACTGCCGATCCCGAAACTGATGCGTTGGGGCGATTCCGACGTGCAGTTCGTGCGTCCGGTGCACACCGTGACGATGCTGCTGGGTGCGGAACTGATCCCAGGTACCGTGCTGGGCATCGATTCCGCGCGTACGGTTCGCGGCCACCGTTTTATGGGTGAAGCGGAATTCACTATCGACAATGCCGACCAATATCCGCAGATCCTGCAGGAGCGCGGTAAGGTGATCGCCGATTACGAAACCCGTAAGGCGATGATCAAGCGTGACGCCGAGCTGGCTGCTTCGACCATTGGCGGCAAGGCCGATCTGAGCGAAAGCCTGCTGGAAGAAGTGGCCTCGCTGGTTGAATGGCCGGTGGTGTTGACCGCCAAATTCGAAGATAAATTCCTGGCGGTGCCGGCGGAAGCGCTGGTGTACACCATGAAGGGCGACCAGAAGTATTTCCCGGTGTATGACGCCGTGGGCAAACTGCTGCCGAACTTTATCTTCGTGGCCAACATCGAATCCAAAGATCCGCAGCAGATTATCTCCGGTAATGAGAAGGTAGTGCGTCCGCGTTTGGCCGATGCCGAGTTCTTTTTCAACACCGACCGCAAAAAACGTCTGGAAGATAACCTGCCGCGTCTGGAAACCGTGCTGTTCCAACAGCAACTGGGCACCCTGCGCGACAAGACCGATCGTATTCAGGCGCTGGCGGGCTGGGTTGCCGGCCAGATTGGTGCCGACGTTAACCACGCCACCCGTGCGGGCCTGCTGTCGAAGTGCGATCTGATGACCAACATGGTCTTCGAATTCACCGACACCCAGGGCGTGATGGGCATGCACTACGCGCGTCATGACGGCGAAGCTGAAGACGTGGCGGTTGCGCTGAACGAACAGTACCAGCCGCGCTTTGCCGGTGATGCACTGCCGGAGTCGCTGGTGGCCTGTTCGTTGGCGATTGCCGACAAGATGGACACCCTGGCCGGCATTTTCGGCATCGGGCAACATCCGAAAGGCGATAAGGATCCGTTCGCACTGCGCCGTGCTGCATTGGGGGTGCTGCGTATCATCGTCGAGAAAAACCTGACGCTGGATCTGCTGACCCTGACCGAAGAGGCCGTGCGCCTTTACGGCAGCAAGCTGACCAACGCCAAAGTTGTCGATGAAGTGGTCGAGTTCATGCTGGGCCGTTTCCGCGCCTGGTATCAGGAAGAAGGCCACGCGGTAGACACCATTCAGGCGGTGTTGGCTCGTCGTCCGACCAAACCGGCGGACTTCGATGCGCGCGTTAAAGCGGTGACCCACTTCCGTACCCTGGAAGCGGCAGCTGCACTGGCTGCGGCCAATAAACGCGTTTCCAATATCCTGGCCAAATCTACCGATACGCTCAATGACCGCGTCCATGCCTCGGTATTGAAAGAAGCGGCTGAGATTCAACTGGCGACCCATCTGGTGGTGCTGCGCGATAAGCTGGAGCCGTATTTTGCGGCAGGCAACTATCAGGATGCGTTGGTGGAGCTGGCTGACCTGCGTGAGCCGGTCGATGCGTTCTTCGACAACGTCATGGTAATGGCAGAAGACGAAGCGGTGCGTGTGAACCGTCTGACGCTGCTGAGTAAGCTGCGTGAGCTGTTCTTGCAGGTGGCGGATATCTCCGTGCTGCAATAAGCGGTTCTGCTGTGAAAAGGCGCCTGCGGGCGCCTTTTCTATTGCTGTCGGCGCAGTGGGCGGTTTTGTGTCAAACCTGTTCCTTTTAACGCTGCCAATAGCTCACTGACTTGGGGGCTGAATTGGGGGGTAGGGCTTGATTTCTTCGCTCTCAAATCATGTTCGACCTGGTTTCAGGTATCGCTATTACTTCCCTTTCACCGAAGAATAAGCCCCGAAAGGTGAATCGCGTATCGGATCGCACTCAGTTGATCTATTCTTATAGGTGCAGGGAGTGCAGCAAAAGGGACGGAGTCCGATGAAAAAGCAGGTTTATAACAGGAGTTATGTCACATGGCGGTAGGGATCCAGAGCAGAAATTTCGCGCGTTGGTTGGCCCCGGTATTGGCATTGTTGGTGGTCATGCAGCTGACTGCTTGCGGCGATAAAGAGCCGGAACAACGCAAGGCGTTTATAGATTACATACAGAACACGGTGATGCGCAGCGGCGCGAAAATCCCGACGCTGAGCGAAGATCAGAAACAGAAGTTCGGCAACTATGCTGGTGATTACGCTATTTTGGTCGGTTTTTCACAGCAGTTGTCCAAATCACTGGATGCCAGCCTGACGCCGGCGCTGGATCAAATTAACCAGATCCGCACCGCACAGGACTACATGAGCAAGCGCGATTCGCTGCAGCAATCCGTTGGGGCGCTGAACCTACTGGGGCAGCAGATCCAGTCGGCCAAGTCGCAGGCGGATACCGCCCGGGCAGCGCTGAAGCAACCTGACGATCTGAAAGCCGTGTATAACCAGGCCTACGACAAAATTGTCACCGGGCCGGCCAATGCGTTGATGCCGGTTATTCCAGCTACCGCCAGTTTCGTTCAGGATCTGGTGCAGGTTGGGGATTTCCTGCGTACACAGGGTAATCAGGTGAGCTTTAACAATAACGGCGTGCAATTGCGTACTTCCCAGCAGGCAACGCAGTACAACACCATGATGTCGAATCTGGTCGCCAAGCAGCAGGATTTACTGAACGCACAGAAAACCGTCTCAAGCGTCACCCAGTAATAGTAGAAAGGCAGAGGCTGGTATCTCGGCTTCTGCCTTTCTGTTCCAAGAATTCCCGCCCAGTCTTTCCAATCACTTGCTCACTTCTTGCGCGTCGCTTCTGTACTACACTTCAATCAATCATCTTTTTCCGATATGTAGTTTTCTTTCATTCATCGCACTGCTATTTCCCGACGGGATGAATGCTCACAGGGAAGAACACCTCCAGACCAGGATTCGGTAACCATCAATAAATAAATTGTGATTAATGTCACAATTTAAAAACAAACACGCAATGTAAAAACGTGTTCATAATCGCATTTTATTGGGATTTCAGGGCGAATCTTGCTCGTTGTATTTTTTCTACACCGATTAAATGTGATTCAGATCACTATAAGTGCCCATTGAGTGGGGTGGTATTGGTGATCTGAATCACAAAAAACTCGTGAAGTTCGCACAGTAAAAACAGCGTGATAGAGTCCATTTCGCGTACAGCCACAACACAGCTGGATCGTAACAACAATAATCACGCGCTCTATTGTCAGCGCGTAACAATAGGGGTGTGTTTTATGTTTTCACCAGACATCAAAGTCAAAGTTCAGAACTTTGGCCGCTTCTTAAGCAACATGGTGATGCCCAACATTGGCGCATTTATCGCCTGGGGTATCATCACCGCGCTATTCATTCCTACCGGTTGGCTGCCGAACGAAACCTTAGCCAAGTTGGTTGGCCCAATGATCACTTACCTGCTGCCGCTGCTGATCGGTTTCACCGGTGGCCGCTTGGTGGGGGGCGAGCGCGGCGGCGTGGTCGGTGCGATCACTACCATGGGTGTGATTGTCGGTGCCGACATGCCAATGTTCCTCGGTGCGATGATTGCCGGTCCGCTGGGCGGCTGGGCGATCAAGCATTTTGACCGCTGGGTAGACGGCAAGATCAAAAGCGGTTTTGAGATGTTGGTGAACAACTTCTCCGCTGGCATTATCGGTATGCTGCTGGCCATTCTGTCGTTTATGGCGATTGGTCCGCTGGTAGAAGGGTTGTCGCATATCCTGGCTGCCGGTGTAAATATCATGGTGACCAACAACCTGTTGCCGCTGGCGTCCATCTTCGTGGAACCGGCGAAAATCCTGTTCCTGAATAACGCGATTAACCACGGCATCTTCTCACCGCTGGGCATTCAGCAGGCGACAGAAACCGGCAAATCCATCTTCTTCCTGATCGAAGCCAACCCAGGCCCGGGTTTGGGCGTGCTGATGGCCTACATGTTCTTTGGCCGCGGCAGTGCCAAGCAGTCTGCCGGTGGTGCGGCGATCATCCACTTCTTCGGTGGTATCCACGAAATCTACTTCCCGTACGTGCTGATGAACCCACGCCTGCTGTTGGCGGTGATCCTGGGTGGCATGACCGGGGTATTCACCTTGACCCTGTTGAATGGCGGTTTGGTTTCACCGGCTTCACCGGGTTCGATTCTGGCGGTGCTGGCGATGACGCCGAAGGGCGCTTATTTCGCCAACCTGGCGGCTATCGGTGCGGCATTTGTGGTGTCATTCGTGGTCGCCAGCTTCCTGCTGAAGACCTCAAAAGTGAAAGAAGAGGACGGCCTGATCGATGCCACTCGCCGTATGCAAGAAATGAAGTCGCAGTCTAAAGGCGGCGCGGCGGCTCATGCAGCGGTCGATGGCGACCTGACCACGGTACGTAAAATCATCGTTGCCTGCGATGCCGGCATGGGTTCCAGTGCGATGGGGGCCGGGGTGCTGCGCAAAAAAGTGGCGGATGCCGGGCTGAAAAATATCTCGGTGACCAACAGCGCCATCAATAGCCTGCCGGACGATGTTGATCTGGTGATTACTCACCGCGATCTGACCGAACGAGCGATGCGCCATGCGCCACAGGCTCAGCATATCTCGCTGACCAACTTCCTCGACAGCAAGCTGTACAGCGATCTGACCGAGCGTCTGGTGGCGGCCAACAAAACCACCGATAACCAACAGAAAGTCATCAGCCGGCTTGACGATAGCTTTGAAGCGAGCGAGCAAAACCTGTTCAGACTCAGCGAAAGTAACGTGTTCCTTAACCTGCAGGCCAGCGACAAGGAACAGGCGATCCGCTTTGCCGGTGAGCAACTGGTCAAGGGCGGCTACGTCGAGCCGGAATACGTTCCTGCAATGCTGGAGCGCGAAAAACTGACCTCCACCTATCTGGGCGAGTCGATCGCCGTGCCGCACGGCACCATCGAAGCCAAAGACCGGGTACTGCGCACCGGCGTGGTGTTCTGCCAATACCCGCAGGGCGTACGTTTCGGTGATGAAGAGGACGAGGTAGCTCGGCTGGTCATCGGTATTGCCGCACGCAATAACGAACATATCCAGGTGATCACCAGCCTGACCAACGCGTTGGATGACGAGGGCGTCATCGAACGACTGGCGCATACCACCAATGTGCAGGAAGTGCTGGATCTGCTGGGCGGCAAAAAACGCGGATAACGGAATCATTTTAAGGGGTGCAGCTTGCTGCACCCTTCGACATTAGAAAGGTAGGAATATGAAAGCATTACATTTCGGTGCGGGGAATATTGGCCGTGGTTTTATCGGCAAGCTACTGGCGGACGCGCAGGCCGAACTGACCTTTGCCGACGTTAACCAGACGGTGCTGGACCTGCTCAGCAGCCGTAAAAGCTACCAGGTCAACGTGGTCGGTGAGCAGGCCCGGGTCGAGCAGGTCAACAATGTCAGCGCAGTGAATAGCGGCAGTGAAGAGGCGGTTGCGCTGATCGCCGAAGCGGATGTCGTGACCACCGCCGTGGGCCCACAGATCCTGGCTAAGATTGCTGGGACTATCGCCAAAGGGTTAATCAAACGTCGTCAGCAAGGCAACAGCCAACCGCTGAACATCATCGCCTGCGAGAACATGGTGCGTGGCACCAGCCAGTTAAAGCAGCACGTGTTCGATGTGTTGCCGCAGGAAGATCAGGCATGGGTCGAACAGCATGTTGGCTTCGTTGATTCGGCGGTTGACCGCATTGTACCGCCGACGGAAGCGGGCAGCAGCGATCCGCTGGAAGTGACGGTTGAAACCTTCAGCGAGTGGATTGTCGATCAAACCCAGTTCAAGGGCCAGCCACCGGCAATCGCCGGCATGGAGCTGACCGATAACCTGATGGCGTTTGTTGAGCGTAAGTTGTTCACGCTCAATACCGGCCATGCGATTACCGCTTATCTTGGCCAACAGGCCGGCCTGCTGACCATCCGCGATGCCATTCTCGACCCGGCGATCCGCCGTGTGGTGAAAGGTGCGATGGAAGAGAGCGGTGCAGTGCTGATCAAACGCTACGGTTTTGACGCCGCCAAGCATGCCGCTTACATTGAAAAAATCCTCAGCCGCTTTGAAAACCCCTATCTGCACGATGACGTGGAGCGTGTGGGCCGTCAGCCACTGCGTAAGCTGAGCGCTGGCGATCGCCTGATCAAGCCGCTGCTCGGCACGCTGGAATACGGTCTGCCGCATGACAATCTGATCCAGGGTATTGCCGCCGCCATGAGCTACCGCAGCGAGCAGGATCCGCAGGCCAAAGAGCTGGTGGAACTGCTGGCCAAACTGGGGCCAAAAGCGGCGCTGGCGCAAATTTCCGGCCTGCCGGCGGAAAGTGAGGTTGTAGAACAGGCCATTGCTGTGTATAACGCCATGCAGCGCCAATAGGCTATTTTACTTGCCATTTTACGGTTGGGCAGAGCTCGAATTCCTCACGTACTACGTGTACGCTCCGGATTCTGCGCGCTGTCCGCCCGCAAACTGGCTGCGACAATAACGCCTATGGTATTAAATTAGTGGCCAATACAGCATACCCCTCCCACGCCATTCGAAAAGCGACGATGGAAGAAGCACAGGCATTTGAAAATAAGGTTCTGGAACGGCTGAACGCAGGCAAGACGGTGCGCAGTTTTCTGATCGCGGCGGTAGAGCTGCTGGCGGAAGCGCTGAACGTTCTGGTGGTGCAGGTGTTCCGCAAAGATGACTATGCGGTGAAGTATGCCGTCGAACCGCTATTGTCCGGCGCCGGTCCATTGGGTGAGCTGTCGGTACGCCTGAAGCTGATGTATGGGCTGGGGGTGATCTCACGTCACGAATACGAAGACGCCGAACTGCTGATGGCGATGCGTGAAGAACTGAACCACGACGGGGCGGAATACCGTTTTGTCGATGATGAAATCCTCGGGCCGTTCGGTGAACTGCATTGCGTGGCTGCGCTGCCGCCGGTACCGACCTTCCTGCAGCCCGGCGAAGCGGAAGAATCGCTGATCGCCATGCAGCGTCAGCGATACCAACAGGTGTTACGTTCCACTATGGTGCTGTCGGTCACCGATCTGATCGCCGGCATCGGTGCCAAGCAACCGTCCCGGCTTTCCCCGCTTGGCCGCAATTAAGCAAAGGCCGCGCGCCACTCGTCGAATAACAGCCACAGTGCCGTGGCTGCCATCAAGCCCGCCATGACGCCGTTAAACAACCGCAGTTTCCAGGTCACGCGTAGCGCATCACGCAGCCGATCGCCCAATATCGCCCACACCAGTACGCAAGGAATGTTCAGGGCGGTGAAACCGGCAATGATCATCAGCGTATGGCCAAGGCTGGCCCCTTCACGCGGGGTGAACAGAATGGCGACGTTAATCGCCATCAGCCAGGCTTTGGGATTCACCGCCTGAAACAGCGCGCCGTTGAGCAAGCGCATCGGCTGTGCCTGCTGTTTGGCATCCGGCGAGGTTGCCTGGAACAGCTTCCACGACAACCACAGTAAATAGGCACAGCCAATCACCGCCAGCGGGAAACGTATCGCTCCGGCCCAACTCAGCACCAGCGCCAGCAGGCTAGTGGTCAGGGCCAACTGTACCCCACAACCCAGGCTGATGCCGAACACCATCGGCATGGTGCGGCGCAGACCAAAATTGACCCCGGACGAGGCCAGCAGCAGGTTGTTGGGGCCGGGGGTGATCGACATCACCGTGACATAACTGATAAAGGCGGAGTCCAGCATAATGGGTTCCTTACAAGGGCTGAGAAGCAAGGGAACCAGCATAAAACCTACAGGCAGATGGTGACAGAACCAAAAACCCGCTATTGTCATGGATACAGTTGTATCAAATTTAAACTGTACCCATTGCCTGGAGACAAACTGTGACCTTGCTCGATGAAATGCCGGAAACGCGCTACCAGCAGCTGGCGGATACGCTGGCAGAAGCCATACGCCGTGGCACGTTGCTACCCGGCAGCCGTTTACCTTCGGTGCGCCGTTGCGCGCAAAGCCATAGCGTCAGTATCAATACCGTGGTGGCGGCTTACCGCACCCTGGAAGATCGCGGGCTGATAGAGGCACGGCCACAGTCCGGTTTTTATGTCTGCAACACCTTGCCGGCGCTGAAAGCTGCTTCGCCGACCAGCAACCGGATAGAGCCACCGGCAGATGACGTACTGGCGTTGATCGACACGGTGTTCGCCGCCCAGCAAAACCCGGCATTCACCAATCTTTCGCTGGCCTGCCCACAGACTTCTGATTTCTATCCCGGTGGCAAGTTGGGGCGGATGCTTTCGTCGCAGTTACGCCGTCAGCCGAATTTAATCGGTCAATATGCGCTACCGCCCGGTAGCCTGCGGCTGCGACAGCAGGTAGCCCGTCGTTCGATGACGCTGGGCATGCTGCTGGAACCCGGCGATATCACGTTGACTCATGGCTGCATGGAGGCGCTGCAACTGGCGCTGCGCGTGACCACCAAACCGGGCGATTGTATTGGCCTGGAGTCACCGACCTATTTTTATCTGCTGCCGCTGCTGGCCAGCCTGGGGCTGAAGGCGTTGGAAATTCCTACCGATCCGCAGCACGGGCTGTCGCTGGATGCGCTGGAGCTGTTGCTCAATGAAAAGCGACTGAACGCAGTAATCGCCATGCCGACGGTGCAAAACCCGTTGGGTTGCACCATGCCGCAGGCGGCGAAAAAACGTTTGGCGCGGTTGATGAACGATCACCAGGTACCTCTGATAGAAGATGGGTTGTACGCAGAACTGCAATTCGGCGGTGCGCTGTCCCCGGCGGTAAAATCTTTCGATCGCGACGGTTGGGTGTTGTTTTGTTCGAGCTTTACCAAGACCCTGGCACCGGACTTTCGCATCGGTTGGATCAGTGGGGGGCGCTTTAACGAGGCGTTGCGCAAGCTGAAGGCGGTGTCGTCGATGTCCGAGTCGCAGTTGCTGTCGGAAACTCTGGCGATGTTTCTGGAAACCGGTGGATACGATCACCATCTGCGCAACCTGCGTAAACGCTACGCCGCTCAGGTGGATGAGGCACGGGCGCTGATTGCGCGTCACTTCCCACGTGGCACCCGGGCGACACAACCCGCGGGCGGATTCGTGTTTTGGGTGGAGTTCCCGGTCGGGGTCGACAGCGTGGCGTTGTTCCACCAGATGCTGGAGGAACAAATTTGCCTGACACCGGGCACGCTGTATTCCCCCAGTGGCCGCTATCGTAACGCGTTGCGGCTTTCCTGCTGCTACCCGTTTAATGCCCGTTACAGCCAGGCACTGGCGCGTGTTGGTGCCAAAGCCTGCGAGATGAGCGGCTTGCCACCGGGCATCGCGCAAGACGAGTAACCACGCGCGCATTTTGCTACAATGTGGACATCATTGATTAGCGTGCCGTATCGGCACAACAGGCCAGAAACCATGAAAGAAATAGAAAAGGCAGAGATCAAGCGCCTTAGCGACCTGCTGGACGCCCTCAAGCACAAAGACACCCTGATTATCCAACAGGGTAATCTTGACCTGATTGCTCAGCACACCAAAGAAAAAGAGAAGATGGCAGCGGAGATCGAGCGCCTGAAAGGCGTGCGCGTTGAGAAGCTGAGCGCCGAAGCGCAAAAGCTGAGCAAACTGCCGTTCAATCGTGAAATCACCAAGAAAGAGCAGGCGGATATGGGCACGTTGAAGAAAAACGTGCGCGGCCTGATCGTGGTGCACCCGATGACCGCACTGGGCCGTGAAATGGGCCTGAAAGTGGTCACCGGCTACGCCAGAAAAGCTTTCTGATTGCTGGGGCGCCTTTTGTGGCGCCCGGTTTTCATCGCTTGGTGGTGAAATACACCTTGGTCTGATAGGGCACTGTCACCGTATTCTTGCCCTGCAATTCCCCTTCCTCTGCCACCAACTGCCGAATCTGTTCGATCACCTGTTCCTGCTGCTCGTGCGGCAAGGCGGCGATAAAGCTGGTGGAGCGCACCCGGTTATAAATCACATCTTCTATTGCGCCCTGGTGGCCGAGCATAAACACCTGTTCCTGCAGCGGTTCTAATCCTTTGGACGGGAAAAGTTTACGCCATTCACCGGTGTAGAAACGCGGCGCGTCGCCTTCATGGCGGTCGACAATCTGATTGAGTTTACGCACCCAACTCACGCGCGCATCGCGCATGTTCCACACCAGGCCAAGTTTGCCGCCGGGCTTGAGGATGCGCTGGATTTCGGCCAAAGCCTGCTGCGTGGCAAACCAGTGGAAGGACTGCGCGCAAACTACCGCGTCGACCGACTCATCCGGCAATGGGATAGATTCCGCGGTGCCTGCCAATGTTTTCACCTGCGGCAGCGCCGCCGACAGCTTTTCCAGCATTTGGGCCACGGGTTCGACGGCGATCACCTGCGCACCGGTTTCCAGCAGGCGAGGGGTGAACTTGCCGGTGCCGGCACCGAGATCGAGAGCCGTCATACCGGCGTGCAGGCCGATGGTGTCGCGCAGCCAGGTCGCTATCTCCGGCGGATAATCCGGACGCCCTTTAACGTAACGATCGGCGTTGGCCTGGTAGCCTTCGGCTGCTGCAGGGTGAATCGAATGAGACGGGGTGTTCATAACTTTGCTCCTGCCTGAATGAGGTTGCCGGAACAACCGACGCTGAACAGTATAGGCCGGTGAAAAAGTTAAGCGCTGTAGGCAGCGTCAGGTTTTATTTTCCACCGGTCTGTTTTAGCGGCCCAGCAAGCGGCGATTAAAGTCTTCGAGACGTCCTTCGCTGATGCGCGTCAGCATGGTTTTGCTCCAGCTGGCAGACAGCCCGGCCACCGCCAGCAGGCGACGATACTGCTCTTCATCAAATGGCATATGCCAGGCGATGCCAATGGCTTCGGCGACCGAGACATCACTGTTGCGCGTCATCAGTTCCAGCGGGTGATCGCCGCTGACCTTGCCGGCAGATACCACGCGGTACAGCCAGCCGCAGCGGCCGCTTTGCTGCATCAGCACCGAGATCTCATCGATAGCAAAATGGTAGTTGAGCTTGAAGCAGGGAGAACGCGGCTGGGTGACCTGGATCAGCGCTTTGCCCCAGCGGAAGATATCGCCCATAAACACGTTATGTTCGGTCAGCCCGAGGGTAGAAATGTTCTCGCCAAAAGCGGGCGCGCTGAACTTTTCCGCTTGTGCCGGGAACTGTTCACGCCAGTGGTCATAATGTTCACGTGGATAGTGACACAGCGCACGGTCCGGCCCGCCGTGATAACTTTTCTCTGCCTGTTCATCGCCTTCCAGGCCGAGCGGGGTCAGCTTGACGGCACCGTCCACCAGGCGTTTGGCAATGCCGCTGGGCCGCCCGCCTTCGTAGGGTTGGATAGTGCCGATGTAAACCTCTGGGTGATGCATATGCGCCTCCTTGTCCCGCGTCGAAGGCCCAGCATAGCCCGAGTTGGCCGCGGGGAACAATAACCCGCCCGAGAGGTTTCGGGCGGGATAGGGTCAGAAGGTGGTCCAGTTGTCTTGCCCGGCGGTTTGGCTGGCCGGTTGTTTGCCGCTCGGGGTTTTGACTGCGACGGCTTTCGCGGCGACAGGCGCAGAATGTTCCGTCAGGCGGAAGACCGAGACGCTCTGCAACAGCATTTCTGCCTGTTCCTCCAGCGAGTCGGCGGCGGCGGCGGATTCTTCCACCAGTGCGGCGTTCTGCTGGGTGGTGTGGTCCATTTCGACAATTGCCTGGCCGATCTGGGCGATGCCGCGGGTCTGTTCGTCGGAGGCCGCGGCGATTTCCGCCATGATGTCACGCACGTGGGTGACCGACAGAACGATTTGCTCCATGGTGTTGCCGGTGTTTTCCACCAGTGTGGTACCGGTCTGTACCCGGTTGACCGACTCGGCAATCAGCCCTTCGATTTCTTTTGCTGCCTGGGCACTGCGTTGTGCCAGATTGCGCACCTCGCTGGCGACCACCGAGAAGCCACGGCCCTGTTCGCCGGCACGCGCAGCTTCCACTGCCGCGTTCAGCGCCAGAATGTTGGTCTGGAAGGCAATACCGTTGATCAGGGTCGTAATTTCGGCGATCCGCTGCGAACTGCTGGAAATATCGCGCATGGTGCTGACCACGCTTTCCACCAGCTTGCCGCCCTGCTGGGCAGTCTGCGAGGCGTCGGTAGCCAACTGATTAGCATGATGGGCGTTTTCGGCGTTTTGTTTCACCGTCGCGGTTAACTGTTCCATACTGGCAGCCGTTTCTTCAACCGCCGCCGCCTGCTGCTCGGTGCGGGAGGACAGATCAGTATTGCCAGCGGCAATTTCTGACGAGGCGGTCGAAACCTGACTGACCCCCAGTTGGATCTTCTCAATCATATCGCGCAGATTCTGGCTCATTGCCGCCACGGCGTTCAGCAACTGCCCCAGTTCGTCGCGGCGGTCGCTGGTCTGCGCTTGGCGCAGATCGCCGTTGGCGATACGTTCTGCCATCGCCAGTGTGTTATGCAGTGGGCGGGTGATCTGCAGCGTGATGCGCCAAGCGATCAGCACCCCAGCGATGATGGCTATCAAGGTGGTGATACCCATCTGCAACTGCGCTAGATTGATGTCGTGGCGGGTCTGCGCCAGTTCGTCCAGCATAAAGGCGTTCACCAGTTCGCCGATCTGTTGTGCGCTTCCGCTGAGCTCTTGGCTGAGCTGCTGTTCATGCTGATAGGCGGGTAGATAGGCCGCGATACGTTTTTTGTAATTGTCGAGTGTAGTCAGTAGCGGTTGCAACTGAGGGCGCTGTGCTTCACTGACCCGGCGATTCAACGCGTTGGCTGCGTTGCGCGCCTCGTCGATAGTGGTCATCAACGAGGTTTCGGTTTCCTTATTCAGGTTCAAGAGCAGACCGCGGGAACCGTAGTGTATCTGGGTCAGTTTTTGATTTAGCTGGATGAAAGCAAGTTGAAGTTCACCGTTGTTTAACTGGCGCTCTACTTGATCCAGGCTGGCCTGGACCTCTGACATATTCCAACTCTGGCGCACGGCGTCTTTCGCTGCCACGGCCTGTTCAAAGGCTGTTTGCTGCTGCTGATATTCGTCGATCAGCGTGATTAGTCGTTGCAGATCTTTGTGGCTCTGCGGGTCCCAGTCCAGCTCCTGCCCCTGACCGATCAGTTTGACAGCGTTCTTGATGTTAGTGCGGTTGTTCTGTAGATACTCTGTCTTGTAGGTTTGGCTGAACATGGCGCGGTTGTACTTGGCCTGGTTGATCTCCTCTTTCAAATGGTTGCTGAAATCGATGCGAGCGGAACGGGATTTGATGATGTGCAGATATTGCACGCCGGTGCCAGCGATGACCGTGGACAGCAGCAGCAGCAGTGCGAAACCGAGACCGAGTTTTTTACCCACGGTGAGATGAACAAACTTTCCTGCCAATGTTTTCAATGCCGCCATAATGATTTTCCTTTCCTTTGGGCGAACGTCAATTGAATAAACCATCGGCAAAGAACGGTCAAACTTTAGCGAATTTTGGTCAAAAAAATACCCGCACGAAGCGGGTATCTTCATTTTTGGGGGCGAATTACTTCTTCGCCGCGAAGCGTGCTGCGGCTTCATCCCAGTTAACCACGTTCCAGAATGCCTTGATGTAGTCTGGACGTTTGTTTTGATATTTCAGGTAGTAAGCGTGTTCCCACACGTCCAGGCCCACGATTGGGAAGCCTGAAGCGCCGGCAACGGCTTCGCCCATCAGCGGGCTGTCCTGGTTAGCGGTAGACACTACAGCCAGTTTGTCGCCTTTCAGTACCAGCCAGGCCCAACCTGAACCGAAGCGGGTCGCTGCGGCTTTCTCGAACTCTTCCTGGAATTTCTCAACGCTGCCGAAATCACGTTCGATAGCCGCTTTCAGGGAGCCACCCAGAGTGGTGCCGATTTTCAGGCCTTTCCAGAACAGGCTGTGGTTAGCGTGGCCGCCGGCGTTGTTACGCATGAAGGTTCGCTTGTCAGCAGGCACTTTATCCAGATCCTGGATCAGGTCTTCAACGCTGTATTGAGCCAGCTCTGGGTAAGCTTCCAGCACGGTGTTGGCGTTGTTAACATAAGTCTGGTGATGTTTGGTGTGATGGATTTCCATCGTCTGCTTGTCGAAATGCGGTTCCAGTGCGTCGTAGGCGTACGGCAGGGATGGCAGTGAGTAACTCATAATCATCATCTCCAAGGGTATAGGGCGGCGCATTATGTGAGCACCGCGTAAGCAGTCGGATCATTATAGTTATTTAAATGATATTGAAAATGATTATCAATGCCCTACTTATATTGTGGTCTTTGGTTAATCCACAATGCGCTGCGGGTGGGTAAACACCGTGGCACGGCCGGGTTTGCTGAAGCCGACCAACGTCAGGTTGCTGCGCTCGGCGATTTCCACTGCCAGTGACGTGGCGGCAGAAACCACAAACAGGATCTCGACGCCGCACATGGCGGATTTTTGCACCATTTCATAGCTGGCGCGGCTGGAAACCAGGATTGCTCCCTGTTGCCAGTCTTGTTTTGCCCGCACGCCGAGCAGCTTGTCGAGCGCCACGTGGCGTCCTACGTCTTCACAGCCCCCCAGCAGTTCCCCCTGTGGTGAGATCCAACTGGCGGCGTGGGTGCAACCGGTGAGCTGGCCGACGCTCTGCACCTGCTTTAGCTGCTCCAGCGCGTGATCGAGGTTGGTGAGGGAAAAGGTTTGGGTAAACGGCAATGCAGGCAGCGGGCGAAAAATATCCGCCAACTGTTCGATACCGCACACGCCGCAGCCGGTGCGGCCTGCCATGGCACGGCGGCGCTCTTTCAAACCGGCAAAGCGACGGCTGGAAAGCTCAATTTTCACCTCCAGTCCGTTACAAGTTTGGTTAATCTCTATACTGTAAATATCGCGCGGTGACTCGATGATGCCTTCAGACAGGGAAAAGCCCAGGGCGAAGGCCTCCAGATCTTTGGGGGTGCACATCATCACCACGTGAGAAATGCCGTTATAGACCAGCGCGACCGGCACTTCTTCCGCCAGCCAATCCTGCTGTGCGGTGGCGAGTTGCCCGCGTTGATACACCTGAGACCGGGTCACCCCTGTGAGCAAGGTTTCATTGATATGTTGGTCTGGGTTTATATTGTTCACTTAAGTGGCACCTGTTTGTAACACCCACAAATACGCTGTGGTAATATTGCCGCGTAAAAACAACAGTAATTTTAGCGCTTCCCGCTTCCAGGGGGAAAGCGCCATTTGAAACAATGTGACAATCGCAAGTGAAAGGAGACCCCCATGCAGGTCAGCAGAAGGCAGTTCTTTAAGATCTGCGCTGGCGGTATGGCAGGGACGACGGTAGCTGCTCTGGGCTTTGCCCCGGAAGTGGCGTTAGCGGAAACCCGGCAGTACAAACTGCTGCGCGCCCGTGAAACCCGTAATACCTGTACGTATTGTTCCGTCGGCTGTGGGCTGTTGATGTACAGCCTTGGTGATGGCGCCAAAAACGCCAAAGAAAGCATTTTCCACATTGAAGGCGACCCGGATCACCCGGTCAACCGCGGCGCGCTTTGCCCGAAAGGCGCAGGTTTGGTCGACTTCATCCATAGTGAAAGCCGCCTTCAGTATCCGGAGTACCGCGCGCCAGGTTCCGACAAGTGGCAGCGCCTGAGCTGGGACGACGCCTTCACCCGCATCGCCAAGCTGATGAAGGAAGATCGTGACGCCAACTTCGTTAAAACCAACGAACAGGGCGTGACCGTCAACCGCTGGCTGAGCACCGGCATGCTGTGTGCCTCTGCTTCCAGTAACGAAACCGGTTATTTAACGCAAAAATTTAGTCGCGCTCTCGGCATGCTTGCCGTAGACAACCAAGCACGTGTCTGACACGGACCAACGGTAGCAAGTCTTGCTCCAACATTTGGTCGCGGTGCGATGACCAACCACTGGGTTGATATCAAGAACGCGAATCTGATTATCGTCATGGGCGGTAATGCGGCGGAAGCGCATCCGGTAGGATTCCGCTGGGCGATGGAAGCCAAAATACACAATAAAGCCAAGTTGATCGTCATCGATCCGCGCTTTACCCGTACCGCATCGGTGGCAGATTTCTACACGCCGATCCGTTCCGGCACCGACATTGCCTTCCTGTCGGGCGTGTTGCTGTACCTGATGACCAACGACAAGATTAACCACGAATACGTCCACGCCTACACCAACGCCAGCCTGCTGGTGCGGGAAGACTTTACCTTTGAAGACGGCCTGTTCAGCGGTTATGACGCGGAAAACCGCAAGTACGATAAAACCACCTGGAACTACCAGTTCGATGAAAACGGCTTCGCCAAGCGCGATCTGACACTGCAGGACCCGCGTTGCGTGTGGAACCTGCTCAAACAGCACGTCAGCCGCTATACGCCGGAGGTGGTAAACAATATCTGCGGTACGCCAACCGAAGACTTCATCAAGGTGTGCGAATACATCGCCGAAACCTGTGTGGCGGATAAAACCGCGTCGTTCCTGTACGCCCTGGGTTGGACTCAGCACTCGGTCGGCGCGCAGAACATCCGCACCATGGCGATGATCCAGCTGTTGCTCGGTAACATGGGCATGGCGGGCGGCGGCGTCAACGCGCTGCGCGGCCACTCCAACATTCAGGGGCTGACCGACCTGGGCCTGCTGTCGCAGAGCCTGCCGGGCTATATGACGCTGCCGTCGGAGAAACAGACCGATATCGACACCTACCTGAAAGCCAATACGCCGAAGGCGCTGCTGCCGGGCCAGGTGAACTACTGGAGCAACTACCCGAAATTCTTCGTCAGCATGATGAAGAGCTTCTACGGCGACAAGGCGCAGAAGGAAAACGGCTGGGGCTTCGACTGGCTGCCGAAGTGGGACAAAGGCTACGATGTGCTGCAGTACTTCGAGCTGATGTCACAAGGCAAGGTCAACGGTTACTTCTGTCAGGGCTTTAACCCGGTGGCGTCGTTCCCGAACAAGAACAAGGTGGTGGCCTCGCTGTCAAAACTGAAGTTCCTGGTGACCATTGATCCGCTCAATACCGAAACCTCCAACTTCTGGCAGAACCACGGCGAGTTCAACGACGTTGATCCGTCGAAGATTCAGACCGAGGTGTTCCGCCTGCCGTCCACCTGCTTCGCTGAAGAGAACGGTTCAATCGTCAACTCCGGGCGCTGGTTGCAGTGGCACTGGAAGGGCGCTGATGCTCCGGGTGAAGCGATGAACGACGGGGAAATCCTGGCGGGTATCTTTATCCGTCTGCGTGAGATGTACGCGCGTGAAGGGGGGGCGGTACCTGAACAGGTGCTGAACATGACCTGGGATTATCTGACGCCGGAAAATCCTGCTTCTGAAGAAGTGGCGATGGAAAGCAACGGCAAGGCGTTGGCGGATGTTCTCGACGCCGACGGCAAAGTGCTGGCGAAAAAAGGTGAGCAACTCAGCACCTTTGCCCACCTGCGTGACGACGGTACGACGGCCAGCGGCTGTTGGATCTTCGCCGGTAGCTGGACACAGGCCGGTAACCAGATGGCGCGGCGCGATAACGCCGATCCTTCCGGTCTCGGCAATACGCTGGGTTGGGCCTGGGCCTGGCCGCTCAACCGCCGCATCCTGTACAACCGTGCTTCTGCCGATCCACAGGGCAAGCCCTGGGATCCAAAACGTCAGTTGCTGGAGTGGGACGGCACCAAGTGGGGCGGGGTGGATATTCCGGACTACAGCGCCGCCGCACCGGGCAGTGACGTGGGGCCATTCATCATGCAGCCGGAAGGCATGGGCCGCCTGTTTGCCACCGATAAAATGGCCGAAGGGCCGTTCCCGGAACACTACGAGCCGTTTGAAACGCCGCTCGGTACCAACCCGCTGCACCCGAACGTGGTTTCCAACCCGGCGGCCAGGGTGTTCAAGGACGATCTGGCAGCAATGGGCACTTCCGACAAGTTCCCGTACGTTGGGACAACTTACCGGTTGACCGAGCATTTCCACTACTGGACCAAGCACGCGATACTCAACGCTATCGCACAGCCGGAGCAGTTTGTGGAGATTGGCGAGAAGCTGGCGGCGAAAAAAGGCATTCAGCATGGCGATACGGTGAAGGTCAGCTCCAACCGCGGCTTTATCAAGGCCAAGGCAGTGGTGACCAAGCGTATCCGTACCCTGCAGGTGCACGGCCAGGAGGTCGACACCATAGGTATCCCGATCCACTGGGGTTACGAAGGGGTGGCGAAGAAAGGCTTTATTGCCAATACGCTGACGCCGTTTGTCGGTGATGCCAATACGCAAACGCCAGAGTTCAAGGCGTTCCTGGTCAACGTGGAAAAGGTGTAACGGAGACGAATTATGGCAATGCAATCTCAGGACATCATTCGTAAATCCGCCACCAATGGTTTCACGCCGGCGCCGCGCGCCCGTGACCACCAGGAGGAAGTGGCCAAACTGATCGATGTCACCACCTGTATCGGCTGCAAGGCTTGTCAGGTGGCCTGTTCCGAATGGAACGACATCCGCGATGAAATCGGTCACAACGTCGGGGTGTACGATAACCCCGCCGATCTGACCGCCAAGTCGTGGACGGTGATGCGCTTTTCCGAAGTTGAGGAGAACGGCAAGCTGGAGTGGCTGATCCGCAAGGACGGCTGCATGCACTGCGCCGATCCGGGCTGCCTGAAGGCCTGCCCGTCGGAAGGGGCCATCATCCAGTACGCCAACGGCATCGTCGATTTCCAGTCTGAACACTGCATCGGCTGCGGTTACTGCATCGCCGGTTGCCCGTTCGATGTGCCGCGCATGAACAAGGACGACAACCGGGTGTACAAGTGCACCCTGTGCGTCGATCGGGTTGATGTCGGCCAGGAACCGGCCTGTGTGAAGACCTGTCCGACCGGGGCCATCCATTTCGGCACCAAGGACGCCATGAAGGAGATCGCCGCCGAGCGCGTCAGCGAGCTGAACACCCGAGGTTATCAGAACGCCGGTCTGTACGATCCGGCGGGCGTGGGCGGCACCCACGTGATGTATGTGCTGCACCATGCCGACAAGCCGCAGCTCTATCACGGTTTGCCGGATAACCCGACCATCAGCCCGGCAGTCACGTTCTGGAAAGGCGTGTGGAAACCCCTGGCGGCCATCGGCTTTGCCGCCACCTTTGCAGCGAGCGTGTTCCACTATGTCGGCGTCGGCCCTAATCGCGTCGAAGAGGAAGACAACGACGAACTGCACGATGAGGAGACGCGCAAATGAAGAAGGAAAAGCGTATTCAGCGCTACAGCGCGCCGGAGCGGATTAACCACTGGATTGTGGCGTTCTGCTTTGTGTTCGCCGCCATCAGCGGGTTGGGGTTCTTTTTCCCTTCCTTCAACTGGTTGATGAACATTCTCGGCACGCCGCAGTTGGCGCGCATTCTGCACCCTTTTATCGGGGTGATTATGTTTGTGGCCTTCCTGCTGATGTTCCTGCGCTACTGGAAGCATAACCTGATCAACCGTGAAGACATCGTCTGGGCTAAAAACATCCAAAAAATCGTCATGAACGAAGAAGTGGGTGACACCGGGCGTTATAATTTCGGTCAGAAGTGCGTATTCTGGGCGGCAATCATTAGTCTGGTGCTGTTGCTGGCCAGCGGTGTGGTGATTTGGCGGCCGTACTTTGCGCCGTCCTTCCCGATACCGCTGATCCGTATCGCGTTGCTGGTGCATTCGCTGGCAGGGGTTGGCCTGATTATCGTTATCATGGTGCATATTTACGCCGCGCTGTGGGTAAAAGGCACCATTACCGCGATGGTGGAAGGCTGGGTGCCGGCGGCCTGGGCTAAAAAACATCACCCGCGTTGGTACCGAGAGGTCCGCGAGAAACAACAGGAAGACAAACCCTGATGAGCATCCGCATTGTTCCTAAAGAGCAGTTAGGGGCACAGCGTGAGAAGTCCACAACGGCGGAAACCATCCCGCCGTTACTTTTCGCGAATCTGAAAAGCCTTTACAGCCGCCGTGCTGAACGCCTGCGCAAGCTGGCGACCGACAACCCGCTGGGCGACTACCTGAACTTCGCCGCCCAACTGGCCGAGGCGCAACATCACGCGTTGCACGACAATCCGCTGACGTTGGATCTGACCGAAGCGTTACAACAGGGCGCAGCCAGCGGCAAACCCCCGCTGGATCTGAGCGTTTTTCCGCGCAGTGAACACTGGCACAAACTGCTGGCTTCGCTGATTGCCGAGTTGCGCCCGCAGGCGCCGGAACACATTCTGGCGGTGCTGGATAACCTGGAAAAGGCCTCGTCGCATGAGTTAGAACTGATGGCTCAGGCGTTGCTTAACCAAGAGTTCAGCAAGATTGGCAGCGAGAAAGCGCCGTTTATCTGGGCCGCGCTGTCGCTTTACTGGGCGCAGATGGCAGGTCTTATCCCCGGCAAGGCACGCGCCGAATATGGCGAGCACCGCCAATTCTGCCCGGTGTGCGGCAGTATCCCGGTTTCCAGCGTGGTGCATATCGGCACCGTCAGCGGCCTGCGTTATTTGCACTGCAACCTGTGCGAAAGCGAATGGCACGTGGTGCGAATCAAATGCAGCAACTGTGAGCAGACCCGTGACCTCAACTACTGGTCGCTGGACAGCGAACTGGCGGCAGTGAAAGCGGAAAGCTGCGGTGACTGCGGCACTTACCTGAAGATTTTATATCAGGAGAAAGACCCGCAGGTTGAGGCGGTTGCCGACGATCTGGCCACGCTGGTGCTCGACGCCAAAATGGAAGATGAAGGCTTTGCACGTAGCAGCATCAACCCGTTCCTGTTCCCTGGGGAATGATGGTCTCCGGCTACTGTGCTGCGGCATGTTGACCTTGGGCAGTGCTCGGCCTCCTCACGTACTGCGTGTACGCTCCGGGGCCTGTGCGCTGTCCGCGCTCAAACTGCCGTTGCTCGCTACGTCTCTTGGTAGTGAACAACAATGATTAATTTCGGACTGGGTTTCTGGCATTCGCCGGGGCGACTTGCTACGTTTACGCAATGACGCGCGAAGCGAAAGGAAAGGGACTGACGATGTTGAAGACCATTGCGAAATTCACGGCGGTTGCCGTTTTGGCCATCGGACTGGCGGCCTGTGACAACAAGGACGACACCAAACCGGAAGTGCCGAAGCCGGATACCAAGCCGGTCGTCACGCAACCTGCACCGCCACCGCCGGTGGTGGAGACAAAACCTGCAGCTCCTCCGGGCCTGAAAGTCTCGATGCAAAAGGGCAAGATTACCTTTGAATTGCCATCGGGCTTTAGCGATCAGACCCAGAACAGCGGCATCATCAACGACAGCCAATCCACTATTCAGCGCTTTCTGGACGGCAAATCGCGCCAGAGCACCGTCTCTTCCGAAGTGATCCCGCCAGACGACATGAAGCTCAACAGCAGCGATAAAATGCTGAAAGATCTGACGCAGAGCATCATTACCGAACTGGCCGATCGTTATCAGAATATCCAGACCACCAAAGAAGAGAACTTCACCGTCGGTAAACAGAAATTCCATCGTCTGGATACCGAGCAGAGCATCAACGGGCAGAAGGTGGTATCCACCATCGTGCTGACGGTGTTCAATAAGCGGGTGGTGACGCTGCAAATGTTGTCGCCGGCCAAAACGCCGGAGGCGCACCAGGCACTGGTGCAGCAGATTATCGACACGCTGACGATCAAATAACAACGCTGAGGTTTGCAAGCCGAGGGGAAGACTGATGAAGCTTATTGGCAGTTACACCAGCCCTTTTGTCCGCAAGATTTCCGTGATGCTGTTGGAAAAGGGTATGGCGTTCGAATTCGTTAACGATCCGCCGTATGAGCCGGGCAGCCGGGTGGTGGAGCTAAATCCGCTCGCCAAGGTTCCGGTGCTGGTGGCTGACGACGGTAGCGTCTTTTACGACTCGCGGGTGATCGCCGAATACCTTGAGTTGTTGTCGGTAGCTCCGGCTTTTTTACCTGCCGATCGCGCGGCAGCACTGAGCATACGTCAGGTGGAAGCCCTGGCGGATGGCGTGACAGAGGCCGCCGCCACGCTGTTTCGCGAGAGCAAACGGGCGTCGGACAAACAGGACGAAAACTGGATCCTGCGCCAGCGCGCCAAGCTGACGCACGGGCTGGACGCGCTGGAAAAGTTGGCGCAGGAAAAAAAGCTGTTGAACACCGAAACGCTGACGCTGGCGGACATCGCTACCGGCTGCGCATTGGGCTACCTCAACTTTCGCCGCATCATGCCCAACTGGTGCGTTGAACGACCGGCGTTGATCAAACTGGCCGAACGGCTGTTTGCCCGCGAAAGCTTTGCCCGCACCTCGCCCCCCTGATCTGCTTTCTCTTACCCCGCTGCGGCGGGGTTTAGATTGATGACAAACACCCGAAAAACGTGGTTTTCGGATGTTTGGGGTAAACCAGTAGACATCATTCTTTTGTTTTTATTGGTACTCAAATCATTACGTTAACCACCAAGGCTTGGTCAGCAGTCTTACCCCGCTGCGGCGGGGTTTTGCTTTATGCCGAGACCATTACATTAAAACCGAGCGACCATGAGCACAGAATCCCTGCATCTTTACAGCCAGTTACCCGCCATTGACCGCCTGCTGCGCGATCCCGCTATCGAACCGCTGGTGGCACAACATGGCCAAACGCTGATTAGCGAGCTACTGCGCCAACTGCAATTACAGGCGCGTGAGGCAATTAAACAACATCAACGGTTGCCTGGCTGGTGTGCTGACTGGCCGCAGGCGCTTGGCGTCAGGTTGGCACAACAGCAACGCCCGTCGCTGGCCCCGGTATTCAATCTCAGTGGTACCGTGTTGCACACCAATCTCGGCCGGGCCTTGCTGGCGCAACCGGTGATAGAGGCGGTGACGTGTTCGATGGGCGCGGCGGTGACGCTGGAATACGATCTCGATGGTGCCGGTCGTGGCCATCGCGATCGCGCCGTCGCGGATTTATTGTGTCAACTGACCGGCGCGGAAGACGCCTGCATCGTCAATAACAATGCGGCAGCGGTACTACTGATGCTGGCGGCGATCGCCCCCGGCAAGCAAGTGGTGGTGTCGCGCGGTGAACTGGTGGAAATTGGCGGCGCGTTCCGCATCCCCGATGTGATGCGTCAGGCGGGCTGCCAGTTGGTCGAAGTCGGCACGACCAACCGCACCCATCTAAAGGACTACCGTAACGCAATTAACGAACAGACCGGGTTGCTGATGAAGGTGCATACCAGCAACTACAGCATCCAGGGTTTTACCGCCGCGGTGGAAGAAGCCGAGCTGGCGCGGCTTGGTGCCGAACACGGCCTGCCGACCGCCACTGATCTGGGCAGCGGCTCATTGATTGATATGGCGCAGTACGGCCTGCCGGCCGAACCTATGCCGCAGCGGCTGCTGGCTGCCGGGGTGGATCTGGTGACCTTCTCCGGTGACAAATTGTTGGGCGGCCCACAGGCCGGCATCATTGTCGGTAAAAAGGCGCTGATCGCCAGGTTGCAGCAGCATCCTTTAAAGCGTGCGCTGCGCGTCGGCAAGCTGACGCTGGCAGCGCTGGAGGCCACGCTGCGCCTTTATCAACAACCTGAATTGTTGGCGGAGCAACTGCCGACGCTGCGGTTGCTCACTCGCCCACAGCAGGCCATGCAGTATGCCGCCGAGCGACTGTTACAGGCGTTGACGCCGCAGTTTGCCGGGCATTTCCAGTTGCGTGCCGAGCCGTGCTGGTCGCAGATCGGTAGCGGTTCATTGCCGGTGGATCGGCTGCCCAGCTATGCATTGACCTTTACGCCGCAGGACGGTCGCGGCGCGACTTTGGAGGCACTGGCGGAACGCTGGCGCCGTCTGCCGCAACCGGTGATTGGTCGCATTAACGACGGCAGGCTGTGGCTGGATCTACGCTGTCTGGAGCAGGAAAACGCATTGATTGAGGCGCTGAGCGCATGATTATCGCTACCGCCGGCCATGTCGATCATGGCAAAACCACCCTGCTGCAGGCGATTACCGGGATTAATGCCGATCGGCTGCCGGAAGAAAAACGCCGCGGCATGACCATAGATCTGGGCTATGCCTACTGGCCGCAGCCGGATGGCCGGGTGCTGGGTTTTATCGACGTGCCCGGTCATGAAAAATTCCTCGCCAATATGCTGGCAGGCGTTGGCGGCATTGACCATGCGCTGCTGGTGGTGGCCTGTGACGACGGCGTGATGGCGCAAACCCGCGAGCACCTGGCCATCCTGCGGTTAAGTGGTCGGCCGGCGCTGACTGTGGCGCTGACCAAGGCCGATCGGGTGGATGAGGAACGCATTGAAGAGGTACGACGCCAGCTAAGTGACGAGCTGGCGCACCAGGGGTGGCATCAGGTGCCGATGTTCGTCACCGGAGCGCTACAGGCGCGGGGGATCGATGCATTGCGTGCGCACCTGTTGGCGTTGCAGTCAAACGAACATGCGTTAAGCCGTCGCTTCCGTCTGGCGGTGGATCGCGCGTTCATCGTAAAAGGTGCGGGTCTGGTGGTGACCGGTACCGCGCTGGGCGGGCAGGTGGCGGTGGGTGACTCGCTGTGGCTGACCGGTGCCGATACTCCGGTGCGGGTACGCGGCCTGCACGCGCAAAACCAGCAGGTTGAGCAGGCGCAGGCCGGGCAGCGTATCGCGTTGAATATCAGCGGTGACGTCAGTAAAGAGCAGGTGGCGCGCGGTGACTGGCTGCTGGCACAAAAGCCGCTGGCCGCTGCCGAGCGCATTTTGGTTGCGTTGGATGCTGACCAACCGATAAAACATTGGCAACCGCTGCATCTGCATCATGCCGCCAGCCATATCACCGGGCGAATTTCGCTGCTCAATGAGGGGCTGGCAGAGCTACTCCTCGATCGTCCACTGTGGCTGGCGGAAAACGACCGGCTGGTGCTGCGGGATATTGGCGCTCGCCAAACGCTGGGCGGTGCCAGAGTACTGAGTTTGACCACCCCGAAGCGAGGCAAGCGCCAACCTGAGTATCTGACCTGGCTGGCGGCGCTGGCACAGGCCGACGATGACCGGCAAGTGTTGGCGTTGCATCTGCCTAATGGCGCACTGGATCTGGCCGCTTTTTCCTGGGCCCGGCAACTGACCGCAGGCGAATTGGCAGCGCTGTTGGCGGGCTGTGAGTTGCTGATTGCCGGCGATATGGCGCTGGCGCAGGAGAATGCACAGCAGGGCCAACAGCGTTTATTGCAGGTATTGGCCGAGTATCACCAGCAGCATGCCGATCAGCTCGGCCTGGGGCGGGCACGCCTACGGCGCATGGCTTTGCCTCAGCTTGCTGAACCGCTGGTATTTATGATGATCGATCGGCTGCTGGCCGAGGGGTTGATAAACAATACCCGGGGTTGGTTGCACCTGCCGGAGCACGGTCTGGCGTTCAGTGCCGAAGAACTGACCCTGTGGGACAGTATTGAGCCGCGGTTTGGCGACGAGGCATGGTGGGTACGCGATTTGGCGAGCGAATTGGGCGAAGACGAGGCCCGGATACGGGCGACATTGCGTAAAGCGGCACAGTTGGGGCATGTCACGGCAGTAGTGGTGGATCGTTATTACCTAAGTCGACGTATTGAACAGTTCGCGGCACTGATCCGCGAGCTTGATGTGGAGCAGGGCAGCGCCAATGCCGCCGATTTTCGCGATCGGCTCGGTGTGGGCCGCAAGCTGGCGATCCAGGTGCTGGAGTTCTTCGACCGCAGCGGTTTCACCCGCCGCAAGGGCAACCAGCATCTGCTGCGCGATGGCGGGCTGTTTGGCCGTTGATGGTGATACGCTAAAGCGGGGCGTTAGCCTAATGCTTGTCAGTTAACGTTTTTCTGAAGG
>NZ_JBQZFO010000014.1:0-90170 GCF_052691715.1 Serratia sp. NA_112.1
CCTTAGTGAAGAACCTATTGGCTTAGGTTCAGTAACAGTGGGTTCAGCATGCTGAACCCACTGGTTTATTTTTAATGCGAACTGCCCTGGGAAATTCCCAGTCCGGTTTGCGAACGAACAAACTGGGCACGGAAGCGTTCACGTTCCTGTTGCCCGGCCAGTGAGCTGTCGCTGACCGAGAACAGCCAGGTGCCGATAAAGGCGACCAGCATCGAGAACAGTGCCGGATACTCATAAGGGTAAATGGCTTTTTCGTGTCCCAGGATCTGTACCCAAATTGTCGGGCCAAGGATCATCAGGAGCACCGCCGTCAGCAGGCCAAGCCAACCTCCAACCATGGCGCCGCGAGTGGTCAGGCGTGACCAGTACATCGAAAGAATGATAATCGGGAAGTTACAACTGGCAGCGATAGAGAAGGCCAGCCCGACCATAAAGGCGATGTTCTGTTTCTCAAACAAAATCCCCAGCGCAATGGCCACGATGCCCAGGATGATCACGGTAATTTTGGAAACCCGCAGTTCATCACGTTCAGTTGCCTTACCGTTTTTAATCACGCTGGCGTACAGATCGTGAGATACCGCAGAAGCCCCTGCCAGCGTCAGGCCGGCAACCACCGCCAGAATGGTGGCGAAGGCGACCGCCGAAATAAAGCCGAGGAAGAAGTTACCGCCGACGGCGTTGGCCAAATGCACCGCCGCCATATTGGTGCCGCCTAACAGCGCGCCGGTTGCATCTTTGAACGCCGGATTAGGGCCGACTAATAAAATCGCGCCGAAGCCGATAATAAAGGTCAGGATATAGAAGTAACCGATAAAACCGGTAGCATAGAACACACTCTTGCGGGCTTCTTTGGCGTCGCTGACGGTAAAGAAACGCATCAGAATATGCGGCAGGCCGGCGGTACCAAACATCAGTGCCAACCCCAGCGAAAGCGCAGAAATGGGGTCAGAAACCAGGCCACCCGGGCTCATGATAGCTATGCCTTTCGGATGCACCTTCACGGCTTCGGCAAACAGGGTATTGAAGTCAAAATTGACCGACTTCATCACCATCAGCGCCATAAAACTGGCACCGGCCAGCAACAATACCGCTTTGATAATCTGTACCCAAGTGGTTGCCAGCATGCCGCCGAACAAGACGTACAACACCATCAGGATGCCGACCAGGATCACCGCCACATGGTAGTTGAGACCGAACAACAACTGAATGAGCTTACCGGCCCCAACCATCTGTGCAATCAGGTACAGCGCGACCACCACCAGTGAACCGCAGGCCGAAAGTGTGCGGATGGGTTTTTGCTTCAGGCGGTAGGAAGCCACGTCGGCAAAGGTATAGCGGCCCAGGTTGCGCAGGCGTTCCGCAATCAGGAACAAAATGATCGGCCAGCCGATCAGGAAGCCGATGGAGTAAATCAGCCCGTCATAGCCAGAGGTGTACACCAGTGCGGAAATACCCAGGAAAGAAGCGGCTGACATAAAGTCGCCGGCAATCGCCAGACCGTTCTGCAGGCCGGTGATTTTGCCGCCGGCGGTGTAATAGTCCTGCCGTGAACGAGTTCGTTTGGAAGCCCAGTAGGTGATGTACAGCGTGGCTCCGACAAACAGCACGAACATCACGATCGCCTGAATGTTCAACGGCTGGCGATGTACTTCGCCACTGATGGCATCGGCAAAAGCCAGGCCCGGCAGCATCAGCAGGGCGGCGACAGACAATAAAGGCCTCATTTCTTCACCTCACGCAAAATTTCTGCAGTCAGGCGATCGAACTCGCCGTTGGCGCGGAATACGTAGATCCCGGTCAACACGAAAGAGATCACGATCAGGCCGACACCTACCGGGATCCCGCGGGTAATGGTCGATCCTTCAGCGATCGGTGTGCCCAACCACTGTGGTTCGAAGGCGATCAATAAAATAAAGCTGACGTACAGCGCCAGTGTAATCAGTGAAAGCAGCCAGGCGAATCGGCTACGTTTTCGCACCAGTTTTATAAAGCGCGGGTTTTCCTCAATCCCTTGATAAATGGTGTCATTCATCAGAGCATCTCCAGTAGGTATTGATAGAGTACGCCGCGCTTAATGCCGAACACCGGGTTATTTTCCCGCTGCTCGGCCTGAGGCGGCGGAAATTACGACGGAACTTTCATTGATTGTTTTTCTTCCAACAGCTTATCGACTACGGCCGGATCCGCTAGCGTTGAGGTATCACCCAAATTGCTGGTATCACCGGCGGCAATTTTGCGCAGGATGCGGCGCATGATCTTGCCGGAGCGCGTTTTTGGCAGAGAGTCTGTCCAGTGCAGCACGTCCGGTGTGGCGATCGGTCCTATTTCTTTACGTACCCAGTTACGTACTTCGGTATATAGCTCAGGCGTCGGTTCTTCACCGTGATTCAGCGTGATATAGGCGTAAATCGCCTGGCCCTTGATGTTATGTGGAATACCGACCACCGCCGCTTCGGCAATTTTCGGGTGGGAGACCAGGGCCGACTCGATCTCGGCGGTCCCCAGACGGTGGCCAGACACGTTAAGTACGTCATCGACACGGCCAGTGATCCAGTAATAGCCATCTTCGTCACGGCGTGCGCCGTCACCGCTGAAATACATCCCTTTAAAGGTGGAAAAGTAGGTTTGTTCGAAACGATCGTGGTCGCCGAACAGCGTGCGAGCCTGCCCTGGCCAGGAGTCGGTGATCACCAGGTTGCCTTCACAGGCACCCTCCTGCACAGTGCCGATATTATCGACCAGCGCCGGCTGAACACCAAAGAACGGCCGCGTAGCGGAACCGGCTTTCAACTCGGTGGCTCCGGGCAGTGGGGTGATCATAAAGCCGCCGGTTTCGGTCTGCCACCAGGTGTCGACGATCGGGCATTTGCCGTTGCCGATTTTATTGTAATACCACTCCCAGGCTTCCGGGTTGATTGGCTCGCCGACCGACCCCATGATGCGCAGTGAGTCGCGTTGGGTGCTTTCGATAGCTTTGTCACCTTCGGCCATCAGGGCACGAATGGCGGTAGGAGCGGTATACAGGATATTGACCTGGTGTTTGTCGATCACCTGTGACAGACGGTTAACGCCAGGGTAGTTGGGCACCCCTTCAAACATCAGGGTAATGGCACCGCAGGCCAACGGGCCGTATAACAGATAGCTATGGCCTGTGACCCAACCGACGTCGGCGGTACACCAATACACATCGCCGTCGTGGTAATCGAAGACGTATTTAAAGGTCATGGCGGCATACACCAGATAACCGCCGGTGGTGTGCAACACGCCCTTGGGTTTACCGGTCGAGCCAGAGGTATAAAGGATAAACAGCGGATCTTCCGCATTCATCTCTTCTGGTGGACAGTCGGCTGACACACCCTGAGTCAGTTCATGCCACCACAGATCGCGGCCTTCCTGCCAGTAACCCGGTTTGCCGGTACGCTGGAACACGACGACGTTGGTAATGCTTTTCACGCCTGGATTTTTCAGCGCGTCATCGACATTTTTCTTCAGCGGAACCGCGCGTCCGGCGCGCAGGCCTTCGTCGGCGGTGATAACCAGTTTGGAGTTAGAATCAATAATGCGCCCGGCCACGGCTTCCGGCGAGAAACCGCCAAAGATCACCGAATGTACGGCCCCGATGCGGGCGCAGGCCAGCATGGCGACAGCTGCTTCCGGCACCATTGGCATATAGATAGCTACGACGTCGCCTTTCTTGACGCCCAGTTTTTTCAGCACGTTGGCGAATTGGCAGACATCATGGTGCAGCTGTTTATAGGTCACCTGTTTTGACTGGGTGGGATCGTCACCTTCCCAGATAATGGCGGTTTGGTTGCCGCGTTCGGCCAGGTGGCGGTCGAGGCAGTTGGCTGCCAGGTTCAGGGTGCCGTCTTCAAACCAGCGAATGCTGATATGGCCCGGATCGAATGAGGTGTTTTTTACCCGGGTATAAGG
The DNA here is from genome assembly GCF_052691715.1 of Serratia sp. NA_112.1. Classification (NCBI taxonomy): domain Bacteria; kingdom Pseudomonadati; phylum Pseudomonadota; class Gammaproteobacteria; order Enterobacterales; family Yersiniaceae; genus Serratia; species Serratia sp. NA_112.1. Next base: position 3,934 of record NZ_JBQZFO010000014.1, read on the forward strand.
TTTTATCCAGTCGAGGATTTTTCCCTGCTCACCCCAGAACGTTTCTGGGTCTTGCACAGATTGTTGATAATATTGTTGGTATTGCGTCGGATTAATCAGGGCGTGTTCTGCAATTGCAGAAGGAATAGCGTGTTTATGCACTTGGCTCATGGCTTTTCTCCTTGAAGTTGTTAATGATATGTCAAATGAAGGTTAAGTATAGTTTGCTCCGATTCTTTGTTTCTTTTTTGGGCGGCAGATCACGCAACGAAGATATTGATTTGTAATAGTTCTACCCCATTTGTGTGGGGTATCTACCTGTTTGGCGGGAGAAAACGGTTAGATAGGAAGTTTTAGTCAGAAAACGTTATATAAAGAACTAAAAAGAATAACCAATTCGGTCATGAATGTACGTTTTATAGATAATAGTGAATATAAAGAACGCATTTAAACTATTCAGGAATATAGTTTGACTGAATTGCTATAAGTAAAGCGCCTAGAAATTGTTATTAATTAAATAGAGTGTGGCTTCTCCAGACGATGATCATCATTATTTTTCATTTTAAAAACTTACGCGTAACATAATAGAAACATAATCATCAGACTAAATATGCAGGATTAGCGAAAGTTAACGTACTTTTATCCACCTTGGAACGCCGGGTCTTGGAAGGTTCTGTGAGATATTTCACAGGAAATTATGCTTTTAATTACAATAAATTATGCCTTTCGAAATTGACAATCAGATTCTGTATGGGGTGTGATTTACAGAAAAGCCAGCTAAAACAAGTCTTGCAGACCATGCTGTCCAAATGGTACAGATTTAGACAGCGTTGCACTAAGGGCAGGTGGGCGCCTCCTGGTTATTAACATAAGCCTGTATTAAATGATTAAGTATTCTTTTCGGCGCGTTATTATAAATGTGCCGAAAAGAGTCTTTGAGGACTTTTTGGGTATGAAGAGTGTAAAAATAAGTCTTGCCTGGCAAATTATGATTGCATTGGCGTTGGGTATTGTCGTTGGGGCGGTGCTCCATAATCAAACTGAATCCCGAGAGTGGTTGGTCAGTAATATTCTCAGCCCGGCCGGTGATATATTTATCCGCCTGATTAAGATGATTGTGGTGCCGATCGTTATTTCGACGCTGGTGGTGGGTATTGCCGGAGTGGGGGATGCGAAAAAGTTAGGCCGGCTCGGGTTGAAAACCATTATTTACTTCGAAGTAATCACTACTATTGCCATCGTGGTCGGGCTGACGTTGGCTAATGTTTTTCAACCCGGTCATGGCATCGACATGTCGACGCTGACTGCGGTGGATATCTCGCAGTATGAACAAACCACCGAGCAGGTGCAAAGTGGCTCACACAGCCTGGTTGCCACCATTTTGTCGTTGATCCCGTCAAATATCTTCGCCTCAATGGCGAAAGGCGACATGCTGCCGATTATCTTTTTCTCGGTGCTGTTTGGCCTGGGTCTGTCGTCACTACCGAAAGAAACCAAAGAGCCATTGCTGAAGGTGTTTAAAGCGGTTTCCGAAAGCATGTTTAAAGTTACGCATATGATTATGCGTTATGCGCCGATTGGGGTGTTTGGTCTGATTGCAGTGACGGTGGCCAACTTTGGCTTCGCCTCGTTGTTACCCCTGGCCAAACTGGTACTGCTGGTGTACCTCGCGATTGTCTTCTTTGCGTTGGTGGTACTGGGGGCAGTCGCCCGTTTCTGTAACCTGCGTATCTGGACGCTGATCCGCATCCTGAAGGATGAGTTGATCCTGGCCTTTTCCACTGCCAGTTCGGAAACGGTGTTGCCGCGTATCATTGAAAAGATGGAGGCTTATGGCGCGCCGAAGGCGATCACCAGTTTTGTAGTACCGACCGGTTACTCCTTCAATCTGGACGGTTCAACGCTGTATCAGAGCATTGCCGCTATCTTTATTGCGCAGCTGTATGGGATTGAGCTGTCCCTGGGCCAGGAAATTGTGCTGGTGGTGACGCTGATGCTTACCTCCAAGGGGATTGCCGGTGTGCCGGGTGTTTCCTTTGTGGTGCTGTTGGCGACGCTGGGAAGTGTGGGGATCCCGTTAGAGGGTCTGGCGTTTATCGCCGGCGTAGATCGAATCCTGGACATGGCGCGGACCGCACTGAACGTGGTAGGCAATGCGCTGGCGGTGCTGGTGGTAGCAAAATGGGAACATCAGTTCGACAGTAAAAAGGCTTTGGCCTTCGAGAAAGAGTTCTTGTCTGGCAAGGCCAGGCAGATAACAGACTCTTAACCACTTTTGGGCGAGATCGTTATGACGAATAAACCCGCCTGATGGCGGGTTTAGGTTGCTGACAAAGCAGGAAAAAGCGTGGTTTTTCCTGCTTTGTGGTGAGCAGCCGAAAATCAATAAATTGATTTTCCTGATTTTTTTTTATCGGCCTCTACTCGCTCTGGGCAGGAATGAGGTTTGTCATCAGTCTGAACCCGCCTGATGGCGGGTTTTTTATCGTATCGGGCTCAGCAGGAAGGGGAAGAACCCTGAGCCGGCAGGAAGCGCAGCGGATCCAATGCGGTAGCACGATAACGGATCTGGAAGTGCAGCATCACCTTATCGGTTCCTGTGCTGCCCATGGTGGCAATCTTCTGCCCGGCTTTCACTTCCTGAGCATTGCGAACCAACAGGGTATTGTTGTGGGCATAGGCACTGATGTACTCATCATTGTGTTTGATCATAATCAGATTGCCATAACCGCGCAGTTGGTTGCCGACATACACCACCCGTCCTTTGGCTGCGGCAAAGACCGGTTGTCCGCGGCTACCGGCGATATCGATGCCTTTATTGCCCCCGTCGGCGGTCGAATACTTGCTGATAATGTTGCCCTGGGTGGGCCAGCGCCAGCATTTGATACTGCTGCGGATCGGTGGCGCAACGGCTGCAATCTGGCTGGTTGACTGTGTTTTGCGTGTCTTGCCTTTCTTTGCCGTCGCGTTATTTAATGCCAGCTTTTGGCCAATCTTGAGGTTGTAGGGTTTGGGGATTTTATTGCGCCGGGCCAACTCGCTGACTTCGCTGTTGGTGATCCAGGCAATGTAGAAGAGCGTATCGCCACGTTTGACGGTATAAGTGTTGCCGTTATAGCTGCCTCTGGCCAACCGATCATAATCGCGGTCATAGCTGTTCGATTTCTTTCCGGAGCCGCACCCCAGTAATCCCAGACTGATTACGCACACGGCAATCAGCCGCCATACAGCGAATGTGCTTCCCATACTCAAATATCGTCCTTAAACGTCGTCGCGTTCTATTGTGATCTGCCTATAGTAACATCAACGGTCAGGTGGTCAAAAACGCCGCCATGGACTAAATTTTGCCGGCTCAGGCCGAAGGTTTTGCCGTTTGGCTCAAAAATGTTCATGGATTGGGAACAACTGATATGCAAGAAACCTTAACGCTTTCCGGTTATCTGGTGCTGGCCGCCACACTATTAGTGGCTTATGTGATCTTCGGCATTGCCGGTTTTGGTTCCGCGTTAGTCGCCAGTCCGATAATGGTACTCTATATGCCGGTGGCGAAAATCGTCCCGTTGCTGGCTCTGCTGGATATGTGCGCGGCTATTGTTAACGTCAGTCGCGATGGGCGGAATGCCCAATGGCCTGAATTAAAAAGGCTGGTCCCATTGATGGTTATCGGCAGCCTGTTGGGGGCAGCGATTCTGCTAAAGACTCGACCCGAAATTCTGTTGCTGGCGCTGGGGGTTTTTGTGGTGTTCTACGCGCTCTATTCACTCAGTGGTTTAAAGCCCGCTCGGCAATTTTCACCCAGAGCGGCCGTGCCTTTTGGTTTGGTGGGGGGAATATTCAGCGCACTATTTGGCAGCGGTGGCTTTATCTACGCCATTTATCTCAGCGGCCGGATCGAGAAAAAAGAGGCTTTCCGCATAACCCAAACCACGCTGATTGGTATGAGTACCCTGACTCGGGTGGTCATTTTTGCTCTGGCGGGTGTTTATCTGGACGTTGACTTATTACTGCTGGCACTAGTGCTGGTGCCGGGCATGCTGGTGGGGATTATCCTGGGCCGTTACTTCACGCTGAAGATGTCGCGTGAGCAATTCCTCAAGCTCATCAATGTGATCTTGTTTGCTTCCGGCGCTATGTTGATTGTTAAGTACTTTAGTTGACGGCGATGGCGGGGCGAAGTTGAACTCCCAACGGTTATAGCTCACCAGATTGTTCACGATGATTTTTTTATCAAATTGACATGGACTGCTGCTTTTATAATCCCAGCTCAAACCTTTAAACACATTGATCACACCTCGCTCAATGCTGGTGTACCAACAGTGGATTCGCTGTGGCGTGGCAGCCTGTGGGGAGAAGGCATTATACCCACCAGGATTCCCCTCGACGATATGTCAATGGATGGGTATTTGAGGCAGAAAAAAATTTCCGAATGTCGTTGAGTATTCGTATGAAAATTAGATGGATAATTGTTTTTAGACTGAATGCTTGATTTTGCAAATAATATTATTCTACGGATATTTTTATACATAAGTAACGTATGAGTAGAGACCGATTATTTTTTTTTTGCTGGCAAGTTGCTAATGCATCACCTATAACTAACTGGGTTTTTAATTATTGCAATTGTAAGCGTGCTAACGATTAATAATACATTAATATCTAATCGATAGGATATTTATTTAAGGAACAGGCCAAGTCTGAACTGGCAGTGATTAAAAACTTCGAGCATGATCTTTTGGATAAGGTGTGTTGCCTTTTTTATTGTAAAAATACAGTAAAAATAATGTGTTGTGCGTAAATTACTTGGAGGTGGGCAGGGGCGTTACAAGGGTTGATTTTATTATTTAGAATAATGAGGTGTTCTTGTTTTTCCTGCTTTACCCGTAATTATAACCGGTTGAAAATAATATTTTTTAACCGGTGGTGGGGTTGTGGGTAATTAGGTTTTGAGGGGGCGACTCGTGTGAGGATATATCGCAGAGTTAATTCTGAAACGGAATTTGCACTTTTTAGATTAGATTCTAGTCTGAATTAGAACCTAATTTAACATCTCCACTACTTCCTATGGGAGAGTGTCATGAGCAAACCGATCAAGAATATCGTCATTGTGGGCGGCGGTACTGCGGGCTGGATGTCCGCCTCATACCTCGTCCGGGCGCTCCAACAGCAGGCGCACATTACGCTCATCGAATCTGCGGCGATCCCCCGGATCGGCGTGGGCGAGGCGACCATCCCGAGTTTGCAGAAGGTGTTCTTCGACTTCCTCGGGATACCGGAACAGGAGTGGATGCCCCAGGTGAACGGTGCGTTCAAGGCTGGCATCAAGTTCGTTAATTGGAGAATGTCTCCCGACCACTCGCGTAACGATTACTTCTACCATTTGTTCGGCAATGTGCCGAGCTGCGACGGCGTGCCGCTTACCCACTACTGGCTGCGCAAGCGCGAACAGGGCTTTCAGCAGTCGATGGCGTACGCCTGCTACCCGCAGCCCGGGGCGCTCGACGGCAATTTGGCACCCTGCCTGCACGACGGCACCCGTCAGATGTCCCATGCGTGGCACTTCGACGCGCACTTGGTGGCCGATTTCTTGAAGCGCTGGGCCGTCGATCGCGGGGTGAACCGAGTGGTCGATGAGGTCGTGGAGGTTAACCTGAACGAGCACGGCTTCATATCCAGCCTGATCACCAAGGAGGGCCGGAAGCTGGAGGCGGATCTGTTCATCGACTGCTCCGGCATGCGGGGGCTCTTGATCAACCAGGCCTTGAAAGAGCCCTTCATTGACATGTCCGACTACTTGCTGTGCGACAGCGCGGTCGCCAGCGCCGTACCCAACGACGACGCGCAAGTGGGGGTCGAACCCTATACCTCCTCGATCGCCATGAACTCGGGGTGGACCTGGAAGATCCCGATGCTGGGCCGGTTCGGCAGCGGCTACGTCTTCTCGAGCAAGTTCACCTCCCGCGACCAGGCCACCACCGACTTCCTCAACCTGTGGGGCCTCTCGGACAATCAGCCGCTCAACCAGATCAAGTTCCGGGTCGGGCGCAACAAGCGGGCGTGGGTCAACAACTGCGTCTCTATCGGGCTGTCGTCGTGCTTTTTGGAGCCCCTGGAATCGACGGGGATCTACTTCATCTACGCGGCGCTTTACCAACTCGTGAAGCACTTCCCCGACACCGCGTTCGACCCGCGCTTGGCCGACGCGTTCAACGCCGAGATCGTCTACATGTTCGACGACTGCCGAGACTTTGTTCAGGCGCACTATTTCACCACGTCGCGCGAAGACACGCCGTTCTGGCTCGCGAACCGTCACGACCTGCGGCTCTCTGACGCCATCAAAGAGAAGATTGAGCGCTACAAGGCGGGGCTGCCGTTGACCACCACGTCGTTCGACGATTCCACGTACTATGAGACCTTCGACTTCGAATTCAAGAACTTCTGGTTGAACGGGAACTACTACTGCATCTTTGCCGGCCTGGGCATGCTGCCCGACCGGTCGCTGCCGCTCTTGCAACTGCGACCGGAGTCGATCGAAAAGGCCGAGGTGATGTTCGCCCGCATCCAGCGTGAGGCCGAGCGTCTGCGGGCGAGCCTGCCGACGAATTATGACTACCTGCGGTCGCTGCGAGAGGGGGAGGTGGGGCTGTCTCGATCCGGGCCGACGCCCGCGTCGCCGGGGTTCCGGTAGTGGAGCGCGCTCTGGACCGAGCATGCGTATTCGCGGCCACGCACGCTGCCGTGGCGGCCTGCGATCCGCTGCAGGCCCGCTCGCTCGTTCTGCAACTGCCGAACCTGAACCGTAACAAGGACGTGCCCGGCATCGTCGGCCTGCTGCGTGAGTTCCTCCCGGTGCACGGCGTGCCCTCCGGCTGGGGCTTCGTCGAAGCTGCCGCCGCGATGCGGGACATTGGGTTCTTCCTGGGGTCGCTCAAGCGGCACGGACACGAGCCGGTGGACGTGGTGCCCGGGCTCGAGCCGGTGTTGCTCGACCTGGCGCGGATGACCGACCTGCCGCCGCGCGAGACGCTCCTGCATGTGACGGTCTGGAACCCCGCGGCAGCCGACGCGCAGCGGAGCTACACTGGGCTCAGCGACGAAGTGCACCTGCTCGAGAGCGTGCGCATCTCGATGGCGGCCCTCGAGGCGGCCATCACGGTGACCGTCGAGCTGCACGAGGTGCCCCTGAGATCGCCCGCGTTCGCGCAAGGGTGCGACGAGCTGGCAGCCTATCTGCAAAAAATGGTCGAATCGATTGTCTATGCGTACCGCTTCATTTCGCCGCAGGTTTTCTACGATGAGCTACGTCCCTTCTACGAACCGATTCGCGTCGGGGGCCAGAGCTACCTTGGCCCCGGCGCCGTAGAAATGCCCCTTTTCGTGATGGATCACGTCCTGTGGGGCTCGCAATCGGACCACCAGGCTTATCGAGAATTCAAAGAGACGTACCTGCCTTATGTGCTTCCCGCGTACCGGGCGGTCTACGCTCGGTTCGCTGGGAAGTCGTCGCTCGTCGACCGCGCGATCGGTGAGGCGCGAGCGGCCGGTGCGCAGGGTGAACCCGTCCGGGCCGGGCTGGCGGCCCTCAACCGGGTCTTCGTGGTCCTGCTGCGCTTCCGGGCACCTCATGTTCAATTGGCGGAGCGGGTGTACGAAGTCGGGCGAAGCGGCCCGGCAATCGGCAGTGGGGGGTACGCGCCCAGCATGCTCGGCGATCTGGCCACGCTCACGCTTGACGCGCGCTCCCGCATCCGCGCCGCTCTCAACGCGTCCTGACGCGCGTCCATCTGTTCCCTTTCATAAGGAGATTTGCCTCCATGACTCAGAAGAGCCCCGCGAACGGGCGCGATAACAACCACTTCGACGTGATCATCCTCGGCTCGGGCATGTCCGGCACCCAGATGGGAGCTATCCTGGCCAAACAGCAGTTTCGCGTGCTGATCATCGAGGAGTCCTCGCACCCGCGGTTCACCATCGGCGAATCGTCGATTCCCGAGACGTCTCTTATGAACCGCATCATCGCCGATCGCTACGGCATTCCGGAGCTCGACCACATCACGTCGTTCTACTCGACGCAGCGTTACGTCTCGTCGAGTACGGGCATCAAGCGCAACTTCGGCTTCGTGTTCCACAAACCCGGCCAGGAGCACGACCCGAAGGAGTTCACACAGTGCGTCATCCCCGAGTTGCCCTGGGGACCGGAAAGCCATTATTACCGGCAAGACGTCGACGCCTACCTGTTGCAAGCTGCCATTAAATACGGCTGCACGGTCCGCCAGAAGACTAAAGTGACCGAATATCACGCCGATAAAGACGGCGTCGCGGTGACCACAGCCGAGGACGAACGGTTCACCGGCCGGTACATGATCGACTGTGGAGGACCCCGCGCACCGCTCGCGACCAAGTTCAATCTTCGCGAAGAGCCGTGTCGCTTCAAGACGCACTCGCGCAGCCTCTACACGCACATGCTCGGGGTCAAGCCGTTCGACGATATTTTCAAGGTTAAGGGGCAGCGTTGGCGCTGGCACGAGGGGACCTTGCACCACATGTTCGAGGGGGGCTGGCTCTGGGTGATCCCGTTCAACAACCACCCGCGGTCGACCAACAACCTGGTGAGCGTCGGCCTGCAGCTTGATCCGCGTGTCTACCCGAAAACGGACATCTCCGCGCAGCAAGAGTTCGACGAGTTCCTCGCGCGGTTCCCGAGCATCGGGGCGCAGTTCCGCGACGCTGTGCCGGTGCGTGACTGGATCAAGACCGACCGTCTGCAGTTCTCGTCGACCACCTGCATCGGCGATCGCTACTGCCTGATGCTGCACGCGAACGGGTTTATCGACCCGCTCTTCTCCCGGGGGCTCGAGAACACTGCGGTAACCATCCACGCGCTCGCGGCGCGCCTTATCAAGGCGCTACGCGATGATGACTTTTCCCCTGATCGCTTCGAGTACATCGAACGCCTGCAGCAAAAGCTTTTGGACCACAATGACGACTTCGTCAGCTGCTGCTACACGGCGTTCACGGACTTCCGCTTGTGGGACGCGTTCCACAGGCTGTGGGCAGTCGGCACGATCCTCGGGCAGTTCCGGCTCGTCCAAGCCCACGCGAGGTTCCGTGCTTCGCGCGACGAGGGCGACCTCGATCATCTCGACAACGACCCCCCGTACCTCGGGTACCTGTGCGCAGACATGGAGGGGTATTACCAGTTGTTCAACGACGCCAAGGCCGAGATCGAGGCCGTAAGCGCCGGGCTCAAACCGTCCGGGGAGGCCGCGGCGCGGATCCACGCCCTCATCGACGAACGAGACTTCGCCAAGCAGATGTTCGGTTTCGGGTACTGCATCACCGGGGACAAGCCGCAGCTCAACAACTCGAAGTACAGTTTACTGCCGGCGATGAAGCTGATGCACTGGACACAAACCAGCGCGCCGGCAGAGGTGAAAAAGTACTTCGACTACAACCCGATGTTCGCGCTGCTCAAGGCGTACATTACGACCCGTATCAGCTTAACTCGTAAGAAGTAATCGGCCGTCGAGGACACAAAAATGATGAGCGACATTCAATGGGTTCAAACGAGCGTCGAGGAACATCCTTCGAGGGTGTACGACGCGACCACGAGCGTGGCCGCGAGTTGGTACGTCGCGATGCGTTCGGACGACCTCAAGGACAAGCCGACGGAGTTGACGCTCTTCGGCCGTCCGTGCGTGGCGTGGCGCGGCGCGATGGGGCAGGCCGTGGTGATGGACCGCCACTGCTCGCACCTCGGCGCGAACTTGGCCGACGGACAGGTCAAGGACGGGTGCATCCAGTGCCCGTTTCATCACTGGCGGTACGACGAGCAGGGCCAGTGCGTTCATATCCCCGGTCACAACCAGACGGTGCGTCGGCTGGAGCCTGTGCCGCGCTCGGTGCGCCAGCCGACGTTGGTTACCGCCGAGCGATACGGCTACGTATGGGTCTGGTACGGCTCTCCAGAGCCACTGCACCCGCTGCCCGAAATCGCCGCAGCCGACGTCGACAACGGCGACTTTATGCACCTGCACTTCGCGTTCGAGACAACGACGGCTGTCTTGCGGATCGTGGAGAACTTCTACGACGCGCAACACGCGTCCCCCGTGCATGAGCTCCCGATCTCGGCCTTCGAGCTCAAGCTGTTTGACGATTGGCACCCGTGGCCGGAGGTTGAGTCTCTGGCACAGGCGGGCGCGTGGTTCGGTGCCGGGATAGACTTCACCGTGGACCGGTATTTCGGGGTCTTCGGCATGCTGGCACGTGTGCTCGGCCTGAACATGTCGCAGATGAACCTGCACTTCGATGGCTACCCCGGTGGGTGCGTCATGACCGTCTCCCTGGACGGAGACTTCAAATACAAGCTGCTCCAGTGTGTGACGCCGGTGAGCGACGGCAAGAACGTCATGCACATGCTCATCTCGATCAAGAAGGTGGGGGGCGCTTTGCGCCGCGCGACCGACTACGTGCTGTTCGGGCTGCAGACCCGACAGGCGGCGAAGTTCGACGTTAAAATCTGGAACGGGATGAAGCCGGACGGCGGCGGCGCGTACAGCAAGTACGATAAGCTCGTGCTCAAGTACCGTGCGTTCTACCGGGGCTGGGTCGACCGCGTTGCGAGTGAGCGATGATGCGTAAGTCGGCGGCCCTAAACGAGCCGGTCTCGGACAGGTCGTTCCGCCAGGCGCTCGCGAACCTGGCGAACGGCGTCATGGTCATCACGGCGTATGGCGCGGCGGGTCCGCTCGGGCTCGCGGCCAGCAAGTTCGTGTCGGTGCCGCTTTTTCCGAGGTATTCATGACTGTCTGGCTGTTGCAACTGGTGCTGGTGATCGCGCTCTGCAACGTCTGCGGCCGCATTGCCGAACGGCTCGGTCAGTGCGCGGTCGTTGGCGAGATCTCTGCCGGTTTGCTGTTGGGTCCTTCGCTGTTGGGCGTTATCGCACCGGATTTTTACGACGCATTGTTCGGCCCACGCGAGCTGTCGGCGATGGCGCAGGTCGGCGAAGTCGGCCTGATACTGCTGATGTTTCAGGTGGGTCTACATATGGAGTTGGGCGAGACGCTGCGCGACAGGCGTTGGCGCATGCCCGTCGCGATCGCCGTGGGTGGGCTCGTCGTACCGGCTGCGATCGGCATGATCGTCGCCATTGTCTCGAAAGACATGCTCGCCAGCGATGCACCGGCGCTGCCTTATGTACTCTTTTGCGGTGTCGCGCTTGCGATATCAGCGGTACCGGTGATGGCGCGCATCGTCGACGACCTGGCGCTAAACGCCATGGTGGGCGCACGGCACGCAATGTCTGCCGCGATGCTGACGGATGCGCTCGGATGGGTACTGCTTGCAACTATTGCTTCGCTATCGAGCGGGCCTGGTTGGGCATTTGCGCGCATGCTCGTCAGCCTGCTCGCGTATCTGGTGTTGTGCGCGTTCCTGGTGCGCTTCGTGGTTCGACCGATGCTTGTGCGGCTCGCATCGACTGCGCATGCGGCGCGCGACCGCTTGGCCGTGTTGTTATGTTTCGTAATGGCGTCGGCACTCGCGACGTCGCTGATCGGATTTCATAGCGCATTTGGCGCACTTGCCGCGGCGCTGTTCGTGCGGCGCGTGCCCGGCATCGCGAATGAGTGGCGGGATAACGTCGAAGGTTTTGTCAGACTTGTGCTGATGCCGGTGTTTTTCGCGTATGCGGGGCTGCATGCGTCGATAGGCACGATCGATGACGCGGCATCATGGATGTGGTTCGGTGTATTCTTCGCGGGCGGATTCATCGGCAAGTTCGGCGGCAGTTATCTGGGCGCGCGTGCCACCGGGCTTGTGCCACGCGATGCGATGCTGGTGGGTTCGCTGATGAATACGCGCGGCTTGATGGAGCTCATCGTCCTGTCAATCGGTCTGCAGATGCAGATCCTTCCGCCAAAGGTCTATACGATCCTCGTAGTGTTCGCGTTGGTGACGACGGCGCTGACCGTACCGCTGGTTAGATTCACGCTGCGCGTGCAATTGCGAGCGACGCCGGCAATCCCGGACGCCGATAAGTGACGCGCATCTGGCAGGCTGCGCTAATTGAAAATTGCTGCCTCTGGCGGATCGCTACGCATACGCACCATGGCTATAACCAGCGATCGAAAAAAGGACGCCTGTGCTTTCACACTGGCGTCCTTTTTAAGAGGAACCTGGTTATTAACATCGAGTGCGCAAATTCGAAAAACACTGCGCTCTTAACTTTCTAGTTCTGTAACGGTCACCTAAAACCGGACACAGATTTAGGCACATTGCTGTAGTCGGCGTTCATATTCGTCCGGCGATATATTTCCCAGCCGATAATGCCGCCTTTTCAGATTATAAAAACTGTCGATATAATCGATAACGTCTGCAATACCCTGACTTCGGGTTTCATAACAACGGTAGTTAACTCTCTCTGCTTTCAGGCTGCGGAAAAACCTTTCCGTAACAGCATTATCCAGGCAGTGACCTTTTCGGCTCATGCTACCTGTAACTGAACCGTACCGGTTTTGTGGGAGAGACCCTCTTAATGACAATTTTCCGCGTTACCGCGCCTCACGGCGTTTTACGCCCCTCTTTACGCACCCGCTCAATATGGATAGAGAGAAACATAATCTCCTCCGTACTCAGATCACGCTGGTAACTGCGGTGCAGGTGCAAGGCAATCTTTTCCGCGCAGGCCCAGGCTTTAGCATAGTTATTCTTCACCGCGCTGTGCAGGGTTTCGTCATCATCGGGCACTACCGTTCGCGTTAGCATCCGTTGGGTGAAAAATTTCAGGTGAGTGACAAAACGCTGATAGTTTAGCGAATTCTCATCATAATCCAGCCGCAGTTGATACTTCACGAGATGCAGGATCTCTTGCATCACCCGGGTAATATGCATCACTTCCGGTATTTCATTGTTAAGCTGGGCGGTTACCAGGTGCAGGGCGATGAATCCGGCCTCATCCTCCGCCAGTTCGACGCCGAGGCGCTTGTCGATAATCGCCCGTGCTTCCTGCCCCAGTTCGAACTCGCGCGGGTAAAGACGCCGGGTTTCCCACAGCAACGCATTCTTGATAGCCAGTCCTTTCTTTTGCCGTTCGATCGCGTAATGGCAGTGATCTGTCAGGGTGATATAGAGGCTCTCCTGCAGCTTGCCCAACCGGGTACGCGCCAGTTCAATGATGCGATCGCAGGCAGCCATCACCTCCAGTGGGATCTGGCTTAACAATTCACCGAGGCGGTTAACAAGCTCGTCGCTCTGCAGCGAGAATACTTTTTCGATACGTGTTTCGTCGAGAACGTCGCCCACCCGCTGCTGAAAAGCCAGCCCACGGCCCATTACCACCTGTTCGCGTTGCTGCTCATCCAGGATAACAACCACATTATTATTAAGTATTTTGGCGATTCTCATCCAAGCCCCGAAAACAAAAAAACCTGACTTCCGACATAGTCAGAAAATCAGGTTTTGCCTGCAGATGCAGCTACAATCCATTTCTGCAATTTAACACTTTTTCTCTTAGGATTGAACTTCCTACGGGAGAAACGTGATTCGGATCGCGAACACCGGTTACGAATATCAGAACATACGGAAACGGTATTCGATAATCACTTCCGACGAGAGCGTATGGGTCCGCGTATAGCGTCCATCCGTCAGAACCGGCGTTTTTCCGCTGCTTTTATACGACCATCCTGGACCGAACATCGCCCATACCGTCAGGTTTTTAAACGTTGGGTCGGAAGGAACCCAGCGGGTGAAGGCGTTAATTTCACCGGTGCGCACGTGATTGCCTTTGTAATTGAAATTGGCAATGTTGCCGGCTAACCCTACTGCCAGATCCGGCGTCAACTTATAGTCCGATATCGTTGCAAGCATGAGTTCCCCGTCGCGCATGTAGTCATCACCCGCATAGGCCATGGAGATAAAAGTACCGCGCGAGTTTTTACTCATATGCCGCGGGTAAAAGCCGACTTCATTATTGGCTTTCTGAGCATCGGTATAGCCTATGCCCCACTTGCTGCTCCAGCGATCCGCTTTCCATGTCGCGTCGAGAGCGAAATGCCAGGCATTGTTGTCGAAGTCTCGTTTGCTGGCGGGCATGGAAGCATATTCGTCAAGGGCATGGGTCGCGTATATCTGTGTACCGATATTCAGCCGCTCCATGGGTTTGAGATTGGTGAATAGCAGGTGACGGCGCAAGTAGTTGTCGCTTTCGCCATAACCGTATTGCACATCCAGCAGCCGGCTTTTCCACTGCAGGTCACCACTGGTGAGGTGGTTGATTTCACGTCCTGTGTTGGTCTGGAAGTGTTTTTTGTCCGGCGAGTTACGGTCCATCGAGTTTTCGACGTACGCTCCGCGCAGGGTCAAGCTATCATAGCTGACAGCTCCGCTCCAGCCGGAGTAGGTGGTTGGCGACAGGCGCGTTGAGGTAGAGATGACGCCAAAATTTTTCAATACTTGCCAGCCCCATCGGGCGTTGAGCTGTACGTCCGCCACGTCATATTTCAGCTTGATGTTGCGCTGGCCAAACTTGGAATACCCTTCCGCGTTGCTTTTCTTATTTCCGCTCCCGTTGTTATAAAGTACGCCGCGAGAGTTAAAATAATCACTGGCACCCAGTTTGACGGCACTGTAGTAGACGACATCAACGCCGATAATATCAGAAAAGTAACCGGACTGATAATCAATGGAGACACCCTGCGCCCAAGCATTATGCACGCGCTTGGGGTTGGAGTTTTCCTCCTTAAGATATTTCCAGTAATTCTTAAGTGATAATCCCATCTGTGAATCTCGGAAGAAGGGATCGGCAATCACGTTATCCATTAGCGTGGTTTGTTTAATGCCGTCATTATTATCGGCGGCCAAGCAGGTTGCTGAAATGCCGAGCGAAATAAATGCCATAGCAGTACGATTCAGATTCATAAAATACCTTAATAACGGGCTGCGGCGCGCCCTTACCTACGCGCGGCAATATTATCCGAGGCCAATAAAAATAAATTGGCCAATTTTTTATTATTGGTTTTTTAACGCTTTCTTACCGGCTTCGACATATTTTAGTGTGCCGATTTCAGGTACTGTATAGCGGCCGTCTTTATAAACAATTTTTACCACGGCAGCATTGGACAGCGGCTTATTTTTTGCCGGATCATCGGTCAGGCCAGAGATCATTATTTGCATCGATGTTCCTGATGATATCGCCAGAATATTTTTGTCGCCTTCGGTTTTGGCTTTCTTGATGATGGTGTCCAGAGCCGCCTGAGTACGCTCCTTCACCTGGTCATAATTTTCCGCCAACCCTTTGGGGTCGGCTTTGGCCAGCGCGTTTTGGTTATCGCGCACCGCCAGCGTCCCTGCCTTCATGGCGCTGAACAGCGCCGCGCCATCGGCCAGCCCCAGTTGACGCGCTCCGGCGTCAGCCATCTCTTTATTAAAACCGCCTTCAAAGCCGCCGAAGAAGGCTTCGCGCAACCCGGTCAGTTCGGTGAGCTGATAATCCGTGACGCCCGCCTGCTTCAGGATGACAGCCATGGTTTCGCGTTGTCGTCCGGCGTCACTGGTGTAGAAACGGTCAAATTTAATTCCTTTTAATCCTTCGCCTAAATAACGAGCCACCCGTACACCGTCTTCTGTCAGCGGCGAATCGGCCCATCCCTGAACGCGATCAAAAGTATTAAAAAGAGTTTTTCCGTGGCGGGCGAAATAAATGGTAACCGTATCATCAGGAGATATTTTTACGTCATTTTCCGCTGAGCAGGTTGCCGTAATTACAACAACCATTAAAGCTAAAATCCATTTTTTCATTTTATATCCTTCCTTCTATATTCTGTTTTTCCAGATCCCCAAAAATAAAAAAACCACGTCCTGTTTCGGGAGTAACGCTGGCTACTCGCGATATCTGACGTGGGTTTTGCCTGTATTCACAGTAACAATCCAATTGCCGCAAAAATATCACCGAAAATGGGAAATAACATCCACTTTTTTGATACCACATGAATAACCGTGATCGTGTTCACATCATCAAGGGGAAGATAAAAACGCCGGAGGCTCGCCAATGCAAGATAAGGCGAATAGGGAGGTGGGTATGCATAAGAATGACAGTGTCATAACTAAAAACGATTTTATTCTCTGCTGCGGGACGTCTTATTTTATTTGTTGAGCGCTGTCACAGAAAATAGTTAGTGCCTCTGGACAGAAATAAATTCCGGGCGTATTTTCGTTCCCATCCTGGGGTTGTTACTGAAAACAGGCAAAACCTAAGATACTTGTTGCAGCAATATTGCGTGCAGGTGTCTTAGGTTTTTTTTTGCCCCTCATTCAGGCCCTGGCCATCAGACTCAAGGAGCACTCATGAAAACCAAAACCTTCGCCCTCGCACTGCTTTCTGCCTTTGCTTTCACGGCACAGGCAGCACCGTTGAAGATTCTGATCGTCAATGACGACGGTTGTGAATCTTCGGGCAGCACCTCGCTGCAGGATAAGCTGGCGGCTAAAGGCTATGACGTCTGGATGGTCGCCCCGTCCACCAATCAGAGCGGCATAGGCTCTGCTATCACCTTTAAAACCGGAAAGCTTTTCGATGTTAAGAAGGTTGGCGAGAAGCGCTATTGCTTCCCCGGTACGCCGGCTGACGCTGTGGATTTCGGCCTGTGGGGCGTGCTGAAGGATACGCCGCCGGATCTGGTTATTTCAGGCGTCAATGATGGCCCGAACACCGGTATGATGCAGGTGAATTCCGGCACCGTCAGTGCTGCTGTCCGTGCTGTGCGTTACGGTTTTCCGGCGATCGCAGCCAGCATCGGCTATATCTTCACCGAAGAGGAAATGAAGAATAAGTGGCCGAGCACACATAAATACTGGCCGGACTCCGTTGACTATGTCGTCAGCATGGTCGACACGCTTAACGCTAAGCATACGCCGGGGACGTCCGTGCTGCCCAAAGGGTCCGGGCTTAGCATTAATTATCCGGCGCTGGCGAAGGCCGACATCAAGGGGGTGCACTACATCAGCAACGAAGCGTTCCCCATTCCACAGATTGGTTATGAACTGACGGCGGACGGCAAAGCGAAGCAGACCATTAATCCGGCAGCGTTGGTACCGGCTGAGAACGATACGGATTCCGGCTGGCTCAACAAGGGGTATATCACCTATACCCTTTTTGATGGTATGTGGGACGCCCCGCAGTTTCGGGCACAGTATGAAGCGTTGTTGGGTCAGTAAGAGTACCGGCTTACCCAGCATGAGCCGTATGGAATAAGGATTGTCACTGCATTTGCAGGCAAAACCTGATGTGCCGTCCTGCCAGTCAGGCCCGGCACTCAGGTTTTTTTGTGCCTCGGTACAGATAACAGGAATGAATATGAAATACGCTGAATTGGCCGGTGACATTCTCCGTCACGTCGGCGGTCGGGAAAACATCAACAACTTGGTGCACTGTGCAACCCGATTGCGCTTCAAACTGAATGACAGCAGTAAGGCGGATGCGGAAGGCCTGAAAGAAAATCCTGAGATTATCATGGTGGTTGAAAGCGGCGGTCAGTTTCAGGTGGTGGTCGGCAACCATGTTCACGATGTTTGGCTGGCCGTGTGTCAGGCCGCGGGCCTCAGTGATGACGCTCCGGCTCAGAAAGCAAAAAGTGAAGATAAAAACGGGATGGTGGCGACATTCATCGATGTGGTTTCCGGCATTTTTACGCCGTTTCTCGGGGTGTTGGCGGCTTGCGGGATCTTAAAGGGCTTTCTTGCCCTCAGCGCGGTAGGCGGTTGGCTGGAGGAGAGCAGCGGTACCTGGCGCATTTTGTTTGCCGCCAGCGACGCGCTGTTCTACTTCCTGCCGCTCGTGCTTGGTTATACCGCCGGTAAAAAGTTTGGCGGTAATCCTTTCTTAACCATGATCATTGGCGGTGCATTGGTACACCCGATGATGCTTGAGGCTTTCCAGGCCAGCACCAACGGTGCGACCGAAACCTTCTTTGGGATTCCGGTGGTGTTTATCAATTATACCTCGTCGGTGATCCCGGTAATTTGTGCGGCCTGGTTCTGTTGCTGGCTTGAACGCCAGTGCAACAAGGTAATGCCATCGGCGGTGAAGAATTTCTTTACCCCGCTGGTGTGTATTGCGCTTACTGTGCCGCTGACTTTCCTTGTCATTGGGCCTCTGGCCACCGGGTTAGGCGAGTTGTTAGCCGCCGGATTTCAAATAGTTTACAAATTCGCGCCCTGGTTGGCGGGCGGCATTCTTGGCGCGCTATGGCAGGTTTGCGTGATTTTCGGCGTGCATTGGGGATTGATCCCACTGATGATGAACAACATGGCGGTACTCGGCCATGATCCGATGTTGGTGATCCTGCTGCCGGCCGTGTTTGGTCAGGTGGGGGCTACGCTGGGGGTGTTCCTGAAAACTCGTGATGTGCGCCTCAAAGCACTGGCCGGTTCAGGCTCCATTGCCGGGATCTTCGGTGTTACCGAACCGGCGGTTTATGGCGTTACCCTGCCGTACCGCTGGCCGTTTATCTTCGGTTGTATCGGCGGTGCTCTCGGTGGGGCGATTGTCGGTTTCAGCCTGAGTCAGGTCTACTCCTTCGGCCTGGCGAGTATTTTCACCCTCGCGCAGATCATTCCTCCTTCCGGCCTTGATGCCTCGGTATGGGGCGCGATTATCGGCGTAGCCATATCGTTTATCCTTGCCTGCCTGTTGACTCTCATCGCCGGGGTGCCGGGGGCTGAGGTCGTTCCTGAAACGAAAGCGGCGGTAGTTCCCGTGGCTGGTGAAGAAGACATTCTGGCACCGCTGAGCGGTGTCACCATCCCCCTTGAGGATGTGCCGGATCCGACTTTCGCCAGCGGCGTGATGGGGGGCGGGGCGGCGATTATCCCTTCTGAAGGGCGTGTGATCGCGCCATTTCATGGAGAAGTCGCTTCGCTGTTTACCACCCGTCATGCCATCGGTTTGCTGAGCGATAGCGGCATTGAGGTATTGATTCATGTCGGTATCGATACGGTGAAACTCAATGGCGAGCATTTTAATGCCTACGTCAAAGAGGGTGACAAGATCCGGCCCGGCGATCTGCTGATTGCTTTCGATCGCGACGCGATTCTTCTTGAGGGCTATGACCTGAGCACGCCGATTATCATCAGTAACAGCGAAGATTTCACAGGAATAGAGCAGAAGCATACCACTCCCTACGTTCAGGCGGGTGGACCATTCCTACATATTAATCGCTGAAGTTTAAGGAGAGAGAAATGAGCAAAACGTTTCCTGACGGTTTTTTATGGGGGGGCGCCCTGGCGGCTAACCAGGTTGAAGGCGCATGGGTAGAAGGGGGGAAGGGGGTATCGACCTCTGACATGCAGCCGAACGGTATTTTCGGCGGCGTGGTGGCGAGGAGGCCTGGCGATCGCAGTATCAAAGATGTCGCTATTGATTTTTACCACCGCTATCCGGAGGATATCGCCCTTTTTTCCGAGATGGGGTTTACCTGCCTGCGGGTCTCTATTGCCTGGACCCGCATTTTCCCGCAAGGGGATGAGCTGGAGCCGAATGAAGCGGGCCTTGCCTGGTACGATGCGCTGTTTGATGAATTAGCCCACCATAATATTCAGCCCATGGTGACGTTATCACACTACGAAATGCCGTGGGGATTGGTGGAAAATTACGGTGGCTGGGGAAACCGGAAACTTATCACTTTTTTTGAACGCTATGCCCGAACTGTCTTCACCCGCTATCGCGATAAGGTGAAACTGTGGCTGACCTTTAATGAAATCAATATGTCGCTGCATGCGCCGTTGACGGGGGTTGGCCTGCAGGAAGGCTGCACGATGGAAGATATTTACCAGGCTATCCATCATCAGCTGGTTGCCAGTGGTATGGCCGTGAAAGCTTGCCACGAGATTATTCCCGACGCGAAGATAGGCAACATGTTGCTCGGTGGCCTGATGTATCCGCTCTCCTGCAAACCTGATGATGTCTTTGCTACCCTGCAGGAGAACCGTACTTGGCTCTTTTTCGGCGATGTTCAGTGCCGCGGGGAATATCCGGGCTATATGCGGCGTTATTTCCGCGACAACGGCATCGTGTTGCAGATGGAACCCGCGGATGATGAGGCGCTGAGCCATACCGTCGACTTTATCTCCTTTAGTTACTACATGACCGGCTGCGTTACCGCCGATCCTGAACTGGTGGAAAAACTGCGCGGTAATATCCTTGATATGGTGCCGAACCCGCATCTTGAGAGCTCTGAGTGGGGGTGGCAAATTGATCCGCTTGGCCTGCGCACGCTGCTCAACGTGTTGTGGGATCGCTACCAAAAGCCCTTGTTTATCGTCGAAAACGGCCTTGGCGCACAGGATAAGCCTGATGCCGACGGCCACATTCACGATGATTACCGTATCAGCTATATCAACGATCATCTGGTTCAGGCGCGGGAAGCGATCGACGATGGCGTGGAGCTGATGGGGTATACCGCATGGGGGCCGATTGATTTGATCAGCGCCTCGAAAGCCGAAGTGAACAAACGTTACGGCTTTATCTACGTCGATTTGCAACAGGACGGCTCCGGCACCCTGGATCGCCGCCATAAAGAGAGCTTCTATTGGTATCAGGGCGTCATCGCCAGTCACGGCGCTTCGCTGAAACCCTGATCTTAACGCGACGACGTGGCTCCGCCAGGGGCTGCGTTTTTGCATGTCGCGACGGTAGGTATCCCGCATCACCATACATTCACAGTCAGAGATCTTCCGGCATAAGGGGGAACTTAGAGGCTATCTGAGTCGCATCATTCACAAGCCGCGGTTACTGGCTGTTGATGAGCGCGGCTATCTCCCGTTTGGTAAGGAAGAGGCCAACTTGTTCTTTCAAGTTGTCGCAAGGCGCTATGAGTCAGGCAGCCTGGCGTTGACCAGTAACCTGCCAATGAGGTGAGGCTATCGGATGTCTGAAAGATTATTTGAAACGGTAACCCGAGCCAAGGTATGTTTACATGATGAGGCGGAGGGTACAACGCCTCCGTGATGATCCCGGGTTTGTGCCGCACTATCCGAATCGGGCTGTCGTTGAAGGGACTGGTTGGCTATATTGCCGATCCTGCTGCATTACACTACCTGCAAAACTAGGAATATGCCGACAGCGAAGCGGCCGGATAAACCGATTTACCTTGCCGTCTGGCCTTTTTAACCGAGCCCATTTTCATTAATAAATAACAACGTAAACAAAATACCCGAACTAAAAGCCAACGCCATTAGGGCGAACCAATCGTGCATATGTATTCTCTTTGCTAAAAAAAGCCCTGAGACCGCAAGGTCACTCAGGGCAAACGGGTTGGGAGCAGCTATCTTTGGGTACTGGTACTTTGCCAGTGTTAAAATTGTAGTGGGGTAAAAATGGTTCGCAACCGCTTGGATATAAAGACGTTATAGCATCGTAAAATGAGATGATTACCGAGAGATCTGTTGGAGAGGGCAATGATGGCGACAGGTTGCTGCAAAGAAGCGCAGTGAGATTTTCCCCTTTTCAAAGGCCTAAGCGTAGGCATGTGCCATAGCGTCAACAGACGGCGGTACGCTGTTGAGAGACCCGGGCCTGGTACTTCTGGTTGAAGGTGCCAGGCGATTGTCTAAGAGCGTGCATTTTTCCACCACGACGTTTTTGGTCAACAGGCTGCCTTCCCGCTCGACTGTGAGGGATAAGGTGCTTCCAGGGGGGCGATCTGCGATGAGATCTAACGCTTGTTGCACGTGGGTGATTGGCTGACCCGTCAGGGTCGTTAATAAATCCCCTTCCTGAATCCCCGTGTTGTCAGCGACTCCTGATGGGTTGACCTTGAGTACACGAGCCAGGGCGGTCACTGTCCCATCGGGCGCGGGGCGAATGCCCTCAGCGACGTCGAGGCCGAGACATCCACGGATGATCGTGCTGTCTCTCAGGAGTTTTTTCATGATGCTGTTCACCAGGGGCGTGGGTAAGGCAAAACCCAAACCATTGATCCCTTGCGTTCCCGGGATGCGAGCCAGATTTAGGGTGGTTAACCCCACCATTTCGCCGGCCGTGTTGAGCAGCAGTCCGCCGGAATTTCCCTTATTAATCGAGGCGTCCGTTTGAATAGAACTCTGTCGGCTAATGCGGTCCACGGCGCTGATAATACCTTGTGTGGCCGATCCCAACAGGTTATAGGGATTACCGATGGCGAGAGCCACATCCCCGATGGCCGCGTGCGAGGACAGGGTAATGGAAGCGCTCTTTTTCCCTGCAGTACCCACCGTGCGGTAGAGATACTTCCACTGGCCTTTGACTTTGATGTAGGTTTCATCCATTCGCCACCACCGACCTACGGTGCGCTTGTGTCGGCGAAAAACCTTATCCAGTAGCGGCACCAAGCGGATAACCCAACGATGCAACGTGGAATGGTCAACGACAATACCGCGCTCTGCCATCATCTCTTCGAGGTTTCGCAGACTCAGTGCATAGGCAAGGTACCAGCGGATACACCGAGCCATAATATCGACGGGATAATGTAGGCGACTGAAAGCGTTTCGAATGAGAGACATAGGCAGGTAATAACATCAAAAAACAACATTTTATCTAACAACACCTTAATGCGACAGAGCCCCTAAACCCGTATCCAGTTTTAGTTGACCGTTACACTTTGGGACCGGCTATCTATTAGATTACTCGCAGAAGGCAGACAGATTTTTTATCAAACCATTTTATCTGCGTTCCTTGACGTTTATATTTTTCCCAGCAATGCTCATCCCTTCTCGGGCCGAAGACATAGTTGCAATAGGCCCCTTCATATTCTAAAAAAATTGGCCCACACGTTAAACAATATATTTCCCATCGCACCACTTTTTTCCCTGACCTAAAAGATTCTGATACGGAAAAACCACGCAGGGCAATTTTTTGGAAGCAGAGAGATACACTACAACATGCCCTGTCTGAATGCTCTTATTATTAAAGATCAATCTTTTTTACAGAGTATCGGCGTTTCAATCGGTAATGAAAGCATATATTCACTATTTTCTAATTCTTTTATTTTTATTTTTATTTTATCGTACTGTAATACTTTGAATGTGGCTGAAATCTCAGAGCTTCGCTCTCCCAGCTGTATAGAGTAATAGTTACCCTCTTTTTTGTAGGTTAAGTTGACTATGCCGTCAACTAATTTTGATGGCTCATTCGGACATGAATAATTACCCAAAACTATCATGTAGCCTTTTTGGTTCCCTTGCATAGACAGGAAAAAATCAAATTCACTGGTCATGTCATAACCTTTGCAAATTCTGGTAGCCATTACGGTTTTCAATTTCGCACGACATTCAAAGCTGTGATCATTCTCTTTTTCTTTCCAGATTAAATAAATTGGGTAAAGAGCAACCGATGCTAATAAAATATATAATAAGAATTTAATTTTCATTTGGAATGTTCTTTTTTTCATAAATTTTGAAATTTACACAAGGGGATTTACTTTGCGGCTCGCAAAAGCTGATTGCATAGTTCACAACGGGATCACCAACAAAATCAACTCTATCATTAACGAAGTAATAGGCATTGATTTTGTTTTTGCAGTTCAAACCTGATTTATCAGCAAGTAGTTTTATTTTTTTTATGGCTTCATTTTTCTCGGAATCACTCATGTTATGATTAATTGAATAAAATTGGCACTGTTGATTTCTGAAAATCGTTGTCTTCTCAATTTCAGGAGTGAAATCTTTGTAAATTGAATAGGAAATGAATGCGATAAAAGAAATTAATGCTGTTATTATTAATTCATTCTTTTTAGGTGGCCTGAATGCAATGAACGCCTTGATTTTTTTATTTATATTCAGTGGTGATGAAGAGTTTTTTTTCCCTTTATTGCTTTGTTCTTCATTTTCTTCTAGTGGGTTTTTATTTTCAAGGTCTTCAATGATATCTGCGTTAAATGAAAAACCGTACTTGGGAATTGTAGTGAGAACATCATGACAATTGCATAGCGCCAGAGATTTTCTCAGCATGGAAACGTAGTTGCTTAAATTATTGCTTGAGGAACTCAATCCTCTTTTTTCCCATATTTCGTTTAAAATGTCTTCCCTGCTTAATGATTTTCCGTTGCTTTGGATGAAAAATGATAAAAGTTCGTTAGTGATACGGGGCAGTGTAATCATGTCGATACTGTTATCGATAACGAGTAGTGTACCGTCGGAAGAATTATATTTCACAATGTCATTAATGATGTATCTCATGAGTCCTCTAGGATAGGATAATTATTGAATTAGACGTTTTTTGTTTTATTAAAGATTTTTTTATTTTAAAGTTTTATATTTATCTATGATTTTCGGTAATAAAAGCCACCTTGGATTTATTAAAATACGAAAATTAAATGCGATGGTAACTTAGCTGCGGGCTATAGCATGCAAGTTGATATGGCTATTTTTTGGTGTTTAAATCTAATTTAATTTATTCAACAGAATTAAAATATATTAAACTTTGATTTTTAAATATAAATGGCTGCGTTGTTTTCTTGGTGTTAGGATTAATTAATTATTTTTGGCGAATTCGACATTATGGAAACGTGACCTTATGAAATATTGTTTTAATATTAAAATAAAAACAAAAAGTGGTATTTTTATTTTAACTCAGAGTAAGTTAATCATTGATGGCGGTAAGCAAGAGGTGGTTTTGAGTAAGAATCAGAAAAAATTATTTCTTTGTTTATTGAATGATATAAATGATAAGAAAGAAATAATAAATAAAATATGGCCTAATATAGACTGTAAATTGGCGGATAATAACTACTCTCAGTTGATATGTAGAACTCGTGTTTTATTATCAAAAAATGAATTTCCACCTAATGTGATTGTTACTATTCCTAGGTATGGCGTTTGCCTTAATAGGCGCTTAGTTGTAGAGGAAAGCTTAAGACATGGCGGATCAATAAGTATGTTAAACGATCATGCTATTCTCTTAAGTAAGATGCCTAGAGATTGTAAATAGTGAAACCCATCAGTGGTGTGTTGACGATTTAGGTTCTGTTACCAGCTCAACATTACGACGCTAAGAGGATAATTTCGATACGCGGTTTTGGTGTGACAAGGTAAGTGTGTGTTGGCTTGCTTAGGTTGAAGTACTAATGTGTTTGTGGTATGTCACGTTCTGGCTCCAGTATTTTCAGCATAAAATTACGATTTTAAAATCTGCCTCATTATTCAGTTGGAACAACTCATCAAGGTTTCTCGTTTAGTCGTTAACGTGCTTTTTCCTACCCCGCGTCATTTTCTTTAACGTGTATAAAAAACCTCCTATCTCATCGTGTCCCTTATTAATTTAAACTCTATGATTCCTTCAGTGTTTAATGGGTAGGATGCTAGATCACATGCTTTGGATAAAGCTACCGCATGTTTCTCTGCAAGAAAGAAATTGATATTTTAAACAATGATAAGACGATTTCGTATTGTATTTTATAATACAGAACTAATTTATTAATTAAAATGTGAAAAATTGAATTATATGAAATTCACAATAAATCTCTAATAGACCGTTAATAATGTAACTAATGCGGGTAAAGTAACTATTATTTAATTAATTAAAAGTGTTAATGACCAAATTTATGGTTTTTACGATATTAAAGTTATTAAATGACCTGATTTGCGATACAATCTAGGTTGTGGAGGGGTGGGAAACCCATTGGTTCATCCCTTGGTGGGCTTGATTTTTTGTATGCAAGGAGGTTCTGCCGATATCAAGATAATGGACCCGGCTGTTGAGCGAGTTAGCTCCCTTGACTCATATTTTATTATTCCCAAAAGTATGAGAGAGGAAAGAAAGCATGCAATTCCTGAAACTTTTAAACTTATCAGTCCAGTATTGATTTGACTAAAGTTTTCGACAAAATTCTGGGCGATAAAATTACGCATCGTTATACCGCGTTAGATACTCCTAATGCATTAGTGTTGGATTTTACGGTGCGGTAGTGAGAGGTTATGTATTATTTTTCTTTAGGAATGGGGGGCAGGGGAAATGAAGATTAATAAGAAGGCTGTCAACAGTCATAAAAGAATAGTTATAAATAAGTTAAGTTTTAGTCGGATGGCTGAAGCTCACAAATGGTTTGTTAATAATCTCATGATAATTGAGAAATAATGGTAATGTTTTTAATCTAATCACGCCACTATTATATAATTTCGGGTTTTCTTAGCCTTTTGGGCTAGTGCCTGTGTTTATAATTAATGGTTAATTTTGTCAGAGATATAATTTATTATGGTGTCACGGATGATGTTTGCAGAAATTATCATGATATTTATTTTTTCTTTTATTGGGGTTTTTAGTTTCTATAAGCATATTAAAATGCGTCGTAGTCGGCGTATTTTAAAACCGAAGGAAAGGCATAGGGGGTTTTAGCTAGAATTTCTTTATGGGAGCAGGAGGTATGAAATCGAGTGGCAGTAGAGGGTGTGTTTAATCACTGCTCTTTTTTATAATATGCTTCGATACATTGATACATTGATACATTGATACATTGATACATTGATACATTGATACATTGATACATTGATACATTGATAAGGTGAAATCTGCTGGGTTCTTATCTTCTTTGCCAAAGCCAGTAAAACAAAGGGAGTTATATGAAATGGCCATTATTTTTACTATTTTCTGTCCTGTTATCAGGCTGTACGGGACCATTAGGGGGGAGTTGGGGTTTTATTCCGCAAAGTACTGATGTCTGTCCCCAGGGAAAAAATATGGCAACAGGAGAGTGTCGTTGAGGTGCGAATCCTGAAGCCCTGGTGGGTGGCAACCTGCAATAAATTAATTTTTAACCATCTCTATTATCTTTCCGTAAAAATAGCAGGCGCTAAATATTGGGTTTTACTTGGCCTGCGAAGCTGATCAGATTGGCGTTTTGTCCATAGAGATGGTTACTCTCATTGTTCTTTACTCTCTCATACATCTCAATTTTATTATTTTCCCAATGCTATTGATGTTAATGGTGAAATGTATTTCGCTGTTAATGATCTTTGTCTATTTTTAAACCTCTATATACACTGGTTCTAGTGCCTTCACCGCAATTCAATTTTTCAAATCCCAGTTGAGCTTTAATCTTAACAAGATTTTTTAGTAAAAAAATTAACATGGGGATTTTTTTACCCTATATATAGGGTTATTTCTTATATTTTTATGTTTTTATATTTATCAATTATGATCATTGTTTGTTTTTATTGATGTTTTTGGGATTAAATTTTATTAAAATATTAATTTTGGAATAAAAATCTATATAGTTTGTTTTTTGCGATATAAATAACTAATTTATTTTTTTTTATGTAAAGTGTTTTCCATCGCAACAACGGTGAAAAAGTGTATGTGGTTGGGTTTTCATACTGGTTTGTTGTGTGTGCTACGTAAATACTAATGCTAAGTACGTAGGGAAGCTAAATTTACTTAATAGGAAATAACATGAAACTGAACAAAATCATGATGGCTGCTGTAATTGTTTTTGGTGCTTCTTCTTTGGCTAACGCTGCAGTGAAAGATCAAGGCCACGGAACCATTACTTTTACTGGTTCTATCATTGATGCACCGTGCTCCATTACCCCTGAGTCTGTGGATCAGACTGTTGATCTGGGTCAGATATCTAATGTAGCTCTTAAAGACGGTGGTAAATCAAAACCACGTCAGTTCCAAATTGCCTTGGAAAACTGTGAATTAGTTAGTACTGGTGCTGGCAAAAACAACACAGTATCTCTGACCTTCACCGGCATGGAATCTGCTGCCGGTAACGGCCTGTTGGGTATTACAGGTACCGCACAAGGCGCGAGTATTGCTATTACTGATGGCTCTGGTCAAGTGATTGAACTGGGGAAAGCAACCAAGACCCAGACTTTGCAGAACGGTAACAACACCTTGGGCTTCGCCGCTTACCTGCAAGGTGATAATGCATCTGCTGGTGTTATTCCGGGTGACTTCCAATCCATTGCTGACTTTACCCTGGCTTACCAGTAATTGATTATTTGGGGATAATATCTCCTGCATGCGGGGAAACCCGCATGCTATTTTCACACGGAAGTTTCCGGATTAAGGATAAATCAATGAAACGCTGTGTATTTTACCTTGTATATCCTTTCATATTGCTCGTGCTGTTAATTATAAAAGTGCAAGCAGTTCAGCAGACCCAGGGGTGGGGGCGCGTCAATATGAAAGGGGCCATTATTGATACTGCATGTGCCATTGCTGCTGGGAGCCGAGAGCAGGTCATAGATATGGATACGGTACCAATGGGGGATATTATGCGTGACGGTCAGGGAACGGCCAGATCTTTTAGCGTGGACTTAATTAATTGCGCATTGACCCGCCCAGACCCAACATTACCGGATTGGCGTTACTTTCAGGTGACCTTTGATGGTGATGCTGACGGTGCCTTATTTGGCGTTAGTGGTGAGGCGAAAGGAATTGCACTGGAAATTACCGATAGCCATGGAAATAAAGCCGAGCCTGGGGAACCATTGCCCATAGGGGGGTTAACGCCTGGCACGATGAAACTCGATTATACGATGAGGCTTGTCTCTAATAGTCAGGTGCTAAAGTCTGGCGCCTATACCTCTGCTGTGCGCTTTAAATTGGATTATTACTGATAGCGAAAAATGATGATTGGCAGGTGTTATTCCTTATAAAAATTTAAAGGTTTATGGCTATGGTGTTTTCTCCTACAGGGAAGTTTTTTCGTCTTAAGGCATTGGGGTTAAGTGTTTCTCTTGCGATGGGGAGTACCTGTTTATATGCCGCAGAAGACATCCAGTTCAATATGGATATCTTGGATGTGAATGACAGAAAAAATATCGATTTGAGCCAATTCTCGCGCAGTGGTTATATTATGCCAGGAACCTATAACCTGACGGTGCATATCAATAAAAATGAGTTACCGGAAGAGAATATCAATTTTTATGCCCCTGAAGATGATCCCAAAGGCAGTGTGGCCTGTTTGTCACCTGAGTTGGTCGGGCAACTGGGGTTAAAGCCGGATGCCATGAAAACGTTGACCTGGTGGCGTCAGGATAGCTGTTTGAATATTGACAGCCTGAAGGGCATGGAAGTACGTACGGATCTGGCCACCTCAGCACTGTACTTGAGTGTTCCCCAGGCCTATCTGGAGTATTCGTCGCCGGACTGGGATCCACCTTCCCGCTGGGATGAAGGTATTCCGGGGTTGTTGTTTGACTATAACGTCAATGCCCAGACTCAGTATCAGCAGCGTGACAGCAGCCGTGAGTACAGCATCAGTGGTAACGGAACGGCAGGGGCCAATATGGGCGCTTGGCGTCTGCGAGCGGACTGGCAGGGGAATATGGCTCACCAGACCGGAACCGGGCAGGGCGAAATAAAGAAACTAGAATGGAGCCGTTATTACGCCTACCGCGCGATACCTGCGTTGCGCTCCAGGTTGCTGTTAGGAGAGAGCTCACTGGATTCAGGCATGTTCGAGAGCTTCCGGTTTACCGGTGCGAGCTTAGTGTCGGATGACAATATGTTGCCGCCGAATCTGCGTGGTTATGCTCCGGAAGTGGTGGGCATTGCCAAGACGAATGCCAAAGTGATCATCAGCCAGCAGGGGCGGGTGTTGTACGAAACGCAGGTCGCGGTCGGGCCGTTTCGTATCCAGGATATCAACGATGCGGTATCCGGTGAGTTGAACGTTCGGGTGGAAGAGCAGGATGGCGGTGTGCAGGAATTCACCATGAACACGGCCAACATTCCTTACCTGACGCGCCCTGGCTCAGTGCGCTTCAAGCTAGCGACAGGCAAACCGTCTGACTGGCAGCACCGTTCCCGCGGGCCGATGTTTGGTAGCGGGGAGTTCTCCTGGGGGATAAGCAACGGTTGGTCGCTGTACGGTGGTGCCCTGATGGGGGGCGATTATAACGCACTGTCAGTGGGGCTCGGCCGTGACTTACTGGTCTTCGGTGCATTGTCTTTTGACGCGACTCAGTCGCGTGCCCGAATTCCATCGGAAGATGGGACGCTTAGCGGGGGGTCGTATCGGGTGAGCTATTCGAAGACCTTTGAAGAGCTAGACAGTCAGGTGACGTTCGCCGGCTATCGGTTCTCGGAAGAGGACTTTATGAGCATGAGCGAATACCTGGATGCGCGTTATTACGGGAGTCGGGTGGGAGGTAATAAGGAGATGTACACCATCACCTTCAACAAACAGTTCCGTGACCTGGGACTCAGTACTTACCTGGACTACTTCCATCAGACTTATTGGGATCGTCCGGCCAATGAACGATACGCCCTGACGATGTCGCGCTACTTTGATATCGGCCGATTTAAAAATTTGAGTGTGTCGATGTCGGCATATCGCAACAAATATAACAGCGCCAATGATGATGGCATGTACCTGTCTCTGTCGATGCCGTGGGGCAATGGTGCCAATGTCAGCTACAACACCACGGTGAATCGTAACGATACCACTCACCGGATGAGCTATTACGACCGGATTGACGAGAGCGATAACTACCAGTTGGCGGCGGGTACGTCACGCAGTGGCGTAAGCCTAAGCGGGTATTACAACCACGAGGGTGATATAGCCCGCGTGAGTACCAATGCCAGCTACCAGGAAGGTCGTTACAGTGCGGTCGGTTTCTCCGCCCAGGGGGGGGCGACTCTGACGCCGGAGGGCGGTGCACTACACCGGAATGGGATGGCTGGCGGGACACGCCTGCTGCTTGATACCGAGGGCGTGGCCGGCGTACCCGTCCGCGGCTATGGCGCGACCTCGCAGACCAATGCGTGGGGCAAAGCCGTGGTGGCGGATGTGAACAGCTACTACCGCAATAAGGCGAGCATTGATCTGAACAAACTGGGGGACAACGCCGAGGCCACCAAGTCGGTGGTGCAGGCCACCCTGACGGAAGGGGCGATTGGTTACCGCAAGTTTGGAGTGATTGCTGGCGAAAAAGCGATGGCCGTCATCAAGCTAGCTGATGGCAGTACCCCACCGTTCGGCGCCACGGTAATGAACAGTCGCAAGCAAGAAACCGGGATTGTCAACGACGGCGGCAGTGTGTACCTGAGCGGGATTAACGCGGGTGACCGTATGACGGTGCACTGGAATGGAGCGGTGCAGTGTGAGGTTCGCCTACCAGCCCTGCTGCCTGCGGACATGATGAGCAGTCTGCTGTTGCCGTGTATACCCGCTGCTGAGGCGGTGGTTTCTGATGCCCTGCCGACCGACAAGCCTGTGGAGGATAGGGCACCGTAGAAACGACTTACAACAGAACACGAGGCTGCGCCGTAAAAGAAACGGCATAGGCGGCCAATGCGCCACCTCGAGATGAACCGGAGACGATTAACCTCATGATGAATTTTGGAGTAAAGAAGAACATGCGTATTAACACCCTAAAGACGACGGCGGTTGCCATCACCCTGCTGGGAACCTTGGTTAGTCTGCAGGCTCAGGCGGCCATTGCTCTCGACCGTACCCGCGTGATTTTTGACGGCGACCAGAAATCGGTGAGCCTGAATATCAGCAATCAGAACAAGCAATTACCGTACCTGGCACAGGGTTGGCTGGAAGATGATAAGGGTAACAAAATTCAGAGCCCGTTAGCGGTGTTGCCACCGGTACAACGTGTTGAACCGGGCAAGCCGAGCCAGGTGAAAATCCAAGCGTTGCCGATGCTCAAACAGTTTCCACAGGATCGCGAGACGCTGTTTTATTTTAACCTGCGTGAAATTCCGCCGAAGAGTGACAAGCCGAATACGCTGCAGATTGCGCTGCAAACGCGCATCAAATTGTTCTACCGTCCGGCAGGCATTGCCCTGCAGAAGAATGCTGCGCCGGCACAAGAGCAACTGACGCTGAGTAAGCAGGGTGACAAGTATGTGGTGAACAACCCAACGCCGTACTACGTGACCATTGTGGACGCGAGCAGCAAGAAAGATACGGCAGGGGCGAAAAACTTTGAGCCATTCATGGTGCCGCCGAAAGGTAACGCTCCGCTAACTGTGAGCGCTGCCAGCGTGGGCAATGCGCCGGTGCTGACTTACATCAACGACTATGGCGGCCGACCACAACTGAGTTTCAGTTGCAGTGGCAGTCGCTGTCAGGTGGTGCTGGATAAGAAGGCATCGTAAAGGCCTCCTGAAGCATCACGCCGTTAAGTCGGAAAACAGAATGTCGGGAGAACAGAATATGGCAGGGAAGACAGGTAAAAAGTGGAAGTCGGCATTCTGGCGCAGTGGACTGATTTACTGCGGGCCCGGATGGGTACTGGCCATGATGGTTTTTTCACCGTCATTACAGGCGGCGGATAATTGGGCAGTTGATGGGGCCAACGGCACGCTGTATGTGCGGGGGGCGTTGACCGAGAGCGCCTGCCGCCTGGAAATGAGCAGTGCGCACCAGGCTATCTGGCTAGGTGAAACCGGTACGGCACGTCTGGATACACTGGGTGCGCAGGGAACCCCTGTGGCTTTTGAACTGCGGTTAAAAGATTGTCTGCGTACGCCAGCCAGCCAGCGTGATGTGCGTACCGGTGCGCTAACTTGGGCACCCAATCAACCGTCAGTGAGCGTGAGTTTCCGGGCACCGTCCGACATGGACAACCCTCAGTTGGTGAAGGTGCGGGGCGTCTTTGGTTTAGGTTTGCGCCTGCTGGATAGCACTGGGCGGGATGTGCGTCTTGGCAGCCGCGGTGAGCCGTTGTTTTTGACGCCGGGTCAGAGCAGTCTGACTTACACCGTCACACCCGAGCGCACTTCGGCACCTCTGGTGGCTGGGTCTTACCGCGCCGCCGTGGATTTTCAGCTGAATTATGACTGAGGTTGATATGAAAGGACGCGCAACGATGCAACAACGGACATGCCTGGCGCTGGCAACGCTGTGCGCTGTCATGCCGTTGCTGGCCGGCGCTGCGGCAACGAGCACGGTAACCATCAAGGTGAAGGTGGTACAGAAGCCGTGCACCATTAATGCGGGCAAACCGATTGAGGTGGATTTCGGCGAGGTAATGACGACCCAGGTAGACGGCAACAATTACCGGACACGGGTGAATTACACCTTGAAATGCAACTCGTCGCCCTGGGTGAAACTGCAGGTGAAAGGAACGGGGGCTGCATTTGACACTAAGCTGTTGCAAACCACCAAGGCGGGGTTGGGTATTCAAATGCAACTGGGTAGCAATTTATTGCCTGTGAATAGCTGGCGGAACTTCTACGGCGGCTTCAAAGAACCGGACTTATGGGTTGTGCCAGTCAAACAGAGTGGAGTCACCCTCAGTGGGGGTGAATTCACTGCGGGAGCCACGATGCTCGTGGACTACCAGTAGCATGAGGCAGTGCATGAACAACACAATGATTTGCTATGCCTGTCTCTTGGTCGTCCAGGTGATGATAAATTCACCGGTTATGGCTGAGGGGGAGGTGAGGATACGCGGAACGTTGATAGAGCCGCCGCCCTGTACCATCAATGATGGCAATAGGGTTGACGTGGACTTCGGGGAGCGGGTGGGTATCAGCAAAGTGAACGGGGTTAACTACCGCCAAGCGATGAACTACCAGATAACCTGTGGCGGCTCTGCCAATGGCGGTGGGGCATTGAAGTTGAGCTTAAGCGGCACGTCGGCGGCGTTTGACAAAGAGGCGCTGCTGAGCAGCAAGACGGATTTTGGGATCCGGGTTTACCGAAATGATGTCCCGTTCACACCCGGCAGTACGTTGGTGATTAATCCCCAGGCGCCGCCGCGACTGGAGGCAGTCCCTGTCAAGCGCCTGGGGGCAACCCTCGCAGAGGGGACGTTCGAGGCCTGGGCAACGTTACGCGCCGAGTATGACTGAGGAGAGAGTCATGAAAGATACCATGGAGACGCGTCCTCTGTATCACGAAATCTGGGGGCTTGCCTCAGCGCTGTTGCTGCTCATCGGAGGAATGTCATCATCGGCACAGGCTGCCAATGATGACAAGAACCTACACTTTTACGGTGCACTGGTGGCGGAACCATGCGTTATTTTGCCGGGTGATGAAGAGGTGCAGCTGGATTTTGGCACCATTATAGATAAATACCTGTATCTGAATACTCGTACAGGGGGGCAGCAAGTTGAGATAAATCTGGCGGAGTGCGATCTGTCGTTGGGGAAATCGGTAAAGGTGACGTTCAAAGGGACGGAGAACCTGGCCTTACCCGGTTTATTGGCCATTGATGGGAGCAGTACGGCGACAGGAATAGGGATAGGGCTTGAGACGTTGGGGGCAAGACCTTTGCCTGTCAATAAAGAGAGCGGTGAATATCCGTTGCAGAAAGGCAGCAACCAAATCACCTTTAAGGCTTATGTTAAAGGGGAACCCCAGGCTATTACTAAAAAAACGATAGGGCTGGGTTATTTTAGTGCCGTGGCTACCGTAAATCTGGAGTATCAGTAAAATGACGCGTTTCCTCTATTTTATTATTGCCTTGAGCTGGCCGGTTTCGTACTCACATGCCATACAATGGCCATTCGTATCTAATCCAAGCATAACATCTTGTAAGAATACGACAGCGAGCTCCTGTGTGGCTAACGTTAATTATTATCATAGTGGAACTGTCATGCAAGAAATTGGCATGCCAATAGGTAATCCAAGAATTAATTCAACAGATATATTAGCGTACGGGGTCCACTGTAATGATGGCGAGGCTG
This sequence comes from Serratia sp. NA_112.1, assembly GCF_052691715.1. Classification (NCBI taxonomy): domain Bacteria; kingdom Pseudomonadati; phylum Pseudomonadota; class Gammaproteobacteria; order Enterobacterales; family Yersiniaceae; genus Serratia; species Serratia sp. NA_112.1. Next base: position 38,537 of record NZ_JBQZFO010000014.1, read on the forward strand.
CCAAAGGCCGTCCGTATACAAATTGTTACTGGACAACTCATGGCCATGCTCCACAGATGACAGGATTCTGTAGGCTTCGAACTCCAGGGAAATGGGAGCTGGATAATAATTCGACCTGTCAAACGGCCTCATCATGGGGGGAGCACACAGGGGCTGCTCCTGGTGGCGAGTGTGTCTTGTTCGGGCAATTGATTGGGCCACTTATGTCGACGACGCTCAGCACACCTTTAGGGGACAGGGATGCCCTGACCGTAGCGAATGCTGGCAATAGCTTTTGTGTGAAACCACTGGCGCCAAGTGTTACATGTGCCATCAACCTCCCTTCAGAAATCGATCATGGTGTTATTTCCGAGGGCGAGGCTGGGTTTAGCCGAAGGTTCATCGATGGCGCGGTGGATTGTGGGGGAAACCCCGTGGTTGCAGTGATAGGACGTTCTGATATTGAATTAGCCACTGGGGTGTCTGTTAAGGTTTCTGCCTCGATGATATCCAGAAATCAGGTACGTGTACAATCCGATATGGATATTAAATCTAATGCCGCTCCTGGGGAGTATTCTGCATCGGTTGTCATAGCAGTTTCTCCGTATTGATTTTTATCGAATTGAATTTTTATCTGAGTTGGTAACTATTTGGGTGAATTTAGTTTTTCTTTAATGAACTTCAACCTGGTGCGTGAATAAAATGATTCGTTTTATCTATATAATTATAACCTTGGCTTGGTCAATTCAATATTCTAACGCCATGCAGTGGCCATCCATATCCAATCCAATAATAACATCGTGTAAAAATTCAGACAATGGTGATTGTTCAATCTCTGTTTACTATGCCCATGATGGGACAGTCATGCAGGAAATAGGTGAGCCGATAACTAGGCCAATATCTGGTGAATTAAAGATAGCAGCATACGGTATCCATTGTGAGAGGGGAGATCAGTCCAGAGGAGTGCGATATGAGGGATGCTATTGGGCGGGAGGGTATACTGGTCACGCGCCAATGACCGAGTATTCAGTTTGTAATCTCCAAACTGTAGACGGATGGCAACTGAGTAGTTCTTCGACCTGTAAATCGTATTTAGCATGGGGGGAGCACTCAGGGGCTGCTCCTGGTGGCGAGTGCGTCTTGTTCGGGCAATTGACTGGGTCGCAATTAGTGTCGACGACTCTCAGTACACCGTTAGGCGTCTTGGATGCCACTGTTGTCGCGAATGCCGGTAATGCTTATTGTGTGAAAGCATTACCGCCTAATGTTAAATGTGAAATTAACCTGCCGTCAGAAATCGATCATGGTGTTATTTTCGAGGGCGAGGCTGGGTTTAGCCGAAGGTTTATCGATGGTGTAGTGGATTGTGGGCGGGCACCGGTAGTTGCGGTGGTAGGGCGTTCTGATATTGAATTAGCCACTGGGGTGTCTGTTAAGGTTTCTGCCTCGATGATGTCCAATACTCAACTACGTGTACAATCCGATATGGATATTAAATCTAATGCCGCTCCTGGGGAGTATTTTGCATCGGTTGTCATAGCAGTTTCTCCGTATTGATTTTTCATCGGAATGCATTTTTTTTGTTTTTTTTTGTCGGATTTTTCCTGATTTAATTAAAATTAAAAAGAGGGTGGTTTATGCGGTTAATATATATTATTATGCTTTTTTTATCACCTGTTAAATATTCACAGGCCATACAATGGCCTTTCATTTCCAATCCAAAAATAATATCTTGTAGCGCTACCGAGGCTGGGCAATGCGCAAGTCACGTTTATACCACTCATGGTGGGACGGTCATGCAGGAAATCGGTGCGCCGATAGGTAAACCAGGGGGTTATGCACTAGATATAGTGCCAGTTGGAGTTCACTGTGATAAAGGGGATATATCCAGAGGTATTCCGTATGAGGGATGCATGTGGGTGCCTTATAGTTATGTTTCTCATTCGCCACTCAGCGTGGGGCCTTGTCGTCTCCAATCGCTAGAAGAATGGAAGCTGAGCGATGACTCAACCTGTACAACGACGTTATCATGGGGGCCACACGAAGGGGCTTCTGCCGGTGGCGAGTGTGTCTTGTTTGGGCAAAAAATGTCTGGGTCTAAGTTTTTCACGGCATTAGGCGTCATGGATGCCACTACTGTCGCGAATGCGGGTAATGCTTTTTGTGTGAAAGCGTTACCGCCTGATGTTAAATGCGAAATTAACCTGCCGTCAGAAATCGATCATGGTGTCCTTTACTCGAACGAGGGCGGATTTAGCCGAAGGTTTATCGATGGTGTAGTGGATTGTGGGCGGGCACCGGTAGTTGCGGTGGTAGGGCGTTCTAATATTGAATTAGCCACTGGAGTGTCTGTTAAGGTTTCTGCCTCGATGATGTCCAACACTCAACTACGTGTACAATCTGATATGGATGTTAAATCTTATGCCCCTGCTGGGGAGTATTCAGCCTCTGTTATCATATCGGTTTCACCGTATTGAGTTGTCTTCTAAATGAAAACATTATGCCTATATAAATATATATTCTATAAATTATAAAAATTCCCATCTCCATTGGTATTGGTTTTTTTGTGCGGGTTTTATTAGTCATCTTAAACCTGACGACCATCATTTCATTAAAAGGACTATACCAATGATAAAGGGTGTTTCCTCTCTTTTGTTTTTTTGGGCTGCCACTGTATTCTGTGGGGGGTACTATATCATTAATAACGGCACGTCAGGGCTTTCAATTCCGCTTAATAATATGGTTTGGGGTGTAATGGCCGTGCTGGTTTTATTTATTAGCGTTCGTGTCGCCCCAGATAAATATCGTGTGACGACGACATCTCTGCCGTTATTTATTGCGGGCATTGTCGTACTGACCATTCCGCTGTTGTATGCCTCTCCTGCCGGGTTACTCCGTGCTGACTGGCGGGTTGCGGGGCTGGTGGCTGGCGCTGTGTTTTACTCCACCTGGCTGCAGGTGCGCCTGTCACGTCTGCAGCGTCAGGGCGTGTTGTTTATCGTACTACTGGCCGTGTCCGGCCAGGCAGTGCTGGCGTTGGTACAGTTGTTTGCCCCCGCATGGGCCTGGGTGCCAATGAAGGCGGGAAGCCGTGTGTACGGGATTTTCCAGCAGCCTAACGTGCTGGCAAGTTTTATGGCCACTGGACTGGCGCTGGCGCTGATGCTGTTTCTGTTGCCGGGTTTTGCCCTGGTGCGGGCGCGGTATGAGCACTGTCGCCAGGCATATTTGGGCGTGTTGTTGTTGGTGTTACCGATGCTGCTGGTCTGGATCCAGTCCCGCGTCGGCTGGCTGGGAGGCGGGCTGGTAGCTTTGCTGTTTCTCTGGCGTTTTAACGCGCGCTTTCCCGCTCGCTGTAAGCAAGCCACAGTTCTGTTAGGCGCGGGGGTACTGATAGGGCTGATCGGCATGTTGGCGGCAGGCCCGGAGGACGGGCTGCGCTACCTTAACCACGAGGCCTCCAACCATGCGCGTTGGACCATGCTTCACGACACCTTGCGAATGATCGCAGAGAAGCCCTGGTTAGGCTGGGGTTATGGCAGCTTTGAGTACAATTTCCTGCATTTTCGCATCAACCTGCAACCGCCAACGGTAGTGAGTGAAATCGCCAATCATCCGCATAACGAGATTTTACTGTGGTGGGTTGAAGGCGGTCTGGTGGCACTGCTGGGGATAGGGTTGATTATGTTGGGCTGTGTGCGACTGGTGCTGCGTGTCTGGCGCTGGGATGCGGGGGCCTTTGAGGCTGGTCGGCGTGGTGCGGGTGAAGCCAGCGGCCTGTGTCTGGTGCTATTGCCTATGGCATTACATACCCAGCTGGAGTACCCGTTTTACCTGTCGGCGCTGCACTTCATGGTGTTTCTGATGGTGCTGGCGATGCTGGAACGCCAGGTCAGCGGTGTTATGGCGAGTCGACCGCTGCCGGCCTTTTGGGGCTGGGTATTGCGGGGGGGGTTGCCGCCTGTCTCGGTCGCAATTCTATTGCTGATGGTCTCTTCTTTGCAGGGGGGACTTATTTTGACCCGCGCAGAGCGCGCTGGATTGGTGGATATGCGTGACGTGCAGGCGATGCCGACTCTGGCACGTTGGGTACATTGGGAGCGCGTACGTTTTGATGAACAGGTCAACGCGCTGCTGACTTACAACCGGACACGTGATGAGCATCTGCTTGAGCGTTACGTCCATTGGGCACAGGACTATCTCACGCGGCGTATCGACGCGAATGTGTATGCCAGCCTGATCATGATTTTGCACCATCAGCGACAAGAGGTGTCGGCTGAGCATTATCGTCAGGACGCTCGTCTGTTTTTCCCTGCGGACACCCGCTTTCAGGCGGTGATTATACCCCCTCAGATTTCGGCCCGGGAGGCCTTATGAAAAAGATCGTTACAGTGTGCATTTTGGATGAGAACCGCTTCTTTGTTCAGGGTATTCAGTTCATTTTGCTGTCTTATTTTCAACGTCGAGGACAGCGGGTGCACTTTGTCGACGAGAGGGAAGTGGCCCAGGCCAACCTGGTTTTCTGGTCCGTTCGCAAGGGCTGGCCGCTTCAGCTTTGCCTGCATGCTTGCCCTCAGTCAGCCCCGCCTGTGTACATCAGCGTACGAGCCAGTCTTGCCGACAACCACAGCGGCTGCCAGCATGAAAAGGGCAACCTCTGGCGACGTGCGCGCCCCCAAGCGGTGCTGACACTGGTCGAACAGGGGTTGCAGGCGGCGGGAGGCATCGAGGCGTCGATAGCCCTTTGTTCTTATTGCACGACACTGGCCCTGACCGAGCGCGAGCGGGACGTGATGCGCTGCTTAAGTCAGGCTATGCCGCTAAAAAGCCTGCATAGCCATTTGAACATCAGCCCAAAAACCGTCAGCAGCCATAAGCGAACCGTGATGCGCAAGCTGGGGTTCCGACGCAATACCGAATTATACCACTGGCTGAGGCTGGGTGGATTGGACCAGATAAAGGGAGCTTGATCAGTAAAAAACGTTGAATGACCACCTGGACAATTATCGCATTAATAAAACTAACTTGCGCAAAGAGTTCTAACGGGTGGCGCTCAGCAAGAATATTAAAGAATTTATTGCATCGCATAATGAGTTTTTTAGGGTGAATGTTTTATCCATGATAAGCGTTGCGTTTCACGTTAAAGCGCCAGCCATATCCACGGCAGGGTTATAGCTGATAATGCCTGACTGAGCAGCATAGCGCATGATTGCAGTGATACGTTTCTGAAGACGGGCTGCAATCTCATTTATCTCTTTAGCTTCGGCTGCTTTATAGCGAGCGTTTTCTCTTTTCCCAGAAACCGGTAGCGGAGCCGCCAGTAGCGGGAGCCGTTAGGCTGAACGAGCAAAAACATATTTGTTAGTACCGTTGTCGGCAAGTTTATAAGGCTTTTCATCCGGTTTAGCAGCTCGGATTTTAGCGTCAGTGAGCGCCATTGGCGGTATCTCCTGATAGTAAAAGGGGGTATAAATTTTATCGAATCAGACTATACCCTCAGTTGTACCCTCGCAAGGGACTTGATGCGGGTTGAAGTTGATTGAGTTGGGTAGAGTTAAGGGATTGTCGAAGTGTTGATTTGTGCGGGCTTAGAATGCAAAAACGGACCTCCGTGGAGGTCCGTTGATATGAATTTGGTGCCCGGACTCGGAATCGAACCAAGGACACGGGGATTTTCAATCCCCTGCTCTACCGACTGAGCTATCCGGGCAACGCGCAGCATTAAACCGTATTGGCCGAAGGCAGTCAATGGCTTTATGAATGAAATCAGGTAAAACGCGTCTGGTTGCTGGCTTTTCGGTCAAAGGGCGCAAAAATCGCACCGGGTTGGCCAAAATTTTGCGGCAGCGGTACACCACCGCACGATGAATTAACTTAACGCCCCGTTTCTGCGGCACTGAGCTACCTGCAAAATGTCTTCCGCCAGCCGCTTGGCGACGGAAACATCCTGTAGCTGGCGTTTTATCAGCAGTTTGCTCAGGCAACCTTCCTGAATCAGCTCCATCTGTTGTGCCACCATATCGGCGTCATCGGCATCCATTTCACGCAGTAAATCGCGGGTAAAATCCAGCGACGTCAGCTTCTGTTGCTCTGCCAATTGGTGGATAGGGTGGTCCACCTCCGGGAAAAAGCTGCAGGCAGCGATAAACAAACAGCCGGGGTAGCGGTCGTGTTTGACGTACTCTGCCAAAACGTCATAGCGCGCCAACAGTTTTTGCTGTGGGCTCAGGTTTTCGTCCAGTAGCAGCTGTCGACGCCAGGTATCAATTTGCTGACCATGGTAGCGTAGGCAGTCATACAGCAGCGCTTCACGATCCGGCCAGAACCGTTTCAGGTCGCCCGGCTGTACATCGAGTTTCTCCGCCAGCATTTCCAGTGTGGCGGTCGCCAGGCCCTGTTGTTCTAACAGCCCCAGTGCCGTATCAAGGACGTGTTCACGTTGCACTTGTGCTTCCTCCAAATTCGGTTCCGATCCTCAGTGTTATTTATTGCACCGTTTTCTGCAAATGCGCGTTGAACGTCGCGGCATCCATAAATCCGGTAACCCGTTGGCTGGTTAGCTCTTGCCCCGTGCCGTTAAAGAACAGAATAGTTGGTAATCCCAGGACTTTCAGGTGTTTAAGGAGCGCGACCTGCTCGGCATTGTTCGCCGTGACATCCGCCTGCAGCAGCACCGTGTTGGCAAGTGTGGCCCGAACACCTGTATCACTAAAGGTATACTTCTCGAACTCTTTACAGGCGACGCACCAGTCGGCGTACAGATCCAGCATCACCGACTTCCCCTTGGCCTGCTGTAGTGCCGCATTGAGCTGATCTATGTTACTGATACGCGTGAAGTTTAGGTGTTGTACCTCTGCCTGTTGTGCGCTGTTGGTGCCAAAGACCCAGTCTTGCAACGGTCGCGCAGCAATGACGGCCGCTGCCAGCAACAGTAATTGCAACGCCCGCACCCAGCCGCGGGAAGTCTTCAGGCTCAGCGCGAAGGCCCAGCCGAAGAACGCCAGGCCAAGCAGGCTCCACAACCGTAGTCCCCACACGTCACCGATCACTCGTTCCAGCAGGAATACCGGCAGCGCCAGGATCACAAACCCGAAAGCCTCTTTGACATACTGCATCCATGGGCCACTGCGTGGCAACAGACGGTTACCGAACAGAGTCACCAGCACTAGCGGGATACCCATCCCCAGTGCGTACAGATACAAGGTACCGCCGCCGGCCCACATATTGCCGCTTTGGGCAATGTACAACAGGATGGCGCTAAGCGGCGCGGTGGTACAAGGGGAGCAAATAAGCCCGGCCAGAGCGCCCATCAGGAACACGCCAGGCAGCGAACCGCCTTGTTGGGTGTTGCTCCAGCCTGCCAGCCGGGTTTGCAGCGAAGAAGGTAACTGCAGCGAATACAGACCGAACATCGACAGTGCCAGGGCGATAAACAGCACCGACAGGCCGATGAGCACATACGGATGTTGCAGCGCTGCCTGAAATTGCAAGCCGGCGGCGGCAACCACCAAACCCAGCAAGGTGTAGGTCAGCGCCATGCCCTGCACATAAACCACCGCCAGTGCCAGTATACGGCCGCTACTGTGCGGCTTTTCACGCCCAAGAATGATGCCGGAAATCAGCGGATACATCGGCAATACGCAGGGGGTGAAAGCAATACCAATGCCAATCAGCAGTGCCCATAGCGGGGAGAATGGCAGGTTGGCTGGCACCGGTTCTTCTGGCGTGCTGACTGGCAGTGTGGTTGTGGCACTTACCGCATCCAGAGGGATCACTCGCGTTTCAGGCGGGTAGCAGAAACCGGCTTCCGCGCAGCCCTGATAGGTTACGCTCAGGCTGGCGCCGTTGGCCGCCTGTTGCAGTGGAATGTTCAGTGCGAGCTGTTGCTTGAAAATAGCGACTTCACCGAAGAACTCATCCTTGTGGCTCAGTCCTTCGGGCAACGTAAAGGTGCCTAGCGTCGCCTGCTGCGGCACCAGTTTGATCTGCTGACGATAGAGGTAGTAACCGGGGCGGATTTGCCAGCTCAGGGCCAGTTGGTGGTCCTGTTGCTTAAAGTCAAAGGCGAATGCCTGATCGACGGGCACGAACTGGCTATCGCCGCTTTGGCCGAACAAAGATGCCTGAGCCGCTTGCGGTAAAAAAAACAGGCTGCAGAGCAGGAATATTACTTTAATGAGGCGTTGATCCATAACAGGTAGTCTTTATCTCCAGCCATCACCGGCAGCACCAACAGCTCGGGCGTTTGATACGGGTGATGTTGTTTCAGGGTGTTGAGCAGGGCGTCTTGATGGTGGCGGTCGCTTTTGAACAACATTTGCACTTCGTATTCCTGTTCCAGTTTCCCTTCCCAGTAATAGAGCGATGTCACACCAGGCAGCAACGTGGCGCAGGCTGCCAGCTTTTCCCCCAAAACCCGGGCTGCCAGGTCTTGCGCGGTGGCCTCATCGGGCGCAGTGCAGAGTATGACGACAGCTTCGCAATCAGACATCTTCAGCCCTCTCATCGAGATTATCAGTGAGCACTATACCTTGAAGGACGCTCGGCTAGAAGGCGAGTTTATCGCCAATGGGGCGGGGGGAGAAACCGGGGCCGTAGCCCCGGTGAAAGCATTACAGCATCACGCTGCCCAGCAGGAAGCCGAACAACACCGCCAATATCACCCCGATGGTGCCGGGAATAAAGAACGGATGGTTAAACACAAAACGCCCGATGCGCGTGGTGCCGGTGTCATCCATCTGTACCGCGGCGACCAGCGTAGGGTAGGTCGGCAGGATGAACAGGCCGGAAACGGCGGCAAAGGACGCGACGGCGGTCAATGGCGAAACGTTCAGCGCCAGCGCCATTGGCATCAGCGCCTTGGCGGTAGCGGCCTGAGAGTACAGCAGTGCCGAGCAGAAGAAGAAGATCACCGCCAGCAGCCACGGGTGTGATTGGATCACGCTGCCCGCGGTCTCTTTGATCCAGTCGATGTTGGCCTGCACAAAGGTGTCACCCAGCCAGGCTACGCCCAGAATACAGATACAGGCGCTCATACCGGCCTTAAAGGTGCTGGAGTTGAGTACCATATCGGTATCGACGCGGCACAGCAGAGTGGTCAGGGTCGCGACGCTCAACATGATGATCAAAATCGCGTTGGTGGTGTTCATCAGCGGTTTCGCTACCAGCCCCAGACCCGGACTGTTAATGATGGCGTAGGCCACCACGCACAACACACCCAGCAGGAACAGCAGTACCGAAACTTTGGCACGCGGTTTGATTTCAACAAGCTTGTTGCCGCGCAGGGTGACAAGGCCTTCTTCAAGGCGTTTCAGATAAACCGGATCGTCAGACAGTTTGGCGTCGAATAACCAGCTTACCAGCAGCGACATCAGCACCACGGCGCAGAAGGTAGAAGGCATGACAACCATCAGCAGGTGCAGGTAGCTGACGCCGTGACCTTCCATCACTGAGGACATGTAGACCACCGCCGCGGAAATGGGTGAAGCGGTAATGGCAATCTGGGCAGATACCACGGCGGTTGATAGCGGACGGCAAGGCTTGATGCCCTGTTCTTTCGCTACTTCGGCAATCACGGGCAAGGCAGAAAGAGAAATATTGCCGGTACCGGCGAAGATAGTCAGAAAATAAGTGACGATCGGCGCCAGAATGGTGATGTGTTTAGGGTTCTTGCGCAGCAGCTTTTCAGTTTGCTGCACCAGATAATCCATACCGCCCGCGACCTGCATCGCTGAGATCGCGGCAATCACCGCCATGATGATGGAGATCACGTCGAACGGAATGCTGCCCGGCTTCACGCCAATCAGCGCCAGGACCAACACCCCCAGCCCGCCTGCAAATCCAATCCCGATACCGCCCAACCTGGCCCCTAAAAAAATGGCCAGCAGAACGATAACCAATTCTACGGCTAACATAGTGTCTACTCCTTAAGATGAGATGTCCCCGTCATCCTTGAAGCCGCATCTGCGTTGGCTGCCAGTGCTCACACCAGTCACTTACTTGAGTAAGCTCCTGGGGATTCACCCTCTTGCCGCCTTGATGCAGCTCCAATTATTTTGGGTGTAAATTGAAAATAAAAAGTTAAAATTTTGTGGGCAATGGAAAGTAAAAAGGCACGCTATCCAGGGGACTTAGCGTGCCTTTTTGGGCTACCGGGTGTCTCTGTTATTGTTCATTTTCATCCGTATAGCGTTTGGCTTTATAGGCTGGATGCATCAGGTTCTCCACGGAGAAGATATCATCGAGCTCGGCTTCGGTCAGCAGACCGCGTTCCAGCACCACTTCACGCACGCTCTTTCCGGTTTCAGCGCAGATCTTCCCGACGATGTCGCCATTGTGGTGGCCAATAAACGGGTTCAGATAGGTGACGATACCGATAGAATTGAACACATAATGCTCGCACACTTCTTTGTTCGCGGTGATGCCATTAATGCATTTTTCCAGCAGGTTATAGCAGGCGTTGGTCAGGATGTGGATTGACTCAAACATCGCCTGGCCAATTACCGGCTCCATCACGTTCAACTGCAGCTGGCCTGCTTCGGCCGCCATGGTAACGCAAGTGTCGTTGCCGATCACCTTGAAACACACCTGATTGACCACTTCCGGGATCACCGGGTTGACCTTGGCAGGCATGATGGAGGAGCCGGCCTGCAGTTCCGGCAGGTTAATCTCGTTCAGACCGGCGCGTGGGCCTGAAGACAGCAGGCGCAGGTCATTACAGATTTTGGACAGTTTGACCGCCAAACGTTTCAGTGCGCTGTGCACCATAACGTAGGCACCGCAGTCGGAGGTGGCTTCGATCAAATCTTCGGCCGGCACGACCGGCAGGTTGCTGACTTCCGCCAGTTTTTGTACAGCCAGGTGCTGGTAGCCTTCCGGCGTGTTCAGCGCAGTACCGATAGCGGTGGCACCCAGGTTCACTTCCAGCAGCAGCTCGGCGGTGCGATGCAGGTTGCGGGTTTCTTCTTTCAGCAGCACGCTGAACGCATGGAATTCCTGACCCAGGGTCATAGGCACCGCATCCTGCAACTGGGTACGACCCATTTTCAGGATGGTTTCGAACTCTGTGGCCTTGCGGTCAAAACCTTCGCGCAGTTGGTTGATGGCGTCGATCAGTTTCTGGTTGGAAGCGTAAACCGCAATGCGGAAGCCGGTAGGGTAGGCGTCGTTGGTGGACTGGCATTTATTGAGGTGATCGTTAGGGTTCAGGTATTGGTATTCGCCTTTCTGATGACCCATCAGTTCCAGACCAATATTCGCCAGCACTTCGTTGGTGTTCATGTTCAGTGAAGTGCCTGCACCGCCCTGGAACACGTCCACCGGGAACTGGTCCATGCATTTGCCTTTGTCCAGCACTTCATCACAAGCCTGGATGATGACATCAGCGATTTTGCGTGGAATGGTTTTTAACTCTTTATTTGCCAGCGCTGCGGCTTTTTTTACCATCACCATGCCGCGGACAAACTCGGGCACGTCGCTGATTTTACTGTTGCTGATATAAAAGTTTTCAATCGCACGCAGAGTGTGAACACCGTAATAGGCTTCTGCGGGGACTTCACGTGTTCCTAACAGGTCTTCTTCGATACGAATGTTATTTGACATGAGAACCTTCTTTGTATTGCTGCCGAATTAATTGTCAGGTAACCAAATTATGTTGCCGAAGGCTTCAGGCGTGAAACGATTAACCACAGTGCCCGTTGCAGCCCAGATCATATGCTGGTTAGTAATAAATGAATGAATCCAGATCACCTTCTGAGCCTTCTAAAATCACGTGTTATTCGTTCTGTGATCTCTTTCACGTTTACTAACTTTAGCAATAAAAAAGGACCTTTGGTTGAAATGACCCTCGGCTGACCCCATTGTATTTAGGTCGGCCGTTTACCGGCCCCTTTTTCGCGTTGTCGCTTCCTTGCGGCAACGTAGATCTGCCAGAGGAGAACCAGGTGCGCTGGTTACCGTTACTGCTGATATTTTTATTGGCTTACATAGAAATATCGCTATTTATCAAAGTCGCCGCCGTTATGGGCGTAGCGATCACCCTGCTGTTGGTGGTATTTACCTCTTGTGTCGGCATTTCGCTGGTGCGTAATCAGGGCATGAAAACTTTCATGCAGATGCAACAGAAGCTGGCCGAGGGTGAAAGCCCGGCAGCGGAAATGGTAAAGAGCGTTTCACTGGTATTGGTGGGCTTCCTGCTGCTGGTGCCGGGATTCTTTACCGACTTCCTTGGCCTGCTGCTGCTGTTGCCGCCGGTGCAGAAGTCGCTGACGCTGAAACTGATGCCACACCTTTCGGTCTACCGTCCCGGCGGCTGGAGCCAGGGCGGCGATGCTGCCAACGGCAACACCTTCGATGGCGAATTTCAACGTAAGGACGACGATCGTTATACGTTGGGAAACCAGCCGGACGATCATGACAAGCGTAACGATCGTTAAAAAAACGCGGCTCCGCCGCGTTTTTCACATTTGTCCCCTCTGGATTGCCGTCAAAAGCGAAAATTTTTTTGGTCTGGCCCTTGAAGGGGGATGGAATGCCCCCATTTCAAATCCCACGAGGCCGGTAATAACAATCCGGTGACAACCCTAAGTCTGATAGAAACCTTCTTACAGGAGAGCGTTCAATGAGTATTCGTCCATTGCATGACCGCGTTATCGTCAAGCGCAAAGAAGTTGAATCAAAATCTGCTGGCGGCATCGTTCTGACTGGCTCTGCAGCGGGTAAATCTACTCGTGGTGAAGTTGTGGCAGTGGGTAAAGGGCGTGTTCTGGAAAGCGGCAACATCCAACCGCTGGATGTGAAAGTTGGCGATATCGTGATTTTCAACGACGGCTACGGCGTGAAAGCAGAGAAGATCGACAATGAAGAAGTGTTGATCATGTCCGAAAGCGACATTCTGGCAATTGTTGAAGCGTAATAACGCTTTATCTTCTGAACTGAACGAGTTGAAGGGAAATACCAATGGCAGCTAAAGACGTAAAATTCGGCAATGACGCTCGCGTGAAAATGCTCCGCGGTGTGAATGTTCTCGCTGATGCAGTGAAAGTGACCCTGGGCCCGAAAGGCCGTAACGTAGTGCTGGATAAATCCTTCGGCGCTCCTACCATCACTAAAGATGGCGTATCTGTTGCTCGTGAGATCGAACTGGAAGACAAGTTCGAAAACATGGGTGCGCAAATGGTGAAAGAAGTTGCTTCTAAAGCGAACGACGCTGCGGGCGACGGTACCACCACTGCAACCGTACTGGCTCAATCCATCATCACCGAAGGCCTGAAAGCAGTCGCTGCCGGCATGAACCCGATGGATCTGAAGCGCGGTATTGACAAAGCGGTTATCGCTGCTGTTGAAGAACTGAAAAAACTGTCCGTACCTTGCTCTGACTCCAAAGCCATCGCTCAGGTTGGCACCATCTCTGCAAACTCCGACGAAACTGTGGGTAAACTGATTGCAGAAGCGATGGAGAAAGTGGGTAAAGAAGGCGTTATCACCGTTGAAGAAGGCACCGGCCTGCAAGACGAGCTGGACGTTGTTGAAGGGATGCAGTTCGACCGCGGTTACCTGTCTCCGTACTTCATCAACAAGCCAGAAACCGGTTCTATCGAACTGGAAAGCCCGTTCATCCTGCTGGCTGACAAAAAAATCTCCAACATCCGTGAAATGCTGCCAGTACTGGAAGCCGTGGCGAAAGCCGGCAAACCACTGCTGATCATTGCTGAAGATGTTGAAGGCGAAGCGCTGGCTACCCTGGTGGTTAACACCATGCGCGGCATCGTGAAAGTGGCTGCGGTTAAAGCACCTGGTTTCGGTGACCGTCGTAAAGCCATGCTGCAGGACATCGCTACCCTGACTGGCGGTACCGTTATCTCTGAAGAGATCGGCCTGGAGCTGGAAAAAACTACCCTGGAAGATCTGGGTACGGCTAAACGTATCGTTATCAACAAAGACACTACTATCATCATCGATGGTAATGGTGACGAACCTGCGATTCAGGGCCGTGTGTCCCAAATTCGTCAGCAGATCGAAGAAGCAACTTCTGATTACGACCGTGAAAAACTGCAAGAGCGCGTAGCTAAACTGGCTGGCGGCGTTGCGGTAATCAAAGTCGGTGCTGCTACCGAAGTTGAAATGAAAGAGAAGAAAGCTCGCGTTGAAGATGCTCTGCACGCAACCCGTGCTGCAGTAGAAGAAGGCGTAGTTGCCGGTGGTGGTGTTGCACTGATTCGTGCAGCGTCCAAACTGAGCGAACTGCGTGGCGTGAACGAAGATCAGAATGTGGGTATCAAAGTTGCTCTGCGCGCAATGGAATCGCCACTGCGTCAGATTGTTCTGAACTGCGGCGAAGAGCCATCCGTTGTTGCCAACACCGTGAAAGCGGGCGAAGGTAACTACGGTTACAACGCAGCAACTGAAGAATACGGCGACATGATCGCGATGGGTATCCTGGATCCAACCAAAGTAACCCGTTCTGCTCTGCAGTATGCGGCTTCTGTGGCTGGCCTGATGATCACCACCGAATGCATGGTAACCGACCTGCCAAAAGGCGACGCACCTGATTTAGGTGGCGCTGGCGGCATGGGTGGCATGGGCGGCATGGGCGGCATGATGTAATCATCCCCTACACGTTTGTGTGCTAAAAACCCCAGCCAATTGGCCGGGGTTTTTTATTTGCGTGCTTAGTCGCACTGTATTTGATGATATTTTTGCAGACCAGACAGATTTAGCTGGTAAACTGAGCTTTCATTAGCTGTCGCTCAAGACGTTGGCCAGGCACCAGTGGCAACGGATGCTTAAGAGATGGCATCGCTTTCTGATAAGCTTTTGCAGAATTCTCAATATCATATGGGGAACAAGATGCGGATTAAAGCCTTACTGGGTCTTTCGGCAGCCGTGCTGCTGGCAGGTTGCAGCAGCACCAATGAACTGTCCGCCGCAGGTCAGCAGGTTAAATTTACCGACACCAAACCGACTGCGGAATGCCAGCTAGTGGGTGAAGTGACTGGCACCCAGAGCAACTGGTTGTCCGGTAACGGTGGTGAAGGCAGCTCCATGCGCGGCGCGGCAAACGATCTGCGTAACAAGGCAGCGGCGATGGGCGGCAATGTCATTTATGGCGCTACCAGTCCAAGTCAGAACCTGCTTTCAAGCTTTGCCCCGCTGGACAGCAAAATGGCCGGCCAAGTTTATAAGTGTCCATAACGGCCTAATGAGCAACTCATAATATAAAAAAGAGGCATGCCACGGCATGCCTCTTTTTGTATCGGCAATCTACCGGGGATCAGTCCTGCATCAGGTGCAGATCGAGAGGGGTTTTGCTTGGCTTACCGCCGACTTCGCGGGTCAGGCGTGGCACCATATAGCCGGAGATCTTGCCCAGCAGCGCCTGCATAATAGTGCGTGCTTCATCATCACTGACCATAAAGTGTGCAGCCCCCTGTACCTTATCCAGTACGTGGATGTAGTAAGGCAAAATGCCTGCGTCAAACAGTGCGTTGCTCAGTGCCGCCAGCGTATCGGCATCGTCATTGATACCGCGCAGCAGCACGCTTTGATTCAGCAAGGTGACGCCAGCCAGACGCAGTTGTGCCATGCTGGCCTGCAGTTCGCGGTCAATCTCATTGGCATGGTTGATGTGCGTGACCATCAGGACCTGCAGGCGTGATGTCGACAGCCGTTGACACAGTTCCGGTGTAATTCGCGCAGGGATCACCACCGGCAAGCGGGTGTGAATACGCAGGCGTTTTAGATGCTCAATGGCTTCCAGTTCACCGATTAGCCAGTCCAGCTCATGGTCTTTTGCCATCAGCGGATCGCCACCCGAAAAAATAATCTCATCGAGTTCCGGGTGTTGGCGGATATAATCCAGCGCCTGACGCCAGTTGGCCTTATTGCCCTGGTTGTCCTGATACGGAAAATGGCGGCGGAAGCAGTAGCGGCAGTTGACCGCACAGCCGCCCTTAACCAGCAGCAAAGCACGATTACGGTATTTATGCAGCAGCCCTGGTACCACGCTACGCTGCTCATCAAGCGGATCGGTGGTGAAGCCAGGCGCTTTGATGAATTCTTCGCTGGCAGTCAGTACCTGGCGCAGCAGCGGGTCATTGGCATCGCCAGGCTGCATGCGGGCTACGAAAGAGCGCGGGACGCGCAGCGCAAACAGCCGGCGGGCTTCACGGCCCTGTGGCAATTCCGGATGCGTATTCAGTGACAAAAGCTGCAGTAATTCATCGGGATCGGTAATAACATCGGCGAGTTGATGCAACCAATCTTCTCTATATGCCGTATTTTGGGTTATAATGTGTGCCATTTTTTTGGCTAAGCTACCAGTTTAAATATTCAGAGGGGCCATCATGGCGACTTATTCTAGCAACGATTTCCGTCCGGGTCTTAAAATCATGTTCGAGGGCGAGCCTTACGCTATCGAATCCAGTGAGTTCGTTAAGCCGGGCAAGGGCCAGGCGTTTGCGCGCGTTAAAATGCGTCGCCTGCTGACCGGCAGCCGTGTAGAGAAAACCTTTAAATCTACAGACTCTTGCGAAGGTGCAGACGTTGTAGATACCAACATGAACTACCTGTACAACGACGGTGAGTTCTACCACTTCATGCACCCTGAGACTTTCGAGCAGCACGGTGTTGAAGAGAAAACCGTATCTGACGCGGCAAAATGGCTGCAAGATAACGCAGAATGTATCGTTACCCTGTGGGACGGTCGTCCTATCGCTGTTCAGCCACCTAACTTCATCGAAGCTGAAATCACTGATACCGATCCTGGCCTGAAAGGCGATACTGCCGGTACTGGCGGCAAGCCTGCGACCCTGAGCACCGGCGCCGTGGTTAAAGTGCCATTGTTCGTACAGATTGGCGAAGTTGTCCGTGTTGACACCCGCTCTGGCGAATACGTATCACGCGTAAAATAAGTTTCAATACAAAGGGGCCTCGTTGGGCTCCTTTGTTTTACCCCTTCCCGCAAATTGTTGGCAGAATCTGCATAATGAAGAAAACTCTGTTGGCCGTTATCTCCCTGTTGCTACTGATGTCCCTTAGCGGATGTAATACTTTCCGTGGGTTCGGTGAAGACGTTCAGCACCTTGGCGGCGCTATCTCGCGTACGGCCAGTTAATAAGTATCAGATGCACTAATGTATTAGTGCGAAATAAGACCATTCTAAACAGCAACTCTCGCTGATATTTACTAAGCTTAGAAAACCGTACTTTTTCATCACTGACAAATAAGGGCTTTCATATGCTGAAGAAAAGTATTATCGCGATTTTCTCTTTGATGTTCTTGGCCTCATTGACCGCATGCAATACCACTCAAGGCGTAGGCGAAGATATTCAGGCTGGTGGTAAGGCCATCCAGCGTAGCGCGCAATAACCCACCTTGATGATTTCTGCGGTATTCCGCGAACGGCCGTAAAAGGGCATCGTCGTGGGATACCGCTTTCTCTGCTGAGCCTTTCCTGGCAGTCACCTTTGTGCTGTTATCCTCCCAGGCTGCAGGTATAATCTCCGGGCATATCACAACGCTAAACGGGACGACCTGTTTACGCATCTGTATTCGGGGACGACCCCATAGTAATGGAGCCTGTTTCATGGCTTGGATTATTCTGCTTATTGCCGGTTTGCTTGAAGTGGTGTGGGCTATCGGTTTGAAATACACCCACGGCTTTACCCGCCTGACCCCCAGCCTTATCACTATTGCTGCCATGGTAGTCAGTATGCTGTTGCTGGCGCATGCGATGAAAACACTGCCCGCCGGCACGGCCTACGCGGTATGGACCGGTATTGGTGCGGTAGGTGCAGCGATTATGGGGATGGTGCTACTGGGCGAATCAACCAATATCGCGCGTATTCTCAGCCTGTGCCTGATTGTAGTCGGCATATTGGGGCTGAAGTTCAGCAGTCACTGATACCCGTCGTCTTTCAAGCTGTAGCGTTGTTACCTGCTTACAAGACCCATCCGTGGGTCTTGCCCCTTTGGGGCCGCTGCAAGCAGCGTTCAAATCTGTTCCCGACAGATTTGTCACTAACCCCAGTCACTTACCTGAGTAAGCTCCTGGGGATCAGTGAACTGGGCGCCTAGCTACAGCTTGAAATCCATAGGGTATGTCGATTTGATCGAACTGATAGCCCCTTAGAAATAATAACAGGCGACCAACGGAAGTGGCCGCCAGAAGGGGGTTACAGGGTGACTACGCCGATCAGGGTCACTACGCTGAGGATGGCAGCCAAACCGTAGAAGACCCATTTGCCGGCGGGCACATGGATTTTCAAATCATGCATCGCATGGTGGATACGGTGCAGACCGCACCATAGCGGCAGGATAATCATCAGCAGCAGGAACAGGCGGCCAATCAGGCTCTGGCAGAAGGCCAGTACGCGGTCATAGCCCAGTGCATCGCCTGGGAATAACCCCAATGGCAGAAGAATGCCGATCAGTAGCACTATGGCGGGGGCGATGATGGCTCCCCACATTCCGCCGGCGCCAAATAATCCCCAGAAAACCGGTTCGTCTGAGCGTTTAGGTGCAAGATTTATCATGTTTCCTCCGGATTACATCAAGGCCACGGCCAGAATGACCACGCTGGCAACTACAGTCACCGCCCACAGCGTTTTCACTATTGGCCCCGGGCCCATTTTCTCGCTGTTAACCACAATGTTGGCGGCTTTCGGCGCCAAATCGAACCAGGTCTTGGTATGCAGCAGTGCGGCCAGCAGCGCGACGACGTTAATCAGCAGCACCAGTGGGTTTTGCAGAAAACCGACGAAACCCGCCCAGCTATCTACCCCGCCTTTAAGCGCAAAGACGCCGTAGATCAGCACGATACTGAACCAGACTGCTGGCACCGAGGTGCTTTCGCGCAGCATATAGAAACGGTAGAAACCGAGCTTTTGCCACCAGGTCGGCGTCATGGTGCGCACGTAGGGCTTACGTTGTGTTGTCATTGCTGTTTATCTCCCTTATTGCGGCTTCAGCATGGCGATCATGAAGTCTTTGGCACTTTCCACCTTGCCCTGCTGAATCGCAGCGGCCGGGTCGACGTGCTTCGGACAAACTTCAGAGCAGTAGCCGACAAAGGTACAGCTCCAGACGCCGTTTTCACCGTTCAGCTGCGCCATACGCTGTTTCTGGCCGTAGTCGCGGTTATCCAGGTTATAGCGGTGTGCCAGGGTGATCGCCGCCGGGCCGATAAACTCTGGGTTCAGGCCGAACTGCGGGCAAGCGGCATAACACAGGCCGCAGTTGATGCAGCCAGAAAACTGGTGATACTTGGCCATTTGCGCCGGAGTCTGCACGTTAGGGCCATCTTCCGGTTTGCGATTATTGCCGATGATGTAAGGCTTAATCGCCTCCAGACTTTCGATAAAGTGGGTCATATCGACCACCAGATCGCGCTCAATCGGGAAATTGCCCAGCGCTTCTACCTTCATGCCGCCGGTGTACTCGCGCAGGAAAGTTTTACAGGCCAGCTTTGGCACCCGGTTGACCATCATGCCGCACGAGCCGCAGATCGCCATACGGCATGACCAGCGGTAGGAAAGATCGGGGGCCAGGTTATCCTTGATGTAGCCCAGGGCGTCGAGCAACGAGGTTTGCTCATCATAAGGCACCGCGTAAGTCTCGAAATGCGGCTCAGAGTCGCGTTCCGGGTTATAGCGCATGACCTCGATTTTCAGGGTGTTCATCTCAGCCATTTGCCTGCTCCTTATCCTTTTTATCCTGCGCTTCGGCTTCAGCGCCGTATACACGTTTGGCCGGTGGCAGTTTGGTGATCTTCACGTCGCTGTATTCCAGGCGTGGTGCGCCGTTCGGGTTATGGAACGCCAGCGTATGCTTGAGAAAATTCACGTCGTCACGTTCGGTACAGCCTTCGTCCAGACGCTGGTGGGCACCGCGGGATTCTTTACGGTTGAGAGCGGAATGCGCCATGCATTCGGCCACGTCCAGTCCGTAACCCAGCTCGATGGTGTACAGCAGATCGGTATTGAACACGCTGGAGTTGTCGGTAATTTTGACGCGCTTGAAGCGTTCTTTCAGCTCAGCCAGTTTATCGACGGTTTTCTGCATCAGTTCCGGGGTACGGTAAATACCGCAGCCTTCTTCCATCGACATGCCCATCTCGTCGCGGATTTTTGCCCAGTTCTCGTTGCCTTCCTGTTTCATCAGGTTGCTCAACCGGGTTTCGACGTCGCGCCCCTGTGCATCCAGGGCACTGCCGTTAGCCGGGTTGCTTTCCAGCGCGCGGCGAGCTGCTTGCTCACCGGCCACCCGGCCGAATACCACCAGTTCTGCCAGCGAATTGGAACCCAGGCGGTTAGCACCATGCAGGCCGACGGAGGAACATTCACCGACGGCAAACAGCCCTTTAATACGGGTTTCGCAGTTTTGATCGGTTTCAATGCCGCCCATGGTGTAGTGCGCAGTTGGACGCACCGGGATCGGATCTTTCACCGGATCGACGCCGACATAGGCCTTGGCCAGTTCACAGATGAACGGCAGGCGTTCCAGCAGTTTCTTCTCACCCAGGTGGCGCAGGTCGAGATAAACCACGTCACCGCGTGGGGTAGGAACGGTGCGGCCGGCACGCCATTCATGCCAGAAAGCCTGCGACACCTTGTCGCGTGGGCCCAGTTCCATGTATTTGTTCTTTGGCTTGCCCAGCGGGGTTTCCGGCCCCATGCCGTAGTCCTGCAGGTAGCGATAGCCGTCTTTGTTGACCAGAATACCGCCTTCGCCACGGCAACCTTCGGTCATCAGGATACCGGAGCCAGGCAGGCCGGTAGGGTGATATTGGACAAACTCCATATCACGCAGCGGTACGCCATGGTGGAACGCCATGCCCATGCCATCACCGGTGACGATACCGCCGTTGGTGTTGTAGCGGTACACGCGCCCGGCACCGCCGGTAGCCATGACCACCGAATTGGCACGGATCTGCACGCGGGTGCCTTCCATCATGTTCATCGCCACCAGGCCGCGAGCCTGGCCGTCATCCACCAGAATATCCAGCACGAAGTGCTCGTCGAAACGCTGGATTTGCGGGTATTTGAGCGAGGTCTGGAACAGGGTGTGCAGCATGTGGAAGCCGGTCTTGTCGGCGGCGAACCAGGTGCGTTCAATCTTCATGCCTCCGAAGCGACGTACGTTGACTGACCCGTCCTCTTTACGGCTCCATGGACAACCCCACTGTTCAAGCTGGGTCATTTCGCGCGGGCAGTTGTGGACGAAATGGTCGACCACGTCCTGTTCACACAGCCAATCGCCACCGGCAACGGTGTCGTTGAAGTGGTAGTCGAAGCTATCGTGATCCTGAGTGACGGCGGCGGAGCCCCCTTCAGCGGCTACCGTATGGCTGCGCATCGGGTAGACTTTTGAGATTAGCGCGATTTTCAGTTGGGGGTTGGCTTCCGCTGCGGCTATTGCTGCACGTAAACCAGCACCCCCGGCCCCAATAATGGCAAGATCGGCGTTAAAGGTTTGCACTGCATTCCTCCAATATTCTTGTTAAGAACGGCAAATTAAATATCTATGCTTAATATTTATAAAAAACTTCGGGTGCTAACTAACTGAGTTTATTGTCGTTGCATTAATACTAAGGATAGATATCTCCCACCAATAATGTGGAATTAACTATACCTAAAGTTAAGTAGAAGAAATTTGATGTGATCGATTGTTTTGCCTTTTAACCGCCGGTTGGGAGGATAATTTACCGCAGGCTGGATTTAACGTTTATTCACCTTTTATTAACCTTATTACTAACTATTTATCAGGTAATGTCGCGGTTAAAAGTCCAGGGCCTGTTAAGAATTTGTTTGCATGCCGGGATACGAGTAGACTGCATCCCCTGTTTGATTTCGGAGTAATTACCATGAGCGAAACGGCAAGCTGGCAGCCAAGTGCACCCATCGCCAATTTGTTGAAGCGCGCAGCGATCCTGACTGAGATCCGGCGTTTCTTCGCCGATCGTGGCGTATTGGAAGTTGAGACGCCAACCATGAGCCAGGCGACGGTCACCGATATCCACCTGTTCCCGTTCCAGACGCGTTTCGTCGGGCCCGGCGCGGCGGATGGCCTGACGCTGTACATGATGACCAGCCCGGAATACCACATGAAGCGCTTGCTGGCGGCGGGCAGCGGTCCGATCTATCAAATGGGGCGCAGCTTCCGTAATGAAGAAGCCGGTCGTCACCACAACCCGGAATTCACCATGCTGGAGTGGTACCGCCCGCATTACGACATGTACCGTCTGATGAATGAGGTGGACGATCTGCTGCAGCAGGTGCTGGATTGCGACAGTGCGGAAACCCTGTCCTATCAGCAGGCTTTCCTGCGCCATCTGGATATCGATCCGCTGTCAGCGGAGAAGGCACAATTGCGTGAAGCGGCGGCCAAGCTGGATCTGAGCAACATTGCCGATACAGAAGAAGATCGCGATACGCTGTTGCAGTTGCTGTTCACCGTTGGCGTGGAGCCGCACATTGGTCGTGACAAACCGGCGTTCGTTTATCACTTCCCGGCCAGTCAGGCGTCGTTGGCGGAGATCAGTACCGAGGATCACCGGGTGGCGGAGCGTTTCGAGGTTTACTTCAAGGGCATTGAGCTGGCGAATGGCTTCCGTGAGCTGACGGACAGTCGCGAACAAGGGCAGCGTTTTGCCCAGGACAACCGCAAACGTGCGGAACGCGGCTTGCCACAACATCCGATTGATAACAACCTGCTGGACGCATTGCAGCACGGCATGCCTGAATGCTCAGGTGTGGCGTTAGGGGTTGACCGCTTGGTGATGCTGGCGCTGGGTGCCGAGAGCCTGAGTGAGGTGCTGGCCTTCCCGGTCGGGCGCGCATAGCTGCTAATTCAGCGCCATTGCGATAAAAAAAGGGTTCGGCCATAGCCGAACCCTTTTTGCATTCTGCGCTACAGACTGCCCGATTCGCGTTTGGTGTTCGGCGGTGGGGTAGACGGCGGCGTACGGCCATTGCTGGTCAAGCGTGAGAGCGTCTCGCTGCGCACCTGGAACGGTGGGTATGGCAGCGTAATGCCGTGCTCGCGGTAACCGGCCAGAATCAACTGATGGATCTCGTGGCGCAGAGGCATGCGGTGGCCCATCTCGGCCGCATAGATACGCATCTCGAAGATCTGAATGCCCTGTTGCAGATCGACCAGATAGACCTCCGGCACCGGGTTGTCCAGCACCAGCGAGCAGCGCTCGGCGGCGTTGAGAAGGATCTTGGTCACTTCTTCGCTGTTGGCATCGCCCGGTGCCGGCACCGTCAACACCACACGGGTCAGGTTGTCCGACAGCGACCAGTTGACGAACTGCTCGGTGATGAACGCCTTGTTCGGCACGATGATCTCTTTGCGATCCCAGTCAGAAATAGTGGTGGCGCGAGTGTTGATCTTGGTGACGGTGCCGGTCAGGTTGCGGATCGTCACCGTATCGCCGATGCGGATCGGCTTTTCGAACAAAATGATCAAGCCGGAGATGAAGTTGGAGAAAATCTCCTGCATGCCGAAGCCCAACCCCACGCTGAGCGCGGTGACCACCCACTGCAGTTTCGACCACTCGATGCCGATCCAGGAAAAACTGAGGATAGCGCCGAATAGCAACAGCAGGTACTTGGTAATGGTGGTGATGGCATAGCCGGTGCCCGGCGTCAGATCAAGGTGCTGCAACACCGCCAGTTCCAGTAGCGCCGGCAGGTTACGGACCAACTGCATGGTGACGACCAGCACTAAAATGGCGATCAATACCGCACCCAACGTGATCGGGTGTGCCGTTTCCACCCCGTTGACCGTCGAGGTTACGTCCCACAGGGAGATGTTTTCCAGGAAGGCGAAGGCGGAATGGATCTCCGACCACAGCACGATCACCGATACCAGCGCGATCATGGTCAGGATCGAACGTACCAGCCGCAGTGACTGGGCGCTGATGGTATCGAGATCGATTTCCGAATCATCCAGATCCGTCGAGCCTTCGGTGCTGTTAGGCGTGTGTGAGCTTTCTTCTTCCCCACGTGCGCGCTGGGCCAGGATATCGGCGCGGCGTTGCTTGGCGCGGTCAAAGGCAATACGGCGGCGCTGGATCAGCATCCAGCGACGGATAATATGGTAAATCACCAGCAGGAAGAACCAGATGGCTACCGAGGTTTCCAGACGCGCCAGCAGCGCCTGTGAAGTGGTCAGGTAGCCGACGGCCGAGGCCAGTGCTGCCAGCACCGGTGCCGACAACAGCAGCCCCCACAGCGCGGTGTTGACCATGTTGTCGCCGGAGCCTTTCTTGTCCAGATACAGCGGGATGCCGGCACGTTTCAGGCTGTTGGTTACCAGGGCCAATGCCAGACACAGCAAGATAAAGCACAGCCGGCCAAGGGTGTTGGCAAATTCGCGTTCTTTCAGGCTGTCGAAGGTAATCAGCGCCATGATCAGCGGCACGATCAGCCAGATCGACATTTTGTAGTAACGCATGGCGCGTGAAACCTGCTTCACCGGCCAGCGGAAATGCACGATAAACAGCCCCTGTGGATGAGCAAAGGCGGCGCAGATCATACAAACCCACAAGATCGGCAGTGTCGCAGTGACGCCCTTGCCGATGGCTTCGGCTACCGGATAGTTCCAGGCACTTTGCAGGCCAAAACCGAGTGCCGCCCACAACACCGGCAGCGGCAGCGCCACCAGAATCGACCAGAACACGGTGCGTACCGTCAGGAAGAACTCGTCCTGGGTGACTTTGCCGACCCGGCTGCTGGCCCGGGTCAGGAAGGCGTGGTAGTGCTTGCGGGAGCTGATGCTGAAAATCACCAGCAGCAGGGCACCGAAAATCGGGATTAGCGTTTCCTGGCTGGTCACCATCATCATAAAGGCACCGCCGAGTTGCGACAGCGTATCGAGTGACAGCAACACAGTGAGATCGTGCGCCACGTTAATCGGGTAGGACAGGTTGATCGGATTAATGTCCGGCACCCAGAACAGATAACGGTGGGTGGCGTCCCGGATTTCGTTCAGGGCCTCAATTAGCTGGGTATTGGCCACTTTGAGCTTGGTCAGCTCGAGGATTTGGGTATCGCAGCCGGAAAGCAGTGAATTGAGCAGTTCGCGTTGGGTACGCAACTGGGCGTCGACGATACGCCGTTCCGCGCTGGTCAGTTCACTGCCATCGTCGCGTTTAAACTCTCGCTGTGGGAGTTTCTCCAGTTGGCTTTCAAACTGCAGTCGCTGTACGCGCAACTGAGCCATATCGCCGTCCAACTGCTGTGGCTTGGGCATTTCTGGCAGTGTCGCCACCTGGGCACGCAGGGTTTCTCCCAGTGCGGACGAGGAGCCAAGCCATTGGGCCTGTTCGATGATGGTGCTTAATGCCTGGCGCACCTGCAGCGTTTGCGCGGCGGCCCGACGTTGTTGGGATGAGATCAGATCCATGCGCTGGGCCTGATTGTTCAACGCGGCGGAAAGTTCACGGTTGATCTGTAGCTGCTGGCTGATGCTTTTTGGCAGGTCGCCGTTCTGTTCGGCCAACTGCTCGGTTTTTTCCAGTGCCAGTTCGGCTTCACGTTGCCGCTGGGCATTGAGGTTATTGCGCAGCGCCTGCAGCTGAATGTCGACTTTCTCGTGGCGCTTTTTGTAGACCTCAGCGCGCATCCGCGCCAGTTCCTGACGATTGTTGGCCGACAGCTGCGCCAGCTCGAGTTCATCAACCTTGGCTTTGCGCGCAGCGGCCTCAGTTTGTAATAACGCCAGCGCGGCCTGTGCATGTGGCGTGGTCGGGTTAGCGGGCTGTGCCTGCAGACGGCGCTGCACTTCCGTCAGCGCTCGGCGAGCATCGGTCTGCTGCTGTGGCAACTGACCGAGGGAGTCGCTGATTTCTCGCGTGCGCTCCTGTTCCTGCTGCAACAGCCGGGCCTGTTCCAGCAACAGACTGCTGGTTTGCAAAATTTGCTGCTCCAGATCGCTGGCCGGCAGGTTATCGCCATTTGGCAGGATCTTACTGTCTTCAATTACCAATTGACGGCGCAGTTCCTGCGTCATCTTTGGAAAATCGTCGATCACCCGCTGATACTGTTCAACACGCGTCAGCGACTCTTTGCGTTCCGATAACCAGTTGAGGGCGCTTTGCAGCGCCTCAGTGGTTTCCGCCTGATTAGGCACGTTTTTGTTGCCTTCCGCCTGCTTCAACTCTTGTTTGAGCTGTGTTTCGGTAGGCACCGTGGCGGCCAGCACCGGTTGAGACAGTAAACAACCGAGCAATAGCGTGATAATCAGGCGCACAGTATCAATTCCCTTAGATCTGCGTTGTTTCAGCGGCGGCAGGTGTCGCCGGGATTTCTGCGAAGGCTTCGCCCATACGGGTCACGGTGCCGTTGTTCAATTGCGGGGCAAACTGCACGCTGCCTGGGGCAAACAGGTTGATGACCGTCGAGCCAAGCTTGAAGCGGCCCATTTCTGCCCCTTTCTCCAGTGCGATAGCGCCTTCAGCGCCTTCTGCCGGGTAGGTCCAGCGCTTGATAATGCCTTCGCGCGGTGGTGTAACGGTGCCGGCCCAGACGGTTTCGATGCTGCCGACGATGGTGGCACCCACCAGGATCTGCGCCATAGGTCCGATCGCGGTATCGAATACGCAGATCACACGCTCATTGCGGGCAAACAGGTTTGGTACGTTGGCTGCGGTCAGTGGGTTGACAGAAAACAGGTCGCCCGGAACATAAATCATTTCGCGCAGTACGCCATCACACGGCATATGCACACGGTGATAGTCACGAGGTGCCAGGTAAGTGGTGGCGAACAGACCGTTGCGGAACGGCTCAGCCAGTATGTAGTTGCCGGCCAGCAGCGCCTCCAGGCTGTAGTAATGGCCTTTAGCCTGGAAAATTTGGTCGTCGTTGATCGGGCCGAGTTGGCTTATCGCGCCATCTGCGGGCAGCGCCAGCCAATGGGGGCCGTCGACGATCGGACGTGCGCCGTCACGCAGTGGCCGTACAAAGAAATCGTTGAAGGTCGCATAAGAGGTCAGGTCAGGATTTTGTGCTTCCTGCATATCCACGCGGTAATAGCGGGCGAAGCCCTTCACCACTAGCTGGGTCAGCCAGCCGGCTTGTTTATCTGCGCCCCAGCCTGCCAGGCGGGTCAGCGCCAACTTGGGTAACCAATACTGCAATTTAATTTTGATGCTATCCAGCACATTAACCTCGTGAATCGGGGTAAAGGGCGCGCATTGTAACCATGGCTCCGCCATAGTCAACGCCGCCCGGTATTATCAGCCTGCGGCGTCGGTGAAGTTCTTGCGAACCTTCACGGAGGCCATGCTTTCCAGAATACGATGGTAGTTTTCAAAACGCTCTTTGGCGATATCGCCTTTCTCCATCGCCCCGCGGATGGCGCAGCCTGGGTCGGTGTCGTGGCTGCAGTCGCGGAATTTGCAACCGCCCAAATAGTCACGGAATTCGACATAGGCTTGAGTCACTTGTTCCGGCTCCAGATGCCACAGACCAAACTCACGCACACCCGGTGAATCGATCACATCGCCGCCGTGTTGGAAATGGTACAGCCGCGCAGCGGTGGTGGTATGTTGCCCGAGGCCAGAGACATCGGAAACCTGATTTACCAGAATTTGCGTATCGCTTGGCGGCAACAGGGCATTCAGCAGGCTGGATTTGCCCACCCCGGACTGGCCGGCAAAGATACTGATACGATCGACCAGCGCCTGTTCAAACGCCTCCATCCCTTCACGCGTCTGGCTGGAGACTTCCAGCACCCGGTAACCGATATGGCGGTAGATATCCATCATCCCGTCGACGGTCTTGCGTGCTTCTGCATCCAGCAAGTCGATTTTGTTCAGTACGATCAGCGGCTCGACTTCCAGCGTTTCACAGGCCACCAGATAGCGGTCGATCATATTCAGCGACAGCTCTGGCAGGATCGCGGAAACGATGACGATCTGATCGATATTGGCGGCGATGGGCTTCACGCCGTCGTAGATATCGGGGCGGTTCAGTACGGAAGTGCGTTCATGCACGGCCTCTACAATACCTTTCACCCCAGCATGGGTGCCGACACCAGGGCGCCATACCACACGATCGCCGGTCACCAGCGAACGTAACGTACGGCGGATATTACAGCGGTGCTGAGTGCCATCCGCTGCTTCAACGTCGGCGTGCATGCCGAAACGACTGATGACGATGCCGTCCTGCGGCTCACCCAGTTGGGAATCATCCAGTTCCGGTTTATTGTCAGTGCGCTTCAGGCGACGTTGATGGTTCGCTTGCACGCGGCGTTCTTGACCTTTGGACAGTTTGTTCTTGCTCACTGCGCCTCACTTGAATCCGCTTTATCGCTCATGGCGACCAAAAAGACTATGATACACGCTATTTTATATTAAATAACCGTTGTTAGCCGCCACGCGCAGCCTACTACCGTCGGTAAACAGCCAGTGTCGCTCGCCGCCTTGCCTATAGTTTGTTTATCTTTTGGCTTTTACGCAGGAAATATCATGACAGGAAACGAAAATAACCTGATTTGGATCGATCTGGAGATGACAGGATTGGATCCTGAACGCGATCGCATTATCGAGATCGCAACACTGGTCACCGACGCTAATCTGAACATACTTGCGGAAGGGCCGACGATCGCCGTACATCAATCCGATGAACAGCTTGGTTTGATGGATGACTGGAACGTGCGTACTCATACCGGCAGCGGGCTAGTGGAACGCGTGAAGGCCAGTCAGTACGACGACCATGCCGCCGAGTTGGCCACTATCGCCTTTTTGCAACAGTGGGTACCGGCGGGCAAATCACCGATCTGCGGCAACAGTGTAGGCCAGGACCGCCGCTTCCTGTTCCGCTATATGCCGGAACTGGAAGCCTACTTCCATTACCGCTATCTGGATGTCAGCACTTTGAAGGAGTTGGCGCGTCGTTGGAAGCCGGAAATCCTAAGCGGTTTTAAAAAGCAGGGTACTCATCAGGCTATGGATGATATCCGTGAGTCAGTAGGTGAATTGGCCTATTACCGTGAGCATTTCATCCAGCTATAATGGATGCCAGGCCCCTGAACAGGGGGCCTGATTACCGCAAGTGGCCAATCCCGCCGCTTAATTAACCAGTTTGGCGCTTTAATCGGCAAACAAACAAAAAACGCGTTTTTTTGCTTTCAGGGGCTTGCGGCAGAAAGGATTTCTCGTATAATGCGCACCCCGTACCGATGAAGAATTTCGTTTAGTTCCGACATCGTTACGCCGGGCGGGAATAGCTCAGTTGGTAGAGCACGACCTTGCCAAGGTCGGGGTCGCGAGTTCGAGTCTCGTTTCCCGCTCCAAATTCAGCAATGCTGCTTAGGTGGCGTGATGAATAAAAAAGTAACAAGTAGTACCCATGCGACGCGGGAATAGCTCAGTTGGTAGAGCACGACCTTGCCAAGGTCGGGGTCGCGAGTTCGAGTCTCGTTTCCCGCTCCAAAAAATTCAAAGGCCATGTTGTTGTTTGATGGCCGGATGCCCAAAGCATCTCAATGCGGGAATAGCTCAGTTGGTAGAGCACGACCTTGCCAAGGTCGGGGTCGCGAGTTCGAGTCTCGTTTCCCGCTCCAATTTTATCTTCGTTTTAACTCAGTCCAACGCCTTTACCGGCGCGGCTTCATGTCTTGTTGTACATACCCTGTCGAAATGTTGTGAACAGACTTATCCACAGGTAGCGTACATAATACCCTCAGCTCAAAAAATCAACGCCACATAAATGAAATCTTTATGTATTTGATTTATAAAGATATTTATTTATCGGAAAACGTTATGCCGATCACTTGCTCTTTTTGTTGCAGTTGAAAGACAAAGCATTTTTATTTTTATGCACAAATCCACAGAGTGACTATTGGACCTGAACGCAAGGTTTTAGGCATCCCTCGGTAATCCTTTTTCCACAGCCCGTATCAATCGTTTTTTCTGCGTTGTCTGTACTTCTATCCCTTGCTCCTCACGCCGCCCCAATTGCTGTTCCAGCGCCCAGTGGATATGTTCATCCAGCATTGCGTCCTGTTCCAGCCGGGAGCGCAGCGCCATCACTATGGCATCCTGATAGGGAGCATTACCCAACGCCACGGCAATATTACGCAACCAACGCAAATGGCCGATGCGCCGGATGGCAGAACCTTCAGTGACGCGCAGGAATTTCTCTTCCGTCCAATCGAACAGTTCAATCAGTTGCGGTGCATGTAGTGCGGCACGCGGGCTGAAATCATCTTCGTCAGTGAGCTGCGAGAAGCGGTTCCAGGGGCAGATAAGCTGGCAATCATCACAGCCGTAGATACGGTTGCCTAACAATGGCCGAAATTCTTCAGGAATGGCACCTTCCAGCTCGATGGTGAGATAGGAAATGCAGCGCCGGGCGTCCACGGTATAGGGTGCGACGATGGCTCCGGTCGGGCAAGTGGTGATACAGGCGACGCAGCGACCGCATTGTTCTTGTTGCGGCTTATCTACCGGCAAGGGCAGATCGATCAGCAGTTCGCCAAGAAAGAACCAGGAACCGGCTTCGCGATTGAGAATGAGTGAGTGTTTACCAACCCAGCCAATCCCGGCCTTGGAGGCCAATGCGCGTTCCATCACCGGCGCGGAGTCGACAAAAGGGCGGAAATTCAGTTCGCCGCAGTAGGCCTGGATTTGGTCGCCGAGCTTTTTCAGCCGTTGGCGCAGCAGTTTGTGATAATCACGTCCCAACGCATAGCGGCTGACATAGCCCAACTCTGGGTTCTGCAACGTGCTGGCAAAGGCCGCTTTGGCCGGCAGATAGTTCATGCGCACGCTGATCACCCGCAGGGTGCCGGGCAGTAGCTCATGAGGCCGGGCGCGCAGCATACCGTGGCGTGCCATCCACTCCATTTCGCCGTGATATTGTTTGTCCAGCCAGGCCTGCAGTTTAGGCTCTTCCGCGCTGAGATCGGTGTCGCAGATGCCTACCTGCTGGAATCCTAGCGATTGGCCCCATTGCTTGATATGTTGGGCGAGTTGATTGAGATCGAGGGGGTGAGTCATGACGGGCCACAGTGAAAAACAATACTCCGACAGTTTATCACACTCTGTCTGGTCTGCAGACTGGATCCGGCGGGCTGAAGCCAGCGCCGCTGCCTCGCAAGGCATTTCACTCTACCAACTGATGCAACGTGCCGGTGAGGCAGCTTACACCCTGGCATGCGACCAATACCCGGCGGCTCACCACTGGCTGGTGCTGTGCGGCCATGGCAACAATGGCGGTGACGGTTATGTGGTCGCCCGACTGGCAGCGGCGGCCGGCGTTAAGGTCAGTCTGATCGCCTGCGAAGGCACACGGGCACTGCCGCCAGAGGCTGAAGAAGCGCGACAGGCCTGGTTGGCCGCCGGGGGTGAAATTCATCCGGCTGACAGTCGTTGGCCGGAAGATATTGATCTGATAATCGACGGCTTGCTTGGAACCGGGCTGAGTAACGCCCCGCGCGCGCCATACAATGCGCTGATTGAAGCCACGAACCGCAACTGCGCACCGGTTATCGCACTCGATATACCCTCGGGCTTGCTGGCTGAAAGCGGTGCTGTGCCTGGCGTGGCGATCCGCGCTACGCACACCATGACGTTTATTGCCCTCAAACCGGGCTTGTTGACCGGTCAGGCCCGTGATTGGGTCGGGCAACTTCACCAGAGTACGCTAGGATTATCGGGTTGGTTGGCGAAGCAACCGGCACAGATTCAGCGGCTTACTGCCGAGTCCCTGCCTCTGTGGCTGAAACCGCGTCGTCCCTGCTCGCATAAAGGTGAACAAGGGCGTTTGTTGGTGGTTGGCGGCGATCATGGTTTTGGCGGGGCGATACGCATGGCGGCAGAAGCGGCACTACGCAGCGGTGCTGGATTGGTGCGAGTACTTACTCACATTGAACATGTGGGGCCGTTATTGACCGCCAGACCCGAACTGATGGTACAGCCTTTAAGTGACGAAGCACTGCAGCAGGCGCTCGACTGGGCAGATGTCCTGGTGGTGGGGCCGGGGCTGGGCCAGGGCGAATGGGGTAGGAATGCGCTGAAAGTATTGCAAGCCAGTGATAAACCGGCGTTATGGGACGCGGATGCGTTGAACTTGCTGGCATTAAATCCCGAGAAGCGTCAGAATCGAGTGATTACCCCGCATCCTGGGGAGGCGGCACGCCTGATGGGGTGCCGTATCGCTGAGATTGAGAGTGATCGCTTACTTGCAGCGCGTAATCTGGCGGCGCAATACGGTGGCGTAGCCGTGCTGAAAGGTGCAGGCACGCTGATTGCCGACCAGTTCGGCCAGATGGCGATCGCCGACGTCGGCAATGCTGGCATGGCCTCCGGCGGAATGGGCGATGTTCTGTCGGGTATCATCGGCGGTTTGCTGGGGCAAAAGCTCTCGCTGTATGATGCAGCCTGTGCTGGATGTGTGGCGCATGGCGCAGCCGCCGATCGCGTGGCGGCAAGACAAGGAATCAGGGGGATGTTGGCAAG
Organism: Serratia sp. NA_112.1; assembly: GCF_052691715.1. Lineage (NCBI taxonomy): Bacteria > Pseudomonadati > Pseudomonadota > Gammaproteobacteria > Enterobacterales > Yersiniaceae > Serratia > Serratia sp. NA_112.1. The sequence goes on from NZ_JBQZFO010000014.1 coordinate 70,986, forward strand.
CGACTTACTGCCGGAAATTCCTTATTACGTTAATCCTGAGTTGGCATAATAGAAACTATCGAATGAAAGAACTCGTTTTACCTCTGCCGGATGAGGCAGCGACTGTCGCATTGGGTGCCGTCTTGGCTAAGGCGTGCGATCGTGCCAGCGTAATTTACCTTTACGGTGACCTGGGTGCCGGTAAAACCACCTTCAGCCGTGGTTTCCTGCAGGCATTGGGTCATCAGGGCAATGTTAAAAGCCCCACTTACACGCTGGTAGAGCCTTATGCGCTGCAACCGCTGGCGGTATACCATTTTGATCTGTACCGCCTGGCCGATCCGGAAGAACTCGAATTTATGGGCATTCGCGATTATTTTGCGCAGGATGCTATTTGCCTGGTGGAATGGCCGCAGCAGGGCACGGGCGTATTGCCGGAGCCGGATCTGGAGCTGCATCTCAGCTATCAGGATCAGGGACGAGAAGCAAAAATTCAGGCGGTTTCTGCCTATGGCAGCCAGCTTTTAGACCGTATTCACGGGCCACAGGAATGACGCCGCAATGACGTATGCGTTGAGAAAACTATTCGTAATCGCCCTGATCGCCGTATTGGGGCCTTTGGGTGCGGCCAGTACGCTGGCCGCATCAAAGCTGTCTGATATTAAAGTCACCAATGCCCAACGCGAAGCCACCGTCTCGGTGAGTTTCAACGGCCCGCCGGATTATGCCTTTTTCCCACTGCATGGCCCGGACCGCGTGGTGCTGGATGTTAACCAGAAAGGCAAGGTCGGTGGTCTGCCGCTGAATTTTAGCGGTCAAAACCTGGTGAAAAGCATCCGCTCCAGTACGCCGAAAGATGCCCAGAGCGTGCGGCTGGTGTTTGACCTGACCCAGCGTTCGAAGATCCGGGTTGCCACACGCCAAAGCGGCAGTATCTATACCGTGGTGTTTACCATTGCCGCAGAGGTCAGTGCTAATACCAACATAGTGCGTAAAGCTCCGGTATCGGTGCCTGCGCCGGTCGCCGTGAGCCAGCCAACGCGTAAAGCGCCGGTCGTGGTGAGTGAGCCTGATGAGCCTGCACCGGTGCGTAAAGCACCAAGCGGTTCTAATCCGTTCAGCAACAAGAAAACCGTAGTTGCGGGGACCGCATCGGAAATTACGCCGCGTAGCAGCCGCGTCTCCGCAGGTTCCGGCGATCGGGTGGTGGTAGCCATTGACGCCGGTCACGGCGGGCAGGATCCAGGCGCTATCGGCCCGAACGGCCTGAAAGAGAAGAATGTCACTATTGCTATTGCTCGTCGCTTACAGGCGTTACTGGATGCCGATCCTCAGTTCAAACCGGTCTTAACGCGCAATGGTGACTACTTCATCTCGGTGATGGGACGTTCCGACGTAGCGCGCAAACAGGGCGCCAACGTGCTGATCTCCATTCACGCCGATGCCGCGCCAAACCGCAGTGCCAATGGGGCCTCGGTTTGGGTTCTGTCCAACCGCCGGGCCAACAGTGAAATGGCAGGCTGGCTGGAGCAGCATGAGAAACAGTCGGAATTGCTGGGCGGAGCGGGCGATTTGCTGGCCAACAGCCAGGCGGATCCTTACCTGAGCCAGGCGGTGCTGGATCTGCAGTTCGGTCACTCGCAACGTGTAGGTTACGATGTGGCGGTCAAAGTCTTGCAGCAGTTGCAGAGCGTCGGTTCATTGCATAAACGTCGTCCGGAACACGCCAGCCTTGGTGTGCTGCGTTCGCCGGATATTCCATCATTGCTAGTGGAAACAGGATTTATCAGTAATAGCACGGAGGAGCGGCTGCTCGGCAGTAGCGCGTATCAGGAAAAAATTGCCAGGGCGATCCACAACGGCCTGCGTAGTTATTTCCTGGCGCATCCGCTACAAGCCGACCCAAAGGTGGAAAACCGACCGCTGGACGTCGCAGCGGCGGTTAACTCCTCAACACCAGACGTCAGCCAGCCTGCACCGGTCGTCAGTTCGGCCGGCAGCAGCCGTATTAGCGGTAAAACGCAGATTCACGTAGTGAAGCGGGCGGAAACGCTCTCCGGTATTGCCGACAGCTATGGCACGACCATGGCGGCGTTGCGTGACCTGAACAAGCTGAAGAAGGATGGCGTGTGGGTCGGCCAACGCCTCAAGGTACCGGCGGGTAAATCCGCCGCTACTGTCAACACGGTCGCCAAGGCGAAACCCCGCGTGAAGAAGCCGTCAAAGCATAAAGTGGCCCGCGGTGATACTTTGACATCTATTGCCAGCCGTTATGGCGTCAGCGTCAGCGACCTGAAACGCGTGAATAAACTGAAGTCGGACGTTGCGCCGCTGGATCGGACGCTGACCATTCCGCAGGCCTAGCGCCCACACATTACAGGAGTCAGCATGCCTATCCAGGTACTACCGCCCCAGCTTGCCAATCAGATTGCCGCCGGTGAAGTAGTCGAGCGACCCGCGTCTGTGGTCAAGGAACTGGTGGAAAACAGTCTGGATGCCGGGGCGACGCGTATTGATATTGATATCGAGCGCGGTGGTGCCAAGTTGATCCGCATCCGTGATAACGGCAGTGGTATTGGCAAGGACGACCTGGCTCTGGCGTTGGCCCGTCATGCCACCAGTAAAATCAGTACGCTCGACGATTTGGAAGCCATTGTCAGCCTCGGCTTTCGCGGTGAGGCGTTGGCCAGTATCAGCTCGGTTTCTCGCTTAACCCTCACTTCACGCACCGCAGAACAAAACGAAGCCTGGCAGGCTTATGCCGAAGGTCGCGATCAGGCGGTGACGCTCAAGCCGGCGGCACACCCGACAGGCAGTACGCTGGAAGTGCTGGATCTGTTCTACAACACCCCGGCGCGGCGCAAATTTATGCGCACCGAGAAAACCGAATTCGGTCATATCGATGAAGTGGTTCGACGTATTGCACTGGCGCGTTTCGATGTGGCGATCAATCTTAGTCACAATGGCAAGCTGATGCGCCAATATCGCGCAGCGAAAGACGAGAGCCAGTATGAGCGCCGCCTGGGCAGTATTTGCGGTCCGGCCTTTTTGCAGCATGCGCTGAATATTTCTTGGCAGCACGGTGATCTGACCATCCGCGGTTGGGTGGCCGATCCTGCCGGTGCCCGGCAACTGGGCGAAATGCAGTATTGCTACGTCAACAGCCGCATGATGCGCGATCGTTTGATTAATCACGCTATCCGCCAGGCTTATCAGGATCAACTGAAAGACGACCAGCAGCCTGCCTATGTGCTGTATCTGGAGGTAGACCCGCATCAGGTGGATGTGAATGTACACCCGGCCAAGCACGAGGTACGTTTCCATCAGGCTCGGCTGGTGCACGACTTTATCTATCAGGCGGTAACCACCGTGTTGCAGCAGGTCGGCCATGCGCCGCTGCCGTTGACCGATGAAACCGAGCTGCCGCAGGCTCCGGTCTGGCAGCAAGAAAACCGCGTCGCCGCTGGCGGCAATCATTTTTCGCAGCCTGCACCGCGCCGAGAAACCGCATCAACCGAGCCTGCCGTCGCGCGTGAACGTGCGCCGCAACCGGCTTATCATTCGGGTAGTGGCTACCAGAAGCGGGAAGGTGAACTGTACGGTAAGCTGTTGCAGGCCACGCCAGTGGCTGAGCCACGACAAGAAGCGCCGAAGCAACCGCTGTTTCCGCCGGTAAAAACCGAGCCGGAAACACCACTGGCCGGTAGTCAGCACGGTTTTGGCCGTGTGCTGATGATCTACCCGCCGTGTTATGCGCTGATTGAAAACCGTCAACAGTTAATGTTGCTTAACCTGCCGGTGGCCGAACGCTGGTTACGTCAGGCGCAACTCAATCCTTCGCAAGAAGGCTTGCGGCCACAACCGCTGCTGATACCAATCAAGCTGACGTTGAACAAACAAGAAGCGGCTGCCTGCATACATCATCAGCCGCTATTGGTAACCATGGGTCTGGATCTGCAAGTTGATCACGGGCGTGTGACGCTGCGCGCAGTACCTTTACCATTACGCCAACAAAATTTACAAAAACTGATACCCGAACTGTTAGGCTATCTGGCCGAGAATCAGGAGATGTCGCCCGCGGTATTGGCCACCTGGTTTGCCCGCCATTTAGGTAGCGAGCATGAACAGTGGAACACCTCACAAGCGATACAATTGCTGACCGACGTTGAACGACTTTGCCCGAAACTGGTCAAATCACCACCCAGCGGACTTTTACAACCTGTTGATTTACAGGCTGCACTGACAGCACTTAGGCATGATTGAAACTGAAATGACACCACGTCCCCCGGCTATTTTTATCATGGGGCCGACCGCCTCGGGCAAAACCGCATTGGCGATCGCGCTGCGTGAACGCCTGCCTGTGGAATTGATCAGCGTGGATTCCGCGCTGATTTATCGCGGTATGGATATCGGCACGGCCAAACCGAGCGCTGAAGAACTGGCGCAGGCACCGCATCGGCTGATTGATATTCGTGACCCTGCCGAAGTCTACTCAGCAGCGGACTTTCGCACCGACGCACTGAAAGAGATGGCCGCCATTAGCGCCGCCGGGCGTATCCCGCTGCTGGTGGGGGGCACCATGCTTTATTTCAAGGCGTTGCTGGAAGGTTTATCGCCGTTGCCACCTGCCGATCCTGTGGTGCGCGAGCGCATCGAACAGCAGGCGGCGGAGCAGGGTTGGGACGTTTTACACCGTCAGTTGCAAGAGATTGATCCGGTTGCGGCATTGAGAATTCATCCGAATGATCCGCAGAGACTGTCCAGAGCACTGGAAGTTTTTTTTATTTCGGGTAAAACTTTAACGGAACTGACTAAAATTTCGGGTGAATCGTTGCCGTATCATGTGCACCAGTTTGCGATAGCGCCGACCAGCCGTGAGTTGATCCATCAACGCATAGAGCTGCGGTACCATCAAATGTTGGCGGCAGGTTTTGAGACGGAAGCGCGTGCACTTTTTGCTCGGGGTGATTTGCATACGGATTTGCCTTCCATTCGCTGTGTCGGTTATCGCCAGATGTGGTCATATTTGTCTGGCGAGATTAGTTACGATGAGATGGTTTATCGTGGTATTTGCGCAACGCGTCAATTGGCCAAGCGCCAAATGACCTGGTTACGAGGCTGGGACTCGGTACATTGGCTGGACAGCGAGAAGCCGGGAGAGGCTTTGGACTCGGTAATACAGGTTGTTAGTGCATAGGTTGAGTGATTGTGTACAATTGATGAGTATTCAGCGCGCAAATTTTTTAGGTCGTTTATTTTAGAGCCGACAGGTTCTTAGTTAAAAACAACAAGCAAATAAGGAAAAGATAGAATGGCTAAGGGGCAATCTTTGCAAGATCCGTTCCTGAACGCATTGCGTCGTGAACGTGTTCCGGTTTCTATTTATTTGGTGAATGGTATTAAGCTGCAAGGCCAGATTGAGTCTTTTGACCAGTTTGTCATCCTGTTGAAAAACACGGTGAGCCAGATGGTTTATAAGCACGCTATCTCTACCGTTGTCCCGTCACGCCCGGTATCGCACCATAGCAATACTCCGAGCGGCGGCACCAGTAACTATCACCATGGTAACAACCCGTCTGCGCCGCAACAGCCGCAGCAGGAAAGCGATGACGCTGAATAAAGTGCGTTGCGAGTCAACCATGACGGGGAGCATAAGCAGCCATGGGCTGTTTATGTCCCCCAAACTCACGGATTTCCGTTTGAGAGGTTGCACGCTTGTTTGACCGTTATGAAGCCGGTGAGCAGGCCGTCCTGGTTCATATCTATTTCTCGCAAGACAAAGATACAGAAGATCTCAGTGAGTTCGAATCCCTGGTGTCCTCTGCGGGTGTCGAAGCTTTGCAAGTGGTGACTGGTAGCCGCAAAGCCCCCCATCCCAAGTACTTTGTCGGTGAAGGAAAGGCCGAAGAAATTGCAGATGCGGTAAAAGCCAGTGGCGCATCTGTTGTCCTGTTTGATCACTCCCTTTCCGCGGCGCAAGAGAGAAACCTTGAACGCCTGTGCGAATGCCGGGTGATCGATCGCACCGGGTTGATTTTAGACATATTTGCCCAGCGTGCCCGTACCCATGAAGGTAAGCTGCAGGTAGAGCTGGCACAGTTGCGTCATATCGCCACGCGTTTAGTTCGTGGCTGGACGCACCTTGAGCGCCAAAAAGGGGGGATTGGCCTGCGCGGGCCGGGGGAAACCCAATTAGAGACCGACCGTCGTCTGTTACGCGATCGCATTAGCCTGATTCTACGCCGCCTGGAGCGGGTAGCTAAGCAGCGTGAACAGGGCCGACGTGCGCGTACCCGTGCTGAAGTGCCAACCGTATCGCTGGTGGGATACACCAACGCCGGTAAATCTACCCTGTTTAATCGAATAACGTCTGCCGATGTGTACGCGGCCGACCAGCTATTTGCCACCCTGGATCCTACCCTGCGACGTATCGACGTGGCCGATGTGGGCGATACCGTGTTGGCGGATACCGTAGGCTTTATCCGGCACCTGCCGCACGATCTGGTGGCCGCCTTCAAGGCAACGCTGCAAGAAACGCGTCAGGCATCTTTGCTGTTACATGTAATTGACGCCGCGGATACCCGTGTCGATGAGAACATTGAAGCGGTAAATACCGTGCTGGCAGAGATTGAATCGGATGAGATCCCTACACTGTTAGTGATGAACAAAATAGATATGCTGGATGATTTTGTTCCGCGTATCGACCGCAACGATGAAAACTTACCGATCCGGGTGTGGCTGTCCGCCGCCAGTGGTGAAGGTATCCCGTTGCTGTATCAGGCGTTGACGGAGCGCTTATCGGGGGAAATCGCGCATTATGAGCTGCGCTTACCGCCAGAGGCAGGCCGTCTTCGTAGCCGTTTTTACCAGCTTCAGGCAATTGAGAAAGAGTGGAACGAAGAAGACGGCAGCATTGGCGTGGTGGTTCGTATGCCCATCGTCGAATGGCGCCGCCTCTGCAAACAGGAACAGGAACTGATTAACTTTATAGTATGATCATATCCTGTTACATTTGAGCTTCGCGTAAGCCTGAAGTACCCAATCACAGAATATGGAGCTAAAACATGGCGTGGAATCAGCCCGGTAATAACGGACAGGACCGCGACCCGTGGGGGAGCAGCAATAACAATGGCGGCAACTCTGGCGGTAATAACAAAGGCGGTCGCGATCAAGGGCCACCTGATTTGGACGATATCTTCCGCAAGCTGAGCAAAAAACTGAGCGGCTTGGGCGGGGGCAAAGGCTCCAACAACAATAACGACGGCGGTACTGGCACTTCGGGGCCGGGTCTTAGCGGTCGTATTATCGGTATCGCTGCGGTTGCGGTGGTGGTGATTTGGGCCGCCAGCGGTTTCTACACCATCAAAGAAGCCGAGCGCGGTGTCGTGACTCGTTTCGGCAAATTCAGCCACCTGGTGCAGCCGGGTCTGAACTGGAAGCCGACCTTCATCGATGAAGTGCGTCCAGTTAACGTGGAGTCGGTGCGTGAACTGGCCGCTTCTGGTGTGATGCTGACTTCCGATGAGAACGTGGTACGCGTAGAAATGAACGTGCAGTACCGCGTGACCAACCCGGAAGCCTATCTGTTCAGCGTGACCAACGCCGACGATAGCCTGAGCCAGGCTACTGACAGCGCCCTGCGTGGCGTTATCGGCAAGTACACCATGGATAAGATCCTGACCGAAGGCCGTACTATCGTGCGTAGCGATACCCAACGCGTACTGGAAGAGACTATTCGTCCGTACAACATGGGCATCACGCTGCTGGACGTCAACTTCCAGGCCGCTCGTCCGCCGGAAGAGGTGAAAGCCGCATTTGATGATGCGATTGCCGCACGTGAGAACGAGCAGCAGTACATCCGTGAGGCAGAAGCTTACGCCAACGAAGTTCAGCCACGTGCTAATGGCCAGGCACAGCGTCTGTTGGAAGATGCCAAAGCCTATAAAGACCGTACCGTCCTGGAAGCACAGGGTGAGGTTGCGGGCTTTGCCAAGCTGTTGCCGGAATACAAGTCTGCTCCGCAAATCACCCGCGAGCGTCTGTATATCGAAACCATGGAAAAAGTCCTGAGCCACACCCGTAAAGTGTTGGTGAATGACAAAGGCAACAATCTTATGGTGTTACCGCTGGATCAAATGCTGCGTGGCCAAACCGGCGCGGCGGCTGACGGTAGTAAAGACACCAGCCTGATTCGTCTCAACCCCGCTCCGTCTGCCAACAGCGGCGCCAGCTCCAGCAGCCAGCGCACCAGCAACGGCTCGGTCATGGACCAGCGCCGGGCGAATGCGCAGCGTGACGACACCACTCGCGTAGGGAGAGAATAATCAATGCGTAAGTCTTTTATAGTAATTATCCTCGCGGTGCTGGTGGCGTTGTATGCATCCTTGTTCGTGGTTCAGGAAGGTCAGCGCGGCATCGTGCTGCGTTTCGGCAAGGTACTGCGTGACAGCGACAACAAGCCGCTGGTTTATGCGCCGGGTCTGCACTTCAAGATCCCGTTCATTGAATCAGTGAAAACGCTGGATGCGCGTATCCAGACCATGGACAACCAGGCTGACCGCTTTGTTACCAGCGAGAAGAAAGACCTGATCGTCGACTCATACCTGAAATGGCGTATCAGCGATTTCAGCCGTTACTACCTGGCAACCGGCGGCGGTGATGTTTCACAGGCCGAAGTGTTGTTGAAACGTAAGTTCAGTGACCGTCTGCGTTCCGAGATTGGTCGTCTGGATGTTAAAGATATCGTGACCGACTCGCGCGGCAAACTGATGTCCGACGTGCGTGACGCGCTGAACACCGGCACCGTGGGTGATGACCAGGAAGTGGCGACCACTGAAGCTGATGATGCTATTGCTTCTGCAGCGGCGCGTGTTGAAAAGGAAACCACCGGCAAACTGCCGAAGGTTAACCCGAACAGCATGGCGGCGTTGGGTATCGAAGTGATCGACGTGCGTATCAAGCAGATCAACCTGCCGGCAGAAGTGTCTGATGCAATCTATCAGCGTATGCGCGCCGAGCGTGAAGCGGTAGCCCGTCGTCACCGTTCACAGGGTCAGGAAGAGGCTGAGAAGCTGCGCGCTACCGCAGACTACGAAGTGACTCGTACCTTGGCAGAAGCCGAACGTATAGCGCGTATCACTCGTGGTGAAGGTAATGCCGAAGCGGCCAAACTGTTTGCTAACGCATTCAGTCAGGATCCGGACTTCTACGCCTTTATCCGTAGCCTGCGCGCTTATGAAACCAGCTTCAGCAGCAATAACCAGGATGTGATGGTACTGAGCCCGGACAGCGATTTCTTCCGCTACATGAAGTCGCCTGATTCCGTACGCAAGTAACCGCGTCGGTTAATGATAGAGGGCCCGTTTAAACGCGGGCCCTTTCTTTTTGGGAGTCACTGATGAATTCAACGATCTGGCTGGCGCTTGGGCTGGTTTTGGTGCTGGAAGGGCTGGGCCCGATGCTGTTCCCGCAGGCCTGGCGCAAAATGATACTGGCGATGACCCAGTTTCCCGACGCGACACTGCGTCGATTTGGCGGCGGAATAGTGGTTGCAGGCTGTGTGATCTACTACATGTTGCGTACACACGCAGGGGTTTAAAGTTTAGCCTAAAAAATATGCAACCCTATGCTAAAAGTGCTGAAACTCACGAATTACGGTGGTAGAATCCATTTTTAAGCAACCGGTGATTTTTAAAATGGGTAAGAACGTCGTCGTACTGGGCACTCAATGGGGTGACGAAGGTAAGGGCAAGGTCGTAGACCTGCTGACCGAACGGGCTCAATATGTAGTGCGCTACCAAGGGGGCCATAACGCTGGTCACACTCTGGTTATTAACGGTGAAAAAACCGTCCTTCATTTGATTCCATCAGGTATTCTGCGTGAAAACGTGACCAGTATCATCGGCAACGGTGTGGTTCTGGCTCCAGACGCATTGATGAAAGAAATGGGTGAACTCGAAGCGCGCGGCATCCCGGTACGCGAACGTCTGTTACTGTCCGAAGCCTGCCCGCTGATCCTGCCTTATCACGTTGCGCTGGATAACGCGCGCGAGAAAGCACGTGGCGCGAAAGCTATCGGTACCACCGGTCGCGGTATCGGCCCGGCTTACGAAGATAAAGTTGCTCGTCGTGGTCTGCGCGTTAGCGACCTGTTCAACAAAGAAACCTTCGCTGTTAAGCTGAAGGAAATCGTTGATTACCATAACTTCCAGTTGGTCAACTACTACAAAGTTGAAGCCGTTGATTACCAGGCGACTCTGGATTATGTGCTGTCTATCGCCGACATCCTGACCGCCATGGTTGTTGACGTGTCCGAACTGTTGGACGGCGCGCGCAAGCGTGGCGACCTGATCATGTTCGAAGGCGCACAGGGCACCCTGCTGGATATCGACCACGGTACCTATCCGTACGTGACCTCTTCCAATACCACTGCTGGCGGCGTTGCTACCGGTTCAGGTATTGGTCCGCGTTACGTGGATTACGTTCTGGGCATCGTTAAAGCCTACTCTACCCGTGTGGGTGCAGGTCCGTTCCCAACTGAACTGTTCGACGAAACCGGTGAGTTCCTGTGTAAACAAGGTAACGAGTTCGGCGCCACTACCGGCCGTCGTCGTCGTACCGGCTGGCTGGACGCGGTAGCTGTTCGCCGTTCTGTACAGATCAACTCCCTATCTGGTTTCTGCCTGACCAAGCTGGACGTGTTGGACGGTTTGAAAGAAGTGAAGATCTGCGTGGGTTATCGCATGCCTGACGGCCGCGAAATGACCACGACTCCGCTGGCGGCTGAAGGTTGGGAAGGTATTGAACCCATCTACGAAACCATGCCTGGCTGGAGCGACACCACTTTTGGCGTGAAAGAACACAGCAAACTGCCACAGGCGGCGCTGAACTACATCAAGCGCATTGAAGAGCTGACTGGTGTGCCAGTAGACATTATCTCTACAGGTCCAGACCGTAGCGAAACCATGATCCTGCGCGACCCGTTCGACGCATAATCTGGCTTTGCTAGAGGCTGTGTCCCGTAATAGTGCGTGAACGCAGGTGCGCGTTCAAATGGCTCCAGCCATTCGGGTCGCGTCCCAAAAACCCGTACTCTGCGTTGTCGGGCTTGAACATAGGGCCACTATGTTCAGCCCCCCTCCGCCTTGATTAGAGGATTTTGGGGCTGCGACGGTGCCACGACCTATTACGGGACGCAGCCTATACAAACCGGGCATTGTTCCGGTTTTTTTTATCATTATTCTCCCCGGTTGCGATTTCACTTCAAAAAATCCTTTCTTTAACCTGTCCAAAGCCTGAGATGCGCTAAATAATTAGCGGCTAACTCTCCGGCTGGTTTATTATCCAATATACCGGTCATACTTCAAGTTGCATGTGCGTTGGCTGCGTCTGCTCACCCCAGTCACTTACCTGAGTAAGCTCCTGGGAACTCTCAGACTTGCCGCCTTCCTGCAACTCGAATTATTTTGGTATAGGTAATCTTTTAAATAGTGCCGAAAATCGGCGTATCAGACGGGTAAAATGATACCCAGAGGTAGATGTGCAGTTAACAAGTTTTACTGATTACGGCCTGCGGGCGTTGATCTACATGGCCTCGCTGCCACCGGGCAAAATGACCAGTATCTCGGAAGTCACCGAGGTCTACGGCGTGTCCAGAAACCATATGGTAAAGATCATCAATCAGTTAAGCCGGGTTGGCTTTGTGACCGCCGTGCGCGGAAAGAACGGTGGCATCCGTTTGGGCAAACCGGCCGAGACCATTCGCCTCGGCGACGTGGTAAGGGCGCTGGAGCCGCTTTCACTGGTTAACTGCAACAGTAATTTCTGCCACATAACCCCTGCTTGCCGCCTGAAACAGGTGCTGCAACAGGGCGTACAGAATTTCCTTGAAGAGCTGGACAGCCACACGTTGGCCGATATGGTCGAAGACAATCCATCGCTCTACAAGCTATTGCTTGTCGAATAAAGCGTCGCTGAGAAGACAAGGCTCAGCGGCACCCTGCTGATGACAACGGAGGAACCGCAATGTCACAAGATCCATTCCTGGAACGAGAAGCAGAAAAATATGAATCCCCAATCCCGAGCCGTGAATTCATTCTGGCCCATCTGGCGAAAAGAGAAACGCCGGCCAGCCGCGAAGAGCTGGCCAAAGAGCTGAATTTAACCGGTGAAGAGCCGTTAGAAGCGTTGCGCCGCCGCCTGCGTGCGATGGAGCGCGACGGTCAGTTAATATTTACCCGCCGCCAGTGCTATGCGCTGCCGGAACGTCTTGATCTGCTGCGCGGTACCGTTATCGGCCACCGTGATGGCTTTGGTTTCCTGCGTATTGAAGGCAGCAAAGACGACCTGTATCTGTCAGCCGAGCAGATGAAAATGGCAATCCACGGTGATGTGGTGCTGGCACAGGCAATGGCTGCAGATCGCAAGGGCCGCCGTGAAGCGCGTATCGTCCGTGTGCTGGTGCCGAAAACCAGCCAAATCGTCGGTCGCTTCTTTATGGATGCTGGTACCGGCTTTGTGGTGCCGGACGACAGCCGTCTGAGCTTCGATATCCTGATCCCGGCCGAAGCCGCCAGCGGTGCGCGCATGGGCTTTATGGTGGTGGTTGAGTTGACCCAGCGTCCGACCCGCCGTACCAAGGCTGTGGGCAAGATCGTTGAGATCCTCGGCGATAAAATGGGGACCAGCATGGCGGTGGATATCGCTCTGCGTACCCATGAGATCCCGCATGTTTGGCCGCCACAGGTGGAAAAACAGGTTGCCGATCTCAGCGAACAGGTACCGGAAGCGGCCAAGAAAGGCCGTGTCGATCTGCGTCAGTTACCTTTGGTGACCATTGACGGCGAAGACGCACGCGATTTCGATGACGCGGTTTACTGTGAGAAAAAGCGCGGCGGCGGTTGGCGCCTGTGGGTGGCCATTGCCGACGTCAGTTACTATGTGCGTCCACGTACTGCGCTGGATGACGAAGCGCGCAACCGTGCTACCTCGGTGTACTTCCCATCGGAGGTGATCCCGATGCTGCCGGAGGTGCTGTCCAACGGCCTGTGTTCGCTTAACCCGCAGGTTGACCGCCTGTGTATGGTGTGTGAGATGACCATCTCCGCCCAGGGGCGTCTGTCGACGGCCAAATTCTATGAAGCGGTAATGAGCTCTCACGCCCGCTTAACCTACAACAAAGTCTGGCACATCTTGCAGGGCGATCAGGAGCTGCGTGAGCATTATCACCCGCTGGTCAAGCACCTGGAAGAGCTGCACACAATGTACAAGGTGTTGGATCAGGCGCGCGCCGAACGTGGCGGTATTGCTTTTGAAACCGAAGAAGCTAAGTTTATCTTCAACGCCGAACGTCGTATTGAACGTGTTGAGCCAACGGTGCGTAACGACGCCCACAAACTGATCGAAGAGTGCATGATCATGGCGAACGTCGCTGCGGCACGCTTCGTTGAGAAGAATAACGAGCCGGCGTTGTTCCGCGTGCATGACCGTCCAAGTGACGATCATATTACTGCCTTGCGCAGCGTGTTGGGTGAGCTGGGTCTGACGCTGGGCGGCGGTAACAAGCCGCAGCCGAAGGACTACGCCACCTTGATGGATGAAGTGTCCGAACGTCCTGACCATGAAATGCTGCAAACCATGCTGCTGCGTTCCATGAAACAGGCGGTCTACGATCCGGAAAACCGGGGCCACTTTGGTCTGGCGCTGGCTTCTTACGGCCACTTCACCTCACCGATCCGTCGTTATCCGGATCTGGCGATGCACCGCGCGATCAAATATCAGTTGGCTAAAGAGCATGGCGAGCCGAAAGAGCGCTGGACGCCGACCGGTGGTTGGCACAGCGAGTTCGAAGAAATGCTGCAGCTGGGCGAGCACTGTTCGATGGCCGAGCGCCGCGCTGATGAAGCGACGCGTAACGTTGCCGACTGGCTGAAATGCGACTTTATGCAGGACCATGTCGGGGAAGTGTTCAGCGGTATTATTGCCAGTGTGACCGGCTTTGGTTTCTTCGTCCGCCTGAACGATCTGTTTATCGACGGCCTGGTGCACGTATCATCGCTGGATAATGACTATTATCGCTACGATAATATCGGCCAGCGTCTGATTGGCGAATCCTCCGGCGTGGTTTATCGCCTGGGCGATACGGTGGAGATCCGCGTTGAAGCGGTGCATATGGACGAGCGTAAAATTGACTTCGCTTTGGTCTCGAGCACTCGCAAACCACGCGGTGAAGGCAAAACTGAACGCGATCGCGCCAAGAATGGCGGCCAACGTACCTTGCGTGGTGGGGCTGGCGCAGGCCGGACTTCAGCGCCACGCAAACGTCGCGGTGGCAAAGCACCCGCCAATTTTGAGCCTGACAGCGCCTTCCGTAAAGACGAAGCCAAACCCGCTGACAAGGTGAAGAAAGACAAAAAGGCGAAAGCCAAGAAAGTATCCGACAAAACCCGGAAAATAGCGTCGGCGACCAAGGCCAAACGCGCCGGCAAGAAGAAAGGTGCTGAGCAGGCTTAAGCTGCCACACGTCATTATCACCGGCTGGCATATGCCAGCCGCACAGTTAAAAGAGCATCATGAGCGAAATTATTTACGGTATTCATGCCGTCAAAGCCCTGTTAGACAACGATCCGCAACGCTTCCTGGAAGTGTTTATCCTCAAAGGCCGTGACGATCGTCGGCTACAGCCGTTGGTTGCCGAGCTGGAAGCGACCGGCATTGTTATCCAGGTGGCGAACCGCCAGTGGCTGGATGAGAAGGTCGAGGGCGCGGTGCATCAGGGGATTATCGCCCGGGTGCGCGAAGGGCGTCAGTATCAGGAAAACGATTTGCCGGCGCTGCTGGAAAGCGTGGATACGCCATTCCTGTTGGTGTTGGACGGCGTGACCGACCCGCACAACCTCGGAGCCTGCCTTCGCAGTGCCGATGCGGCCGGTGTACACGCGGTGATCGTCCCGCGCGATCGCTCTGCCCAGTTGAATGCGACTGCCAAGAAAGTGGCCTGCGGCGCGGCGGAAAACGTTCCGTTGATTCGCGTCACCAACCTGGCGCGCACCCTGCGTTTGCTGCAGGAAATGAACGTCTGGGTCGTCGGCACTGCCGGAGAAGCCGATCACACTTTGTTCCAGAGCAAAATGACTGGCCCAATGGCGCTGGTGATGGGGGCAGAAGGCGAAGGTATGCGTCGTCTGACTCGTGAGCACTGTGACGAACTGATCAGCATCCCAATGGCCGGGACGGTGTCTTCACTGAACGTTTCAGTCGCCACCGGCATCTGCCTATTTGAAGCAGTGCGTCAGCGCAGTTGATTTACCGATAAGGGCGCAGAATTTTGCGCCCTTATTACTTTCTCAATTCCCACCCTGTGATCTCACCTGCGGCAGAAATCCCCCTGACGACCATACTTACTCCTGACGCTTTTATCAGGGAGCAAGCCGATGGTCTGGAATACACACACCGTTTTTAATCAGCCGAAACCGCTGGGGAACAGTAATCTGTTCCTGTCCGATATGCCACTGCATGAGGCGATACAACGCGAGCAAGCCGGTTGGGATGTCGAAGTGCTGGCTTCGCTGGGGCAGCAGTTGGGCACCCAGGAATCGCTGGAACTGGGGCGATTGGCCAATGCCAACCCGCCGGAGCTGCTGCGTTATGATGCCACCGGCCAGCGGTTGGACGACGTCCGTTTCCATCCCGCCTGGCATATCCTGATGCAAGGCTTGATCGCCAACCGTGTGCATAACCTGCCGTGGCAGGAGGATGCCCGTATTGGCTCGTTTGTGGCGCGCGCCGCGCGTTTTGTGCTGCATGCTCAGGTCGAAGCCGGCACCTTATGCCCGGTGACCATGACCTTTGGCGCTATCCCACTGCTGCAGCGTTCTTTGCCGGCAGAATTCCAATCCTGGTTAACGCCGCTGCTATCCGATCGTTACGATGCGCATGTGCTGCCCGGCGGGCAAAAGCGCGGCTTGCTGATTGGCATGGGTATGACCGAAAAGCAGGGCGGTTCCGACGTGTTGAGTAATACCACCACGGCAACCCCGCTGGCCGCCCGTGGCCCGGGGGAGGCATACCGACTGGTGGGGCATAAATGGTTCTTCTCGGTGCCGCAAAGCGATGCACATCTGGTGTTGGCACAGGCTGAAGGGGGGCTGTCGTGCTTCTTCCTGCCGCGCATACTGCCGGACGGCACCCGCAATGCCATACGACTGGAGCGGCTGAAGGATAAGCTGGGCAATCGTTCCAATGCCAGCGGTGAGGTTGAGTTTCAGGACGCCAGCGCCTGGCTGGTAGGTGAAGAAGGGGATGGCGTGCGGCATATCCTGAAAATGGGCGGCCTGACGCGCTTTGACTGTGCGTTGGGCAGCCACGGATTGATGCGGCGTGGATTATCGGTGGCCTTGTACCACGCTCTGCAACGGCAGGCATTCGGCAAACCCTTGCTCGAACAACCGATGATGCGTCAGGTGTTGGCGCGCATGGCGCTGCGGCTGGAGGGACAAACGGCGGCCTTGATGCGTCTGGCGCGAGCCTATGACAGCACGGGGGCCGGGGCATCGTTGGAACAGGCACTGTGTCGGGTGATGACCCCGGCGGCGAAGTTTGAAGTCTGCCGACAGGGCACTCCTTTTGTCGGCGAAGCGATGGAGGCGCTGGGCGGCATTGGCTACTGCGAAGAGAGTGAACTGCCGCGGCTGTACCGTGAAATGCCGGTGAACAGCATTTGGGAAGGTTCCGGCAATATTATGTGTCTGGACGTGATGCGAGCCTGGGGAAAGCTGCCGGGGGTGCAGGAGGCCCTGGAGCTTGAATTTGGTGAGGTGAGGGGACAGAACCGTCACTTTGATCGCCAGTGGCGGCAGTTGCTCCAGTTGATGCGCAAGCCCCAGGAGGTGCAGGGACGGGCAGTCACCGGCGGGTTATTCAATCTGCTCGCCGCGGCGCAGCTTCTGCGCTACAGTTCACCGCCGTTAGCGGAAGCCTGGTGCCAAATGATGCTCGATACCCGTGGTGAGCGAACTTTACCAGACCGTTTGTGCGAGACGTTGTTTGCCCGAGCGATGGGAGGCTAGGGAAAACAGTAGCGCTACAGCGGGAAAAGCTTTTTAATTCAGTACTTGGCCCGTAAGGGATTCTGACCTCTGACCAGGAAACATGACATGGATATTATCAGCGCGTTGGTGGCATTCGCCTCTTACTTCTTCAGTGGTTTTGCCATGGTTCTGGTGTTCTTGTTTATCTATACCCGCATTACGCCGCATGACGAATGGGCATTGATCAAGGCCGACAACCAGTCTGCCGCCTTCGGATTCGTCGGTGCCTGCCTGGGGTATGTGATCCCGCTGGCCAGCGCGGCGATCAACTCGATCAGTCTGCTGGACTACTTGCTGTGGGGCGTGGTGGCGTTGGTGGTGCAACTGTTGCTGTTCGCGGCGGTTAAAATCTACATGCCGCGCATCAGCGACAAGATTGAGTCCAATCACCTGGCCGCCGGGATTTTCCTGGGGGGCGTGTCAATCAGCGGCGGCGTGTTAAATGCGGCCTGCATGAGTTATTAAAGATAAAAAATCGCCGAGGCACGCCAGCCGGGCTGATGTGCCTGCTCCTCCATCCGCAGGATCCGGTAATAGCTTGCCCCATGCTCATCAGCTTTGCGTGCTATGAGCTGTTCGACGTCCTGAGGCGAGCCGGAAAGATTATCCAGGGTGATCTGCGCAATTTCACTGAGCGGTGTAACACGATCGGCGGGTGCCAGTTCGGCAGACTTGGCGCTGACGTTGAGTAACCCCACGGAGAGCAGGAGGGCGGTGAGTGCGGCGGAGCGTTTCATGGCGTTCCCCTTCGTCGAACGACCGCAGGCTGCGACCGGTTGAGCGACAGTGTGCAATATCCAACTTCAGTCTGTGCAAAGCCATTGTAAATATGGTTAAAACGCCGCAGTTTATCGATACAGGATCGCCTGTGAATACCATTGGCCGGGAACGACGGTCTCGCTGTTCATGATAATCATGTAATAGCGTGCGCCGCTGGCGTTAGCCTTCCTGTTAATCTCCGCTTCCACGTCCATCGGGCTTCCGTAAACCAGTGCGCTGGTGGTGCCTATCTTTACCAGCTTGGAGGTTTGCGCCCGGGTTACCTCTTGTGCCTGGCCAGTGGGGGCCGGCGGGGCTTTCGGCGTCGTGGTCATCATGCCACAGGCACTAAGCAGCGTGACCAGCGCCAGGGGCAGCAGCAGATGGGAAAGTTTCATAGATACCTCGACAGAGCGGATAGCATGATTTCAGTGTAACCCATTATAAATTGGAACAGATTGAGCTAATGCTTTTAGCTCAAGTTTGCCATTATGAAGGCAACCGGTACGCAGAGGGAAAACGGATGATTGAAATACATGACGAGCGGGTGGGGGACACTGCGGTGATCCACGCGGTGCCTGCGGGGCAATATCACCAACCATTGCCGACGGTATTTTTCTACCATGGCTATACCTCGTCGAAAGAAGTGTACGCGTACTTTGCCTACGCATTAGCCCGGGCAGGGTTTCGTGTGGTGCTCCCGGATGCCGAGTTGCACGGCGAACGTTTTGATGGCAATGAAGCAAAGCGGTTGGCCAGCTTTTGGGAGATCCTTCGAGGCAATATTGACGAGTTACCGGCGCTGAAGGCGCACTTTGAACAGCTAGGTCTGATTGCCGAGGGGCGCATTGGCGTGGGTGGTGCGTCAATGGGCGGCATGACGACATTGGGCAGCTTTGCTCGCTATCCGTGGGTGAAAGCGGCGGCCAGCCTGATGGGGGCCGGTTACTACACCGTTCTGGCGCAAACGCTGTTCCCGCCACTGGATGAGCGGGGCAATCCTTTGTCGAGCGAGGATTTTGATGCGCGCATTGCCATGCTGGCGGATTACGGTCTGGAGCAGCAGTTGGAGAAAATTGCCGATCGCCCGTTGCTGCTTTGGCACGGTGAGGCAGATGACCTGGTGCCGGCGGCGGAAAGCCTGCGGCTGGCGACCGAACTGCGGCAGAGCGGTTGGGACCGGCAATTGACGTTGCTCACTGAGCCGGGGGGCAAGCACCGCATTACTCCACAGGCACTTAGTGCCACCGCCGATTTCTTCGTGCAATCGCTGTAAAAAAGCCCCCTGCAGGCAGGGGGCTCAGACTGATGACAAACCTCATTCCTGCCCAGAGCGAGTAGAGGCCGATAAATAAAAATC
>NZ_JBQZFO010000015.1:0-75962 GCF_052691715.1 Serratia sp. NA_112.1
TCCCTCGCTGGGGATACCACTGCGGTATCCCCGCTTTACCTGCACGGAAATTGGGTAACGGTACCAACGGCAACAGGGAGAGCCAGCATGACCAAGCGGATTTGGGGCGTAGTGCTTATCGCGCTCAGCGTTTGCAGCGCCGAAGCGAAGGCAAAAAATCAGGGCCACGGCACGCTAAACCTGGGCGGCGAGATCGTCGAAACTCCCTGTGGAATTGCCGGCGAAAGCCTGGACCAGACCGTTGATTTCGGGCTGATATCCATGACCGACGCCGCATTGGATACGCAGCCGGTACTGATTGGAAGCCGCCGCAACTTTGAGATCAAGCTGGTGAATTGTGAATTGGCCAGCCAGGTAAAACCCGACTTTATCTACCGCGCCGCCACCGTCACCTTCGACGGCACGGCTGACAGCCGGGATCCCGAGTTATTGGCCGTTTACGGCGAAGCGAAAGGCGTGGCCATTGAGCTGCTGACCGCTGCCGGTACCCCGATCCCGCTGGGTAGCACCACGGCGGATTATCAGATTGTCGCCGGCGACAATACGCTGCGCTTTAGCGCTCAGCTACGTATTAACCCTGACAGGGCCAGAGCCGGTGGATTCAGCTCTCTGGCGAAATTCACCCTGTCTTATCTGTAGCGCCTCGTTAGGTGGGTGCCTTTCACAGGGCACTGAATGACATCACGTATTACGTATTCAGGTCGTACAGGATGACCTGCTATTGAGCGCGGATTTGCCATGAGTGATTATTCTATGACGTCATTACTGACACGGAAAAAAATACCCCTCACCGTCATCCTATCTTTCCTCTGGGCGCATTCGGCTTTTTCCGCCACGGAATTTAATACCGACGTATTAGATATTGGCGATCGCAGCAAAGTGGATTTATCGCGTTTTTCCGACGCCGATTACGTCATGCCGGGTGCCTATCTGCTGGATATCAAGATCAACCAGAAAACTCTGCCGCAGCGCAGCATCCAGTATTACCCGTCGCCAGACAAAAAGGATCGTTCTCGCGTCTGTTTACCGCCGGATCTGGTCGAGAAAATGGCGCTGAAAGAAGAAGTCCTCAAAAAAATCACTCTGTGGCACGACAACGGCTGCGCCGATATCAGTGGCATCAAAGGAGCGACCATTTCCGACCGCATTGGCGGGGGCGTGCTGGCGATCACTATTCCACAGGCCTGGATGAAATATTCCGATCCGGACTGGACACCACCGGAACAGTGGGATGACGGCATCCCTGGTTTGTTGCTGGACTACAGCATCAGCGGCCAGGTCGGTAAGCAGAGCCACAATAACAACACCGCAGAAAACCTCAGCAGCTACGGGACGGTCGGCGCCAACCTGGGTGCCTGGCGTCTGCGCGCCGATTATCAAGCCAATTACAATCAGCAGGCCGGTCAGCGTGACAGCAATTTCGACTGGAACCAGATTTACGCCTATCGCGCACTGCCGATGCGGGCCGCCAAGCTGACCCTCGGCGAAATCTTCCTCGATTCGGACGTGTTCGACTCCTACCGCTTCACCGGCATTAATCTGGCCAGCGACGAGCGCATGCTGCCGCCAAACCTGCAGGGCTATGCGCCGGAAGTGCGCGGCATTGCCAAAAGCAACGCCAAGATAACCGTGTCGCAAGAAGGCCGCACGCTGTATGAAACCACCGTGCCTGCGGGCCCCTTTGCCATTCAGGATCTCAACAGTTCGGTACGCGGTCGGCTGGATGTGAAGGTAGAAGAACAGGATGGCAGCGTATCGACCTTCCAGGTCGACACCGCCACTATTCCTTACCTGACGCGCCCCGGTTATGTCCGCTACAACGTCGCCGTGGGCAAGCCCTCGACTTACGATCACCGTACCCAAGGGCCGCTGTTCTCCGCCAGTGATTTCTCCTGGGGGTTAACCAGCGCCTGGTCGCTGTACGGCGGCGCGTTGCTTGGCGGCGATTACAACGCCTGGGCACTCGGCCTGGGCCGTGACCTGAACGTGTTTGGCACCATGTCGGCGGACGTGACGCAGTCTATCGCTCGCTTGCCCAATGAGCCGACTGCCAGTGGGCTATCGTTCAAGGTCAACTACGCCAAGCGCTTTGATGAGATGAACAGCCAGATCACCTTTGCCGGCTACCGTTTCTCACAGCGCAAATTCATGAAAATGTCGCAGTATCTGCAGGAACGCTACAACGATGACGACGAGCGCTACGACGGACGGCAAAAAGAGCTATACACCATTACCGCCAGTAAAACCTTTATGGCGGAAGACAGCGCCAAGGCGATCACCGTTTACCTGACCTATTCGCACCAAACCTATTGGGATGCCAGGGCGCAGGATCGTTACGGGTTATCCACCAGCAAATTGTTCAGCGTCGGCGATATCAGCAACATCACCGCATCGCTGTCGGCCTATCGCACGACTTATCACGGCCGCAACGACGACAGCGTGATGCTGAACTTCAGCGTACCAATTGGCGATCGCCGCCGTATCGGCTACTCGCTGCAAACCAGCAACAGTGACGTGACGCAGATGGCGTCTTACAACGACTACACCGATCCGAACAACACCTGGCAGGTGAGCGGTGGCTTTAACCAGGCCGGCAAATCGCTGGCCCGGGGTTACTACAGCCATAACGCTTCGTTTGGCTCGCTCAACGCCAGCGCCTCTTATCAACAGGACGGCTATTCGTCGCTCGGCGGCACCTTCCGCAGCGGCATTACTGCTACCCGACATGGCGTAGCCGCACACCAGAACTCCAGTAACGGCGGTAGCCGAATGATGCTCGATACCGACGGCATCGCCGGGGTGCCGATCAACAACGGCCGCGCCTACAGCAACCGCTTCGGCCTGGCGGTGATCTCCGACATCACCAGCTACTACAACACCGACACCCGCATCGACGTCAATACGTTGGCGGACGACGTGGAAGCCACCCGAGCCGTCGTCCAGGGCACGCTGACCGAAGGCGCCATCGGCTATCGCCACTTTGAGGTGGTAAAAGGCAGCAAGCTGCTGGCCACCATCAAACTTGCCGACGGCAGTGAGCCACCATTCGGTGCCACGGTACTGAGCGAGCGTGGCCGTGAAGTGGCCGTGGTGAACGACGGTGGCTCGGTCTACCTGACTGGCGTGCAGCCGCAAGAGCAACTGGACGTCGCCTGGGAAGGCCAGCGTCAGTGCCGCATTGTCATACCGGGCGCCGCCAAGCCGCTGGATCAGCTACTGCTGCCGTGCGCCAAACTGTAATCCGTAACGCAGAGAATTGATGATTATGAACAACGTTCCGTTAGCAAAAATGGCCACGCTGGGCCTGGCATTAGCCGCTGCAATCCCCGCCGCCAACGCGGCGATATCGCTGGATCGCACCCGTGCCGTTTACCTCAGCGACGCGAAATCGATCAGCCTGAATATCGTCAATGAAAACAAAGAACTGCCTTTCCTGGCGCAGTCCTGGCTGGAAAACGAGCAGCACCAGAAAATCACCTCGCCGCTGGTGGTGTTGCCGCCGTTGCAACGGGTAGAGGCCAACGAACGCAGCGTGGTGCGCATCACCAAGACGCCGGAGGCCGATAATCTGCCGCAAGATCGCGAGTCGGTGTTCTATTTCAACCTGCGGGAGATCCCGCCAAAAAGCAGCAAAACCAATGTGATGCAGTTGGCGCTGCAAACCCAGATCAAACTGTTTTATCGCCCGAAGGCTATCGTCGCACCAAAAGGAGAAGTGTGGCAGGAGAAGCTGGTGTTTCACAAAAGTGTCGGTGGTTTCACCGTTGAAAACCCAACACCGTTTTATATCACCCTGACCGGGATGACCCGTCAGACGCAGAAACAGGGCGGCGGCGCACTGGGTGGCTTCCAGCCAGTGATGCTGAAACCGAAATCCAGCGAAACCCTCAAGCTGAGTGACAACGGCCTCAACAGCTTTGTCGTCACCTATATCAATGACTACGGCGGTCACCCGGAGCTGCGCTTCGCCTGTAACGGCAGCGTATGCAACGCCGTGCCCGAGACCAAAAAATAAGGAGATTCCGCATGGCTGAATTCACCGGCGGCCGCCTGCGGCCCCTGCTGATCGCCGCGCTGCTGGTTAGCGGCAGCGCGACGGCGGCAACGCCACTGGGCGTGATCCAAGGCACCACCGGCACCGTCAGCTTTCATGGCGGCCTGCTCAGTTCCCCGTGCAGCCTGACGCCGGACAGCCAGGATCAGTCGATTGATTTGGGTGATGTTAACGCGCGCGATTTTCAAAACGCCGGCGATCAGAGCACGCCGGTGCGTTTTCGCCTCTCTTTCCGCAACTGCCTGCTGGGGGCCAAAGCCTTGGCAGATAACCCGGCAGGACAGCGCAACGGCGATGCCGGGCAGCTCTATTTGCAGGGTGAACAGGCCGCCACGCTGGTGTTTCTCGGCGAAAGCGATATCAACAACCCTGACCTGCTGAAACTGAACGGCGGCGTACAGGGCATCGGCCTGCGTTTGAAAGATCAGCAGGGCCATGCGCTATCGCTCAACCAGCAGAGCCGGCCTTACATTCTGCAGCCCGGCAGCAATACGCTGTGGTTCAGCGCCAGCGTGGAATCCACGCAGCGGGCGGTGATGGCGGCCGGTTTTTCCGGCGTAGCGCACATTCAGGTGATTTACCTGTGAGGTTCACAAACGTGATGAAAAAAACCTACCTTAACTCCTGCCTGCCGCTGGCACTGGCGCTGACGGCTCCAGCCGTGTGGGCCAACGGCTATGTCACGCCGGACGGCGGAGCGAAACAGTTTTATATCGACCTGAATGAAAGCAATATCACCAACAAGGTCGGTTTTACCAAAGAGTTTCCCTATTCGTTAGGCGGCACTTATACCGGCAAGGTCTATTGCGACACCCCGATCCCCGTTAGCCCACACTTTTATAAGTCGGATTCGGCATTGCCTGCGTCCGAATACGGCAATGGCTATTTAAAACTGAATGACTTCCTGGACTTGAAAGCCGAAGTTTGGATCGCCGGCAATAAAAACGCCTATATCACCGTACCGTTTTATAACGAGTCCAATCTGCTCAACCAGCACTCCTGCAAACCGCCTTATTTGCAGGTCAATAACTATGGCAGTGGCTCCAAAGGAAAAATCACCTTCCGGGTACGCAAAAAAATCATCAATGGCGTGCAGATTAACGACCGGCAAATCATCGAGATGTATGGCCGGTTAGGGTCAACCGACGCAGGCTTTGGCCCTAACCCGATGGCGCAGGTATTTATTCAGTCCGCCATTTTGTATGTACCAGATAAGTGCGTGGTGAATGAAGGCCAGCTGATCAGCGTCGAATTTGGTGAAATCAGCGGCAGTAACCTGAACGGCACCAGTTATCCACAAAACATTCCGGTGCGCTTCCAGTGTGAAGGCGGCAGTTTTGAGGACGGCACGTTGAATATCAAGCTGGCGGTCTCCGGTACCCCAGCGCCTTTCAGCAACAACGCGTTTAAAACCGATAAAACCGATCTCGGCATCGAGATCAAACATAACGGTAGCTTGGTGATCCCGAATGAGTTTTACCCGGTGCCCAATATCGGTAACGGCGGTAGCTGGAATTTAGTTGCCGCACCGTTGGCCAACGGCGGCAAGGAAATCGCGGAAGGGGAATTTAACGCCTCAGCCACCATTGTGGCAGCCTTCGAG
Organism: Serratia sp. NA_112.1; assembly: GCF_052691715.1. Taxonomy (NCBI): domain Bacteria; kingdom Pseudomonadati; phylum Pseudomonadota; class Gammaproteobacteria; order Enterobacterales; family Yersiniaceae; genus Serratia; species Serratia sp. NA_112.1. The sequence goes on from NZ_JBQZFO010000015.1 coordinate 5,658, forward strand.
TAATTCAGGGAGAAACAGACGATGCGTTTACGCGCTTTAGCGATGCTCAGTTGCACGCCCTTTTGGTTTACAACATTGCCGGCTCTGGCAGATACCGAGTTGGTCGGTTCTCCGCTGCAGTTCCACGGCACCGTGGTGAGCCGGCCGTGCAATATTGAGCCGCAATCGGCCGATCAGTTGGTGAAGATGGACACGATTATCGTCAAAACGCTATACCGCTACGGCCATAGCACCCCGGTGCCGTTCAACATCAAGCTGACCGACTGTAAAACGTCGGTATTCAAATCCGTCAATGTCACCTTCAGCGGTACCGAAGACAGCGAGCTACCTGGCAAGCTGGCGATTAATAACGGCACCAACGGTGCCGCCATCGCCCTGTTTGACAGCAAAGGGGCCGATATTGATTTGAACCAGGCCACCAGCGCGATGGCATTGCAGGACGGCGCCAATATTCTGAATTTCACCGCCTATGTGCAGGGCCACCCCAGCGCGATACAGAATAAAACTATTACCGAGGGCGAGTTCAGCTCGGTGGCCAATTTCGTTCTGGCCTACCAATAGGCCCGGCGTCTGCAGGAATAGTGATGATATCCAAACCCAAAACAGCCTGGTTATTCGGGCTGGCGGCGTTTTATTGCCTGATTGCCATGCATATTTACTGGCCCAATCGCGGCGGCAGCGGTTTTTATCTGCCGTGGAATCTGGTCGGGGGGATATTTATCGCCCTGACTAGCCTCGGCACCATGCTGTTTTGCCGACCGCCGCTGGCGGTCTCCGGCTTTTTTAACCGGCTGGCGCTGGGGGGACTGATTTTATTTTTGCCGCTGCTGTGGGCGCAACAACCCTGGCTAAGCGAAGTCCTACCGCGCCTGATGGGTTTGGCGCTGGGTATCATGGCCTACTTCGCACTGTTGCAGATCCCGCTCGATCGCCAAGGGCGGCGCAGGCTGCTGACTCTGTTACTGGCGGCAACGGTGATCGAGGCCCTGTTCGGCCTGGTGCAATACAGCCTGCTGCAGCCGGGCAACTGGATCGGCTATAACAGCCTGAAAAACCGCCCTTACGGTATCTTCCAGCAGTGGAACCTGATGGCCAGCTTTATGGCTACCGGCCTGGCGCTGGCACTGTATCTGCTGAGCACCCGCCGCACTTTGTCGCGCAGTCTTCAATGGCTGGCCGCCGCCATGCTGCTGCTGGCACCGCTGTTGTTGGTCGTTATTGCCTCACGCGTCGGCCTACTGGCTGCCCTGCTGCTGTCACCGCTACAACTGTGGATGCTATATCGCCTTAATCGCCGCCGCGCCACCCTCTCCCTGTTGCTGCTGCTGACCGGGGTAGCCGCCGGATTACTGCTGGTGCAGCTCAACGGGGCGACGCGGGCGGTCACAGTGACAGAGCCGATTTTCTACCGGTTGGCTTATTGGCAAGAAGCCCTGCGCATGATCGCCGAACGCCCGTTGTTTGGCTGGGGTTACGGCCATTTTCAGCACGATTTCCTGCATCATTTCTACACCACCCGCAATAGCGGAATGGAAAGCGTCGCCATCAGCCACCCGCACAACGAAATTTTACTGTGGGGCATCGAAGGTGGCCTGCTAAGCCTGAGCGGCATTGCCATGGTTGGCTGGGGATTATGGCACTTACTGCAACGCACCCGAGTATTGCCACTGCGCCCAGCCCCCTGGATGGCGGCACTGCCGATCCTGTTGCATATGATGGTGGAGTACCCGCTTTATCTTTCCGCTGCCCACGCCGTGCTGCTACTGGCAATCTTGCGCGCGGGTGACATACGCCGCCGTTGGCGGTTGCCTCTTCGGCCACAACAGACAGTGCGTCTGCTCACCGGTGCCGCGGCCTTATTGATCCTGCCCTATCTGCTCAACGGTCTGCACAGTGCGCTGATCATTACTGCGGTAGAGAAAACCGGCCTGCGGCAGTTTGGCCCCATGAGCCGGGTGATAACGCCGACGCCCTGGCAGGTACGTTATGACTACGACGTCCAGTTACAGCGGCTGCTGCAATATCCGCAAACCCGCGATGCCGCCACGTTGCTGAATTACCGGCAATGGGCAGAAAACGAAATCCGCGTGCGGCCAGACGCCAATATCTACATCAATCTGGTGACGGTCAGCCGCCTACTGCAACAACCCCAGCGGGCCGCCGAACTGCAACATCAGGCTCGTCGACTGTTCCCGCACGATATGCGTTTTGAGGAGTAATCATGCTTAATATTCAGTTCACCCTACTGGGCAGCGATAACTTTTATCAATTCGGCTTACGGCTATTGCTGGAAGGATATCTGTATGACCTGAACACCAGCAGCCGTAGATATTCGGTCGATCTGCAAAATCTGGAACCGATAGAAATCGTGTTTCGTACTCTGGAAGAGGCTTGCGGCTGCGCACGTTGCTATCAAAGCCCGCACCAGACACCTCGTCACCGGCAAATGACTGTGCTGATCCTTGATGATCGCGACACCCGTTATTCACACGCCCATCCGGCGCTGTTCAGCATTAACCGTCGTGACACTACCGCGACGATCCGCAACAAATTGCAGATGGCGCTGGAACAGTTTTGCCAACAACCCTGGGTGGCATTGCATGCAAGCGGTATCTGGAAATGTCGGCAGTGTCGCATCGCCGCCCTAAGCAGTTGCGAGAAGAAAGTGTTGAGACTGATGAGCACCGGCATGTCCGCCTGCACCATCGCCGGTATGCTGCACCGCAGCCAGAAGACCATCAGCGCCCATAAGCGCTCGGCGATGCGCAAACTGAATGTGCGCAAAAACACCGAGCTGAACAAAATGCTGTTAAATCAGATGGGATTAAACTGACAGCGGTTTCTTTTGCAGGAAGATCTCCGCCAGCATGCAGCGTGCGCCACCACCGCCAAGATCTTCAATAATGTCAATTGGCCCCAGCGCCAGCCGGGCATAGTCGCCTATCAGCGCCTGCTGTTGCGGGGTGAAACTGGCCCAGGCGCGGGTCGACATGGCATAGACCGGGCTATCGTCCCCGGCTCGCAGTTCCAGTACGTTGCAGGCGAAGGCTTCCATCTGAGTGAAACTGACGTCAATAATGGTTTTCCCGCTGCGTTCCAGCGTTGCGACCAGCGCGTTTTTTTGCGCCTCGCTGCGAATACTTTCAAGGCAAATTATGGCGTATTGCACTCCGACACTCATCATCACATTGGTGTGATAGATCGGCTGATTATTAGCATCCACGGCGTCAAACCAGACAATCTGATAACCCGAGTGGCGCTCAAATTCGTGGCCAACCTCCGGCGAGCTGCGGGACGACTGGCAGCAGTAAGCCAGCCGGTGTTGACGATCCAAGATCAGCGAGCCGGTGCCTTCCAGAAAGCGCCCGGCTAGCTCGTGGGCAGAAAGATCGACACGCCGTTCAACCACAAAGTCATTGGCGAGCTGCGCAATAATGTCCTGGCGACGCTCTCGTCGTCGGTTGACGGCTTCCATCGGAAAGGTGAACAAGGTGCCATCCGCCATCAGGGCAATCCAGTTATTGGGAAATAATGCGTCCGGGGTTTCCTGTCCTTCAATCTCATCCATCACCCTGACGTCGACACCGGCCTGCCGTAATGCATCAACGTAGCCGTTAAAGGCAATGACGGCCCCAGCAGCATGATCCTCATGTTCCTCGGTGATTTTCTGGAAAAAATTGCTGTGCCGGGTTTCCGGATTAGCGGTAAAGCCAGACGGCCTGATCATAAAAACGGATTGGGTGGTTTGCATGTTATTTATCACCGGGTTCAGGATTAGCCAGGGGCTGGCGTGACACCATTATGGATAATCAATTTGAAACCAGTCAGTGTGAAAAACGATTAAATTGCTCTATATTTTTACAAATTGCCACAACTCATTGACACATTGCCAACATGAATGATACCGATCGCCAAATCCTCGCGCTGCTGCGCGAAAACGCCCGTGCCTCCATCACCGAGATCGCCAACAAGGTGCGGGTTTCCCGCGCTACGGTGCAAAAAAGAATTGAGGCACTGGAGGCACAGGGGATCATTACCGGCTATACCATCCGCATTAAACCGGGCGTGGAGCATAACCGCATCCGCGCCTGGATGTGCGTGGCGGTAGAAGGCACCAAGGCACCCAGCGTGTTGCAGCAACTGCGCGGTGAACCTTCGGTCTTCACCCTGCACACCACCAACGGCAAGTGGGATATTCTGGTGGAGATCCGCACCGACAGCCTGGAGAGCTTCGATAAAATTTTGGGCCGCATCCGGCGCATTGCCGGCATTGCCGGCACCGAGACCAGCATCCTGCTGTCGACGCATAAGGCTTAACGGTTCACGGCAGGTTTGACTATCCCAAATTTTAAACAGGCAATACCGCAGATAATGAATAAAAAACCCAACAGCTTGGGGGGCGATACCGACTCATTAAACAGCAGATAACTCAAAGAAACGATCAGCACAATGCCAATGCCTTCCCATAGCGCATAAGCAATGCCCAGGGGAATGGCCCTGATTGCTTTAGCAAAGAAAAACTAGGAAATGCATATCACTATTAATGTAATAAGATGAAGTTTATCGCACTGATAGACCTGCGCGTATTTAATGAAAATGGTTCCCATTACGGCTTTGTTGAATTAATCGGATTTAGATAAAAGCGCCTCCCATCAACTGGCAGAAGCGCAATCTATATTGCCACTCGCCAGGCTTTACTGCCCCTGTACTGCCAGCGCCTGAGCGCAGGCCCAGGCCGAGCTCCAGGCCCACTGGAAGTTATAGCCCCCCAACCACCCTGTCACATCCACCACTTCGCCGATAAAGTACAGACCCGGTACCTTGGTGGCCTCCATCGTCTTGGAAGACAGCTCTTTGGTATCCACACCCCCTAGCGTCACTTCCGCCGTGCGGTAGCCTTCGGTGCCGTTGGGTTGCACGCGCCAATTCTGCAAGGTTTCTACCAGCGCAGCCTGCTGCGTCGGGTTCAACTGTTTCAGCGTGACTTCCGGTAATTGCCCTAACGTCTGCAGGCACTCCACCAAACGTTTCGGCAAGTGCAATGCCAGGGTATTTTTCAGGCTTTGATTCGGGTGTGCCTGGCGTTGTTCGTTGAGGAATCCCGCCAAATCAAGCGCAGGGAGTAAGTTAACACTTACAAACTCACCAGGTTGCCAGTAGCTGGAAAGCTGCAATACCACCGGGCCGGACAGGCCGCGGTGGGTGAAAAGCAGGCTCTCGCGGAAGCTGACGCCGTTTTCGGCAGTGATCACCGCCGGCACAGAGACGCCAGACAGGGTTTGCAGGTGTTCCAGTAGCGGTTTATGCAGCGTGAAAGGCACCAGAGCGGCGCGCGTCGGCAGCACTTTCAGGCCAAACTGCTCCGCCAGCTTATAGCCAAACGGCGTCGCACCCAGTCCCGGCATCGACAGACCGCCGCTGGCCACTACAAGTGAGCGAGCACTCACCTTCTCGCCATTCAGCGCCAGTTCGAATCCTTCCTGCGTTTTTTCCACCGCCAGTACTTCGCTGCGCAGGCGCGTCGTCACCTGGCCGAGTTCACACTCTTTGACCAACAGTTCGACCACCTGCTGTGCCGAGTCGTCGCAGAAAAGCTGCCCGAGCGTTTTCTCGTGGTAGGCAATGCCGTGGCGGTTAATCAGATCGATAAAATCCCACTGGGTGTAACGCGCCAGTGCCGATTTACAAAAATGCGGGTTATTGGACAGGTAAGCGGCCGGTTCGGTGTACATATTGGTAAAGTTACAGCGTCCGCCGCCGGACATCAGGATTTTGCGGCCCGGTTTTTTGCCGTTGTCTAGCAGCAGTACCCGGCGACCGAGTTGCCCTGCCTGCGCCGCGCAAAACATACCCGCTGCGCCCGCACCTATCACCACGACATCAAACTGTTCCACCTGCGCCTCTCTATAAAAACCACAATCGCGACAAAAGGCCGCCATATTACGCCGAATCGCCACCGGTAACCGGCAACTTTACGGCGGCAGATTGTAAAGCCATGGCGCCGACAACGCCATAGTAAGAAAATATTACAGCGGGCCAAACAGCATAACGCGCTGATATTTCATATCTTTGTCATGGCAACGCCATCATTTCGTCATATCTAAATCAAAAAAACGTCATATTTTCCTTTTCCCCAGCCCCGGTTGTCACGGATAATGCGCGGCGTTCATGTCCACAAACTGGCGTAACGCTTATGCTGCATTTGTTCGCTGGCCTGGATTTCCATACCGGCCTGATGTTAATTCTCGCATTGTTGTTCGTGTTGTTTTATGAAGCCATTAACGGTTTTCATGATACGGCCAATGCGGTTGCTACAGTAATTTATACCCGTGCCATGCGCTCGCAACTTGCGGTCGTGATGGCTGGTTTGTTCAACTTTCTTGGCGTAATGCTCGGTGGTTTGAGTGTTGCTTACGCCATTGTTCACCTGTTGCCAACAGATCTGTTGTTGAACGTCAGTTCAGCACACGGATTAGCCATGGTCTTTTCCATGCTGCTGGCGGCTATCATCTGGAACCTCGGCACCTGGTATTTCGGTCTGCCGGCCTCCAGCTCTCATACGCTGATTGGCGCAATTATTGGTGTGGGTTTGACCAACGCACTGATGACCCACACTTCGGTGGTGGATGCGCTTAACGTCCCGAAAATGATCGGTATTTTCCTGTCATTGCTCATCTCGCCGCTGGTTGGCATGATGGTCGCCGGGTTGATGGTGTTTGCCTTGCGCCGCTATTGGAGTGGCACCAAGAAACGCCAGCGTATCCACATGACCCCTGCGGAACGTGAAAAGGTCGACGGCAAACGCAAGCCGCCGTTCTGGACCCGTATCGCTCTGATCCTGTCGGCTATCGGCGTTAGTTTCTCGCACGGCGCCAACGACGGCCAGAAAGGTATCGGCTTGATTATGCTGGTGCTGATCGGCGTTGCGCCGGCCGGCTTCGTGCTCAATATGAATGCAACCGGTTATGACATCACCCGTACGCGTGATGCCGTGGCCCACCTACAGCAATATTACGAGCAGCACAGCGATGCCCTATCGCACGTGGTCGCCCTCACTCCGCTGGTGCCAAGCCCGGACGAGGACGTATCGCCGGATAAACCCGTCGAGTTCCACTGTGACAGTGCCCGCGCCATGCCGGCCATTCAGCTTACCTCCGGGTTGCTGAACAATCTGCAAAGTTACGATCAACTCTCGGTAGAACAGCGCAGCCACCTGCGTCGCCTGCTGATGTGCGTAACAGACACCGCAGACAAGATTGCCAAGCTGCCGGAAACCTCGAGCCAGGACCAACGTTTCCTGAAAAACCTGCGTCAGGATCTGCTGCAAACCGTTGAGTATGCACCGATCTGGATTATCGTCGCGGTTGCTCTGGCGTTGTCACTCGGTACCATGGTCGGCTGGCAGCGTGTTGCCACCACCATTGGCGAGAAAATCGGTAAGAAGGGCATGACCTACGCTCAGGGCGTGTCGGCTCAGATGACCGCAGCCTTATCGATTGGTGTCGCCAGTTATACCGGTATGCCGGTTTCCACCACCCATGTGCTTTCTTCGGCAGTAGCCGGGACCATGATCGTGGACGGCGGCGGCGTACAAAGCAAAACCGTGAAGAATATCCTGTTGGCCTGGTTGTTGACCCTGCCAATATCGATTCTGCTTTCCGGTTCGCTGTACTGGTTGGCGCTTAAGGTGATCTAAGCAGTTTGCTCCATGTGAAAGGCGGCCCAGGTGGCCGCCTTAGGTTGCTGACAAAGCAGGAAAAAGCGTGGTTTTTCCTGCTTTGTGGTGAGCAGCCGAAAATCATTAAATTGATTTTCCTGATTTTTATTTATCGGCCTCTACTCGCTCTGGGCAGGAATGAGATTTGTCATCAGTCTGAGGCGGCCCAAGTGGCCGCCTTTTCTTTATCTGTTGCAGGGCAAACAGGCCGGCATTAATACCAGATCATCAACGCCAGCAGGCTGATAACCACCAGCCCGCATAGGGCGGAAGTCAGCATAAACTGCCCGCGCACCCGTTCGCAGCGGCGGATAAACTCCGGATCGTGATGCTCGATATAGCGCTGCGAGAAGATATAGCGCACCAGTCGTATCTGCTTGCTCGGCTGGCCGTGGGCGGTAAAGAAGCCCCCACCGTCAACATACTGGTACAGCAGCGGGTCACAGCCGCGCAAAACCACTAACAGCGCGCGCAGAGAAGAGTAATACCGCACCATGTTTAACACACACACCACACAAAGAGCCCAAAACAGCGCGACGGTACTGATCATGATTGCCTCCTCAAGGCATTGTAATCCACGGCGCTCCGCCGGGTCCAACTGCCCTACCTCTATACCCATTACTGCGGGAGCCTACCGCTCCGATCCCCTTGGCACCGCACAGGCCGCGCATAACCCACCGCCACTGAAAGCCAACCCTCGCCACGCAGAAACTCAACGCAGGGTTTCACTCAGTGGAGTAATGATAAGGCCCATATTCATTATTGTAGGTTAATGAAACGCAAACTGGCCTGAGCAGTAGATAAAATTTACCGCACCCCACCGATTTGTCAGCTACTCATTAGTTATAACTGATTACCGAGCTCAATGGCCCACCGAGCCTTTTCTCCAGCCCTATGGGGCATTTGGGACTATACTCTGTTTAAGAATGCTTATATTTCAAGCGGTCAACACGCCAATAGCACCACGAGCGATAGGGTTTTCCAGCTGGCTGGTGTAAAACTGACCGGGTTGAAATAAAGAGATTTTTTGATGCGATGCAGTGTGATCGCCTCAACATATCATAGCGTTAACTGAATGATAAAATGAAACCTAAAGCCCCAGGCTGGTACGCTGAATGCCTGCTAAGCTTTTAATCGGCATTATATGGAAGGAGTATTCTCATGGCTTATAAACACATTCTGATCGCGGTAGACCTGTCCCCGGAAAGTAAAATCCTGGTGGAGAAAGCCGTATCTATGGCGCGTCCGTATAACGCCAAAGTTTCCCTGATCCACGTAGATGTTAACTATTCCGACCTGTATACCGGCCTGATCGACGTTAATCTCGGCGATATGCAAAAACGTATCTCGGAAGAAACCCACCATGCCCTGACCGAGCTGTCACAAAATGCCGGCTATCCGATTACCGAAACCCTGAGTGGCAGTGGCGATTTGGCGCAGGTACTGGTCGACGCTATCAAGAAATACGATATGGACCTGGTTCTGTGTGGCCACCATCAAGATTTCTGGAGCAAGTTGATGTCCTCCGCGCGTCAGTTGATCAACACCGTGCACATCGACATGCTGATTGTGCCACTGCGCGACGAAGATGAAAAAGCCGAAAAATAAGTAAGCACCCACCAACTAAATTCCCCAACGCCCGCTGCTGCGGGCGTTTTTCATTCTGCCGCCATCATTAATCGCTTGATAATCAACCGCCCTCCGGTGATATAGTCGCTAAAGACACAACATCATTCCCCACGCTTTACCTAAACCTATAGCTATAAAAATGGTGGGGGAAATTCAATGCTACAAGGAGTTAACCATGGAATCGGTAGAATCATTTTTGTCCTCATTACAACAGCAAAATCCTCATCAACCTGAGTTCTTGCAGGCGGTAAGAGAAGTTTTCTCCTCGCTGTGGCCGTTTATTGAACGTAATCCGCGCTACCGCGAATATGCCCTGCTGGAACGTCTGGTGGAACCGGAGCGAACCATCCAATTCCGCGTCAGTTGGGTAGACGATCGCGGCCAGGTGCAGGTCAACCGCGCCTGGCGTGTGCAATTCAACTCCGCGATTGGGCCTTATAAAGGCGGCATGCGTTTTCATCCGTCGGTCAATTTGTCGATTCTTAAATTCCTCGGCTTCGAGCAGACCTTCAAGAATGCACTGACTACGCTGCCAATGGGCGGCGGCAAAGGCGGTTCAGACTTTGATCCGAAGGGCAAAAGCCAGGCGGAGATCATGCGTTTCTGCCAGTCGCTGATGACCGAGCTGTACCGCCATCTGGGGCCAGACACCGACGTACCCGCCGGGGATATCGGCGTCGGCGGCCGTGAGGTCGGCTTTATGAGCGGCATGATGAAGAAGCTGTCCAACAACACAGCCTGTGTATTTACCGGCAAGGGCCTGTCATTCGGCGGCAGTCTGATCCGCCCTGAAGCCACCGGCTATGGCCTGGTGTACTTCACCGATGCCATGCTGCAACGTCACGGGTTGGGTTTTGAAGGCATGCGGGTGGCGGTTTCCGGATCCGGCAACGTAGCGCAGTACACCATTGAAAAGGCGCTGGAACTCGATGCACGGGTGATCACCGTCTCTGACTCAGGCGGTACGCTGGTCGATGAGGCCGGTTTCACTACCGAGAAACTGGCCCATTTGGCAGAGATCAAGAACCAGCATTATGGCCGGGTAGAGGACTATGCCCGTGAACGCGGCCTGACCTATCTGGCCGGCCAGCAGCCCTGGAGCGTCCCGGTAGATATCGCCCTGCCGTGCGCTACTCAAAACGAGCTGGATCTGGAAGCGGCACAAACGCTGATCCGCAACGGGGTCAAAGCCGTAGCCGAGGGCGCCAATATGCCGACCACCATTCAGGCGACTGATGCGTTCCTGGATGCCGGCGTTCTGTTCGCGCCGGGCAAAGCCGCCAACGCCGGTGGAGTGGCCACCTCCGGGCTGGAGATGGCGCAGAATGCTGCGCGCATCGGCTGGCGAGCGGAAAAAGTGGATGTACGTTTACAACATATCATGGCGGATATTCATCAAGCCTGCGTGGAATATGGCGGTGAGGGCAAGCAAACTCACTACGTGCAGGGTGCCAATATCGCTGGATTCGTCAAGGTTGCCGACGCCATGCTGGCACAGGGCGTGTTGTAAGCGCCGTATAGGGTGATCTTGTTCACACATCATTAAAATGCTTCCATGCCGGCGCTCAAGTCGGCATTTTTACCCCCAGAGATCTGCGTACCCCCAATTGAGTTGTTTAACTTATGTAAACATATTTGATTTATATTGTTAATTTATTGGTGTTTTTAGGTGGTAAAATTACTACCAAAAAATTAAAAAACATTTAATTAACATTAAAACCGTCATAATTTTACCTCAATGTGCACAGATCACAGTTTTCCAATTCGGGTTACGCCCCCTCTTCCTTTCCTTTGTAATCTGCCCAGGTGGAAAATCAACCACCCCTACAGATAAAAAGGTACAGCGAAATGAAATTTAACCTCGCATTATTAAATGCATGTGTGGTTTCTGCGTGCATGTTATCGACAACACCTGCCTTGGCTGCTGAAAAGTTCGAGATTGCCGTGGTCGCTAAAGTGACCGGCATTCCCTGGTTCAACCGTATGGAAATCGGTGTTAACGACGCAGCGAAAAAGCTCGACGTGAATGCCTATCAGACCGGACCTGCGACCCCAGATCCCGCCGCACAGGTCAAAGTGATTGAAGACCTGATCGCCAAGAACGTTAACGCCATCATCGTGGTGCCGAACGACGCCAAGGTGCTGGAGCCGGTGCTGAAGAAGGCACGTGAGAAAGGCATCGTGGTGCTGACCCATGAATCGCCGGACCAGCAGATTGGCCAGTGGGATATCGAAACCATCGACAGCGAGAAGTACGCGCAGGCCAACGTCGATGAACTGGCAAAAGACATGGGCGGCAAAGGTGGCTACGCCATTTACGTTGGCTCGCTGACCGTACCGTTGCACAACGCCTGGGCGGATTCCGCCATCAAATACCAGAAAGCCAAATATCCGGACATGTTCGAAGTGACGTCACGTCTGCCGGTAGCGGAAAGCATCGATAAATCCTACGCCACCACGCTGGATTTGATGAAAACTTACCCGCAGATGAAAGGCATTATCGGTTTTGGCTCCCTCGGCCCGATTGGTGCCGGTCAGGCGGTCGCCAAGAAACGCGCCAAGGACAAGATTGCCGTGGTCGGCATCGCCATGCCGGCGCAGGCCGCCCCTTATCTGATGCGCGGCGACATCAAGAAAGCGCTGCTGTGGGATCCGAAAGACGCTGGCTACGCGCTGGTGACAGTCGCCGACCAACTGCTACAGGGCAAGGAAGTGACCAAAGACTTGTCGATTGAGGGTTTGGGTAAAGCCGACGTCGATATGGATAAGAAAGTGATTCGGTTTAATAAAATTCTTGAAGTCACCAAAGATAATGCCAAATCACTGGGCTTCTAACCTTACCCGTCGCCTTTCAAGCTACAGCGTTGTTACCTACACTCAATCACCCCAGTGACTTACTAAAGTAAGCGCCTGGGGATGAGTGAGCTAGGCGCCAGCTGCAGCTTGAAATTCATAGGGTAGGATTGATTACGCCACACCGGGAAATTAATTAAATAACGTCGGCGCGCAGCCCACCGCGCCCGACGATAATAAAAACCTGCACAGGTTACCGCTATGACCACATCCACCGCATTTATCAGTCTGGAAAATATCAGTAAAAAATTTCCAGGCGTGCTGGCACTGGACCAGATCAACCTGACGCTGAATATTGGCGAAGTGCACTGCCTGGCCGGACAAAATGGCTGTGGCAAAAGCACCATAATTAAAATTATTTCCGGTGTTTATCAGCCGGAAAAAGGTGCCAATATTTCGCTGGAAGGCAAACTCTTTCATTCCCTGACGCCGCAGCTATCGGGTTATTACGGCATTCAGGTGATTTATCAGGATCTGTCGTTATTCCCCAATCTGACGGTGGCGGAAAATATTGCCATTCACCGCTACCTGCCCGGCGGCCATTTCTGGGTACGCAAACGGGTGATGCGCCAGACCGCGCTGGATGCCATGGCGCGCGTCGGCGTGCATATCGATCCCGACAAGAAAGTTGAAAAGCTGTCGATTGCCGACCGCCAACTGGTGGCGATTTGCCGCGCCATCGCTGCCGAAGCGCGGCTAGTGGTTATGGATGAACCTACCGCCTCATTGACGCGTCAGGAGGTCGACGGCCTGCTGCGGGTAGTCAACGAGCTGAAAGCGGCGGGTATCTGCGTGGTGTTTGTCAGCCACCGGCTGGACGAGGTGATGGAGGTCGCTGACCGTATCAGTGTAATGCGCGACGGCAAGCTGGTCGGCACTTTCCCGGCCAGTGAACTCGATAGCCATGAACTGGCGTTCCTGATGACCGGCCAACGCTTCCACTACAGCCAGTTACCCCCACGACCCGCTACCGAGAGTGCGCCGCTGCTCGAAGTGCGTAATCTCAACCGACGCGGAAAATATCAGAATATCAATCTGTCACTGCACGGCGGCGAGATCGTCTCGATCGTCGGCTTGCTGGGTTCAGGCCGCACCGAGCTGTGCCTCAGCCTGTTCGGCATGACCCGCCCTGACAGCGGTGAAATCAGGATCGACGGCCAGCCAGTGCGGCTGCATAACAACCGTGAAGCGGTACGCCAGGGCATCGGCTATGTGTCGGAAGATCGTCTGACGCAGGGGTTGATCATGGAGCAGTCGATCTACGACAACACCATTGTCACCGTGTTTGATCAGCTGCATACCCCGCTCGGACTGTTGGATCATGCCAAAGCCAGCGAACTGGTTAACCGGCTAATCCGCGATCTGAACATTAAGGTTTCCGACAGCGCGCTACCGGTCAAAACCCTGTCCGGCGGCAACGCCCAGCGCATCGCTATCGCCAAGTGGGTCGCCACGCAGCCGAAGATCCTGATCCTCGACTCTCCGACCGTCGGGGTAGATATCGCCAACAAAGAGGGGATCTACCAGATCGCCAAAGATCTGGCGGCGCTCGGCATGGCGGTATTGATGATCTGCGACGAGATCCCGGAAGCCTATTACAACAGCCATCGGGTGTTGGTGATGCGCACGGGCGAGCTGATCGCCGAGTTTTCGCCGCACCAGAGTACCGAACAACAGATCGCCGAGGTGGTGAATGGATAAGTCTTTACTGGCCCGCCTGGCTGGGCGGCACGAGTTTTATCTTGGCCTGCTGGTGTTGCTGCTGGCCATCGGCCTGAGCGTTGGTACCAGCGAGTTTCTGACGTTGGGCAACCTGACCGACGTCGCCACCAGCTATGCCATTCTCGGCATTCTCGCCTGTGGTCTGTTCGTGGTACTGATTGCCGGTGGCATCGACATTTCGTTCCCGGCGATCACCGCTATCGCCCAGTACGTGATGGCCAGTTGGGTGATCCAGCACGGCGGCGGTTTCCCGCTGGCGTTCGTTCTGGCGATAGGCGTCGGCCTGCTGCTCGGGCTGGTGAACGGTTTTCTGGTCTACTGGCTGAAGGTGCCGGCAATCATCATCACCATCGCCACGCTGAACCTGTTCTACGGCCTGCTGGTATACGCCACCAACGGCACTTGGTTGTACGGTTTCCCCGACTGGTTTATGGATGGCATCAGTTGGTTCTCGTTCCAGGGTGCCGACGGCTATGACTATGGCCTGACGCTGCCGCTATTGTGCTTGCTGGCGGTGATTATCGTCACCGGCGTACTGATGAACTTCACCCGTCTTGGCCGCCAGATTTTCGCCATGGGCGGCAACCGCGATGCGGCATCGCGCCTGGGGTTGAATCTGCTGCGACTGCACTTCTACGTTTACGGCTACATGGGCATTCTGGCGGGCATTGCCGCCGTGGTGCAGGCGCAGATCACTCAGTCGGTAGCGCCCAACTCCCTGCTCGGCTTCGAACTGACGGTGCTGGCGGCGGTGGTACTCGGTGGCACCAGCATGACCGGCGGCCGCGGCTCACTGACCGGTACGCTGCTGGGCGTGGTGCTGCTGGCCTTCCTGCAGAACGGTCTGACGCTGCTTAGCGTATCGGCCTATTGGCACCAGGTGTTCAGCGGCGCGATCATTTTAATCAGCATCAGCAGCACCGCCTGGAATGAAAAACGCAAGCTGGCCAAGGAGCTATGACATGACCCAGTTAACCCGTCTGATCCCAAGCGATCGGATCATCCGTCTGCAAAGCGCGATCATTATCGTCGTGGCACTGCTGTTCGCCGGACTGCTTGGATCGCGCTTCTTTAGCCTCGGTAATTTCCAGTCGATCGCCTCGCAGTTACCGATCCTCGGTATGCTGGCACTCGGCATGGGCATTACCATGCTCACCGGCGGCATCAACCTGTCGATTATCGCCGGGGCCAACGCCTGCTCGCTGGTGATGGCGGCAATTATCGTCAGCCATCCGGCTCAACCGCTGTTTCTGGTGCTGGCGCTACTAGCCGGGTTGCTGGTCGCCGTCGCCATTGGCGCACTTAATGGGGCGCTGGTCGCCTGGGTCGGGGTTTCGCCGATCCTCGCCTCACTCGGTACCATGACGCTGATCACCGGCCTGAACATTCTGTTGTCCAACGGCGCGGTGATCTCCGGCTTCCCGGCAGCGATTCAGTATCTCGGCAACGGCAGCCTACTCGGCATTCCGGTGGCGCTGCTGCTGTTCCTGTTGGTCGCGGTGGGGCTGTGGCTATTGCTGGAACACACCACGCTGGGGCGCAGCCTGTATTTAATCGGCTCCAACGAGCAGGCTACCCGTTTCAGCGGGGTAAACACCGCCCGGGTGCAAATCGCGGTGTATGTACTATCCGCCCTGCTCGGCTGGGGTGCGGCATTGCTGATGATGGCCAAATTCAACTCGGCCAAGGCCGGCTATGGCGAATCCTATTTGCTGGTGACCATTCTGGCCTCGGTGCTGGGTGGGATTAACCCGGACGGCGGATTTGGGCGGGTACTGGGTCTGGTGTTGGCACTGATTGTGCTGCAAATGCTGGAGAGCGGCCTCAACCTGCTGGGCGTCAGCAGCTATCTGACCATGGCCCTGTGGGGCGCGGTGTTGATCTTGTTTATCGCGTTACAGAATCGAAAAGTGTAGGTTGCGCCCCGGAATTGAACGTGGTGCCGACGCAGACCCAAAATCCCGCAATCAAGGCGGAAGGTGCAGGGCATAGCGGGCCTATGTCCAAGCCTGACAACGTAGGGGGCGGTTTTTTGGGGCGCGTCCCTTCGGGCTGGGGCCGTTTAAGCGCGCTGCATCGTTATTCACCGTTTATTTGGGTCCACCAAACTTCACGGTTCACGCCTTGCTTCGCGCTTAAATGACCGCCAGCAGCGCTCACGAACAATTGCGGGACACAACCTTTAGGAGAAAATAATGGCGAGCTATTTTATTGGCGTAGATGTCGGCACCGGAAGTGCGCGCGCCGGGGTATTCGATCTCAACGGCCATATGGTTGGGCAGGCCAGCCGGTCTATCGACCTATATCGGCCGAAGGCCGACTTTGTTGAACAGTCCTCGGACAATATTTGGCAGGCAGTGTGCAACGCGGTACGCGATGCGGTTAATCAGGCCGACATCAACCCTATTCAGGTCAAAGGGCTGGGCTTCGACGCTACCTGTTCGCTGGTGGTGCTGGACAAAGAGGGGAAGCCGCTGACCATCAGCCCTTCCGGCCGTACCGAACAGAACATTATCGTGTGGATGGATCACCGGGCCATCACCCAGGCCGAGCGCATTAACGCCACCAAACATCGGGTGCTGGATTTCGTCGGCGGCATCATCTCACCTGAAATGCAGACCCCCAAAATGCTGTGGCTGAAGCAGCATATGCCGACCACCTGGGCCAACGCCGGTTACCTGTTTGACCTGCCGGACTTCCTCACCTGGCGCGCCACTCAGGACGCCACCCGTTCGTTGTGTTCAACGGTGTGCAAATGGACTTATCTCGGCCATGAACAGCGCTGGGACAAAAGCTATTTCAAACAGATTGGGCTGGAAGACGTACTGGAACACGATGCCGCCAAAATTGGCAGCGACGTCAAAATGATGGGTGAGCCGCTGGGTCACGGCCTGACCCAGCGCGCCGCCAGTGAGATGGGGTTGATTGCCGGCACCGCGGTTAGCGTGTCGATCATTGATGCCCACGCCGGTACTCTCGGCACGCTGGGGGCTACCGGGGCTTCCGGTGAAGTGGCAGACTTTAATCGCCGCGTTGCCCTGATCGGCGGCACCTCGACCGGTCATATGGCGATGTCGCGCACCGCACGCTTTATCCCCGGCGTGTGGGGGCCGTATTACTCGGCCATTCTGCCGGAATACTGGCTGAACGAAGGCGGCCAGTCCGCCACCGGCGCGCTGATTGACCACATCATCCAGTCACATCCTTGTTATCAAGAGCTGCTGGCGCAGGCAAAAACCCAGGGGCTGACCATCTATGAGGTGCTGAACGCTCTGCTGCGCCGTATGGCCGGCGAGCCGGAGGATATTGCCTACCTGACCAAAGACATTCATATGCTGCCGTATTTCCACGGCAACCGCTCGCCGCGTGCCAATCCGACGCTGACCGGCGCCCTGACCGGGCTGAAGCTGTCACGCACCCCGGAAGACATGGCGCTGCACTATCTGGCCACCATCCAGGCCATCGCGCTCGGTACCCGCCATATTATCGAAACCATGAATCAAAGCGGTTACAGCATCGATACCATCATGGCCAGCGGCGGTGGCACCAAGAACCCGATTTTCGTGCAGGAACATGCCAATGCCACCGGCTGTGCCATGCTGCTGCCGGAAGAGAGTGAGGCGATGCTGTTGGGCGGCGCGATGATGGGCACCGTGGCGGCCGGGGTGTTCGACAGCCTGCCGGAAGCGATGAGTGCCATGAGTCGTATCGGTAAAACCGTGACGCCGCAGACCAACAAGATCAAACGCTATTACGATCGTAAATACCGCGTGTTCCATGAGCTGTATAACGACCATATGAAATACCGCCAACTGATGCAGGAGGACGCCTGATGCAGCAGGACTGGCAACGGGCAACGCAGGCCTGGGAAATCTACAGCCGGGAGCTGGCACAATTGGGGCAACGCATCGACCCACAGACCTGGCAACGGCTGCTGACCCTGCTGGCGGAGTGTCGGGGTAAAATTGTGGTCACCGGCGTTGGCACTTCCGGCATCGCGGCACGCAAGGTTGCCCATATGCTGGCCTGCGTGGAACGACCGGCTATTTACCTGAATGCCACCGACGCGGCGCACGGCGATCTGGGCTTTTTGCGCGCTGATGATCTGATGATTTTGATTTCGCGCGGCGGCAATTCCGACGAATTGACCCGACTACTGCCGACGTTGCAGGCCAAGGGCGTGCCACTGATTGGCGTGACGGAGAATCCGGGCTCGGCGATCGCTCAAGCATCGCAATTGGTGATAAGAACAGGTGTAGAAAATGAGATAGACCCGCTGAACATGCTGGCAACTACGTCTATCGTGCTGGTTCTGGCAATTTTCGACGCGGCCTGTGCCTGCCTGATGGAGCGCAGTGGCTACAACAAGGAAACGCTGCTGGCGGTTCACCCGGGCGGTGATGTCGGCAAGCGTTTACTGCAGGGGCATTAACGTTAATCGGTGTAGTAAGGGCTCAGCATTCACATGCCGAGCCCGTAATCATTATCAAGCCTTGTTAATCGCCTCAATAATCACCAACTGATCACTCAAACGCTTTTTCACCAGCGGATCGCTGGCGGCACTCAACTGCGCCTGCAGCGCGGCCTGTTGCTTCTGACGTGCCTTCGGCTCGCTGAGCAGCAACCCTTTCACGTTGAATGACGCCACGTTGCCGTAACGCCCATCTTCGCTGGTGGGCACGCTGATTTTGCCGTCGTTCAGCAGTTTTTCGACGATTTTGCGCTCACGATCATAACCCTCCAAACCGACCAACTGCCAGCGCTGCACCGCCTGCCCCTGATACTGGCCTTTTTTCACTTCGGTCAGATAACGAATGGTCAGATTGCGGATGGTACCGGCCTCTTCACCATATTCCACCTTGCTGTCAGACAGCACCGGGAACTGCATGCCTTCCAGCGCGCCGCCTTTTTGCGTCAGGTGCCCCATACGATAGCTGTTCATCCCCAGGCGGATTGGCGTGCTGTCGGTCACCGGCGTGCCGTCGGCCATCTGCAGGTCACGGATGCGCTGCCCGGCCGGTTGGCGCAGGTCGATTTTGTAGGTCACGCCATCGAAGAAATCATTGGTCGAGTATTTCGATGCGCGGCGCTGCGGGTTAAAGCTGTAGGTCACGTCGCCGTCATGCAGCTGATTGAAGTAGCCCGCCGACCATTCCATGTACTTCTTCAGTTCTTTGCCGCTGAGCTGATAAACGGTGATTTCACCACCGGCATATTGGTAGTTGAAGGCAATGTCCTTGGCGGTGATGGTACCGACGTTCAGTTTCGGCCGGTCGTTATCAATCTGCAACGCGATCACCTGCGCCTGCGGCGCATAGTAATGCCCGGCTTCCTGATACAGCTTGCTGATGCCGGTATCCTGAACATGCACCTGCGGAATACCCTTCACCGCATCCGGCGGCACCAGATCCTGGCCGCTGAGCTGGGCAATCGGCCGATTGGCATTGGCCCGTAGGATCTTGTGGTACGGCTGGTAAATCTCTTCGAGTTTTTTATCCGAGGCGATGCCTTTGATCGGGTAGGTGTAACTGTCTTTGTTGATCAGCACGTACTTACCGTTGTGCTGCTCAAACTGAAGATCGATGCGTGACAGCGCGCGACCATATTTGTCCGGTTCGGTGACGATTACGCCGTTGATCACTTCTTTATCGACTTTTACGTGCATATGCCCGGCGACGATCGCCGCCAGTTCCGGGTTGGCCCTGGCAATATCGCCCACGCCGGTCCCCGGCCGCTGGTTCTCGTTGTCGATCCCCATGTGTGCCACCAGCACGATAGCGTCCACCTGCCCCTGGATCTGCTGGACAGCCTGCTTCACCGCCTGAACCGGATCGGTAAAGTTCAGCCCTTTCACCCGATCAGTGCCTTTGGCGAATTCAGCGGTCATCGGCGTATCCATGCCGATAATGCCGATTTTCACCCCCTGGCGTTCAATAATTTTATACGCCGGCAGGTAGGGCTTGCCGCTGTCCCACAGAATATTACCGGCCAGTGCCGTGCCCTTGAACTGGTTAAGTGAAGTGGAAAGGGGTTTGAGGCCGAAGTCGAATTCGTGATTGCCCATCACCCAGACGTCATAGTCCAGCGCGTTAAAACCGAGGATCATCGGGCTGGTTTTGTCATTTTTAAAGGTCTCGACAAAGTTGCCCTGAATGGTGTCACCGGCATCGACCAGGATCACGTTCGGCTGCTGGGCGCGCACCTGATGCACCTGAGTGGCAATTTGGCTAAGGCTACCGGCCAGATTGGCGGTGTCGGTAGAATAATCCCAGGGCACAAAGGTGCCGTGCAGATCAGAGGTGCCAAGAATGGTGATATTGACAGGTTCAGAGGCCATCGCAGAGGTACCCAGGCAAAGCAAAACAGCAAGGAGTGTCTTTTTCATTATTTATTTATAGGAAGGGAAACGAACAGGAATCATGCGATCTGGAACACAAGCTTGCCAGTACCTTTGCAAGGTAAAAAATAAAATTGGGAGGTAGATCAATGAATACCTCCCTATTTAGCCCTCTATGCCCTAAATAATTGGCGTTGTATCAAGGCGGCAAGTTTGTAAGTCCCCAGGAGCTTACTCAAGTAAGTGAATGGGGCGCGCAACAAATCTGTCAGGAACAGATTTGAACAACGCTTGCGTTGGCCCCGTTAAGGGGAGAGGCCCATGGACGGGCCGAGTAATGCAGCCAACACAGATATAGCGTCAAGTATGAAGGGGATAGGGCATGTATATATCGAAACGGTGACTCTTGGTCGTCGATGCCGCATGCGCCTGTACGTTAGCCAACGGCGGGGCATAATCCGGGCGTTTCACCACCACGCGCTTGGTCGCCAGGCGGCGTGCTGGCTCCAGCAGGCCATCGGCGTCATCGTCGCTGCCCACCAGCGACTGGAACACCCGCATCTCCTTTTTCACCAACGCACTTTTCTGCTTATGTGGGTACATCGGATCGAGGTACACCACCTCCGGCCGGGGCTCAATATCACCCAACGCCGTCAGGCTGGAGGCATGCAACATCGTCATACGTTCGCGCAACCATGGGCCGATTTCCGCGTCCAGATAGCCGCGCTGCAGGCCGTCATCCAGCAATGCCGCCACCACCGGATTCCGCTCCAGCATCCGCACCCGGCAGCCCAGAGACGCCAGAACAAAAGCATCGCGCCCCAGACCGGCAGTAGCATCCACCACGTCAGGGCGGTAACTGCCCTTGATGCCGACCGCCTTCGCCACCGCTTCACCGCGCCCACCGCCAAATTTGCGCCGATGGGCCATAGTGCCGGAAACGAAATCGACGTAGATCGCCCCGAGTTTGGGTTCGTCACGCTTGCGCAGCTCCAGCCGTTCGGGCGTCAACACCAGCGCCATCAGCGCCTCGTCGTCCGAAGTTAACTGCCAGCGCTGCGCCAGAATAGACAAGGCGCCGGGGTCGGCGCCTTCTTCACACAATAAACACACGCTCACCGGTGGGGTTATCCTTTAATACCGTAATGGCGCAGCATAGCATCCAGTTGCGGCTCACGGCCACGGAAGCGTTTGAACAGTTCCATCGGCTCTTCCGAACCGCCGCGCGACAGGATGTTGTCGAGGAAGGATTTACCGGTTTCAGCGTTGAAAATCCCCTCTTCCTCAAAGCGTGAATAGGCATCGGCCGACAGCACTTCCGCCCACAGATAGCTGTAATAACCAGCCGCGTAGCCCCCGGCAAAGATATGGCTGAAAGCATGCGGGAAACGACCCCAGCTTGGTGAAGGCACTACCGCCACCATTTTTTTCACTTCCGCCAGCGTTGGCAGGACCTGTGCACCTTTTTCCGGGCTGTATTCGGCATGCATGCGGAAGTCGAACAGGCCGAATTCCAACTGACGCAGAATGAACAGCGCCGCCTGGTAGTTTTTGGCTGCCAGCAGCTTGTCGAGCATCTCTTTCGGCAATGGCTCGCCACTTTGATAGTGGCCGGAAATAAACGCCAGTGCTTCCGGCTCCCAGCACCAGTTTTCCATAAACTGGCTTGGCAGTTCGACCGCATCCCATGGCACACCGCTGATGCCGGAAACGCCGGCGGTGTCGATCTGGGTCAGCATATGGTGCAGACCATGGCCAAATTCGTGGAACAGCGTGGTCACTTCGTTATGGGTGAACAGTGCCGGTTTGTCGCCCAGCGGACGGTTGAAGTTACAGGTCAGGTAAGCGACCGGCTTTTGCAACTCGCCGTTGGCCTTGCGCAGGCTGCCGACGCAGTCGTCCATCCACGCCCCGCCGCGCTTGTTTTCACGTGCATACAGATCGAGGTAGAAACTGCCGCGCAGTTCGCCGTTGGCGTCGAACAGGTCAAAGAAGCGCACCTCTGGATGCCAGGTATCAACATCCTTGCGCTCTTTGGCGGTGATGCCGTAAATGCGTTTGACCACTTCGAACAAGCCTTCCACCACCCGCTGTTCCGGGAAGTACGGGCGCAGTTGCTCATCGCTGATCGAAAACAGGTGTTGTTTCTGTTTTTCGCCGTAATAGGTAATGTCCCAGGCTTCCAGCTCATCCACACCGTAATGCTGTTTGGCGAAGGCGCGCAGCTGTGCCAGCTCCTGCTCGGCCTGCGGACGGGCACGCTTGGCCAGATCGCTGAGGAAACCGAGCACCTGCTCCGGGTTTTCCGCCATTTTGGTCGCCAGCGATTTGTCGGCATAGCTGTCAAAGCCCAGCAGTTGGGCCAATTCGTGGCGCAGTGCCAGCGTTTCTGCCATCACTTCGCTGTTATCCCACTCGCCGGCATTCGGCCCCTGATCGGAGGCGCGGGTAGCGAAGGCGCGATACATCTCTTCACGCAGGGCACGGTTGTCGCCGTAGGTCAGTACCGGCAAATAGCTCGGCATATCCAGCGTCAGCAGCCAACCGTCCTGCTCTTTGGCCTGCGCCATCGCCTGCGCCTGGGCCAGCGCGCTTTCCGGCAGGCCGTTCAGCTCGGCTTGATCGGTAATCAGCTTGCTCCAGCCCATGGTGGCATCGAGCACGTTGTTGCTGTAAGTAGAACCCAGTTCGGACAGACGCGCGACGATTTCGCCGTAGCGACGCTGTTTTTCCGGCGACAGGCCGATACCTGACAGCTCAAAATCACGCAGCGCATTTTCTACCGATTTGCGCTGTGGTGCAGTCAGCTTTTCGAACCCGGCCCCTTCTTTCAGGCTGCGATAAGCCTGGTACAAGCCTTCATGTTGCCCTACCCAGGTGCCGTATTCAGACAGCAACGGCAGCGCCTGCTCATAGGCGGCGCGCAGTTCCGGGCTGTTTTTTACCGAGTTCAAATGCCCCACCGGCGACCAGATGCGCGACAGGCGATCGTCAGACTCCGCCAGCGGCTGACACAGGTTATCCCAGGTGAACGGTCCCGGCTGCGCGATAACGCGCTCTACCGCAGCGCGGCAATCGGCCAACGCGGATTGCACCGCAGGCACGATATCTTCTGGGCGAATGGCGGAAAACGGTGGCAGGGAAAACGGGGTCAGCAACGGATTTGTCATAGGGCAGTCCTGATTAGCGTTGGGGCCCGCCGCAGCGGGCAGGCCTTAAAATACGTATGAATATCTAACATGGAGCCAAGCAGCAGGAAAATCAATGGGTGAGAACCCACATTTAACCGCTTGATGACAGCTGACTGTGGACATTACCCCTTATTTGTTACCACTTTCCCCGAAGAATAACCTGCTCAAGCTCTCTCAAAAAAAGTAAAAATGTGACGTAACACAATAAACCTGGTGATGTACTGTGCTAAAAAAAATGAAACTGATTTATTCAATAAGTTAAATTAAATTTAATGATATAAATTTGAAAAACAAAAAGGAATTAACATGGCATGGATTTATGAGGTTAGGACAAGAAAATTTTCTTTAAATGGAGAATTAAAATTTTATGCACAATATGCTGGTGCTGTGGGTTATCAAAACAACCCTGAATTTGAATGTTTGAAAAACAAAGGCCCGTTGCCGAGAGGGCGGTATAAAATTGGAGCACCTTACACTTCAATAAACACTGGGAAATATACGCTTCCCTTAACCCCAACCAGCACCAGCAATATGTGCAATCGCGATGCCTTTAAAATCCACGGTGATAGCCTGAAAAACCCAGGCAAAGCCTCACAAGGATGTATCGTCGCCAATCCAAAATACAGAAGTGAAATATGGAATAGTGGCGACAGAGAGTTGATTGTAAAATGAAAAATTTATTAACCTCTTCACTCCTTTTACTTTCTCTCTCATCAGCGGCCATGGAGAAACACCCATGCGTCGTTGTTGGCTCAGCAGTAGAACGCCCTGTTTACGATGCAATGATTGATGAAATGGGGGTTAAACAGGAATCAATAGTTGCCAAAAAAACCAAGTTAGAACTTCTCGACAACAAACCAGTCAATATATTACTGGCTATGCAGCTAGCTAAAAAAGACGCACAAGAAACCACCTTCGTTAAATATAAAGAGCTTATTTCCATTTACCAAAACGATAACCCACGGAATCTCATCATTAAGTACACTTACGAAAACACAGCAGGGAAACATAATACTTTTATTGGTTCCGCTATAGTTAACAACAATGAATGTTCCGTTGGCTTTAACGGATATATTGTCGTTATGCGTGAATTTTAAGAGAGGATTTAAAGCTCCATCCGGGTTCGTTGGTGGAGTGTCAACCTGAGTTAGTCTGGCCACAGACGAAGGTATTAAAACGGTTCTCTCACCGATTTAGCGCCGGTAATGTCAGAGTAAAACGTGACTGAAAGGGGAACCGGCTCACCTTCTTACATCAATGGCCGGGCGTTGATAGATAGTGCCTTAAGCTGTGCGCTGGCGGATTTACGCCGCCAGCGCGGCCAGATGCCCATAGTCGGCGCGCGCGGCATCGTGAGAAGAAAGATCCCCCTCGTAACGATCGAAAAATTTGCTCGATTTGGACTCTATCGGCTGCCAGTGCTCCAGCCCGGCGGTGCCGTACATCGGGATCAGCTTGGCATGCACGGGATCGACGCCATATCGCGAAATAGGCAGCTCATTTTCTCTCCTTGTGATTCAAAGCGTTTCAACCAGCTCAAACTCTTCAAACACCAGCCACATGTCCGGCGCAAAGCTGCCTTCACGGACGAAAAACGCCTGATGCTCCTGCCGCCAGAATGCCAGGCTTTTATCTCCTTCCCCCTCGTTGGCAGCCATCTCGGCGGTAACATCACAGAAACGAACCAGCTTCAGTGACAGCGTTCTGATGACACAGGCGGGCTCACCTCGGCCATTAAGGATCACGTTATAATCCCCAACCAGCGGTGATTTCTCTTGTTGATAGGCGACATAGGAACCACAGGTTGCGGTTTTGTCGCCGTCGAGCACCCGTTGCAGCAGCTCATCCGCCAGCGCCGGGCTGTCGCCGAATTGCCAGCGCGACGCGCCGGGATAGTTAGCCAGAATAGCCGACTCGGTCATTGTCCTGCTCCTTGATAGAGGACCTGTGGTAACGCATTCCGGTTTTTCCCGCCCAGACAGTTTATACTGTGCAGAATATAAGCCTTTATTCTGTTCAGCCCGCTCCGTCGGGAGCACAAGGAATTACCACAAGCCATGTTAAGTTACCGCCACAGTTTCCACGCCGGCAACCACGCCGACGTGCTCAAGCACACCGTTCAAAGCCTGATCATTGAGTCGCTGAAAGAAAAAGACAAGCCGTTCCTGTACCTGGATACCCACTCCGGCGCAGGGCGCTATCAGCTGAGCGGTGAACACGCCGAACGCACCGGGGAGTACCTGGAAGGCATAGGCCTGCTGTGGCAACGTGACGATCTGCCAGAAGAACTGGCGGCCTACATGAATGTAGTGCACCACTTTAACCGCACCGAAAAGCTGCGCTACTACCCCGGCTCACCGCTGATTGCCCGCCAGCTGCTGCGCCCGCAGGATAAAATCCACCTGACCGAACTGCACCCGAGCGACTTCCCACTGCTGCGCAGCGAGTTCCAGAAGGACGATCGCGCCAAAGTGCAACGCGCCGATGGCTACCAGCAGTTGAAATCCCAGTTGCCACCACTGTCACGCCGTGGGCTGATCCTGATGGACCCGCCGTACGAGATGAAAACCGATTACCAGGACGTGATCAAAGGCCTGCAAGAAGGCTACAAGCGCTTTGCCACCGGCACTTACGCGCTGTGGTATCCGGTGGTCATGCGCCAGCAGATCAAACGTATGCTGAAAGAGCTGGAAGCCACCGGCATCCGCAATATTCTGCAGATCGAACTGGCGGTAAAACCCGACAGCGACCAACGCGGCATGACGGCCTCCGGCATGATCGTGATTAATCCGCCGTGGAAGCTGGAACAACAGATGAAAAACGTGCTGCCATGGCTGCACAAAATATTGGTGCCGTCGGGCCATGGTCACCATTTGGTGAACTGGGTGGTGCCGGAATAAGCTTCCGGGGCGCGGCCTGCCGCGCCTTTATACCCGTTATCTATCACAACTATCGGCGCAATCTTTGCGACAAACCTGCATCAGGCGTTAAACTCTTACGTTCTTCGATTCACACAATTCATGGAAATCCCAGATGACCAAACATTACGATTATCTAGCAATTGGCGGCGGCAGCGGCGGCATCGCATCAGTCAACCGGGCAGCCATGTACGGCCAGAAATGCGCGCTGATTGAAGCCAAGGAACTGGGCGGCACCTGCGTTAACGTGGGTTGTGTACCGAAAAAAGTGATGTGGCATGCGGCGCAAATCGCCGAGGCTATTCACATGTATGGCCCGGATTACGGTTTCGATACCACCGTTAACGCCTTTGACTGGAAAAAGCTGGTGGCTAACCGCACCGCTTATATCGACCGCATCCATAATTCCTACGACAACGTGCTGGGCAAAAACAAAGTTGACGTGATCAAAGGCTTTGCGCGCTTTATCGACGCCCACACGGTTGAAGTAAACGGTGAGAAAATCACCGCCGACCATATTCTGATCGCCACCGGCGGGCGCCCAAGCCATCCGGACATTCCGGGCGCAGAATATGGCATCGACTCAGACGGCTTTTTCGATTTGGACGCGATGCCAAAACGCGTTGCCATTGTGGGCGCGGGTTATATCGCGGTGGAAATCGCCGGTGTGCTGAACGCGCTGGGTGCCGAAACGCACCTGTTCGTGCGTAAACACGCGCCGCTGCGCAGCTTCGATCCGATGATTGTCGAAACCCTGGTCGAAGTGATGAACACCGAAGGGCCAAGCCTGCACACCGAGTCGGTGCCAAAGGCCATCGTTAAAAACGCCGACGGCAGCCTGACACTGCAGTTGGAAAACGGCAAGGAATTCACCGTCGACAGCCTAGTGTGGGCGATCGGCCGTGAACCGGCGACCGATAACCTGAACCTGGCCGTTACCGGGGTGAAAACCAACGAAAATGGCTATATCGACGTCGATAAATACCAGAACACCAACGTAGCGGGCATTTATGCCGTAGGTGACAACACCGGTGCCGTTGAACTGACCCCGGTTGCCGTGGCTGCCGGTCGCCGCCTGTCCGAACGCCTGTTCAACAACAAGCCGGAAGAACACCTGGATTACAGCAACATCGCTACCGTGGTATTCAGCCACCCGCCAATCGGCACTATCGGCCTGACCGAGCCGGAAGCTATCGAGAAATTCGGTGCGGACAGCGTGAAAGTGTATAAATCTTCCTTCACCGCCATGTACAGCGCCGTGACGCAGCACCGTCAGCCGTGCCGCATGAAGCTAGTGTGCGTGGGTCAGGAAGAGAAGATTGTTGGCCTGCACGGTATCGGCTTCGGCATGGACGAAATCCTACAGGGCTTCGCTGTGGCAATTAAGATGGGCGCCACCAAGAAAGACTTCGACAACACCGTCGCGATCCACCCGACCGCCGCGGAAGAATTTGTCACCATGCGCTAAGCGCAAAAATCAGAACAAACCAAGGCCAGGGTAACCCTGGCCTTAAGTTGCTGACAAAGCAGGAAAAATTGTGGTTTTCCTGCTTTGTGGTGAGCAGCCGAAAATCAATAAATTGATTTTCCTGATTTTTATTTATCGGCCTCTACTCGCTCTGGGCAGGAATGAAGTTTGTCATCAGTCTAAGGCCAGGGTACCCCTAGCCTTTTCTTTTCGTGCTCTTTACCATTCCCTTCAACACAAACTGTTATTTTCTGCCATTATTTTGCCTGATCAATAGGCGGAGCTCATGTAAGCATCCGCGACACTGGAGAACCCCGATGCTGTTCAAGCTATTTAAAAACATCACGTTGGCATTTTTTGCTTTGATGGTCGTCCAATCCAGCGCGCTGAGTTTTACTCTGGAAGTTTCGGGCAACATCCAAAACACCACCGACCCAGTAAAGAAAAGCTATCTGTTTACCGATAAACAACTGCTGGCGATACCGGTGAGCAGCATCACCACCTCGACCTCCTGGACGCCGCAAAGAAAGTTCGAAGGGGTTGCCGTGGCGGACATTCTGGCGCGTGTCGGAGCCAAAGGCAGCACGCTTACATTTTATGCACTGAATGATTACTACATCGACGTGCCGCTGTCCGACGTCAAGAAATACAATATGATTTTGGCCTACAAGATGGATGGCGAAATGCTGAAGATCCGAAACTTCGGCCCGCTGTTTTTGGTTTATCCCAGGGATGCCGCAGGGCCTGAGTTGAATTCCCCGCTCTACAACTCACGCTTTATCTGGCAAGTGGACAGGATAGTGATCAAATGAAGCTCACAGGGTTTAAAAGCAACAGCAGGCTGGCGATCCCGGCTATTTTTGCCGCACTGTTTTTGGTTGCCTCTGCGGTGACGCTGTATTACTACAGCGCAACCCTGTCAAAGAAGGGGCTGTATGCTATCGCCGGTACCCAAGAGAATTACTCCTGGTCGATCGCCAAGTTCTCCATCAAGCTGGCTGAGTTTGAGACGCTGGTCGAACAGCAGAAAAACGCACCGAAGGTGGATAGCGAAGATCTGCGGCTTAAATTTGAAATCCTTTATTCTCGCTTTTATGTGCTGGAAACGGTGTCCGAATCCACCCAGCCACTGTACGCCGAACCGGGTTATCCCGAGGTGGTGACGCACATGCGCGAGAAAATGGATCAGATAGATCATTTGCTCAGCAGCCCAAAGATTGATTTCTCGCTTATTTCGCAGGCCATGAGGCAAATCAAGCCCTATGCGATTGAGATGGCCAACCTGACCGATCACGCAGAAGTGAAGCAGCGCACCGCTGCCTACGAAGACTATATCGAAAAACGACACATCATTTTTTATGGTCTGGTGATCGTGATGTTCTCGGTGATCGCGCTGATCGCCATCACCCTGATTGTGCTGCGCCAGCAGCGCCTGACCATCCGGCAGCAAGCCAAAGCGATTGAGGCAGAGAAAGCCACTCGCACCAAAAATGCCTTCCTGGGGGCCATTGGTCACGAACTGCGCACCTCGCTGCAGAGCATTATGTCTGCCATTGATGTGCTGGTGAATACCAAGGTGTCGGCCGAACATGCGGACACCTTCCAACGACTGGAAATCGCCGCGCAGCAAATTGAAAGCCAGATGAAAGATCTGACCGATTATGCCCATCTGGACAGCGGAATGATGGAGCTGCGCATCGCTCCCTTCGAGGTTCAGCGACTGATCGAGGAAACGGCGAATGAAATCAATACGCTGAGTCAGAAAGAACAGGTGACGCTGTTGTGCGAAGTGGAGTGCGGCCATCTGCAGATACATTCCGACCCACTGCGCATCAGACAGATTATCGTCAACCTGCTGACCAACGCATTCAAATATACCGAAAGCGGTACCATCACGCTGTATAGCAGCCTACGGCACCAGCCTAGCGGCAATTCACTGATTATTGAGGTCACTGATACCGGCATTGGCATCGAAAAGGAAATGATCGACCAGATATTCCAGCCCTTCACCCAGCTTGATCAGTCGCATACCCGGCAGTATGGCGGCGTCGGTATGGGACTGGCGATTGTCCACGGGCTGGTCACGCTGCTCGACGGCAGCATTACCGTCTACAGTGAGCCCAAAAAAGGCAGCACCTTTATCGTCAGTATTCCGGTTGAAGTCAGCAATCAAGAACAGCGGGACGAAAGACCTCACCACCACCAGAGCCTGCTGCAAAAACAGCAACATATTTTGGTAGTTGATGACAACAAATCGGTAAGTGATGCCTTTGCGGCGCTGCTGGACAAGCTCGGCTATCAACATGAACTGTGCAATTCGTCAGAACGGGCGCTGCAAAAGCTGCTCAGGCGGCCTTATGACGCGTTACTGCTGGATCTGCAAATGCCCGGCATTGATGGTGCCGCGCTGGCTAAACAATTACGCAGCCAACGTGGTCCCAATCGCGGTATTCCTATCGTGGGCATCAGCGCTTATACCCCGGAACAACTGTCTGCCGAACAGCGGGCGCTGTTCGACAATTACTTGATGAAGCCGGTCAGGCTGGACGCGTTGTCTTCCGCTCTGGCTTCACTGCTGGCCGCTAGAGATTAAAACAGCGCAACAGTGCGGCTTCAATCACATGGAGCCGCACTGGCTTTTCATAAGGGCCCAGTACGTCATAGTCACGCATCGCTCTGGCGATTTCAGATTCGCGCTGATCGGTCCCTAACTGGCCGGTGAGAACCAAAACCGGCGCATCCGGGTTATCCGAGGCACGGATGGCTGCAATACATTGGTCTGCCGTTTCCTGACCAATCAACCAGTCGACCACATAACCATCGAACAGGCTCTGCTGCAACGCCAGGTTAAAACTGCTGACATCATAAAATGCCACCGCATGAAAACCGCGGCTGTTCAGGTATTTGGTCAGCTCATCGGCCGCCTGGTGTGAATCATCGAGTACCGCAATGCTCAGGCGCTCATCCTCGACGGCAGCTGAGCGAAGCTCTATCAACTCCACGCAAAAACGCTGCCCCTGCGGCGCATCATCCGCGCGATAAACACACCATTGCCCCGCCTGCTGCAACGCGACATATTCCGACGAACGTCCGCCAACCAGCTCATGACCGATATAAGCCACACAGGCCAGCTCCACGCCACCCACGTAAAAGATGGCATCTCGCACCATAGTTTGCGCAGATATGTCATTTTCAGTGCCGGTGTCCACGATCGCGGCAGGCGTTTCCCCCAATGCCGCAGCAACGTTGTTAATTTGCTCCAGAGTCCAGGGACTTTGCCCCTTTAGCTTACGATGCGCATGCGAAAAACTCAGATCCAGAATGCGGCTGAGCTCTTTGGCATGCTGACGCTTACCAATCCCATATTGTACAAACAGTTCCCTGACCCGGTTTGCTATCGACTGTGAATCGAATTTCTGGTGATTGTTATCCATTTTTTCCTTCGATTTTTTTTGCTGTTTTTTCAGTCGTTTTCATACTTGCCGTGCAAAAAAGCGCTCCAAAACTGGTATATGGTACAATGTATAACCTAAACATTGCTTGACATACCACATCATATAGTCAAACATGGTATCAGAAGAGACACACAGCAACACCACAATAAAAATATAACAATAGTAAGATCGCATCACCAATAATCATAATGACACCAGGGAAAGCTCGTTTCAGTTACGACGTAAGAGAATGTATGCACTAGATCCTCGTCGTAATTTGGGCCGTAGCGCTAATATGTTTTACCCCACTTTGAACCGGGAGCCGCAAGGGTCCCGGTTTTTTTATTGCCGCTTTAACCCCCACCGCGTGCTGCATCATAGGTGATCCCTGCCGTTAAAAACGCAAAAAATAGGGCCAGCAAGCTGGCCCCAGTGTTTCGGTAACAGGATTAAGATGGGTAGCTCAGAACTTCCAGGTGAAGCCAGCGTTGACGCTGTTGTCCTGGTAGTTTTGCGACAGCAGCCCGCCGTAGCCCAACGACAGCGTGGCGTTGTTGTTCACCGCCACTTCCGCACTGGCTTTCAGCACCGCACCATCACGTGAGGCCGACACGCTGTTCACCACGAACGGCGAGTTGCCGCCGTTGAAGCGCAGCCCGGTAGCGCGATCCAAATCGCCGTACTGATGCTGCCAACCCAGTTCGCTGCGCAGCGCCACGCTGGTGGTTTTGCTCGCCTGCCACTCGGTATCCGCACGCAGACCCAGCGTCGATACCGTAGCATCGGTGTGCTGTTTGTCGCCGTGCAACGCCGCCGCCCCGCCGTCCTCCGAGATACCATTGTTTTGGAAGTTGATGTACGCCAGGTTGGCGAACGGCTCCAGGTTCACCCAGTCGGCCTTCACGCTGTAACCCGCCTCGGCAAACACCTGCTCGGTACGGGCGCTGTACTTCGCGGTTTCGCGATCTGACTGCATGCCGTAATTAACCGAGCGCGAGGTATCGAAGCGGTGCCAGGTGTAGCCACCGCCGGCACGCAGCGCCAGTTCACCGAACTGTTTGCCGCCGTACACCGCCAGGTGGTAGTTGTCGCTGTCAGCATTCGAGCCGTAGCCACCGTCCAGCGAGGTCCGGGTGTAACCGGTCGCCACGCCCAAGCGCCAGTCATCCGCCAACGCCGAGTCCATCCCCACCAGCACGCCGTAGGTCGAGGCCTGATAGCCGGTGGCATTAGCATCGCCCGACGCATGGTCCCAGGCCCCCAGTAACTGCGCCCAGGCACCGCCCTCGTCGTCAGCCTTGATATCCGGCGAGGTCGCCAACCCTTCCGCCTGCCGCAGGCGACCGTTCAACGCATCACGCAGGTAACGGCTGTCGTTAACCTGTGCCGAGGCGATATCCGCGTGGATCTGCCCGGACAGCTGACGGAACGCCTGACGCGCTTCTCCTGCCGAACCGGCGTTGAGGATGCTCTCGTACACCGGGTTTCCCGCCGCCAGGGCATCCGCCGCTGCCGCCACCGCACGTTCGTTTTGGGTGACTGCCACGCTGGCAAAGGAGGTGTCGTTACGGCCCACGTTCAGCGTCACCTGATTGGGTTGATAGGTCAGCCCGGTATCGAGGAACAGGTAGTTCAGTGCTACCGAATCAAACCGCCCGCTGATGCCCTGCTGGGCGGTCAGAATGTTGTACTGCTGGCCCAGCAGGCTGCGAACTTCGCTTTGCGACAGCAGATTGGTGCTGTTCTCCAGCGAGACGGCCACTTCACCGCCGCCGATCGTTGCCGATCCACTGCTTTGGATCCGATCGCTCTGGCCATTGGGCGCCACTTCCACCGCATAGCGGGAACCCGGCTCGAAGCTGACGTTGCGCGCCACGTTCAGCGTACCGATCGAGTTGCCCGGCGCCACGGTACCGCCGCTGCGGGCGGTCAGTGACCCCACAGTGCCGGAGCCGCCCAGCACGCCAGCGTTTTGCACTGTGACGTCCGACGTCACCGAACCGTTAACCGCCAGCAGGCCCTGATTGATCAGCGTCGGCCCCGCGTAGCTGTTGTTGCCGGTCAGCACCAGGGTGCCGATACCCTGTTTGGTCAGGCCACCGTGACCGAAAATGTTGTTGCTCCAGACATCCAACCCGCAATGAGTATCGTCACACACACGTTCGGTCGGTTTGCCCTTGTCCAGCACCCCACCAACGCCCGGCAAATTCACCACGAACTGTTCCGGGCCGTAAGCGCCGCTAACCCGAAACTCTTCAGGAATATCCTGCTCGGTAACAAACATGCCTGGGCCGTTAATCGCCTTGCCCAGATCGATCATCCCCCAACCGTACAGTGCATCAATACCCGGCGCCCCCATATCGGTGGTGGTGGTCTTCAGCACCGAGGCAACCTGCGCGCCGGTCATGTACGGGAAACGCTCCATCAGCACCGCAATACTGCCGGCCACGTGTGGCGCCGCCATTGAGGTCCCGCTGTATTTGGCGTAACCGGTGGTCAGGTTATCGACGCTGTTGCCTTCGATGATTGAGCTGTATACCTTGCTACCCGGCGCGGCAACGCAGAAGCTGGCGGTATAGCCACAGCGGGAGGAGAAGGTGCTGATGCTGTAATCGCCGGTGTTGTTCGGATCCTGCAGACTGGCGACCGACAGCCAGTTGGGGGCTATCTCCGGCACAAAATAGGCCAGACCCGCCATGGCGTCCGGATTGTTGAGGTTGGAGTCGTTACCGGCGGCAAAAATGGTAACGATGCCGCTGCGTGCCGCATCGATCGCGCCCTGATAAGCGCCACCGGCTTTTGTGCCGAGGATCTGTTTGATTTGATCGAATTGCTTTTGCGCGTCGGCGAGCGTGAAGTGAGGATAGGCCGGATCCTTGCCACCCTGATCAAACTTCTCAGTGATGCCAATGCCCCAACTGTTGTTGATAATGCGCGCGCCGCTGGCAATCAATACATCCCAGCCGGCCTGGTACACCACCCCATCGTTACCGAGAATAATGCCGTCTTCCGGGCCGGGATCGCCGTTTTCCGCGCTAATGATTTGCGCGTTGAACGCCACGCCGTGCATCTCACCACCATCGCGATTGCCGGCAGCGATGCCGCCCACATGAGTGCCGTGTGAACCCAGTGTGCCGTCGGAATCCACGCTCGGCGTGCCGTCATAGCGGAATACGTCGCCTTTTTTCACCGGAATGTAGGGGTCGGTGTATTCGCGGATGCCGGTCGTCACCAGATTGATCACTTTGCCCTGGCTGGCAAACTCCGGATGTTTGGCATACACCGGCTGATCGAAAATACCGAGTTTTACGCCTTTCCCGCTATAACCGGCGGCGTAAGCCTGATCGGCGTGGATCGCCCCCAGGCCCCATTCGGCGTTGAATTCATTACTGCGCCAACTGGCAGGATCGCCCGGCTTACCGCTCTCTACATAAGGTGCAGCCTGCGCTCCACCGATCGCCGCCAGACAAAAAAGCACAGCACTCCGCCGTGCGCGATTAACACCAATTTCAGGCCAGCCGAAGGCCGCCTGAACAGGCTTGACTCCTCTACGTCTATTTTCCATCCCAGATACCGTCCGCTATTGTTTGCAAATGTCTTATTGATTTTTTGTGTAACAGTTTCGTAACACCAAATAAATAAAGCACAACAATCTCAAGCGCGCCTAATGGGTCAAGGCGCTGGATGATCTAAACGGCAAACCTGAGGATCGAGTAAAAAGGGGGAAAGACATAAGGATCTTCGATGAATATCATCAGCGAGAAACGTGAATTTATCGCGCTGTGGATGAAATTTAATTCAATGAAAAATATGGATAATATAAAAAAAAAGCCACATAGACATCTCCAGGCGACCGGTTAAAAAATGCTTAAGACGCTCTTTTTATCAGTTTTAATTATAACTATTGCCAAGACTCACTCAGTGAAATGTGCTGGTTTTCGCCGAGAATAACCATAAAAATTGAACTATCATGCTAGCGGTTTTCTGCTGTTCATCGCATCTTCTTCGGCCTGGCGAATAATGGCTTTCGCCATCCATTGCGTCACATCCTGAATGCCACCGAGATCCAGACCCCAAATATCTTTCAGTACCAGGAAAACTTCTGAGCCATAGATCAGCGAAAAAGAATGAATCACCCGCTGTAATGCCTCCGGCGGCAGTTTATCCTGCAGTGGCTCTACCGCCAGGTTCAGCAGGCGTTTGCGGTTGCCACGGACGAACTTTTCCACAGGTTTAACGGTGCTGGATTGTGCCTCGGCCCATTGCTGGAGGGACAATAGCAATGCCGCGCGCAAAGCGCCCTCATGTTGCTCCATTTGTGGATAAGCAAAACTCAGTAATTGTTGGATCCGCGCCCCAGCATCATTGTCTATCGGCTGCCATTCAAGAATAGGTCCCAAACTCTCTGCAACCACCGCCGTGATCAATGCACTCTGAGTAGGAAAGTAACGATAGGCCGTCGCGCGGGAAACCTGCGCGTGCTGGGCCAATTCAGTAATGGAGGGAAAGGCCCCACCATCGAACAATACCATCGCGCTGGCGAGCAACAGCTTGCGGGTTCTGGCTCGTGTATGAGTCAAATTTTCGGGTAGATTTAATGGCACGACGACCCCTTTCTCACCAATCTAACGCAGGCCAGAACAAGAGCTCAGGCAAATATGGGCCACTGTAACAAACTTGCCTGACTCTGCGCTATCCAAGAGAAGAGGCTATTCCGCCCTTTCACTCATCTAATGAGACATTAATCTCATTTTCCCATCAAACCCACTTGCTTAAATGATACTACAGTCTCATTATGATGATGAATTCACCGACTACGCTCAGCAACCTTAGTCAGCACCAGGGATTCAATTTAGTTAACCAATTAAATTATAATAAAATTATAAAACAGCGTGGCGGCCATCCGAACCTACAATTCAGGAACAGGCTAATGAACAATAATCAGGCAATCATCTATATTGCGACAACGGCGGATACTAAAGGACGAGAACTGGCTTATGTTCGCAGCCTGATCGCCGAAACCGGATTACCCACGCTCACCGTCGATTTATCTACTCATCATATCCCGGCCAGCTACCCTGCCGATGTTTCCGCCGCCACCGTCGCCAGCTATCATCCTGAAGGCGAGAAGGCCGTATTTTGTGACGACCGTGGTAAAGCCATTGCCGCCATGGCCATTGCTTTCGAGCGATTCATGCTCTCACGCCAGGATGTTGCAGCCCTGCTTGGCCTGGGCGGTTCCGGCGGCACCGCATTGATTACACCTGCTATGCAACAATTACCCATTGGCCTGCCAAAGCTGATGGTGTCGACCATGGCTTCCGGTGACACTTCCGGTTATGTCGGTGCCAGCGATATTGGCATGTTGTACTCGGTTACCGACGTCGCCGGGCTGAATCGTATTTCCCGCCTCGTTTTGGGCAATGCCGCACACCAAATTGCCGGCGCCGTTCGCTTTGCCACACCGATTGATACAGACAGTAAACCTGCCGTTGGGCTTACCATGTTCGGCGTCACGACTCCCTGCATTCAGGCAGTAACTGCAGCAATTGAGAATGGGTGGGATTGCCTGGTATTTCATGCGACAGGCAGCGGTGGTCAGGCAATGGAAAAACTGGTCGACAACCATCTGCTGAACGGGGTATTCGATTTA
Organism: Serratia sp. NA_112.1; assembly: GCF_052691715.1. Lineage (NCBI taxonomy): Bacteria > Pseudomonadati > Pseudomonadota > Gammaproteobacteria > Enterobacterales > Yersiniaceae > Serratia > Serratia sp. NA_112.1. Next base: position 42,580 of record NZ_JBQZFO010000015.1, read on the forward strand.
ACCACCACCGAAGTCTGTGACCATCTGTTTGGTGGCGTGTTGGCCTGTACTGAAGATCGCTTCGACGCGATAGCCCGTACCGGCATTCCCTGCATCATGTCCTGCGGTGCGCTGGATATGATCAACTTTGGTCATCCCGGTACCATCCCTGCTCGCTACGCCGAACGCCAGTTTTATAACCATAATGCCCAAGTGACGCTGATGCGGACTACACCAGAAGAAAATACCCAAATGGGTCACTGGATCGGTAAAAAGTTGAACGCATGCGCAGGGGAAATTCGCTTCCTGATCCCTGAAGGAGGTGTTTCAGCACTTGATTCACCCGGGCAGGCATTTTGGGATCCTGAGGCGTTGGCCGCTTTCGTCAATGCGCTGGAAGCGACGTGGCAACCCAAAGGAAAACAGCGCCTGATCAAGATCCCTTACAACATCAATGATCCCCGCTTTGCCGACGCTGCCGTGCAACAGTTCCGGGAGATCTCTCATTCTTATTGATTGGAGTTACACATGGCCAAACACACTCGACAGGCATTACTGACCAAATTTAGGGAAATGATTGCTCGCCGCGAACCTATCATCGGTGGCGGTGCCGGCACCGGGCTCTCGGCCAAGTGTGAAGAGGCCGGCGGTATCGATCTGATCGTCATTTACAACTCGGGTCGCTACCGCATGGCGGGCCGAGGTTCCCTGGCCGGCCTGCTGGCGTATGGCAACGCCAACGAAATCGTGATGGACATGGCCAAAGAAGTCCTGCCGGTGGTCAAGCAGACCCCGGTTCTGGCTGGGGTCAACGGTACGGATCCTTTTTGCCACTTTGATAAATTTCTCGATGAGATTAAGAACACGGGTTTCGCTGGCGTACAAAACTTCCCAACGGTCGGCCTGATTGATGGCAATTTCCGCGCCAACCTAGAAGAAACCGGGATGGGTTATGCGTTAGAGGTGGATATGATTCGGCTGGCTCATGAGAAAGATCTGCTGACCACCCCTTACGTTTTTAATGCGCAAGACGCAATCGCGATGACCGAAGCAGGGGCAGATATCATCGTCCCACACATGGGGCTGACAACCGGCGGCAGCATTGGCGCAGAAACTTCGCTGACACTGGCAGATTGCATCCCTCTGATTAACGAATGGGCCCAGGCCGCCAAACAGGTTCGCGAAGACGTGATCGTCTTGTGTCACGGTGGCCCCATAGCCACGCCTGAGGATGCTGCGTATATCATGCAGCACTGTCCGTTAGTCGATGGTTTCTACGGCGCCAGTTCGATGGAACGCTTACCTACGGAACTGGCGTTAACTGAAACCACGCGCCAATTTAAAAAAATTAACAGAGATTGATTGGAAAATAGCTTACTCGCGCACAACACCAGGGGAAACCCGTTGTTTAACGGGAAGTGAAGTAGCAGTGAGATAAGCAAAAGGGCCAGAAATTATTCTGGCCCTTTTTATTTACCGCATGGAATTATTACTGTGCAGTCGTCATTTTCGACTTCATATTATTCATGTGTTCCATCATTTTCTGTTCGCGTTTCTGATAATTCTCATTGTATTGTTTTTTCTGCTCAGGGGTCAGCAGGTTATACATTTTATTTTCAGCTTTGGCGCGCTCCAGCATATGTTCGGACTGTGCTTTGCTGATGGCATCAATTTGGGTTTTCGCTTTGGCCTCATCGAAGCTGTCGGAAGCGACTATGCTATGCAATGCTTGGCGTTCCTCTTTGGTCCCTTCGCCGCGTTTCTGGTGCGATTCTTTCATAATATCGCGCATTTGCTGGCGCTGCTGCTCGGTCAGGTTCAGGCCGGCAAACGGCCCACCTTTGCCTTCACCTTTGTGATGCATCATTTTCATGTTCATCGGGGTGGCTTCAGTCGTGGTCGGTGCTGCCGTGGTATCTGCAGCAAACGCTATGGAAGCAGAACCCAGTGCCAGAGTAGAGGCGACAAATAAAGCGGTCAGTTTACGCATAATCATTTCCTTAAAAATTATTCTTCATCAGGAGAGCTGTACGTGAACAGGCTCATCTTTCGTCGGAGATAATAATAGGCCGATAAATATATAGTAATGCGATGGAATGTAAATTTATTAAAGCCCGAAACACTTTTATTCATCAATAGTGAATGAATTATGAAGATAATGCGTATTATTTGGAAATTTTGGTTTCTCAGCGAGAAAAATCACCACAACATGGCGTCTGTTTCTATAGGATTATTCCTGCCGGCGGCCCACTTTATTATAATTAAGCCCCTTCTGCTACAACCGCCCTGCAACAAAATGATCGCGGTGCCGACACGCTAAAATCGCCCCAACCTCTCGAAATCTCAGGTTCTCACTTACACTTTAAAGCGTGCGGCAATCTGACGATTACAGGGCAAAACTAATTATTGCTTATATAATAGTTTCATCCCCCGCCGGTGAAAAACGTGTTATATGATGGAGATACGCGCACTACGGCCACTCCCCGGGCCAGAAACCTGCGGCTGCGCTCATCGCACAGGCCTGGCTGTCGTGCCCTTTTGAGGAATCATCATGTTCGCAGACCAAGGCCCTATGCTTCTTAACGCCCACTTCGGCACCAACAGCCCTTATTGGCGGTTGACGTTTGACAGCAATGCGTTGGCGTTGTCGGCAGTCAAAGGCAAAACTCATGTGGCCGTGGCGCTCAGCGCCATGCAGGCAGCTAAAATTCGTCGCCTGAGCGGCATTACCGCCAGCCTTGATATCACCATCACGCTCGGCGGCGAACCAATACATCTGCATCTGGTTGGGCGGCGAGTCAACAATCTGGAATGGGCAGGCACCGCCTCCGCCTTTAGCGATACCCAATCGGTCGCCCGTGATTTGGTACACGGCCTTTCCTTTGCCGAGCAGGTAGTGTCCGAAGCCAACTCCGTGATTGTGATTGTCGATCAACACGGCCGCATTCAGCGCTTCAACCGCCTGAGCGAAGAGTACACCGGCCTGCACGAACATGATGTTATTGGTAAAAACGTCTTTCAATTATTTATGAGCCCGGAGGAAGCCTCGGCATCACGGCGCAACATCGCCGGTTTTTTCCGTAATGGTTCCTCCTATGAGGTGGAACGCTGGATTAAAACGGTTAAAGGCGAGCGGCTGTTTTTGTTCCGCAACAAGTTCGTCCACAGCGGCAGCGGCAAGAATGAAGTTTTCTTGATTTGCTCCGGTACCGATATCACCGAAGAACGCCGTGCCCAGGAACGTCTGCGGGTGCTGGCCAATACCGACATCATTACCGGCCTGCCCAATCGCAACGCCATTCAGGACAAAATCACCCAGTCGATCGCCACTCGCGATGGCCACAGTGTTGGGCTGGTGTATCTCGATCTCGACAACTTTAAAAAGGTTAACGACGCCTACGGCCATATGTTCGGCGACCGTTTATTGGTAGAGGTGTCGCTGGCGGTGCTCGGCTGTCTGGATAACGACCAAACTCTGGCCCGGTTGGGCGGCGATGAATTCTTGGTGCTGGCCCAGCAGGCCGACCGCGAAATGCTGCAACGCCTGGCCCAGCACATTATCGACCGGCTGAAAACGCCGTTCCGCATAGGGCTTATCGAAGTTTATACCGGCTGTTCAATTGGCATCGCCCTGTGTCCCGAACACGGCAACGACCTCGACAGCCTGATCCGCAGTGCCGATACCGCCATGTATGTCGCCAAAGAGCACGGCAAACGGACCTATACCGTGTTCTCGCCGGAAATGAATAAACGCGTCGCGGAATACATGTGGCTGGACACCAACCTGCGTAAGGGATTGGAACAAAATCAATTGGTGGTGTATTACCAGCCCAAAATAGAGACCCTCAGCGGCAGGGTATGTAGCGTGGAAGCGCTGGTGCGCTGGGATTCCCCCGAGCGCGGCCTGATCCCACCGCTGCAGTTTATCTCCTACGCGGAAGAGTCAGGTCTGATCGGTCCGCTTGGCCGTTGGGTGCTACAAACCGCCGCCAAACAGGCCGCTCAGTGGCAACGGCAAGGATTACCACTGCGGGTTGCGGTCAATCTTTCCGCCCGCCAGTTGGTGGATGACTCTATCGTTGAAGATCTGGCGCAGGTGTTGCAGCACAATCAGTTGACCCCCTGCCTGCTGGATTTCGAACTTACGGAAAGCAGCCTGATTGAGGATGAAAAACGCGCGCGCGAAGTGATCACCCGGTTATGCCAAATGGGTGCACAGGTCCATCTTGATGATTTTGGCACCGGTTACTCTTCGCTGGCACAGCTGGCACGTATTCCGCTGGATGCGATAAAACTGGATAAAAGCTTTGTGCGTGGGGTGAATGATAATCCGGTTTCACAATCGCTGGTGCGTGCCATCGTCGCGGCGGCCGAAGCGCTTAAATTCCGGGTGATCGCCGAAGGCGTGGAAACAGAAAGCGAAAACCGGTTCCTCGATGAAATCGGCGTGGATGAAAAACAGGGGTTCCTGTTTGCGCGGCCAATGCTCCCGGAACAGCTGGAGCATTGGCTGCAGTCTTATCGCCCGCCATCCTCCTCAGCGTGAGGCGGGCAGGGCATCATTAGCCGGCACGACGCAGGTTCAGGGTGTGACGATCCTGCAACATCACCAGACGTTCGATATAGGCGCGATCTTTCCCCTCAATGGTGAAGGCCGAATGCACCCAGTCTTCGGTAATGTCCATCAGTTCCGAACGCGTCAGCTGCAGCACCCGCTGACGAGCGCGTAGCATGGCACGCATGCCGTTCAGTTTGGGCCGAATGGTATCGATAAAGGTACGGGTAGCTATATAAGCGTCGCCGGGCTGAAATAACTGATCGACCAGGCCGCGGCTTTCAAACCATTCTGCGGTATGCGACTCGCCTCCCCAAATCAGCTCTTCCGCCAGGCGCATGTTTGCTTTACGCGCCACCAGCGAATAGCCGCCCATGCCGGGGAACAGATTAAACGCAATTTCCGGGAAGCCCATGCGCGCATTGTTCTGCGCCAGAACGAAATGGTGCGCCAGCGCCGCCTCAAAGCCGCCCCCCAGCGCACTGCCCTCCACCATCGCGATGCTAACCGCTCCGGTATCAAATCCGCGAGCTGCCGCATGCACGCAATCAATGCAGGCCCGTGCGTAAGCCATCATCGCCTCACGCTTGCGATTTTTAATCGCTTCGGCGAAGAACTGCAAATCGCCTCCCACGTTGAACATATTGGGCACCAGCGAGCCAGTGACCCAAAAATCAAACTGCAATGATGACTCTTTTGCGGCCTGTGCCAGCGTCATGATGTCTTCTATTAACGCCTGATTAAAACAAGGGCGAGGCTCAGCGCGCAACAGCATCCACATGATGTGCCGCTCTTCTTCATAGTAGGCGGAAATCTGTGTCAAATTGCCCGCTTCGGTAAACGGACGACAGGTGGGGTGATTAAGTAATTTCATATGGCCTTCCATTTTATCCAGTGATAACAGGTGAAACCGTTCCAGCCCCTACGGCTGCAGTCACGCGGCGGCTGGTAAACCGCAGCGCCACATCATGAGTAAACGCTTTCTTGGTGATGAAACAGATAAAAATTGGAGGTCGGTGAACGAAAAAAACCGCACTGGCACGGGGCCGGAATAAGAATTTTACCTATCGGCAGGCAGTAGCATTTCACCCGGTGAACGAACGCGTTAAGCTCACAAATTAGTCGGTTGCCCCACCCGGCGGCCAAATCGGCACGCCTTTTGGCTATAATCAAGGCTGAGAGAGCCTATTTATCGTTAAGGAAATCGTGACGTAATGCCTACAGGATCAGATAAAGACCCCCGACAGCCCAACAGTGAAGCGCCGCAAAAGCCGCTGCTCGCCATCAAAACCGGCCACCAGACTATTGACCGGCGCATCTCCGGTTTTTCACGCCTGATCGAACGCATCAAGGCCTGGCCAAGCATCGCTCACCTGCTGCGCGCCGCCGAGCGCTTTAACGATCGTCTGGGCAGCCAGTTCGGTGCCGCTATCACCTATTTCTCGTTTCTTTCGCTGATCCCGATTTTGATGGTGTCATTTGCCGCCGTCGGCTTTGTGCTGGCATCCAACCCTGACCTGTTAACCGGGATAATTAATAAGATTGTTGGTAGCATCAGTGACCCTACACTGGCCAGCACGCTGAAAAATACCGTCAATACGGCGATTCAACAGCGCACCACCGTGGGGCTGACCGGTCTGGCACTGGCGCTGTATTCGGGGATTAGCTGGATGGGCAACCTGCGTGAGGCGATCCGTGCGCAGTCGCGTGACGTATGGGAACGTAACCCGCAGGATCAGGAAAAAATCTACTTCAAATACACCCGCGACTTTATTTCGCTGAGTGGCTTGGTGGTAGCGCTGATTATCACCCTGACGCTGACCTCCATCGCCGGTTCGGCACAGGCGGCAATTGTCCGTGCGCTGGGCCTGGAGGGTATCGAGTGGCTGCGGCCGGCGATGACGCTGATTGCGCTGTCGATCTCCATCTTCGCCAACTATCTGCTGTTCCTGTGGATCTTCTGGATGCTGCCGCGACATAAGCCGAAGAAAAAAGCGCTGCTGCGCGGCACGCTGCTTGCCGCCATCGGTTTCGAAGTGATTAAGTTTGTGATGACCATGACGCTGCCACAGGTGGCTAAATCCCCTTCCGGTGCCGCCTTTGGTTCGGTCATCGGGCTGATGGCGTTTTTCTATTTCTTTGCCCGATTGACGCTTTTCTGCGCCGCCTGGATCGCCACTGCGCAGTATAAAGAAGACAAAACCCTGCCAGCCTCCGAGCAATCCGCCCCCTAAAGCAATGCAATCATACCGGCCACCATCTGGTGGCTGGTGTTTTATTCCAACCTTAAGCCCATAACCCAGTATATTAAACCAAAAAATAACTACCTCACCGGCCAAATCCAGCATAACAAACTACCCGATAACTTTTCTTTGCGGCTTTTACAGATGTTCAGTCTGCAAATCATTCATTTGGCGACGTTAAAAACCACGCAGAAACACAGCAATGAAATATTAAGCTTTTTAACCGGTTAATCGCGGCATTGTACAAAGTTTCACCATTGAAAAGGCATTTTGCTATGACTAAGATGGATTTTTACCAATCCAAAATATAAGAAAAATTATGCAAGCCTCCATCGCACCAACTCTGGACGCCGACGACGCGCCAACACCAGTCAACTCACGCGGAAAAGTGATTGTCGCCTCGCTGGTCGGGACCGCCATCGAGTTTTTCGATTTCTATATTTATGCCACCGCGGCGGTGATCGTATTCCCGCATATCTTCTTCCCGCAGGGCGATCCCACTACCGCGACGCTACAGTCGCTGGCCACCTTTGCCGTCGCCTTTGTGGCACGTCCGATTGGCTCAGCCCTGTTCGGCCACTTTGGCGATCGCGTGGGGCGCAAGGTGACGCTGGTCGCCTCACTGCTCACCATGGGGATTTCCACCGTGCTGATCGGCTTGCTGCCAAGCTACGAAACCATCGGTATCTTCGCCCCTATCCTGCTGGCGCTGGCGCGATTCGGTCAGGGCCTGGGGCTGGGTGGTGAATGGGGCGGAGCCGCCTTGCTGGCGACCGAGAACGCCCCAGCCAAAAAGCGGGCGCTGTACGGCTCGTTCCCACAGCTGGGCGCGCCTATCGGTTTCTTCTTCGCTAACGGGACCTTCCTGCTGCTCTCCTGGCTGCTGACTGACCAACAGTTTATGGAATGGGGCTGGCGCGTGCCGTTTATCCTGTCCGCCGCTCTGGTGCTGATCGGCCTTTACGTGCGCGTATCGCTGCATGAAACCCCGGTGTTCGCCAAGGTGGCCAAAGCCGGCAAACAGGTGAAAATCCCGCTCGGCACGCTGCTGAGCAAGCATCTGAAGGCGACCATCCTCGGCACCTTTATCATGCTGGCGACCTATACCCTGTTCTACCTGATGACGGTTTACTCAATGACCTACGGCACCACGGCGCAGCCGCTGGGGCTGGGCTACTCACGCAACAGCTTCCTGTGGATGCTGATGGTGGCGGTGATTGGTTTTGGCGTGATGGTGCCGATTGCCGGCCTGCTGGCCGATGCTTTTGGTCGCCGCAAGACCATGATCGTCATCACTCTGCTGATGATAGCTTTCGCCTTCCTGTTCCCAAGCATGCTGGGCTCCGGTAACCAGGCGCTGGTGATGGGCTTCCTGCTGTGTGGTCTGAGCATCATGGGCCTGACCTTCGGCCCGATGGGCGCGCTGCTGCCAGAGCTGTTCCCAACCGAGGTGCGTTATACCGGGGCTTCGTTTTCGTACAACGTGGCGTCGATCCTCGGGGCGGCAGTGGCACCTTATATCGCTACCTGGCTGGCAACTCACTACGGCCTGTTCTACGTCGGGCTGTACCTGGCATCCATGGCCTGTCTCACGCTGATCGCCCTGCTGCTGATGAAAGAAACTCGCGACCAGTCGCTGTAACCCTGTTTATGCGGCCCCTGCCTGCGGGCCGCACTTCCCGCGCTGTCTCCTGTCATAAAATCAGACTATGCTCAACGCTTCTCCTTTTACGGAAATGGAAATCAATCATGTCTTTGCGCCGCAGACTGTTTTTGTACGTTGCGCCGTTGCTAATGGCCGCCATTGTCATTGCTGGTACGCTCTGGATATGGGTGAAGCCACCCCAATCAAGCGCGCTGTGGCGTATAGTCAGCCAACAGTGTCTGCCCAACCAGCAGACGCATGACAATCCGGCTCCCTGCGCGCAGGTGGACCCACAGGCCGGTTTTGTGGTGTTCAAAGACCGTAACGGCCCGTTGCAATATCTGTTGATGCCAAGCGTTAAAATCACCGGCATTGAAAGCCCTGCGGTGCTGGCAGCCTCCACCCCGAACTTCTTTGAGCAGGCCTGGCAGGCACGGCACTTTATGGCCGATAAGTATGGCAAGGCGATCGACGACGCCGATGTTTCGCTGGCGATTAATTCAGCCTATGGCCGCACTCAGAACCAGCTGCACATTCATATCTCCTGCCTGCTGCCTTCGGTAAAAACGCAGCTGGCGCAGTATGCAGCAGATTACAGCGAGCGGTGGGAGCCGATGCCTGGCGGCCTGCTGGGCCATGATTATCTGGTGCGCCGGGTGACGCCTGAAGAGTTGCACAAACAGGGCGCTTTCCGCCTGCTGGCAGATGAGGTAGCACGCTCAAAGGGCCGCATGGGGAGCTTTGGCCTGGCGATGACGGCATTGCCGGGCGGCGATTTTCTGTTGCTGGCCACCGAGCGTAGCCTGCTGCCGTTTACTCTGGCTTCGTCAGAAGAGATCCAGGATCATGACTGCCGGGTATTGAAGTAAAACAGCCCGCAGGAGAATCCGCGGGCCCTTACGATTATTTCTTCTGCTTCATCTGCTGAAGGATGGCACCGCACTGGTTTTCTTCACCGCCTTCGCTGGGGGAAACCAGTGCCAACAGGGCCGCTGCCGGCGTCAGCACCACGCCCAGTGCCACCGCCGCCGCACCGCGTGCAATCAGCGGACCGGCCTTCACACCGGCATCGGGGTGCGCGAAAGTGCCTTTCACGTACAGTGGCGAACGCAATGTCAGCACCCGCATGCCTTTGCTTTCCGGATCGATGGACAGATCCAGCCGCTCGGTGGCAAAGTTGGTATTGCCGCTGATGTTGATAATCGCATTCTCGGTGTCGAACACAAACAGCCGTGGTGTCGCCAGGCCGTCACGGATACCGACGTCTGCCGCCGCGCAGTTTATCCCCACGACGTCATCACCAAATAGCTGTGCCACCAGATAGTTGCCGACGTTCAACCCGAGAATTTCCATCAGGCCACGGCTAATCACCCCGTTGTTAATCACCATGCGCAAATCGCCGCTGCTGGTCGCCAGCAAATCGGCCACCGAATTGCCGCTGCCGGTCAGTTTAGCATCGCCGTTCAATTGCCCCAGGCTGCGTTTCATCGCTCCTACGTCCGGCAGCAACTGCTTGAGCTGGAATTTACGCGCATGCAAATCAGCCCGCCCCTGCATCGGATTTTTGCTGCCATCGAGACGAACGATCGAATTGAGGTTACCGCCCGCCACGCCGAACCGCAGCGGCTCCATCACAATGACGCCGTTATCCAATTTCAGATGGGTATAGAGATCGCTCAACGGCAACGAACTGCCGTGTTCAATGCGTTTGGCGGTGAATTTGACGTCCGCATTCATCACCTTCCAGCTTTTGGTATCAAATTTCTCTACCGGCAGCACTTTGCCCGCAGGCTGGCGACTCTTCTCACCGCGACCGGCTTTTTCCGTGTTGGAGTCGGCACCAATCAGCGGCGCCAGATCGGCAAAACGCAGCTGTTTCGACAACACTTCGCCGCTCAGTGTTGGCCGGGGTTTACCGGCGACATATTTCAAATCGCCGTGGATATCACTGTCACCAATTTTGCCGTCAAATTTCTGGTACTGGAACACCGCGCCGCCTTTCTCGTGCAGCCGGGCAGTCAGGTGACCATCGGTGGAGTATGGCGGGGTATTGGGCAACAACACGCCGGTGAGGGCATACAGGTTACCCAGGCTGTCGCCGGAAAATTTAAGCCGCAGATCCAACCCGCCAAGGTTCATCGGGTCGGACAACGTCCCCGCCACCACCACCCGTGTGGAACCGGAGCGTACGTCGGCCTGCAGCGGGAATGGCACCTCGGCATTCTGCAACGACAGCATGCCGCCAATCTTGCCACTGCCCGATAACGGCTCGCCGTTGTATTTGCCTTTCACCTTCCAGCCGAAGATATAGTCTTGCGCAATCGCCGTACCGGCGTCTTTTTTGCCGGTTACTTCACTAAATGGCAAAGGCTTGCCGAGTGGATCAATCTCTGCGCGAAAATCGGCCTTCAGCGTGGCATCCTTAAAAGCAATCTGGCCGCGATCGAAGACGATGTCATGAATGTTCACAGACCAGGCAGACGGCGGCTGGTTAGGGTCACCGGCCAGGTTGAACGTCCAGTTATTCTCACCGTTGGCCAGCCGCCGCAAGCTGGCGTTTGGCTGTTTCAGCCAGATACGCGGGATCAACAGTTGCTTGCCCAACAGTGCCAGCGGCGAAATGCTGGCTTCGACGCGCTGCAACTGCACCATGCTGTCGCCAGGGATATTTTTCGGGTTGCCCAGTACCACATCTTCAGCATGAATTCGCGGCCACGGCACCCAGGCGCGCCAACCACCTATATCTTTATCATCGCGTGACCAGTCCACTCCCAAATCGCCACGGATGGCGAACGGACGATGCAACTCGGCCGACACCTTATCATTGATGGTCGGTTTGAGGCGGTTCCAGTCGAAGGTCAGCACAAAGACCACCAGCGCGGCGATGATCAGCAGCACAATGCCGCCAACCCAAGTGAACGCTTTTCCTGTTCTTGTCATAACGGCTCCCTGAACGCGATAACTTACCCATATGGCTCTACCAAGCCTAGCCGAGGATAGGCAAGAGTTCACGCTTTAGAGGGCGATGGGGTTCAGGCGGCAGGCAGGGAAAATCGCGTAGGCAGGGTTTGCAGAGTGTCGAAATGAGCCGGGCGAGAAAGAAAATAACCCTGGGCAGCCAGGGCGCCAGAGCGCTGTACCAGCAACCATTCCTGCTCGGTTTCCACCCCTTCGACGATCACCCCTTCGCTGTGCTGGTTCATCATTTTGATCAGAGTGACAAGTAACTGGACGCCATCTTCCGTTTGCTTGAGCAAGGTGAATAACTCTCGCGCAACCTTGATATATTGATATCGCCAGATACTGACGGCAGAGAAATTTGCCAGACCGCTACCGAAGTCATCCAGCCACAGCCGTTCTGCACCGGCAATCTGCTGCAACGGGCTGTTTAATGCCATCCCGGCGTGCTCCACCAGCTCAAAACGCAGATAGGGCATGGCGGCAATCTGACGTTGCAACGCGCCATGCTGCTGTAACGCCTGCAGGGCAATACCGTCGATATTGACCGATACCATCAACCCTTGGCGGATCAGCAGCGGTTGCCAGTACTGCAGCAGTTCAAGCTGTTCCTGAATGATCTGTAGACGTTTGCGGACGTCGAGAGCAGCGAAATAATGCTCCGGCGACAGGGGTTTTTCCGGTGCGGCCGGGTGATAGACCGCCGTCAGCAGTTCGAGCGCCATTAAAGTGCCACAGGTGCGATAGATCGGCTGGAAGGTGTATTGCCGTCGGCATTGCCGCCAATAATGCTGTGCCTTGATCTGCGTGCATACGGCGAGGAGTGGCGCCAGCAGGCCCGTGCTCATCTTGGTTATCATTGGTACTGTCGCCATTGAAGGGAAATGAAAACGCTCTGGCTGCGCTATTGGCTCCCAGGGTTTATCGGCAGCAGACAATAAAACTTTAAGCGGCGGCGAAAGCCTTCTACATTGAATAGCGGTATCAAAATCCAAGGAAAAAACATGCCCTACGTGAATATTAAAATTACCCGCGAAGGCGCGACGCCGGAGCAAAAGAAACAGTTGATCGCCGGGGTGACCCAGCTGCTGGTGGATACGCTGGGCAAGAACCCAGCCACTACCGTGGTGGTCATTGACGAAGTAGAAACCGACAACTGGGGGATCAGTGGCCAAAGCGTCACCGATCTGCGCACCGCCGCCAAATAACGGCCGGATGTTGGCTACGCATCGGGAAACTTTTTAGTTTCCCGATCGCGGTCATAAATAAATTAAAACGTTGTTTTATTTTGATTGACTCCCCCACCCCTTGCATTGAGACTGGTTGTATTTCGCATCAATTCATCTTCTTCTTTCAGCCAGGGCTCGTTGACTATGACCACCCAAAATCTTGCCGTGATTGGCGAGTGCATGATTGAACTGTCGCAGAAAGACGCGGATCTGAGCCGCGGTTTTGGCGGCGATACGTTAAACACCGCCGTCTACATTGCCCGCCAGGTGGCAGAAAGCGCGCTGCAGGTGCATTACGTGACCGCACTCGGCACCGACAGTTTCAGCCAGGAAATGCTGCAGGCGTGGCAGCAGGAAAAGGTCAACACCAGTCTGATACAACGGCTGGAGAACAAGCTACCTGGGCTATACGTGATTGAAACCGATGCCACCGGCGAACGCACCTTCTATTACTGGCGCAACGACGCTGCCGCTCGCTACTGGCTGGCTGGCCCGCAGGCGGAGAGCCTGTGCGAGCAACTGGCCCAATTCGATTATCTGTACCTCAGCGGCATCAGCGTGGCGATCCTCGATACGGCCAGCCGCAGCAAGCTGCTGGCATTGCTAAGGCAGTGTCGCGCCAACGGCGGCAAGGTGATTTTCGATAACAACTATCGGCCACGCCTGTGGCAAAGCAAGGAAGAAACGCAGCAGGTTTACCGCGAAGTGCTGGCCTGCACCGACATTGCCTTCCTGACCCTGGATGATGAAGACCTGCTGTGGGGCAAACTGCCGCTGGAACAGGTGGTACAGCGCACCCAACTGCTGGGCGTGACGGAGATAGTGATTAAACGCGGCGCAGATAGCTGCCTGGTGTTCAGCGCCGAAGGCAGCGAATTTGAGATCCCGGCAGTGCGCCTGCCAAAAGAAAAGGTGGTGGATACCACCGCCGCGGGCGACTCCTTCAGCGCCGGTTACTTGGCAGTGCGCTTAACCGGCGGTGATGCCGTGCAGGCGGCGCAGCGCGGTCATCTGACCGCCAGCACGGTAATCCAGCATCGTGGCGCCATTATCCCACTCGCGGCTATGCCGCAATGATTCCGGCTTCGTAGAAATGCGAAAGGCCAGCAACAACGTTGGCCTTTTTATTTGGCTTAATGTTAAAAGCTACAATTTTATACCCTAAATAATTGGAGTTGCATCAAGACGGCAAGCCCGTAAATCCCCAGGAGTTTAGTCAACTAAGTGACTGGGGTGCGCGGGTGCAGCCAACACAGATGCAGCTTCAAGTATGACGGGTATTTAACCTGCCACCGCGATACGTTTCATATCGGTCATATACCCGCGCAGCTTACGGCCAACGGATTCGATCGGGTGATTACGTACCGCTTCGTTCACGTCACGCAGTTGCGCGTTGTCTACCGAGGTACCGGCTACAGATTTGCCCAGGTCACCCGCCTGCAGTGTGGTCATGAACTCTTTCAGCAGCGGCACTGCCGCGTTGGCAAACAGGTAGTTGCCGTATTCTGCGGTATCAGAGATAACCACGTTCATTTCGTACAGACGCTTACGCGCAATGGTATTGGCGATCAGCGGCAACTCGTGCAGTGATTCGTAGTAAGCGGATTCTTCGATGATGCCCGCATCAACCATGGTTTCGAATGCCAGCTCAACACCGGCTTTCACCATGGCAACCATCAACACGCCATGGTCAAAGTATTCCTGCTCGCTGATTTTACCTTCGAACTGTGGCGCATTCTCGAACGCCGATTTGCCGGTCTCTTCACGCCAGTTCAGCAATTTCACGTCGTCTTCTGCCCAGTCAGCCATCATGCCGCCGGAGAAAGCGCCGGAGATGATGTCATCCATATGTTTCTGGAACAGCGGTGCCATGATCTCTTTCAACTGCTCAGACAGTGCATAAGCACGCAGTTTGGCCGGATTGGACAGGCGATCCATCATCAGGGTGATGCCGCCCTGCTTCAGCGCTTCGGTGATGGTTTCCCAGCCGAACTGGATCAGTTTTTCTGCATAAGCCGGGTCAGTGCCTTCAGCAACCAGCTTGTCAAAGCACAGCAGCGAACCCGCCTGCAACATGCCACACAGAATGGTTTGCTCGCCCATCAGGTCAGATTTCACTTCGGCAACGAAGGAAGATTCCAGTACGCCCGCACGGTGGCCGCCGGTCGCTGCTGCCCAGGCCTTGGCAATCGCCATGCCTTCGCCTTTCGGATCGTTTTCCGGGTGAACCGCAATCAGAGTCGGTACGCCGAAACCACGTTTGTATTCTTCACGCACTTCGGTGCCCGGACATTTTGGCGCAACCATCACTACGGTGATGTCTTTACGTACTTGCTCGCCCACTTCTACGATGTTGAAACCGTGGGAGTAGCCCAGCGCAGCACCGTCTTTCATCAGCGGCTGTACGGCGCGAACGACCGAGGTATGCTGCTTGTCCGGCGTCAGGTTAACCACCAGGTCTGCCTGTGGGATCAAATCTTCGTAAGTCCCTACCTTGAAGCCGTTCTCGGTCGCTTTACGCCATGAAGGGCGTTTTTCGTCGATGGCTTCCTTACGCAGGGCATAGGCTACGTCCAGACCGGAGTCACGCATGTTCAGACCCTGGTTCAGCCCCTGCGCGCCACAGCCGACAATCACCACTTTTTTGCCTTTCAGGTAGCCGGCTTCATCAGCAAATTCTTCACGTGCCATAAAGCGACACTTGCCCAATTGCGCCAACTGCTGACGCAGGTTCAAGGTGTTGAAATAGTTAGCCATGGTGATACTCCAGTTAGATGTTGTGTCTTGCTGTTATTTTCATTCCCCGCCCTGTCTTCGCGGAGATTCGTTAAACTCAATGTATAACAGGAAACGCGTTGCTTAAATTGATATATTACGAATGTGACATTGCAATTTATGCAACACTCTTGCTGCGAGCGTACTGATATGGATTTGCGTGATTTAAAGCTGTTTCTCCATCTGGCTGAAAGCCATCACTTTGGCCGCACCGCCAAGGCGATGCACGTCAGCCCGTCGACGCTGTCCCGCCAGATCCAACGGCTGGAAGAGGTCCTCGGGCAGCCGCTGTTTTTGCGCGATAACCGCACCGTGCAGCTCACCGATGCCGGTGAACAGTTAAAAGATTTTGCCCAGCAGACACTGCTGCAATACCAGCAACTCAAACATTCGCTGGGTCAACATGGCCCTTCGCTGAGCGGCGAATTACGGCTATTTTGCTCAGTTACCGCCGCCTACAGCCATCTGCCGCCGATCCTCGATCGCTTCCGCGCGCAGCATCCGCTGGTAGAAATAAAACTGACCACCGGTGACGCCGCCGATGCAGTGGACAAAGTGCAATCCAACGAAGCCGATCTCGGCATTGCCGGTCGGCCCGAAACCCTGCCCACCAGCGTGGCGTTCACTAAAATCGGTGAGATCCCGCTGGTGCTGATTGCTCCGGCGCTGCCTTGCGCGGTCCGCAGCCAGGCGTTTGCCGAACAGCCCGACTGGGCCAATATTCCGTTTATCCTGCCGGAGCACGGCCCGTCGCGAAAACGCATCGAACTGTGGTTCCGTCGCCAGCGCATCGCCAATCCGCTGATTTACGCCACCGTTGGCGGCCACGAAGCCATTGTTTCGATGGTGGCGCTGGGCTGCGGCATCGCGCTGATCCCCGGCGTGGTGGTAGAAAACAGCCCGGAACCAGTGCGTAATCGCATTTCGCAACTGGAGAATATCTCCATGGTCGAGCCGTTCGAGCTGGGGGTCTGCGTGCAGAAAAAACGCCTCAGCGATCCGCTGATCGACGCTTTCTGGCGCTTGTTATTAACGGTCAAAAATCCTTAAAACGACTCCATTGCTTTTAAACACGATCATTTGAAATGCCGAGATAGACATACCCTAGGGATTTCATGTTGCAGCTAGTGAAGCCAACAACGCTGCAGCTTGAAAGGCGACGGGTATTTAGAGATCTGCCGGATCGACTTGTTTCATCGCCTCTACCTGCATCAGCCAGTGATACAGCGGCTCAAGCTGTTGGAAACCTTGCGCCAGGCTCTGCACCAACCCGGCATGGAACAGCTTTTCCACCTGACTGTCGGTCGCCATCACTGCAAAGGATTTGCGGTTGTACCAGGTGGCGATTTCTGGTGCCTGCTCTTTCACTAACGGCCGCTTGTAGCTTTCGCCCACCAGCTCGAACGGTGGCCGGCAGCAGGCCGCGACCTCTAAAAACGGCTGCGGTCGGCGCTGCAACGTATGGCGAAACAGATCCATGGTCGGTTTGTTAGCGCTGTAATAACCCAGTCCGTAACGCAACATGTCCGGCCCCAGTTCGAAGAAGTAGACCGGCGCGTCCTTCCAGTCTTTGCTTGGCCGTTTGAATGTCAGCCACATGCGGCTGCGGTAGCGTGATTTGTCGTGGGAAAAACGCGTGTCGCGATGAATACGCGACAGCGTTTTACCGATCGCCGGCCGGATCTCGAACAGGGGATCGATCGCCAACATCACCGGGCTCAGTTCGGCCACCAACGTACGGAACGGCGTTAACAGTTCACGATCGTAAACCTCGCGGTTGGCCTCAAACCATTCCTTGTCGTTCTCAATGCGCACCTGCTGAAGAAAATTCAGGCCCTGCTGGCTGAAACCGGTAAAACTGTCTGTCATACGCCGTCCTTGTCGATTCCCTTAACCCTGCAAGAAAAAACGGAACGCCGGGTTGTCGGTTTCATCGTGGCAGTCATAGCCCAGCGCCTGCAGATGCTGCTCAAACTCGGGTTCGGTCTGCGACAGCTCAAAACCTGCCAGCACGCGGCCAAAATCGGTGCCGTGGCTACGGTAGTGGAACAGTGAAATATTCCAATGGGTGCCCAACGTCTGCAAGAACTTCAGCAGTGCGCCAGGTGACTCAGGGAATTCAAAGCTGTACAGACGCTCACGCAACGGCTTCGAAGGACGCCCCCCGACCATATAACGCACGTGCAGCTTGGCCATTTCATCGTCGGACAGATCCACCACCTGATAACCATCGGCCTGCAGTTCATCGATGATTTCCAGGCGTTCGGCATGGCCGCGCGTCAGGCGAACACCGACGAAAATACAGGCGTTATCGGCATCGGCGTAACGGTAGTTGAACTCGGTGACCGAGCGCCCGCCCAGCAGTTGGCAAAACTTCAGGAAGCTGCCTTTCTGCTCTGGAATGGTGACTGCCAATAGGGCTTCGCGTTGTTCACCCAGTTCGCAGCGTTCGGACACATAACGCAAACCGTGGAAGTTCAGGTTGGCGCCGGACAACACGTGCGCCAGGCGCTCACCCTGGATGTTGTGCTGCTGCACATACTTTTTCAGCCCGGCCAGCGCCAGCGCGCCGGACGGCTCGGCAATGGCGCGCACGTCTTCGAACAAGTCTTTGACCGCCGCGCAGATAGCATCGCTATCGACGGTGATCACATCGTCCAGGTATTCCCGACACAGACGGAAGGTTTCGTCACCGATGCGCTTTACCGCCACGCCTTCGGCAAACAGCCCAACACGCGCCAGATCCACCGGTTGTCCGGCATCCAGCGCCGCACGCAGGCAGGCGGAGTCTTCCGCCTCCACGCCGATCACTTTAATCTGCGGCATCAGTTGCTTGATCAATACCGCCACGCCCGCCGCCAGACCGCCTCCACCAACCGGTACAAACACCCGGTCGAGATGCGCGTCCTGCTGCAGCAGTTCCATCGCCAACGTGCCCTGCCCGGCGATCACCGTTGGATGATCGAACGGGGGAACGAAGGTCATGCCCTGCTTGAGTGAAAGCTCTATCGCTCTGGCCTTGGCTTCATCAAAGTTGGCGCCGTGCAACAGCACTTCGCCGCCGAAGCCGCGCACCGCATCCACTTTGATGTCTGCGGTGGTCACCGGCATCACGATCAGCGTTTTGATCCCCAGCCGTTTGCCGGAATAGGCCACGCCCTGCGCATGGTTGCCCGCCGAAGCCGTCACCACACCGCGCGCCTTCTGCTCTTCGCTCAGGCTGGCGATCATCGCGTAAGCCCCACGCAGCTTGAAGCTGTGTACTGGCTGACGATCTTCGCGCTTCACCAAAATAGTATTGCCGAGACGCGAAGAGATTTTGCTCATTGTCTGCAATGGGGTGACCTGAGCCACCTCATAAACCGGCGAGCGGAGTACCGCTCGCAAATACTCCGCACCACAGGGAGCGTCGGGTAGGGGTTGCGATACCGCCATGGTGTTTAGCCTCCCAGCTTGCTCTTGTCGCGTACTGCGCCTTTGTCGGCGCTGGTCGCCAGCATGGCGTAGGCACGCAGGGCGAAGGAAACCTGACGCTCGCGATTTTTTGGCGTCCAGGCCAGGTCGCCACGTGCCAGCTCAACTTCACGACGCGCCGCCAGCTCGCTGTCCGAAACGTCCAGCACCATGCTGCGTTTTGGAATATCGATGTCGATCATGTCGCCATCTTCGATCAACGCAATCAGACCACCGCTGCCTGCTTCCGGAGAAACGTGGCCAATAGACAGACCCGAGGTACCGCCGGAGAAACGCCCGTCGGTGATCAAAGCGCAGGCTTTGCCCAGCCCCATGGATTTCAGATAGGTGGTTGGGTACAGCATTTCCTGCATGCCCGGCCCGCCCTTCGGCCCTTCATAGCGGATCACCACTACGTCACCGGCAACCACTTTACCACCGAGGATCGCTTCCACCGCCGAGTCCTGGCTTTCATACACTTTGGCCGGACCGCGGAAGGTCAGGTTGTCCTTGTCGACACCGGCGGTTTTCACAATGCTGCCGTCCAGTGCCATGTTGCCGTACAGCACGGCCAAGCCACCGTCCAGGCTGAAGGCATTTTCCAGCGAACGGATACAGCCCTCGGCACGGTCATCATCGAGCGTATCCCAGCGACAATCCTGCGAGAACGCCTTGGTGGTGCGGATACCGGCTGGGCCGGCACGGAACATTTTCTTCACCGCTTCGTCCTGGGTCAGCATGATGTCGTACTTTTCCAGCGTTTCCGGCAGTTTCATGCCCAGGATATTGTCGACGTCGCGATTCAACAGGCCTGCGCGATCCAGCTCACCCAAAATCGCCAGTACACCACCAGCGCGGTGCACGTCTTCCATATGGTACTTCGGGGTGCTTGGCGCCACCTTGCACAGGTGCGGTACCTTGCGCGAGAGGCGGTCGATGTCTTCCATGGTGAAGTCGATTTCACCTTCCTGCGCAGAAGCCAGCAGGTGCAATACGGTATTGGTCGAGCCGCCCATGGCGATATCCAGCGTCATGGCGTTTTCGAATGCTGCCTTGTTGGCAATATTGCGCGGCAGTGCGCTTTCATCACCCTGCTCGTAGTAACGTTTGGTCAAGGCTACGATGCGTTTACCGGCGTTAATAAACAGCTCTTTACGGTCGGCATGGGTCGCCAGCAGCGAGCCGTTGCCCGGTTGCGACAGGCCCAGCGCTTCGGTCAGGCAGTTCATCGAGTTGGCGGTGAACATGCCGGAACAAGAGCCGCAGGTTGGACAGGCGGAACGTTCGATCTGCCCGCTGTCGGCGTCGCTGACGTTCGGGTTGGCACCCTGAATCATCGCGTCTACCAGATCCAGTTTGATGATCTTGTCGGACAGCTTGGTTTTGCCGGCCTCCATCGGGCCGCCGGAAACGAAAATCACCGGAATATTCAGGCGCAGTGACGCCATCAGCATCCCTGGGGTGATCTTGTCGCAGTTGGAGATACACACCATCGCATCCGCGCAGTGGGCATTCACCATGTATTCAACCGAGTCGGCGATCAATTCACGCGACGGCAGGGAATAGAGCATGCCGCCGTGGCCCATGGCGATGCCGTCATCCACCGCAATGGTGTTGAACTCTTTGGCAACGCCGCCTGAGGCTTCGATCTGTTCTGCAACCAGTTTGCCCAAATCACGCAGATGCACATGGCCCGGAACAAACTGGGTAAATGAGTTGACCACCGCAATAATGGGTTTGCCAAAATCGTCGTCGGTCATTCCGGTCGCGCGCCATAATGCGCGGGCACCCGCCATGTTGCGGCCGTGGGTGGTGGTGGCGGAACGGTACTTAGGCATGCTCTTCACTCCAAATGTATTCATTGCAGGCGGCGAACGAACCGCCTGGATATTCTTATCTGTCTGTTGATTTACCCTATGAATTTCAAGCCACAACTTGAAAGACGACGGGTAAATTATGGGTTTACCGGATCCAACCACCCGTACTTGTCTTCGGTCTTGCCGGTAAACAGGCCAAAGAACGCCTGTTGGATCTGTTTGGTCACCGGGCCGCATTTGCCAATGCCGACCTGGATGCCGTCGACGCTGCGCACCGGGGTGATTTCCGCCGCGGTGCCGGACATGAACACTTCGTCGGCCAGGTACAGCGATTCGCGCGACAGCACTTGCTCACGCACTTCGAAGCCCATGTCTTTTGCCAGCTTGATGATGGCATCGCGGGTGATACCCGGCAGCGCGGAAGAGGTAAACGGTGGGGTGAACAGCACACCGTCTTTCACTTCAAACAGGTTTTCACCTGCGCCTTCGGAAATATAGCCGTGAACATCCAGTGCGATCCCTTCCTGATAACCGTGGCGGCGCGCTTCGCTGCCCACCAGAAGGGAAGAAAGATAGTTACCGCCGGCCTTGGCCGCGGTGGGGATGGTATTTGGCGCTACACGGTGCCAGGACGAAACCATCGCATCGATGCCTTGATCCAGCGCCTCTTCACCCAGGTACGCGCCCCAAGGAAACGCCGCGATAATCACGTCTGTTTTGTAACCGGCCGGCGGGTTAACCCCCATGCCGACGTCGCCCACAAACACCAGCGGACGAATATAAGCGCTGACCAGATTGTTTTTACGCAGCGTGGCGCGGCAGGCCTCCATCAGCTCATCAACGCTTTGCGATACCGGCATGCGATAGATTTTTGCCGAGTCGTGCAGACGCTGCATATGTTCGCGGTGGCGGAATACCACCGGGCCTTTATGGGAGTCGTAGCAACGGACTCCTTCAAACACCGAAGTGCCGTAGTGCAACGCATGCGACATCACGTGCACTTTGGCGTCAGCCCAGGGAACCATCTCACCATTGAACCAAATGTAATCGGCTTTCTTCGTCATTGTTATTTATCCTTCTCGCGCGTCAGGCGCGTATTTGTTGTGATGTTTGTTGCCGGATCTCAACGCAGGAGACATCCATCAGTTTGCTCAACTGAGATGACAGTAAATCCACTGGGCGCTGGCTGGCAACGGTCAATTCAATATTAATCTTGTCGGTATTTGCCGCCGAAGCCATATTCATAGCACAAACCTGAAAGCCACGATGACGCACGACACGCAATACGCGCTCTAACATTTCAGGGCGAAAACGGGCCTGGATCGAGAGTTGATGCTGCATCATGATATTTTCTCCAACATGGTTTCGTTACCGGCACCCGGCGGCACCAGCGGCCAGACGTTTTCAAGTTCATCAATCGACACGTGCAACATATAAGGCCCTTCGCTGTTGAATAAGGCGTCGAGGGCGTCTGCCACCTGGTCTTTACGGGTGATACGCTGGCCGGGGATGCCAAAGGCATTGGCCAACATCAGGAAGTCGGGGTTATCGGAGAGATTGGTTTCGCTGTAACGCCCGTCAAAAAACAGCTGTTGCCACTGACGCACCATGCCCAAGCGCTGGTTATCCAGCAAAACGATTTTCAGCGGTAACTGTTTGCGTTTGATGGTGCCCAGTTCTTGCACGTTCATCATGAACGAACCGTCACCCGATACGCAGACCACCGTATCCTCCGGGCGGGCCATCTGGGCGCCAACCGCCGCCGGCACACCGAAGCCCATAGTGCCCAAACCGCTGGAGGTGATGAAATTCTCCGGGCGCTCGAAGGTCATGTGCTGTGCGGTCCACATCTGGTGCTGGCCCACGTCGGTGGTGATCACGCTGTTGGCTGGCTTGCGCTCGGACAGCTGCTTTAACAGCAGCGGTGCGTAGATCGGCTGGCCCGGGTGGTCATAACGCCAGCTATGGCTTTCTTTCAGTTCAACCACTCGCTGCTGCCAGGCAGCGATACTCAGCGGCTGCTGCAACGCCGGTAACAAAGCTTTCAAATCGCCCTGCAGCGCTACGTGTGCCTGGCGCAACTTGCTCATTTCCGCCGGATCGATATCCATGTGGATCACCTTGGCATGCGGGGCGAAAGCGTTCAGTTTACCGGTTACGCGATCGTCAAAACGCGCGCCAACGGCAATCAGCAAATCGCACTCCTGCACCGCCAGGTTGGCGGCCTTGGTACCGTGCATCCCCAGCATACCGAGGTAGTACGGTTGCTCAGCGTCCGGTGCGCCCAGCCCTTTCAACGTGGCTACGTTGGGCATTTGGGTCACCGCAATGAACTCACGCAGCGCCGGTACCGCCTGCGCCATACCAACACCACCGCCGACATACAGCATCGGCTTGTGCGCCTGCGACAGCAATTCGACAGCCTGCGCCAGCTCCGCTGCCGGGTAGTGCAGTTCTTCCTCTACCGGCATCAGGTGCGGGTGTAATTCGCCGTGCGCCAGTTGGATGTCTTTCGGGATATCGATCAGCACCGGGCCAGGACGACCGCTGCTGGCGATGGCGAAGGCTTCCGCCATGATGCCCGGCAGCGCGTCCAATGATTCCACCAGGAAGCTGTGTTTGGTGCAGGCCAGAGACAGGCCGAGGACATCGATCTCCTGAAAGGCATCGGTGCCAATCAGTGCTGAACCAACCTGACCGGTGATCGCCACCAGCGGAACGGAATCCAGCAGCGCATCGGCCAGGCCGGTGATCAGGTTGGTGGCGCCGGGGCCGGAAGTGGCGATACAAACGCCCACCTTGCCGGTGGAACGGGCATAGCCAATGGCCGCCATCGCGGCACCTTGCTCGTGGCGGCACAGCAAGTGTTCTACCCCACCGTCATACAATGCATCGTAGACCGGCATGATTGCGCCACCCGGGTAGCCGAATACCGTATCAACTCCCTGTGCACGCAATGCTTGTACTACCCACTGAGCCCCGTTCATAGTTATTTCCCCGCCTTACTTCGACAACTGCAGGATTTTGTTTTGTTATTCATATTGTTATCCTCGTTTCACTTTTCTCTTGCCAATAAAAAAACCCCCGGACCTTTCGGTGCGGGGGTTCTCTTGCGATTCCGGCTTGTTTTCTAAGCCATTCTTCGTCCAAGTGCAGCCCCGCACGGTGGGATAATAATCACCACCACGCTAATCACGACTAGGCTAATCACTTGGGCAAAGGCTTTCATAATAGGTTTGTTCACTGTGCTCGTTTCGAACTAATGCCTACAGAGGTACCATAGTCCCGCGCGGCATGACAACACTTTTTTTGCGTTATTATTCGGCGCAATCTGGTCATACCTCGTGCAAAATGCCCTGATTTCAAACGTTAGCCTGCACGCCCGAAGATTTAACTTCCCCCGAAATCGCCTTGCCGCGCGTGTCCTTGCCCAGGAACACCAGTAGCGCAATGACAATAGCCACCGTGCCGGCGATAATCGCCATCGCCAGGCCATAATTTTGGCCATGATGTTCGGCGATGGTCGCCTGCAGCGTGGCGTTGACCGAAGCAATCAGGTTACCCAACTGGTAAACAAACCCTGGCAGCACCGCACGGGTATTGGCCGGCACCAGTTCGGTGAGATAAGTCGG
Organism: Serratia sp. NA_112.1; assembly: GCF_052691715.1. NCBI lineage: Bacteria > Pseudomonadati > Pseudomonadota > Gammaproteobacteria > Enterobacterales > Yersiniaceae > Serratia > Serratia sp. NA_112.1. The sequence goes on from NZ_JBQZFO010000015.1 coordinate 66,866, forward strand.
TATCACGCCCCAGGCCCCCTGCACCATGAACTGCATCAGGAAGGCGCCAATCCCCAACATCAGCGAACCGCTGGAAAATGCCCACAGTGGGATCACCGGCAAGGTCAATAACGCGGCAATGATAATGGCCTTACGGCGGCCGATTTTTTCCGACAGCGAACCAAAGAAAACGCCGCCAATGATTGAAGCGATGTTGTAGCTAATGGCGATAATACTGACGGTTTTAGGATCGAAACCGTGCTGAACTTTCAAAAACACCGGATACATATCCTGGGTGCCGTGCGAGAAGAAATTGAATGCCGCCATCAGTAACACCAGATAGCCGCACAGCTTCCAGTGACTTTTCAAGACCGGCAGCAGGGCACTGCTTTCCTTGCGTTCACGCGCCGCCAGCCACACCGGCGATTCCTGTACGCAGTAGTAAATAAACGGCAGCAGCAAAATCGGCGCCGCACCGATCACGAACATACCGCGCCAGCCAACCACCTCAAACAGCAGGCCGTACACCACCGCCGCCAACAGATAACCAAAGGGATAACCGGCCTGGAAAATCCCCGACATCAAGCCACGCGAGCGATCCGGAATGGTCTCCAGCGCCAGCGACGAAGCTACGCCCCAGATCCCCCCCATAGCCACGCCGTACAACACCCGCAGTAACAGGAATACCGTCAACGAAGGCGCCGCTGCGGACAACAGTTCAAAAATTGAGAAGAACACGATATTCAACATCAAAATCGGTTTGCGCCCGTACTTTTCCGCCGCCCGGCCGAAGATCAGTGCACCAATCGGTCGCACCGCCAGCGTCAGCAAGATCGCCAGCGTTACCTCCTCCATGCCGACATGGAAAGATTGCGCAATATCGCTGAGCAGAAAGACCAGCACGAAAAAATCGAAAGCATCAAGCGTCCAGCTTGAAAAGCTGGCGATGGCTGCATTGCGTTGCAGCGGAGTCCAACCAAACATAGTGTTATCCCTACTCTGGAATACGAGGTCATGAGGTTTAGCGGCTACCGCAGCGGAAGGCAACGGCGGTCGGATTTTGTTAACAAAGTTATTTTTATTTTGCTCAATTGTTAAATACACCCATTAACCCTCTCACTGCAACTTGGTTAGCTTGCTAATTTGTTGCAGCATTCACGTAATTGTTAAGGGGTATTGCCGTCACTTGCGCAGTGCTGCACAAAAATTCGTTATCCTTATGAAATTCATTATTTTAATTACGACCTCCCACGCAAATACTCCAAGGTTACCGCGCCCCGGCAGGGCCTTTGCCGCATCATGTTGCCTACAGCAAGGAGAGCAATATGTCACTGGCGGTTATCTATACCCGAGCCACGCTGGGCGTTCAGGCCCCTTCGGTTACGGTGGAAGTGCATATCAGCAACGGGCTACCCGGTCTGACCATGGTCGGCCTGCCGGAAACCACGGTGAAAGAATCCCGCGATCGGGTACGCAGCGCATTGATCAATAATGGTTTCACCTTTCCCGCGCGGCGTATCACCGTCAATCTGGCACCGGCCGATTTACCCAAGGAAGGCGGTCGTTACGACCTGCCGATCGCTTTGGCGATCCTCGCTGCCTCCGAGCAGCTACCGCTCGACAAACTGGCCCGTTATGAATTCCTTGGGGAGTTGGCGTTATCCGGCGCACTACGGGGAGTCAGTGGCGCGATACCCGCCGCGCTGGCCGCAATGGACGCGGGCAGGCAGTTGATTCTGGCTGCCACCAATGGCCGAGAGGCGGGATTGATTACCCAAAGCGAAACCCTGGTGGCAGAACACCTGCTGGAGGTATGCGCCTTTCTGCTGGGCAAAGGAGACTTACCGATAGCCAGCGCGCCGCAGGCAACGGAGACCACGCAGGAACCTGCCGACCTGCAAGATATTCTGGGCCAGGAACAGGCGAAGCGGGCACTGGAGATCGCCGCCGCCGGGGGACACAACCTGTTGCTGGTCGGCCCACCAGGCACCGGGAAAACCATGCTGGCCAGCCGTTTGACTGCCCTGCTGCCCCCGCTGACCGACAGGGAGGCACTGGAAACCATCAGCGTCGCCAGCCTGCTGCATCACTCTACGCAAGCGCTGCCATGGCGACAGCGGCCCTTTCGCGCACCGCATCACAGTGCCTCGATGGCCGCGCTGGTCGGCGGCGGCTCTCTGCCGCGGCCGGGTGAAATATCCATGGCGCACAACGGCGTGCTGTTTCTTGATGAATTACCCGAATTCGAAAGGCGAGTATTGGATGCCCTGCGTGAACCCCTGGAGTCCGGCGAAATAGTCATTTCACGCGCTACGGCCAAGGTCTGCTTTCCGGCCAGAGTGCAGCTGATCGCCGCCATGAATCCCAGCCCCACCGGGCACTATCAGGGCATACATAACCGCGCGTCCCCACAACAGATCCTGCGCTATCTCGGACGGCTTTCAGGGCCGTTTCTCGATCGCTTCGATTTATCGATTGAGGTACCCCTGCTGCCACCCGGCGTGCTGAGCAAACGACGCATCACCGGTGAAAGTAGCACCCAGGTACGGGAGCGGGTGCTGCTGGCACGCGAAAGGCAGCTCAACCGTTCAGGGAAGATCAACGCCCTGCTGAATAATCACGAGGTAGAGCGAGATTGCGCATTGAGCGAAGCCGACGCAGATTTTCTTGAGACGACGTTAAATCGATTGGGGTTATCGGTTCGCGCCTGGCAGCGGATTTTAAAAGTGGCTCGCACCCTGGCTGATTTGGCGGGAGATAGGGATATTGATAAGCGCCATTTGAGCGAAGCACTTGGCTATCGCAGTATGGATCGCCTGTTGCTACAGCTGCACCGCAGCCTGGAGTGAAAATGGGGCCCAAAGGCCCCATCGTTATCAATCGTCGCTGTCGGTGTAATCTTCCACCGCGTCAGCCTGCGGCTTGCCGCCGGACAGGGTATGGAATTTTTTCGGGCGGCGTGTGCGCAACAGATATTTAGCCCATACTTTTTCCTGCTCGGTAACCGGCTCACGCTCACCGTGGCACACTGCGACGAACAACTGTTCTTCTTCAGTGACCGGCTGACGTTTGCCCGCGTCCAGCTCATTGAACGCATACCCGAAACGCTCTAGCAATTGCGCTTCTTTAATGGTGAAATCGCCGTGACGGGAGAACCCGCGAGGATAATGTTTATTATCAAAAAAACGACTGGTCGTGGTGAAGCTATCCGCCATCTGACACGCTCCTAATTCTCTCATGGCCGTGCTGTTTATGGCGCGGAGTATTAGATAGGCTTGACATTGTGTAAAACAAAACATTTAAATCTTAACGATAAAAATTTCTGGAGATGGGTGTGGATACCGAATTACTGAAAACCTTTTTGGAGGTCAGTAGAACGCGTCACTTTGGCCGAGCCGCAGAATCCTTGTACTTAACGCAGTCTGCCGTTAGTTTTCGTATCCGCCAGTTAGAAACCCAATTGGGCGCGAATTTATTCACCCGGCATCGTAACAATATCCGTCTGACACCAGCAGGGGAGCGGCTTCTGCCCTATGCTGAGAGCCTGATGACGACCTGGCAATTGGCGAAAAAAGAGGTGGTGCGTTCGCTGCAACATACTGAACTGTCCATCGGTGCCACCGCGTCATTGTGGGAAGCTTATCTGACCCCGTGGCTGCAATCGTTGTATCAACAACGAGAGGCATTACAGCTGGAAGCCAGGGTGGCGTTACGGCACTCTTTGGTAAAACAGCTGCATGAAAGACAGCTCGATTTGCTCATCACCACCGAGCCGCCAAAAATGGATGAACTGGCCAGCCAGCTGTTGGGCAATTTCTCGCTGCGGCTGTTCTCTTCCACCCTGCGTGATAAACATGCGCCGATGCCTTATATCAAGCTGGAATGGGGGGCGGATTTTCATCAGCAGGAGAGCCGTATGCTGGAGGGTGATAACCTGCCGGTACTCACCACAACCTCCGCACACCTGACCCGACAACTGCTGGAAACCACCGGCGGTTGCGCCTTCCTGCCCAGCCAATGGGAGAAGGACTACCCGCAGTTGGCCGCCATTGCCGACATTCCGCCGATAATCCGCCCGCTGTACGCCGTTTGGCTGCAAAATAGCGATCAACAGCCGCTGATCCGCCAACTGTTGAAAATACCTTTAAATACTACGGCATAAGGCGTTATGACGGCGTTAAGCGAGGATGCCGGGGTTTGGTTCGTCTACCGAGCCAAAACGCGCTCATCGCCTTCTGAAGGCCGATAAAGCCGAACAACAGAATGCCGATGACAATTTTGGTCCACCAGGAGCTGAGCGTGCCGTCGAAAGTGATGTAACTCTGTATCAGCCCCTGGATCAGTACACCGAACAACGTGCCCAATACGGTGCCAACCCCACCGGTCAACAAGGTGCCACCAATCACTACCGCCGCAATGGCATCCAACTCTACCCCGCTGGCCGCCAGCGCGTAGCCCGCCGAGGTATACAGCGAGAAAATAATCCCGGACAACGCAGCCAGCGTGCCTGAGAGCATATAAATCAGCACCGTGGTCCGTTGCACCGGTACGCCCATCAGCGCCGCAGATACCCGATTACCGCCGATGGCGTAGACGTTGTGGCCAAATCGGGTGCGGTGCGCCAACACTATGCCGACCGCTACCACCATTAGCATCACCAACGCCAACAGCGTGAAACGGCCGCCGCCCGGCAGTTTCCAGGCGTAGTTCGCCAGCGTCGCGTACAAAGGGTGATCGATGGGAATCGACTCTTCCGAAACGATAAAACTCATGCCCCGCACGAAAAACATTCCGGCCAGCGTGATGATAAACGCCGGTAGCTTCAATATATCGATGATCCAGCCCATCAGTGCGCCAAACGACGCCCCCATCAGCAGCGCAATAACAAACGCATAACCCGGAGCAATACCGTAGGTGCCGATCAATTTGGCCAATAGCACCCCGGTGAAGGCGATCACCGAGCCGACCGACAGATCAATACCGCCGGAAAGGATCACAAACGTCATGCCTACCGCGACGATGCCAAGAAAGGCGTTGTCGGTCAGCAAGTCACACCACACCCGCGTTGAGGCAAAACTGGGAAACTGAGTAAGGCAAAAACCATAGCCCAGGAGGAACACCAGGACCGTCATCAACAGAGGCAAATTACGCTTGATCATGGCCTTTTTCTCCTAAGCAGTTGACGCAACGAAACGCTGGGTGATTGCACCATCAGCACCGCCAGCACCACGATCGCTTTCAGTACCAGATTAAACTCCGGCCGATAGCCGGAGAGCAGAATACCGGTATTCATCCCCTGAATAATTAATGCACCCACCACCGACAACAGCAGGTTAAAACGTCCCCCCAGCAATGAACCGCCGCCGATCACCACCGCCAGGATCGCATCCAACTCCAGCCACAGCCCGGCATTGTTGGCGTCTGCACCCCGGATATCCGCCGTGACGATTATCCCGGCCACCGCAGCACAGAGTCCGCAGATCACATATACCGCGATCACCACCCAGCGCGTACTGACCCCCGCATTGCGGGCCGAGCGCAGATTGATACCCACAGCTTCGATAAACAGCCCCAGCGCCGTTTTACGCGTCAGCAGCCAGATCAACAGCAGCATCACTGCAGCAATGATCGCCGGCAGTGGCAAATACATCAGCGCACCGCTACCGAGCCACGCCAGCCCTTCCCGCTCAAAGGTGACGATCTGTCCCTCGGTGATCAGTTGTGCAATGCCACGACCGGCCACCATCAGCATCAGCGTGGCGACAATCGGTTGTATCTGCAATACCGCCACCAGAAAGCCATTCCACAGGCCACACAGCGCTCCGGCCGCCAAAGCAGCCGCCAGCACGTAGCCCAGCGGATAACCGGCGCTGGTCAAGGTTGCGGCCGTGGCACCGGCTATCGCCATCACCGCCCCCACGGAAAGGTCGATACCCCCGGTGGCGATTACTAACGTCATGCCCAACGCCAATAACGCTACCGGCGCGCCACGGTTAACGATGTCGATCACGCTACCAAACAGTCGACCGTCCTGAATGTGGATGGAAAAGAAATTCGGGGCGACCAGGCTGTCAATCAGCAAAATCACCGCCAGCGCCCCCAGTTGCGTTGCCCCAGCGGGGAACACCCATCTGACTTTGCGTGGCCCACCGGACATGGAAAAACTCCTGAGGTTCATTCAACCCCCTGTTGCGCGGCAATCGCCTGCATGATTGCAGGTACCGTAATGGCGTCATGTTCAAGCTGCGCTACATGCTTTCTGTCGCGTAGCACCAAGATACGATCGGCATAGCCCGCCAGCTCTTCCAGTTCGGAAGAAATCACCAACAGCGCCAGCCCTTCATCACAGAGTTTTTCAATTAAACGAATGATTTCAGCATGTGCGCCAACATCTATTCCGCGTGTCGGTTCATCCAGGATCAAAAAACGCGGTTTGGTCGCCAACCAGCGGGACAGCAACACTTTCTGCTGATTGCCACCGGACAGATATTGGATCTGCTGTTCCGGCCCCGGAGTGCGGATGCCCATCAGCTGGATATAACTCTCGGCAATCCGGGTTTGTTCCCGCAGCGATAAGGGTTTTAACCAACCGCGTTGCGCCTGCAGAGCCAGAATGATGTTTTCCCGCACCGTTGCAGCGCCGGCAATCCCGTCGGTTTTACGGTCCTCAGGGCAATAGCCGAAACCGAGACTGGCTGCTTTACGAGGTGTACGGATGTTCACCGTACGTCCCTCAACTTTCGCACTGCCGCTATCACGCGGCTTGATACCGAATATCAGCTGAGCCGTTTCCGTGCGCCCCGATCCCAGCAGGCCGGCCAGGCCAACTATCTCGCCCGGACGTATTTGCAGATTGAAGGGTTCAACCATGCCGCGCCGCCCGTAGCCACTGAATTCAACCAGATATGGCGCCTCAGTTAGCCCGTGCTCACCACGTTTGAGCAGCGACTCGTCAAACGCGTGGCCAAGCATCATCTGTACCAATTCCAGACGCGGTAAATCAGCGGTAACCTTGGTCCCCACTAACTTACCGTTGCGCAGTACGGTGATACGATCGCAAATGAGGTAAACCTGATCGAGGAAGTGGGTGACAAAGATCATCCCCATACCCTGAGTACGGAGCTGGCTGAGAATACCCAGCAACATGCTAACTTCTTTAGCATCCAGACTGGCGGTTGGCTCGTCCAGGATCAGGACTTTGGCTGACAGGTCGACCGCCCGCGCGATAGCGATAATCTGCTGGATCGCAATCGAGTAATTCCCCAACGGCTGGCTGACATCCAACTGTAATCCATACCCCAATAAAAGCTGTTGGGCCTGGCTCAGCAGCTTTTTTTGATCAATCAGACCAAACCGCGTTGGCTCTCGACCAATGAAAAGATTGGCCGCCACCGAGATGTTCGGCAGCAGGTTAACCTCCTGATAAACCGTGCCAATCCCCAACACCTGGGCCTGTGCGGTGCTGTGTGGGGCAATGGTACGCCCCTCCAGCAGGATTTCACCGGCGGAACGCTGATAGACCCCGGTTAACGCTTTGATTAACGTGGATTTCCCCGCGCCATTCTCACCCAGCAACGCCATGATCTCTCCGCGCTGTAACGTGATATCAACCTGCTCCAGCGCTTTGACGCCAGGAAACTCAACGGATAATCCCTTAATCGCCAATAACGTGGTCTGAGATGTGGCCATCTTCTGTCCCGCCGGTAAGTGGATTAATAACCCATGCTTTTCTTCAGCTCGAATTCCTGTTTCGCGGTATCTGGCTGCAACAGTTTCGATTCAGTCTGGATAAACTTCGGCGGTTGGGTACCCTCCTTCTTCATCGCCAGCAGCGCATCAAACGCCGGGCCGGCCATATTCGGCGTTAATTCGACCGAGGCATTGGCTTCACCATTCATCATTGCTTTGAATATGTCAGGCACACCGTCGATAGAGACGATTTTGATTTGTGAACCTGGTTTTAAACCCGCCTCTTTGATTGCCTGAATAGCGCCGATTGCCATATCGTCGTTATGCGCATACACGGCGCAGATATTTTTACCGTTCTGCTCGGCCTTGATAAAACTTTCCATCACTTCTTTGCCCTTGCTGCGGGTAAAATCGCCGGATTGCGAGCGGATGATTTTAACGTTAGCAGCGTTGGCTATACCGTCGGCAAAGCCTTTCTTGCGGTTGATGGCGACGCTGGCCCCCACGGTCCCCTGCAGTTCCACCACGTTACAGGGTTTGCCGGCAACCTCTTTCACCAGCCACTCTCCTGCGACTTTACCTTCGTGCACACTGTCGGACGCCACAGCTGCAGTATAGAGCGAGGGATCGTTCACTTCGATCATCCGGTCGAGCAGGAATACCGGGATCTTGGCCTCTTTGGCCTCTTGCAGTACCGGAGTCCATCCGGTGGCGACTACCGGCGCAATGAAAATGGCATCAACCCCCTGGGCAATGAAGGATCTGACCGCTTTGATCTGGTTTTCCTGTTTTTGCTGTGCATCGGCGATTTTTAACGTAATACCGCGTTTTTCCGCTTCCTGTTTCGACACCTTGGTTTCGGCAGAACGCCAGCCCGATTCCGAACCAATCTGAGAAAAACCGACGACCAGCGGTGCCGCCTGTACCGTACTTATCAAGGCGCCAGTGATGGCGGCCGCTAACAGCAGACGTTTAACCATTTTTGCGTTCTCCCCGCACTGCCCAGGGACCAGGTGGCTTCAGGCAGTGTTAACTGTTGTTGTGTATGCTGCATATTTTTCTGGTGAAGTGGGTATCCAAAGACCCGGACACCCATTAGGTTTAGTCGAAAATCAGGCAGGAATAATGAGCGGCATCACATCACGGGATAACAACCATTTTGTACATGGATCCAGCTAAAAATGTCTAAATTTGGAGCTGTTTCGGCAGGGTTTTTAGGCAATTTATCAGAGGAATAGCGAGGATTTTGAAAAAGCAGAAAGCAAAAAAAACCCTTCGCTTTCGCAAAGGGTTTCCAATATGGCAGGGGCGGAGAGACTCGAACTCGCGACACCCGGTTTTGGAGACCGGTGCTCTACCAACTGAGCTACGCCCCTAAATCATGCTTAACATTATGCCTGCTAAAGTTAGCAGGCATAATTTAAATAAT
>NZ_JBQZFO010000016.1:0-54967 GCF_052691715.1 Serratia sp. NA_112.1
ATTTTTGTTTATCGGCCTCTACTCGCTCTGGGCAGGAATGAGGTTTGTCATCAGTCTGAAGCGGCCAGTGGCCGCTTTTCTTTTTGCTCAGAGACTCACTGCGCTGAAACAAAGCCCACTGCCTGGTAAACCTTCGCCAGCGTTTCCTGAGCGCGTGCACGGGCCTTGGCAGCGCCATCACGCATTACTTGCTGCAGCAGGGCCTCGTCATTGCGGAAACGATGATAGCGCTCCTGTAGCTCACTCAGCATGCCGGATACCGCTTCAGCGACGGCGCCTTTCAGGTGGCCGTACATCTGCCCCTCAAACTCGGCTTCCAACTGTGGGATGCTCTTGCCGGTCACGCCTGAGAGAATATCCAACAGGTTGGACACCCCCGCCTTGTTTGCCACGTCGTAACGCACCACTGGTGGCTCTTCCGAGTCAGTCATCGCGCGTTTGATCTTTTTAGCCACCGCTTTCGGATCTTCCAGCAGGCCGATCACGTTATTACGGTTATCGTCCGACTTGGACATCTTCTTGGTCGGCTCTTGCAGCGACATCACACGGGCGCCGGATTTGGGAATAAACGGCTCGGGCACTTTGAACACGTCACCGTACAGCGCGTTGAAACGCTGACCGATGTCACGGCTCAACTCCAGATGTTGTTTCTGGTCTTCGCCGACCGGCACCTGGTTGGTTTGATACAGCAAGATATCCGCCGCCATCAATACCGGGTAGCTGAACAGGCCGGCGTTGATGTTCTCCGCATAACGGGTGGATTTGTCTTTGAACTGAGTCATGCGGCTCAGTTCACCGAAATAGGTGTAGCAGTTCAGTACCCAGCTCAGCTGGGTGTGTTCCGGTACGTGCGACTGCACGAAGATGGTGCTTTTTTGCGGGTCGATACCACAGGCCAGGTACAGCGCCAGCGTATCCAGCGTGGCTTTGCGCAATTTCTCTGCGTCCTGACGTACAGTGATCGCATGCAGGTCAACGATGCAGAAGATACAGTCGTAATCATCCTGCATCTGCAGCCACTGACGCAATGCACCCATGTAGTTGCCAATGGTCAGTTCACCGGACGGCTGCGCGCCGCTAAATACGATGGGCTTACTCATGTTTAAATTTCCTGATTCTCTAAAGATGACAGCCCAAGAGCGGGCAACAAATCGGCAAAGCGTTCCAACACGCGGTCGGGATGGCTCAGGGCAATCGCCTCGCCGTAGTTATAACCGTAGGTCAGCGCGGCGCTTGGACAACCTGCCCCCTGCGCTGCCTGAATATCGTTGCGGGAGTCGCCGACAAACAGCAACTCGTTGGCTCGCAGGCCAAGCTTGCCGAGGACCAGATACAGTGGCGCCGGGTGCGGTTTCTTTTCCACCACGTCGTCACCGCCGATAATCAGCGAGAAGTAATCAATAATCCCCAATGCGGTCAGCAACGGCGCGACAAACGGCGTTGGCTTGTTGGTCACCAGCGCCATCGGGTAATTTTGCGCAGCCAGTTGAGCCAGGGTTTCTTTCACCTGTGGGAACAGGCGGCTACCGCTGTCGACGGTTTGCACATAGAAATGATCGAAGCGCTCACGAAGCTGCTGGCAGTGTTCCGGCGTGGCTTCCACTTCGGCCCAGCGCAGCGCACGCTGCACCAGCACGTCGGCACCGTTGCCAATCCAGGTGCCTACCCGGTCCTCACCGGCCTGTGGCAGGCGCATCTCCGCCAATGCCAAATCGATAGCGGCTGACAACCCCGGCGCGCTGTCGACCAGCGTGCCATCGAGATCAAAGGCCAGAGCGCGGATCGCCCCGAAATCAGCCATGCGTCACCTTCGCCAACTCGCTGCGCATTTCGTCGATCACCCGACGATAATCCGGCTTGCTGAAGATGGCGGAACCCGCGACAAACATGTCTGCGCCCGCGGCAGCAATCTCGGCGATATTGTCGACCTTCACGCCACCATCTACTTCCAGTCGGATATCACGACCGCTTTCGTCGATCATTTTGCGTACCTGACGCAGCTTATCCAAAGTGCCATGGATAAACGACTGACCGCCAAAACCAGGGTTGACCGACATCAGCAGGATCACGTCGATTTTATCCATCACGTAATCGAGGTAGCTCAACGGCGTTGCCGGATTGAACACCAGGCCGGCTTTACAGCCGTGTTCTTTAATCAGCTGAATGGTGCGATCGACGTGTTCGGAGGCTTCCGGATGGAAAGAGATGTAACTAGCGCCCGCTGCAGCGAAATCCGGCACAATGCGGTCGACCGGCTTCACCATCAGGTGAACGTCAATCGGTGCGGTGATGCCGTAATTACGCAGCGCCTGACAAACCATCGGCCCGATGGTCAGATTGGGAACGTAGTGGTTATCCATTACGTCAAAATGCACTACGTCGCCGCCTGCAGCCAACACGTTGGCAGTGTCTTCACCCAAGCGGGCAAAGTCTGCTGACAAAATGGACGGGGCAATCAAAAATTTTTTCATCCGCTATCTCCAAACGTAGGGTTCGAATTGTTATACACCGGGGCGTAACCCGGTGCAGGCTATAACCCACCATTGGTCGTGGCACCGTCGCAGACCCAAAGGGCAGGGGCCATTTGGACGCGCACCTGTGTTACGAGCCGCTTATTTGGCCCACCAAACCTCACGACTCGCGCCTTGCTGCGCGTCCAAATGACCGCCAGCGGTGCTCACACACAATGGTGGGTCACAGCCTATCGATACAGCGCTAAAAGCTCATTCACTTTGCTACGGCCAAGAATATTGCGGCTGATAGTACGGCGCGCTTTCACAACAAACAGCGAGGCGTGCTGGTACCAGTCACGCGTCAGCTCGGTATCATGGTTGGAAATCAATACCGGCACCTGGCTTTCTACCGAAAGCTGGTGCGCCATCAGCGCCAGGCTTTGCTGGTCGGCCATGCTAAAGCTGTTGGTGTGGTAGGCGGTAAAATTCGCCGTCGCCGATAATGGCGCATACGGCGGATCGCAATACACCACGGTACCACGCCCGGCTTTTGCCATGGTATCGCGGTAATGCTCACAGACAAAAGTAGCGTTGCGGGATTTTTCAGCGAACCAGTATAGCTCGTCCTCCGGGAAGTACGGTTTTTTGTAACGTCCAAACGGCACGTTGAACTCCCCACGCAGGTTATAGCGGCACAGGCCGTTATAGCAGTGGCGGTTCAGGTAAAGAAACAGCAACGCGCGACGATAGGGATCGGCACTAGTATTGAACTCTTCGCGCAGCAGGTAAAACTGTTCTGACTTATTGAATTCATCGGTGAAAAGGAAGCGGGCATCACGTACGAAGTCATCCGTACGCAGTTTAACGATGTTATACAGATTAATAAGATCGCTGTTGATGTCGGCGAGAATATAGGCGTCGTATTCCGTGTTCAGGAAGACTGAACCCGCACCCACGAAGGGCTCGATTAAGCAGTCGCCTGCTGGTAGGTGACGACGGATCTCGTCCACCAGCGGGTATTTTCCACCAGCCCATTTTAAAAAAGCGCGGTTTTTCTTCATGCCGTCAATTAGCTACTTATTATACAATTCAGAGCGGCGGATTGTACTCTGTTTAAGACAGCACATCAGCGCACAAATTTAAGTGATTGATACCCAACATCCTTCAAGCCGCAGCACCTTTGGCCACGCACAGTTATCCGGCCTGTCCGCAGGCAACTCCAGCCATCGGTCATGGGCGACTCTGTCTGCCCTGAGTAACAGGGGCGCAGCTTGTGCGCCCCTCAATGCCTGAATGCAGCTTGAATTCTATCGGGTTACTTTTTCAGATCCTGCTGAACCTGGCCAACAGGACGGACCCAGGGTTTTTTCGCCTGAACATCCGCCGGCAGCGTCGCGATGGCACGCTTGGCTTCCGCAGAAGAGGCATAGTTGCCACTCACCAGCACGTACCAGGGTTTGCCGTCACGTTTAGTCGAGTACACCAGATAATGCTGTAATTTCTGCTGCTTGGCGTAGGCGTTCAGCGTATCGGAACGCGAAGCGCTGCTCAGTTGCAGAGTGTAATGGCTTGCCGGGGCAGACTGCAGCGAACCGCCGCTGCCGCTAACCGCTCCCACTTTGGCACTTGCTGCTCCCGCTTTAGTGGAAGAGGCTGGCGCCGGCGTATACACCGTGGTTGGCGATTTATGCTGTGTAGCCGTCGGTTTACTGACGGTTTTCGCCGGTGTTTTATGTTGCTGTGGCGCAGTGCCCTGAACCGGACGGACGGTTTCTTTCGCCGCAGCGCCGTTCATCAGGGTTGCCGGGGCCGTTGGCAACGTCGAAGCTGGGCCTGTCATGCCTTGCGTAGCGGCATCAACCTGACCTTGCTGCGCTGACAGTGCATCCGACATATTGCCCGGCAGATCGACACGCTGCTGCGCGCCGCCCTGCATTGGCTGCGGTTGCGCTTCCGTTGGGGTGCTGGAGATCGGAGGGACGCTGACGGTTTGCGGCTGCGAGCTGCTGCTCACGCCGTTATTGTCATTGGTATCCGTGGTTCCGCCCGGAACACCGGTATTACCGGCAGTCAGTGACGAAGAACCTGACAGATTAATGTCCTTGGCGGCACCATTCTGTGCGCTTTCCTGTGCCGCCTCATGCTTGGTTGGCGCCTTCAACGCCGAACCAATGCCGACAATCAGCAACAACAGCACCAAAATACCGATACCAATCATTAAATGCTGACGTGAAACGGCAAAACGCGGTCCCGGAGCCGGTTTACGCGAACGTGCAGGACGACGATCGCTGCTATCAGGTCTGAGATCGTCTTCCGGTTTAAACTCATCCATCTGAAACCCTCCAACTAGAGGCAAAAGCCCACCACTGTCTACCTACCGTGGCACGGGCAGATTAACCCGATGATGGCAAAGCGACGCCAGTCAGGCTTTGCACATTAATTAATATAGATGTAAACGGCGGCTAAGCCACTGTTACTTCGTCCGATTTACTTAGACATTCCGTCAGGAAGGCAAGCTGCGATCGAAGCCAGCACCATATCATGCCCCACTCCGCCACGGACTTCCGCCTGGCCAATGGCCGTCGGCAGTACCAGACGCAATTCACCGGCCAGGACTTTCTTATCGCGCATCATATGCGGCAGATAAGTTCCCGGAGCCATTTCCTGCGGGCCACACACCGGTAAACCGGCGCGCAACAACAGTGCTTTAATACGTTCAATATCTTCGCGGGAGAACTGGTCGAGGCGGTGCGCGGTTTCTGCCGCCATCACCATACCAGCGGCAATGGCTTCACCATGCAACCATATACCATAGCCCATTTCGGCTTCGATCGCATGGCCGTAAGTATGGCCCAGATTCAGCAGCGCGCGCAGTCCGCTTTCGCGTTCATCAGCGGCAACCACTTCAGCTTTCAGCTCGCAGCAGCGGCGGATACAGTAGGCCAGAGCCTGCATATCCAGCGCCACCAGGGCATCGATATTGTTTTCCAGCCAGACGAAGAAATCGTAGTCGAGAATAATCCCGTACTTGATCACTTCAGCCAAACCAGAGGAGAGCTCACGCGCCGGTAAGGTTTTCAGGCAATCGAGATCAACCACCACAGAAACGGGTTGATAGAAGGCGCCGATCATGTTCTTGCCGAGCGGATGATTGACGGCGGTTTTACCACCAACGGAAGAGTCCACCTGCGACAGCAGCGTGGTAGGGACCTGAATAAAGCGGACACCGCGCTGATAACAAGCGGCGGCAAAGCCGGTAAGATCGCCAATCACGCCGCCCCCAAGGGCAATCAGCGTGGTATCACGACCGTGCGGCTTTTCCAACAGTGCCGAGAACACCTGCTCGAGTACGGCCAGAGATTTATACTGTTCGCCATCAGGTAAAATCACCTGATCCACCTTGACGCCTGCCTGCTCCAACACCTTCCGAACGTGATCCAGATAGAGTGGCGCCAGGGTTTGGTTGGTGACCAGCATGACCTGTTCACCCGCCTTCAGCGGCATAAAAGAAGCCGGATCGTTAAACAATCCGGCGGCTATGGTTATCGGGTAGCTGCGCTCCCCAAGCGTTACGGTAATTCTCTCCATCTCGCGCTCAGTTCTCAATGTGGTTTCTCCCCGCAACGCGGGGAACACAATCAGTCTTCCGCATTTGCCGTGGCGAACACGGAAACCGCTATCAGTTGCTTTCCAGCATGTTGATTATCTGGTTGGCAACCACTTTGGCGCTTTGATCGTCGGTGCGGATGGTGACATCTGCGATTTCTTCGTATAACGGATTGCGCTCTTTCGCCAGCGCTTCAAGCACTTCACGCGGAGGAGAATCAACCTGCAGCAGCGGACGCTTTTTGTCGCGCTGGGTACGGGCCAATTGCTTCTCGATAGTGGTTTCCAGGTACACCACTACGCCACGCGCCGACAGACGGTTACGCGTTTCACGCGATTTAACCGAGCCACCGCCGGTAGCCAGCACGATGCCTTGCTTTTCCGTCAGTTCATTAATGACTTTTTCTTCACGATCGCGGAAACCTTCTTCACCTTCCACGTCGAATACCCAGCCCACGTCAGCTCCGGTACGTCGCTCAATTTCTTGATCGGAGTCGAAAAACTCCATATTGAGTTGCTGAGCTAACTGACGGCCAATAGTGCTTTTGCCGGCACCCATAGGCCCAACCAGAAAGATATTGCGTTTCTCTGCCATGTTTTTCGGTATTACTAAGACAATTCGTTAATGTTAACCCGCCCCGCCAATCAAATCAGCGGCGGGACCTAAACTGAAACCTCATAAACGATAGTGCGAGATCAGACGGAAAATTATCTCAACACTCTTGGTAGTTTGGCAACCGAATAAATCGCAATCCACGCCGCAGGAGGGAAACCATACGTTTTTAACGGCGTCTTGGCGCTAACAAAAAAACCTCGGTGCTCAATTCGGTAACCCTTGTAAGCTAAATCGGCCGCAGCGTCAAACGCAGATGCCCCGAAGGTGATAAAAAAGTGCATCTGCTCATCAACTTTAGGCGATTTCCCACGAACCGCACACTCGGTTGCTCAGGCCTTAATCAATGTCGGAGTAATGAATATCACCAGTTCGCGCCGTTTATGCTGTTTGCTGCTCTGTTTGAACAGAGAACCCAGCAAAGGTACGTCGCTAATCCCGGGTACCTTGTCTGCCCCTTCGGCGCTATGGCGCTGAAATACGCCCCCCAAAACAACGGTTTCGCCATCTCTTACCGTCACCTGAGTTTTGATTTCCTGTTTATCTATCGCCAACGTCTCGCCGGCCGCACGGCTGATTGAGCGCCCGGGCATGTTCTGGCTGATTTGCAACGTCAGGGTGATGCGGCCATTGGGCAATATTTTCGGTGTCACCTCCATACCCAGCACCGCGTCCTTGAACTCCATTGACGTCGCCCCGCTGGAGCCGCTGTTCACCTCATAGGGTATTTCAGTCCCCTGCTTTATGCTGGCGGTTTGCAGGTTCGCGGTCAGTAAGCGCGGGCTGGCGATGATTTCCACCCGGTTCTCCTGCTCCAAAGCCATCAACTCCAGATCCAATAATCGCCCGCCAATTCGTGCCAGATGGAAACCCGCGCTGACAGCACTGCGCTCCAGCGGTAACCCGACGTTAAAGCCGTCCATCTGCCATGACCTGGCAGGCCGATCGTCCGGAGCCAACCCCCAGCGCACACCAAGCTCACGTAAGCTCTCACTGTTGATAGTGACGATATGCGCCGCTAATTGCACCTGTGCCAAGGGCACATCCATTTCGGCGATCCTTTGCGTTAATAACGCCACGATCGACGCTGTATCGCGGATCAATACCGCATTGGTGCGTTTATCTGCCACCACGCTGCCACGCTCACTCAGCAATATTCCGCCCTGCGCGTTCAGGTTTTCAGCAACCTCTTCCGCATCGGCATGGCTCAACGGCAGGGTCACGCTTTTTAGCGGCTGTTTTTGTACCAGCGCCTGCTGTTGGCGCTGCTTTTCTTGCTCATTGGGTTCAGGGGAAACCATCATGACATTCCCCTCCAGCGTCATTGATAGTTTCCCCATACGCAAAATCACCGCCAGTGCCTGGTGCCAGGGCACATTATCCAACCTTAGTGTCAGGTTACCCCCCACACCTGCAGCGGTAACCATATTCAGTTGCTGATAATCCGCCAACGCCTGCAACACCAGCGTAATGGGAGCCTCCTGAAACTCCAGCGAAACGGGCTCTTGCTCCTGTGCTGCACCGGCGATAGCCACCCCCCAGAACAACACCGTCAACCAATGGCATCCTTTCATTTTTCTTCCTTATGGTTTCCCAGGGCCAACACCACTGCATTCTCAGCGGCCGGGCAGAGCGGATCGTCCTGGTTCGCTTTCAGCGTGACTTGCCCCTTAACGACCTGCTCCACCCGCCAACGCCCGTCTAACAGGGTTTGTTGGGGTTTTAATCGCAGCCACTGCCCGGCGGCCGTCACCACCCAGGCATGGTGTAGCGCCGCCTGCCCAATGGTGCCCTTCAACTGCCAGTTCACCGGCGACTCCGCCGCGCTCGGGCAATCGGGCAAGGGTAATGGCTTAAAAGGATCGCGTGGCTGAGGCTGGGCCATCAGCGCCAGAGGCAGCCACAGTAACCAGAACCCACCGCATTTATTCATTGGGGTTTACCACCTCTGTCTCTGTCTCTGCCAAAGCCGCCTGGAGAATGAAATGCGCCGTCAGCTCCCCCACTTGCGCCTCAACGGTCATCTGATCAATCCGCAACTGGGCTGGAAAACGCTCCAGCAGCCTTAATAAACTGCCGTAATCGAGATGCAGCATCAGGGTTTGCCGCGACGAATCTCCCTGCTGCTGCCAGCGCTGCAGCCCCGCCCCCGCGCTTTGCAACGTGCTCGCCAAATCACTATCGACGGCAGGCGGGTGGGTGACCTGCTGCAGGCTTTGATTCACCTGATCCAACGTCGGCATACGGGCCAGTTGTTCCCACAAGGGAGTCATCTGTTGCACCAGACGCTGCTGCTGCGCCTCAGTCTGCGCCAGTTGCTGCCATTTTCCTTGCAACGGCAGCAGGCCGAACAGCAGGATCAGGCTGCCCAACACCAGCCACTGGATGACCAACAGCTTCCACACCGGCAAGCCCAACCCTCTCGCCAACCACAGCGGCAATGGCTTATCCACCCGGCCCCCATTGCGCCATCAAGGTAAACGTGAACAAACCATCCTGACGCTGTACCACCTCTGCCAGACGGTAGTTCTGTAACAGGGGTAACGCCGTCAGTTTCTGCTCAAACTGAAGCACCGCCTCATAACGCCGGCCAAGCCCCCGTAAAGTGATATTTTGCGAGTGGCTTTCCAGCGTGATAAGCCACAGCGGATCAGGTAGCGAAGTGGAGAGCTGCTGCAGCAGCTGCAGATAACGTCGGTTATGTGCCAGGTTGTTGTCATACTGCTGTGTCAACGCAGTTAAACGCGCCAGGCGTGCCACCGCCTGTTGCAAGAGTTGATAACGCCCGGTGAGTTCAGCCTGCTTACCGATCAGCGTCAATAGCGCCTCATGCCGCTGTGCCTGTTGCTGGTTCAACAGGCCGAACACCACCATCAGTACCGCCAACACCAGCACCAGCTGCAAAATGAATATGCGTAACCAAAAGGCATAGCGGCGACGCTGGCCCTGTATGCGCCAGGGCAAAAGATTAACCTGATACATCAGCTGTCCTCAGCGCGCAGCGCCAGACCGCCGGCCAAGACAAATGCCGCAGGCAATGCAGGTAACGGGGGACGCAGCTGGCTAAAAGCACTGAGAGGGGACCACGACAAGCTTCCTGACGGGGGTTGCTCATCCATCACGCTGCTGTAGTAAATCTGATGTTCGCTGAGTGATGGGCTGGCGGCACGCATTGCGGTCAACGCCTGATCTGCCCCGTCCGCTTCCCGAAGAGGTACGATGCCATAGGCAAACTCCGATCGGTGTGCGGTCACCCATAACCATTCTTCATCGAGGCGGTGCAGCAACCCGGCTTCGCCTGACACGCCTGCGGCGGCGGCCATCACGCGCAGTGCGCATGGGGCAATATCAACCACCTGCGGCTGTAAATTGGCCTGACGCAGACAGTTCAGCCACTGTTGCAACTCTTGCTGACGGGCAGCGGTCAACAGCAGAGTCGCGTGTTCGGACAGTGATTGACGGTAGTCCAGCGCCAATGTTTGGCTATCCAGGGGAAACTTTTTCAGTCCCTGACTGATGATGTAATCACCGCACGCCGGCTCTTTCAGCCGGGCGTCCGGCAGTGGCAATCGATGCTGTAAAACCCGCTGTGCGGGCAGAGCAATGCGCAAGGAAATATGTCTTGGTAACTGAACCCGCCATTGGCGCAACGCCTGGATCAACGCGTCGCTCTGCTCCAGGCAACCCTCACGCAGCACCGGTTGCGGCAACCTTTGTTGCCACCAGTGACGCAGTTGCCAGCCATTGCGGCGGCGCTGTGCCGCCAGGGCACGAACGCAGTGACTTTGTATATCCAGCCCCACCTGCCATGCTTGAGTGATCATATTTTGCCAGACCTCCATATCGTCAGATAACAAAAGAACATATCCATGTTGCAGGCTTGCCTTTATACTACCGCGCGGTTGTTTATAAACTGCCCAAATGACATGAAAATGGGAAATCTCAGGTGAAGTTCGTAAAGTATTTACTAATCCTTGCAGTGTGTTGCATCGTGTTGGGGGCAGCCTCGATCTTTGGCTTGTACAAATATGTCGAGCCACAGCTGCCTGACGTCGCAACGCTGAAAGATGTGCGGCTGCAAATACCGATGCAGGTTTACAGCGCCGATGGCGAGCTGATCGCCCAATACGGTGAAAAACGCCGTATTCCGCTAAAACTGAACCAAATTCCACCGGTTATGGTGCATGCGTTTATCGCCACCGAAGACAGCCGCTTCTATGAGCATCATGGCGTCGACCCAATCGGTATCTTCCGTGCTGCCTCTATTGCGCTGGTGTCTGGCCATGCGTCACAGGGGGCAAGTACCATTACCCAGCAGTTGGCGAGAAACTTCTTCTTAAGCCCGGAACGCACCCTGATGCGCAAGATCAAGGAAGCTTTCCTGGCAATACGCATCGAACAGATGCTGACCAAAGACGAAATCCTCGAACTGTATATGAACAAAATCTATCTGGGGTATCGCGCCTATGGCGTGGGTGCTGCGGCGCAGGTTTACTTCGGTAAAGACGTCAGTCAGCTCAGCTTAAGCGAAATGGCGACCATCGCCGGACTGCCGAAAGCCCCGTCAACTTTCAATCCGCTCTACTCCCACGATCGCGCCGTAGCTCGCCGCAACGTGGTGCTGTCGCGCATGCTGGATGAGCATTACATCACTCAGGCGCAGTTCGATCAGGCGCGCAGTGAAGAGCTGGTGGCCAATTACCATGCGCCACAAATAAGCTTCTCCGCCCCCTATCTCTCCGAGATGGTGCGCCAGGAGATGATCAAGCGTTACGGTGACAATGCTTATACCGACGGTTACAAGGTCTACACCACCGTCACCAAGAAACTGCAGTTGGCGGCGCAGGAGTCGGTGCGTAACAACGTGCTGGCGTACGATATGCGCCACGGCTACCGTGGCCCGTCCAACGTGCTGTGGAAAGTGGGTGAAGCGGCCTGGGACCAAAAGCAGATCGTCGATTCCTTGAAGAATCTGCCGAACTACGGCCCATTGTCGCCGGCGGTGATTGTCTCAACCAGCGCCGAAGAGGCAACGGCCATGATGGCAGACGGCAGCCATGTGGCGCTGCCGATGTCCACCATGCGCTGGGCGCGACCTTACAGGTCCGACACTCAGCAAGGCCCAACGCCGAAACGCGTCACCGATGTGGTGCAGGCCGGTCAACAAGTGTGGGTTCGCAAGGTGGGCGAAAACTGGTGGCTGTCACAGGTGCCGGACGTCAACTCAGCCCTGGTTTCGATCAACCCGAATGACGGCGCGGTGAAAGCGCTGGTCGGCGGGTTTGACTTCAACCAAAGCAAGTTCAACCGCGTGACTCAGGCGCTGCGTCAGGTAGGTTCCAACATCAAACCTTTCCTGTATACCGCAGCGATGGACAAGGGACTGACCTTGGCCACTATCCTGAATGACCTGCCAATTACCCGTTGGGATCCAGGCGCCGGTACCGACTGGCGGCCGAAGAACTCACCGCCAACCTACGATGGTCCGATTCGCCTGCGTCAGGGGCTGGGACAGTCGAAGAACGTGGTGATGGTGCGTGCGATGCGTGCCATGGGGGTTGATTACGCAGCGGAATACCTGCAGCGTTTCGGTTTCCCGGCACAAAACATCGTGCATACCGAATCACTGGCACTGGGCTCGGCTTCGTTCACCCCAATGCAGCTGGTACGTGGTTACGCGGTGCTGGCCAACGGCGGTTATCTGGTGGATCCGTACTTCATCACCAAGATTGAAGACGATAACGGCAACATCGTGTTCGAAACCAAGCCAAAGATTGTCTGCGACAGCTGTAATCTGCCGGTGATTTATGGTGACACTCACCGTTCGGCCGTGCTTTCCGAAGACAACATTGAAAATGTCGCGACGTCACAGGAAGGCAAGAATGGCAACGTGCCGATGCCGCAACTGGAGCAAGTGACCCCCGCTCAGGTTCAGCAGGATGGCGATCAGCAGTATGCGCCACACGTTATCAGCACCCCGCTGGCGTTCCTGATGCACGATGCGCTGAACAGCAATATCTATGGCGAACCGGGTTGGATGGGTACCGCCTGGCGTGCAGGCCGTGACCTGAAACGTCGTGATATCGGTGGCAAAACCGGTACTACCAACAGTTCAAAAGACGCCTGGTTCTCCGGCTATGGCCCGGATACCGTGACGTCGGTATGGATTGGTTTCGATGACCACCGCCGTGACCTTGGCCGTACGACGGTATCCGGTGCGATCCCGGATCAGGCTTCCGGCGGTGAAGGCGGCGCCAAGAGTGCGCAACCGGCATGGGATGACTTTATGAAAACTGCACTGGAAGGCATTCCAGAGCAGAAGGTGACCCCACCACCGGGCATTATCAGCGTTACCATCGACAAGAGCAGCGGTAAGCTTTCCGGTGGTGGTGGCGGCAGCCGTTCCGAGTACTTTATCGAAGGGACTCAGCCGACGGACTACCCATCGCGGGATACCGGCACAACGCTAACGGATCCCGGCGGCGAAAGCCACGAGTTGTTCTAATAAAAAAAAGGGCCCAGATGAATCTGGGCCCTTTTTTCATTGAACCGTAGCGCTTAGCGGGAACCGCGTAAAAACGCCTCGGTGAGGAACAACGCACTAACGTTGCGCGCCTCGCGAAAATCAGGCTCTGCCAGCAACGCCATCATGTCGGCTATTGGCCAACGTACCTGCGGCAATGGCTCCGGCTCATCCCCTTCCAGACTCTGCGGGTAGAGATCGTGCGCTAGTACAATATTCATTTTGCTGGAAAAGTACGACGGGGCCATCGTCAACTTGCTGAGAAAATCAAAGCGTCTGGCGCCAAAACCCACCTCTTCCATCAGTTCGCGATTGGCCGCTTCCAGCACGCCTTCACCCGGATCAATCAAACCTTTGGGAAAGCCAAGCTCATAAGATTCGGTGCCCACGGCATATTCACGGATCAACAACAAATCGTCGCCAATCACCGGCACAATCATCACGGCCTCGCGATCTGAGGGCCGCATCCGCTCATACACCCGCCGTACACCGTTACTGAACTCCAAATCGACCGACTCAACGTTAAATAAACGCGAACGCGCGACCGTTTCCACTTTCAGAATTTTAGGTTTTTGCAGGTGTTTATCCATGATTGCCTCAAATGAGTTATCCGCTAGCAGGCCACAGCATCGGGCGTGATAACGCGGGTAACCAGAATAATGATTGGTGTGACGCGCGGTCCGCATGCGTTCAAACGCTGACCAAATCCGATCTTGATCACATTGTGCGTTAATGAGAACCTTTGCCGCAACGAGCACAAGCAGTAATTTACTTTTTTTTAACAAGCGTAGCCAGTACCCGCCGCTTTTCTGTTCTCATCCAGCAAAAAGAGCGCATTAAAATAAGATAATGCCGATATCGACAGTGCAACCTGGTTGCTATCATCACGCAGGTAAGACAGGGCAATAAGACGGGTTTTTTATCAATAAGTGAGATCCCGACGGAGAATCTGCTCTCTCGTTACGGATCAGGGTGTCTCTTGGTGATTTGGCTGCGTATAATAGTCTAGGATTCATCAGGTTGATGAGGTTCACGGGTACAGGATGGGGATAGCATGAGCACAATAGTGTTGATATTGGCCTTAGTGCTTGCCTGCCTGATCGCCGCTGGCCTGTATCTTTGGTTCAAAGCCCGCAATCAGCCGCTGCTGACGCGTACTCTGCCCTTTATCAAACCCACACACCGCAAGCTGACCGGCGAAGAACGCGCCGCCGTTGAGCACTATCTCGGCCAACAAAACAAGCTGAGCAACAAACTGTTGCCCGGCAGCAACTCATTGCCCTCTGCCAAACTGGCTCTGACTCCACAAAGCGACAACGTCTACCCGGTCACCCACGCCATTACCCGCTACGGGCTGGCCAGCGATGAACCCAATAAATGGCGCTATTATCTGGACGCCGAAGAGGTGCATCTGCCGCCGTTCTGGGAGCAGTACATCAGCGCCGATAACCATGTGGAAGTGATTAGAACCCAGACCCTGCCGCTGGTGATCTCACTAAACGGGCATTCGCTGAAAGACCATATTCACGATCGGCCTCTGCCGCCGGTGGTGAAAGCGACCCCGAGCCAAAACGCCTCAATCCGCAAGGAAGAAAGCGAGCATGTCGAACTGCTGAACATCCGCAAGGAAACCCCGGAAGAGCACGCACTCACTCGCCCGAACGGTATCAAGGAAGCCGCTATTATCTCGGCGGCCCTGCTGCTGCTGTTCTTCAGCCTGATAAGCCCGGTCGTAGTGATCCCGTGGATGATTGCCGTCGCCGTGTTGATGATCGCCTGGGGCTGCTGGAACCTGTTCCGCCGCCCTGCCACCCGCGAGCTAAAAGAAGTGCACTGCCTGCGGGGTACCCCCAAGCGCTGGGGGCTGTTTGGCGAATCCAATCAGGGGCAAATCAGCAATATTTCACTCGGTATCATTGACCTGATTTATCCGCCGCACTGGCAGCCGTACATCGCCCAGGATCTGGGTAAAACCACCGACATGGATATCTATCTTAACCGTCAGGTGCTGCGCCAGGGTCGCTACCTTTCACTGCATGACGAGGTGAAGAACTTCCCGCTACAACAATGGGGCAGGAACGCGGTACTCATGGCCAGTTCACTTTTGGTGCTGGTGCTGTTGCTGACCTATATCCCGCTAAGCCTGCCGCTCAAGCTGAGCATGGCCTGGCTGCAGGGCGCACAAAAAATTGAAGTGACCAACGTACAGGCGCTGGAAGGCGCGACGTTACGCATCGGAGATACCCTGAAGGCTCAGGGCACAGGCATGTGCTACGTACCACCGTTAACCAGTGGCACGCGCTCCGCCAGCTTTATGCCCTTCGACTGTTCCGGAATTTACTGGAACAACGCGGCGCCGCTGCCGCAGCCAGAATCGGAAGTGATCGACATGGCCTCTGCCCTGCTGGCGACGGTCAACGCCCAGTTGCACCCTAACGGCACAGACCAAAAGCTCAATCCACAGTTGGCCAGCGCAATCGAAAAATCCGGCATGATCCTGCTGGATGATTTTTCCGATATCGTTCTGAAAACGCAGGACCTGTGCCAAGCGGATAATGACTGCGTCCGGCTGAAGAACGCACTGGTCAATCTGGGCAATGTCAAAAACTGGGGCACCCTGGTGAAACGTGCCAAATCAGGCTCGCTGCAAGGGGTGAACGTATTGCTGCGCCCGGTGAGTGCCGAATCGCTGGAAAGCCTGACCAAAGTGGCCGCATCCTCCTTCGTCTACAGCGAAACCAGGCAGGCCGCCGCAGCGCTCAACAGCCCACCACCGGGAGGGTTCCTGATCACCAGTGATGAAGGCAAACAGCTGGTGAACCACCCGCAACCGACGATGCCGCTAAACGAATACAACGCGCTTGACCAGTGGAACGAACTGCAACGGCTTGCCGGTATGCTGTTGCATACGCCGTTCGAGGCGCAGGGCGTGATCACCAATATCAGCGTCGATGCCAACGGTACCCGTCATATTGCACTGCACAGCGAGCCGGATATCATCACCCTGTGGCGCTATCTCGGCACCAGCCTGCTGCTGCTGAGCGTCGCCGTCGTTCTGGGCTACAACAGCTGGAAACTGGTGCAGCGCCGTCGCATCAATCAGCACCGCATCGCCGATATCCAGCGCTACTACGAAAATTGCTTTAACCCGCAGTTCGTCCCGATGTCATTGCGGCCGATGCCCTGAGTCACTAGCCGGCCTGCGTCCTGCCATCAGCTTATGTTAGGCTAACGCTATTACCCTTATCCTGCGGACCGCCGACGGTTCGCCTATGGAGTTTTCATGGTTCCCGAGTTTGACTGGAGTGAGATCGATACCGTGCTGCTGGATATGGACGGTACCCTGCTCGATCTGGAGTTCGACAGCCACTTTTGGCTCAGCCTGGTGCCACAGGCCCTGAGCGAGCAGCGGGCTATTCCCTTCGATGAAGCGCGTAAAATTATTCATCAGGAATATCTGGCCGTGCAGCACACCATGAATTGGTACTGCTTCGATTACTGGAGCGAACGGCTGGATATGGATATTTACCGCATGACCAGCGAGGTAGGCAACCGTGCTCGTCTGCGTGAAGATACCGAGCCGTTTTTACAGGCATTACGTGCGGCAGGCCACCAGACTATTTTGTTGACCAACGCCCATCCGCACAGCCTGGCGGTAAAAATTGAGCATACCGGTTTGGACAGGCACCTTGATTTATTACTTTCCACCCACACATTTGGTTATCCGAAAGAAGATCAGCGTTTGTGGCAGGCAGTGCAGCAACACACCGGTTTTGATCCGCAGCGTACGCTGTTTGTCGACGACGGTGAACCGATTCTGGATGCCGCCCGTACCTTCGGTATTCGCTACTGCCTGGGCGTGCAAAACCCGGATTCCAGCATGGCGGAGAAAACCTTCCAGCATCACCCATCGATGCGCGATTACCGCCTGTTGATACCGGCGCTGGCCAGGGGGAATTGATGAAAGGAAAAGCAGCAGGCGACGAAGCCGTCCGGCTGGACAAGTGGCTCTGGGCTGCACGTTTCTATAAGACCCGCGCACTGGCACGGGAGATGATCGACGGCGGCAAGGTGCACTACAACGGACAGCGCGGCAAGCCGAGCAAGATTGTCGAGCTTAACGCCGAGATCAAACTGCGTCAGGGAAACGAAGAACGCACGGTGATCGTATTGGCAGTGACCAGCCAACGGCGCGGCGCCGAAGAGGCGCAGCAAATGTATCAGGAAACCGAGGCCAGCATCGTCAACCGAGAGAAAGTGGCGCTCGCGCGCAAAATGAATGCGCTGACCATGCCGCATCCGGACCGCCGTCCGGACAAGAAAGAGCGGCGCGACCTGATTAAATTTAAATTTGGTGAGCAGGAATAACCCCTCACCGCAATGAGAGAAAACTATGTCTAACCATGACCAATTGCACCGTTACCTGTTTGAAAACTACGCGGTGCGCGGTGAGCTGGTTACCGTCAGCGAAACCTATCAGCAGGTTCTGAACAACCACGACTATCCGGCACCAGTCAAGAAACTGCTGGGTGAATTGCTGGTTGCCACCAGCCTGCTGACCGCAACGTTGAAGTTCGACGGCGACATCACCGTGCAGTTACAAGGCGACGGCCCGCTGAAGCTGGCGGTGATTAACGGTAACAACCGCCAGGAAATGCGTGGTGTAGCACGCGTACAAAGCGAAATTGCTGATGACAGCACGCTCCACCAGATGATCGGTAATGGCGTCATGGTGATCACCATCGCCCCCACCGAGGGCGAACGCTATCAGGGCGTAGTGGCACTGGAAGGGGAAACGCTGGCCGAGTGCCTCGAGGCTTACTTCCGTCAGTCAGAGCAGTTACCGACCCGCCTGTTCATCCGTACCGGTGAGTCTGAAGGCCAACCGGCCGCGGGCGGCATGCTGCTGCAGGTGCTGCCGGCGCAGGACGGTAATGCCGATGACTTCGATCATCTGGTGCAACTGACCAACACGGTGAAAAGCGAAGAGCTGTTCGGCCTGCCGGCCAACGAAGTGCTGTATCGCCTGTACCATCAGGAAGAAGTCACCCTGTATGAACCGCAGGACGTTGTCTTCCGTTGCACCTGTTCACGCCAGCGTTGCGCCGATGCGCTGATCACGCTGCCGGCGGAAGAAGTGGCTCAAATGCTGGAGCAAGATGGCAATATTGATATGCACTGCGATTATTGCGGCAATCACTATGTGTTTGATGCCGTGGACGTTGCCGCTTTGTACACCGGTAACACCGACGAAAGCGAGCAGTTGCACTAAGTAGCACCCCATATCGACAGGCGCCCCCTGCGCCTGTCGGTTTTCTTCGTTTGCACGTTTGCTTTTTTCCGTGTGCTATCTCTCATAACGTAACGAAAAACCGACTAAAACGTTAAATATTTGATACCTATCGCGGTTACTCGCTGCTGAACCCCTACAATTGGCGCCAGAAATTCTGTGACCAAGGAGTAGTGACATGCGTGTTAAAGGTATAACCCCTCAGGATCTGGCCGCTTATGGGATTCATAACGTCGGCGAAATCGTTCACAACCCGAGTTATGACTTGCTGTTCAAGGAAGAAACAGACCCATCTCTGGAAGGTTTTGAGCGTGGGGTAGTAACCAAGCTAGGTGCTGTATCCGTCGACACCGGTATTTTTACCGGCCGTTCCCCGAAAGATAAGTACATTGTCCGTGACGACATCACCCGCGACACCGTGTGGTGGGCCGATCAGGGTAAAGGTAAAAACGACAACAAACCCCTTAGCCCGGAAGCCTGGACAGACCTGAAACAACTGGTCACCACGCAACTCTCCGGCAAACGCCTGTTTGTGATGGATACCTTCTGCGGCGCCAACGCCGACTCCCGTCTGAAAGTTCGCTTTATTACCGAGGTAGCCTGGCAGGCGCACTTCGTTAAAAACATGTTCATCCGCCCGACCGATGAAGAGCTGCAGGATTTCGAGCCAGACTTCGTGGTGATGAACGGTGCCAAATGCACTAACCCGAACTGGCAGCAACAGGGCCTGAATTCGGAAAACTTTGTCGCCTTCAATCTGACCGAGCGCATGCAACTGATTGGCGGCACCTGGTACGGTGGCGAAATGAAAAAGGGTATGTTCTCCATCATGAACTACCTGTTGCCGCTGAAAGGCATCGCCTCAATGCACTGCTCGGCCAACGTAGGCGAGAAAGGCGACGTGGCGGTCTTCTTCGGCCTGTCCGGTACCGGCAAAACCACCCTGTCCACCGATCCGAAACGCCAGCTGATTGGCGATGACGAGCACGGCTGGGATGACGATGGCGTATTTAACTTCGAAGGCGGTTGCTACGCCAAAACCATCAAGCTATCTGAAGAAGCGGAGCCGGATATCTATCACGCCATCAAACGCGATGCGCTGCTAGAAAACGTCGTCGTTCTGGCTGATGGCACCATAGATTTCAATGATGGTTCGAAAACCGAGAACACCCGCGTTTCCTACCCGATCTATCACATCCAGAATATCGTGAAGCCGGTTTCCAAAGCGGGTCACGCCACCAAGGTGATCTTCCTGACCGCAGACGCCTTCGGCGTACTGCCGCCGGTATCTCGCCTGACCGCTAACCAGACCCAGTACCACTTCCTGTCTGGCTTTACCGCCAAACTGGCCGGTACCGAGCGCGGCGTGACCGAACCTACCCCAACCTTCTCCGCCTGCTTCGGCGCAGCCTTCCTGTCGCTGCACCCAACGCAGTACGCTGAAGTGCTGGTGAAACGCATGCAGGCTGCCGGCGCGCAGGCTTATCTGGTGAACACTGGCTGGAACGGCACCGGCAAACGTATCTCGATCAAGGATACCCGCGGCATTATCGACGCGATCCTCAGTGGTGAAATCGATAAGGCAGAAACCATTACTCTGCCTATCTTCGACTTGGCGATGCCAACCTCACTGCCGGGCGTTAACCCGGATATCCTGGATCCACGCGCCACTTACGCCAGCCTTGAACAATGGCAAGAGAAGGCACAGGACCTGGCCGAGCGTTTTGTCACCAACTTTGACAAATACACGGATACTCCGGCAGGTGCCGCGCTGGTCAGCGCCGGACCAAAACTGTAATACCTTCTTTTCAGCTTCAGCTAAGGCGTGGATCCCACGCCTTTTTTTATTCTTATCGGTTGTTATTTAACCAACGCAAAGGGATAATAAGCACTGCAATCATTGATAGCAAAGGAGGTTTCAATGGCTAGCATAACCGTCAGAAATCTGGACGACGAAGTAAAAGAGTTGCTGCGCGTTTCGGCAGCGAAAAATGGCCATTCCATGGAGGAGGAAGCTCGTATGATTTTGAAACAGGCGTTGGTGAAAAAACCGTCGCGCTATGGTTTAGGCACTCGCATACATCAACACTTTGCCGAGTTGGGCGGAGTTGAACTGGAAATCCCACCGCGTGATAAAACACCCGTGCGCATTGTCACCTTTGATGACGATGATGACCAGGTATGATCATTCTCGATACCAATGTAGTTTCAGAGTTACTGCGCCCGGCACCTCATTACCATGTTTTAAGGTGGCTGGATCAACAAGATACGTATCAATTCTATCTGAGCGCTGTCGTGGTAGCTGAGCTATATACTGGCATAACCTGCATGCCCTATGGCAAAAATCAGTTTGAGTTACAGTCGAATCTCGGCGTAATGCTGCAGGAAGAGTTTCTGGACAGGGTTTTACCCTTTGACACTGGCTGCGCTCTGAAACACGCGGAGTTAATGGGTGCCAACCGCCGCCAAGGCATCGGCGTCAGTTTCCCAGACACCCAGATCGCCGCTACCTGCCTGCATTACGGTGCCGCCCTGGCCACGCGTAATACCAAAGACTTTATCCATTGCGGAATTGAATTAATCGACCCCTGGCAAGCCAGCACCGGTCGGCGTCTGCATGAAGAAGCGGCGGAATATTACGTGATGAGCAGAAAACCCTGACAGGGCAGCTTCACTGTCAGGGGAGTTTGGCGCTGTCTTTCACTGCCTGATGGCCGTTGGCCGACTCTTTCTTTTCCATCGGTAACGGAATATAAGCCCTGATCAACAACCCGCCGCGTTCGCTGGTGCCGATATCCAGAGCGCCGTGATGGCCATCGATAATACGTTGTACAATAGCCAGGCCAAGTCCGGTCCCACTGGTGCTACGTGCGCTGTCACCACGGACGAACGGCTGCAGCAGATGTTTCAACTCTTCCGGTTTAATGCCCGGGCCATCGTCCTCCACCTGGAACCAGCCGCGCTGCAGTTCACGACCACTACTGACCTTGATCCAGCCGTTGCCGTAACGCGCCGCATTGACCACCATATTCGCCGCCGCACGCTTGATCGACAGAGGATGCACATTCATCATCAGCTCACCTGGCGCCATGGCGGTTTCGATAACCCGCTCATAGCCGCTCTCGGCCGCGACCACTTCACCCAGAATGCCATTCAGATCGCTTAACTCGGTCTGCATCTCCTGGCCGGTGCGCAGATAATCAATAAACTGCTCAATGATGGCGTTGCACTCTTCAATATCTTTATTGATCGACTCCGCCAGGTAGCCGTCTTCGGCACTCATCATCTCGGTTGCCAGACGGATGCGCGTCAGCGGTGTACGCAGGTCATGGCTGACCCCAGCCATCAGCAGTGTGCGGTCATCCGCCAGTTGTTTAACGCCCGACGCCATCTGATTAAAGGCCCGAGTTACCGAACGCACCTCAGATGCGCCGTACTCACGCAACGGCGGCGGAATAATACCTTTGCCCACCTGCAGAGCGGCATGCTCCAGCTCCACCAGCGGACGGTTTTGAATACGAATAAACAGCCAGGCACCGCCTATCGCCAGCAGCATAATTGCCAGGGTATAACGGAACAGCGGCGAGAAATCGCCCTGGTGAATTTCGGTCAGCGGAACGCGCACCCAGATATCCGGCTGCAGCCAGGTTTTCAGCCACACCACCGGTGAATTTTTGTTCACCTCTACCCGGACGTCGGTTGGCCCGCCGAGCTGCTGAGCCATTTGCTGACTGAGGAATTGATAATGCTGCGCCCAGCGCAGACCGCTCTCCTCCGCCGCCGAATTGGTGTAGAGAGAAATCCCCAGTTCGCGATAGATTTCACGACGGAACGCCGGAGGCACCTCCAGCAAAGTCCCATCCTCCAGCTGCAGCTTATCGGTCATCAGCATACGAACTTCGTAGGCCAATACCTTGTTGAACTGCTGCAAACTGGGCAGGATGGCGAAGTTCAGCACCACCAGATAGGTCGTCACCAGGCTGACGAACAGCAAGGTGACGATCAATAGCAGGGTTCGGGCAAACGAGCTACGCGGTGAAAAGCGTAATCGTCTCATGCCTTGCTGCCGTCCGGAACGAAGACGTAGCCAAGACCCCAAACGGTCTGGATATAACGTGGATGCGCAGGATCTTCCTCAACCATACGGCGCAGACGAGAAATCTGCACGTCGATGGAGCGTTCCATGGCGCTGTATTCACGGCCGCGGGCCAGGTTCATCAACTTGTCACGCGACAGCGGTTCACGCGGATGGCTCACTAACGCCTTCAGTACCGCGAACTCGCCGCTGGTCAATGGCATAGGCTCGTCTTCACGGAACATTTCGCGGGTACCCAGGTTCAGTTTGAATTTGCCAAAGGCAATCACCGCTTCTTCTTGCGAAGGGGCGCCCGGCAGTTCATTGGCCTGACGGCGCAATACCGCACGGATACGGGCCAGCAGTTCACGCGGGTTGAAGGGTTTTGGGATGTAATCGTCAGCACCGATTTCCAGGCCAACGATACGGTCGACTTCTTCACCTTTGGCGGTCACCATAATGATCGGCATAGGGTTACTTTGGCTGCGCAGACGGCGGCAGATAGAAAGCCCGTCCTCGCCCGGCAACATCAGGTCCAGCACCATCAGGTGGAAGGATTCACGTGTCAGCAAGCGATCCATTTGCTCAGCGTTGGCAACGCTGCGAACCTGAAAACCCTGTTCGGTTAAATAACGCTCTAAAAGCGCGCGCAAGCGCATGTCATCATCGACGACCAGAATCTTATGATTCTCTTGCATTGTATTACTCCCAAAGGCTGTATTGCCTGACGTGAATATTGTTAAAAAACCATGCCAATTCGGACAGCAATTATTGGTATATATTCTAGACTAAATTGTTACAAAGCTTATTCTTTTACCGAATTATCAATATCTTTCATACAGCAGACTAATTAATCCACACATTATTGTCTCGTTTCGCCGTAAAAAGCCCACTCAGCCCTCCCGCAAGAATGACATCATCATCGTGAACTGCAGGGGACTGGCCCTCAAATTAATAACGTATTTATAACCTGATTAGCCCTGGTGCCGGCGAGTCTACCCTCACTCTAAGCCGCCAGTAACAATGCACCTAATGTTCTCCCGGACATTCATCGGTACTTTTGTCGTCATCGCATTGGAATAACCCACGTATTTCCCCCCGATAAAATCGACGACCCGAACGCGCTGGATATCAGCATTCGGGTCAACGGTCAGCTCCGGCAGCACTCCAACACCCGTCACCTGATTTATAACGTACAGCGCCTGATCGCCTATGCCTCGGCGATGTTTACCCTGTAGCCGGGGGACATAATTTATACCGTTACACCGCAGGGGTCTCCGCGATACAGGCAGGCGATCGCATCGACGTCAGTATCGAGCGCATCGGTGAGATGTCGGTCACGATCGTCGACAGCGTCCCCTGACTGGTTCTATTTTCGATGCCTCTGGCCCCGTATCTGTCGTACACTTCGCGCTATAGGTTCCACTATTGCCACGGTAACAAGGTTGCATGAGAACTCCGCTTATCACCCGTGAAGGGTACGAAAAACTGAAAAAAGAGCTGGACTACCTCTGGCGTGAAGATCGGCCAGAGGTCACCAAAAAAGTGACCTGGGCGGCCAGCCTGGGTGACAGAAGCGAAAATGCCGACTATCAGTACAACAAAAAACGGTTGCGGGAAATCGATCGCCGGGTGCGTTACCTGACCAAGTGCCTCGAACAGTTGAAGGTCGTCGACCACTCGCCGCAGCAGGAAGGTAAAGTCTTCTTTGGTGCCTGGGTAGTGGTGGAAAACGAAGATGGCGAGATCAAACGCTTTCGCATCGTCGGCTATGACGAGATTTTTGGCCGCCGGGACTACATCTCCATCGATTCACCGATGGCCCGCGCGCTGCTGAAAAAAGAAGTGGGAGATGCCGCCACCGTCAACACCCCGGCAGGCGAGGCGCTGTGGTATGTGAATGAGATCGAGTACGTTAAATAAGATTTCAGTTTTTTCCGAGCGGCCGCCCACCGCCGCGGTACAGGCCGCTTTACGCGTCATTGCTGCCGAGAGGCGGCCCGCTTCACTGGCATTTTCCACGAGCAATCCGTATAACTGTTCCCCTGTTTACTAACCATTCTCAACAGATACCAGACCTATGAATGACCCACTGAGCCGCATTATTGCAACAGAACTTCAGGCCCGGCCGGAGCAAGTTGACTCCGCCATCCGTCTGCTGGATGAAGGTAATACCGTGCCCTTTATTGCACGCTATCGTAAGGAAGTCACCGGGGGTTTGGACGATACCCAACTGCGCCAGCTGGAAACCCGCCTGGGTTATCTGCGTGAACTGGAAGACCGCCGTCAGACCATCCTAAAATCGATCGACGAGCAGGGCAAACTGACCGAACAGCTGGCGGAGGCGATCACCGCCACGCAAAGCAAAACCGAACTCGAAGACCTCTACCTGCCGTACAAACCCAAGCGCCGCACCCGTGGGCAGATCGCGATTGAAGCCGGTCTGGAGCCTTTGGCGGACACCCTGTGGCAGGATCCTCAGCAGCAACCTGAACAGTTGGCCGAAGGCTACGTTGACGCCGACAAAGGCGTGGCGGACGTTAAAGCCGCCCTCGACGGTGCGCGTTACATCCTGATGGAGCGCTTCGCCGAAGACGCTGCCTTGCTGGCCAAGGTACGTGACTACCTGTGGAAAAACGCCCATCTGGTATCCAAAGTGGTGGAAGGCAAAGAAGAAGAAGGTGCCAAATTCCGTGACTATTTCGATCACCATGAGCCTATTGCTCAGGTACCTTCACACCGTGCTCTGGCGATGTTCCGTGGCCGCAACGAAGGCGTGCTGCAACTGGCGCTCAACGCCGACCCACAGTTTGAAGAAGCCCCGCGCGAAAGCCAGGCGGAACAGATCATCATCAGCCATCTCAACCTGCGTCTGAATAACGCCCCAGCAGATACCTGGCGCAAAGCGGTGGTCAACTGGACCTGGCGTATCAAGGTGCTGCTGCATCTGGAAACCGAACTGATGAGTACCCTGCGCGAACGTGCAGAAGACGAAGCGATCAACGTCTTCGCCCGTAACATGCACGATCTGCTGATGGCCGCACCGGCCGGCATGCGTGCAACCATGGGGCTGGATCCGGGCTTGCGTACCGGGGTGAAAGTGGCGGTGGTGGATGCCACCGGCAAGCTGGTCGCCACCGACACCGTCTATCCGCACACCGGTCAGGCCGCCAAAGCCGCGGCCATCGTCGCGGCACTGTGCATCAAACATAAGGTGGAACTGGTTGCCATCGGCAACGGTACCGCGTCGCGTGAAACCGAGCGTTTTTACCTTGATTTGCAACAGCAGTTCAGCGAAGTCAAAGCACAGAAAGTGATCGTCAGCGAAGCCGGTGCCTCGGTATATTCCGCCTCCGAACTGGCGGCGCTGGAGTTCCCGAATCTCGACGTCTCGCTGCGTGGTGCCGTCTCCATCGCCCGCCGCCTGCAGGACCCGCTGGCCGAGCTGGTAAAAATCGATCCAAAATCCATCGGTGTTGGCCAGTACCAGCACGATGTCAGCCAAAGCCAACTGGCGAAAAAGCTCGATTCGGTGGTTGAAGACTGCGTAAACGCCGTTGGGGTCGATCTGAACACCGCCTCGGTGCCGCTGCTGACCCGCGTAGCCGGCCTGACGCGCATGATGGCGCAGAACATCGTCACCTGGCGTGATGAGAACGGCCGTTTCAGCAACCGTGAGCAGCTGTTGAAAGTCAGTCGCCTGGGGCCAAAAGCCTTTGAGCAGTGTGCTGGCTTCCTGCGTATCAACCACGGTGACAATCCGCTGGACGCTTCGACCGTTCACCCGGAAACCTACCCGGTAGTCGAACGTATTCTGGCCGCCACCCGCCAGGCATTGCAGGATCTGATGGGTAACCCATCAGCCGTACGCAGCCTGAAGGCCGGCGATTTTACCGACGACAAGTTCGGCGTACCGACGGTGACCGACATCCTGAAAGAGCTGGAGAAACCAGGCCGCGATCCGCGTCCGGAATTCAAAACAGCTACCTTTGCCGAAGGCGTCGAAACCCTGAGCGACCTGCAGCCGGGGATGATCCTGGAAGGTTCAGTGACCAACGTCACCAACTTCGGGGCCTTTGTCGATATCGGCGTGCATCAGGACGGTCTGGTGCATATCTCCTCGCTGGCGGACAAGTTTGTCGAAGATCCGCACACCGTAGTGAAAGCCGGCGACATCGTCAAAGTGAAGGTGATGGAAGTTGACCTGCAGCGCAAACGCATCGCGCTGAGCATGCGTCTGGACGAGCAACCGGGGGAAGGTTCACCACGCCGCGGCGGTAACGCCGCCCCGGCAAGAGACAACGCAAACCGGGCACCGGCCAATAAGGCCAAACCACGCGGCAACAACAACACCTCGGCGGGTAACAGCGCCATGGGCGATGCGCTGGCAGCGGCATTCGGCAAAAAATCTTAATCAGGCCCTGGCCAGGCCAATGGGATGCAGGGCGGAGTAAACTCCGCCCTTTCTTGCCGAACTATCCCCGCGATTATTTGACCCGCCTCAATAAACCTGCATATTTCTCCAATCTTGCCAACAGCCATAATGGCCCGATGTTTCAGGCCTGAAAATAGCCATCGATTAACACCGTTATTAACATCATGTTCTCATTTTGGTATTTCTCAGAGAAACACAAATAGTTACCGCTCGTATTTAGCCACTGAGATGTTGCCAAATAAATACCAATAGTGACACTTCCGGATCATGACTATTGAGTTTTTCGCTAATTTTTTCAATCTGGAAAAAAATACTACAATAATGTAACTGATTTAACCAATCATTCTCATTTACACTTGGCCAGGCTGGGTGATAAAAGTAGCCCCATCAGGCAATCTCGATCGTTAAATGTGATCGCCACAACCTTTGGTTGCCAATACCCCTATTTTTTGTATTGAATGCGATAATGATTCTCACTATTATTATTTTGCGTGTTCACTACATTACTTCATGGATTGAAAACGTCGCCGGCGCGTCATGTTTACCACGACGCTTCCTTTGGAACGTTCTTTATCACCATCAGCCCAATAAGCTGGGCTCAGGGAAGGTTACATGCATCTTCTGCCTAAACGATCGTATAAGATCGCCGGCTTCGCCAATGACATTGGCCCAGCCTACCGCCAGAAACTTTTATCACTCGGCATACTGCCGGGTTCATCGTTTGAAGTAGTGCGCGTAGCGCCGCTGGGCGATCCCATAGAAATTAAAACTCGCCGCGTCAGCCTGGTGCTGCGCAGGAAAGATCTGGCCCTGATCCTGCTCGACGGCCAATCCTGACGCTGAGCCGCCTTGCTTTGACCACGCACATTGCCTGGCCCAATTTCCCTTGACTGATATCACGCAAAATTATGAAAAAACTCACTATTGGCTTAATAGGAAATCCTAACTCCGGCAAGACGACGCTGTTTAATCAGCTTACCGGCGCGCGCCAGCGGGTTGGTAACTGGGCGGGGGTGACGGTAGAACGTAAAGAAGGCCTGTTCACCACGCCACAATCCCAGGTCAAACTGGTCGATCTGCCCGGCACCTACTCCCTGACCACCATCTCGGAGCAAACCTCACTCGACGAACAGATCGCCTGCCACTACATCCTGAGCGGCGATGCAGACCTGTTGATCAACGTGGTTGACGCTTCCAATCTGGAGCGCAATCTGTACCTGACGCTGCAACTATTGGAACTGGGCATTCCCTGCATCGTTGCGCTGAACATGCTGGATATCGCCAGAAGCCAGAAAATCGATATTGATACTGCTGCACTGTCCGCACGCCTCGGCTGCCCGGTGGTACCGCTGGTCTCCACCAAGGCCGACGGTATTGGCGTACTAAAGCAGATGATCGACAATCATCAGTTCAACGAATTGAAAGCGCTGGTGCTCTACCCGCCGGTGCTGCTGAAAGAAATGACCACGTTGAGCGATGCGATGCCGCAAAACCTGCCGAGCGAACAGCGTCGCTGGCTGGCACTGCAGATGCTGGAGGGCGATATCTACAGCCATACTTTGGCTGGCCCGGCAGCGGCTCTGCTACCGGCAGCCAAAGAGACACTGCAACAGCAGCATCAGGAAGACCCGGCACTGGTGATCGCCGATGCGCGCTATCAGTCGATTGCCACCCTGTGTGACGCCGTCAGTAATTCTCAGCAGGCGATGCCAAACCGCCTGACCGAAGCATTGGATAAAGTGATCCTCAATCGTTGGCTGGGAGTACCAATCTTCCTGGTGGTGATGTATCTGATGTTCCTGCTGGCGATCAACATAGGCGGCGCACTGCAGCCGATTTTCGATATTGGCTCTGCGGCCATTTTTATCCAGGGCATTCAATGGCTGGGCTTTAACCTGCACTTCCCGGAATGGCTGACCATTTTCCTGGCTCAAGGGGTAGGTGGCGGTATCAACACCGTGCTGCCGCTGGTGCCACAAATCGGCATGATGTATCTATTCCTGTCATTTCTTGAAGACTCCGGCTATATGGCGCGAGCGGCCTTCGTGATGGATCGCCTGATGCAGGCACTCGGACTGCCGGGTAAATCTTTTGTGCCGCTGATTGTCGGCTTCGGCTGTAACGTGCCTTCGATCATGGGTGCACGCACGCTGGATGCTCAGCGCGAACGCCTGATTACCATCATGATGGCGCCATTCATGTCCTGCGGTGCACGGCTGGCAATCTTTGCCGTCTTTGCCGCCGCCTTCTTCGGCCAGGATGGAGCTGGCGTGGTGTTTTCCCTGTATATGCTCGGCATTGTCGTGGCGATCCTCACCGGGCTGGTGTTGAAGTACACCATCATGCGCGGCGAAGCCTCCCCCTTCGTTATGGAGTTGCCGGTCTACCACGTGCCGCACCTGAAAAGCCTGCTGCTGCAAACCTGGCAGCGACTGAAAGGCTTCGTCCTGCGTGCCGGTAAAGTGATCGTGATTGCCAGCATCTTCATTGGCGGCCTGAACAGTTTTTCGTTCAGCGGCAAGCCGGTGGATAACATCAATGACTCCGCGCTGGCATCGGTATCCAAGGTGCTGACACCGCTGCTGCAGCCGATGGGCGTACACAATGATAACTGGCAGGCCACCGTCGGCCTGGTCACCGGGGCCATGGCGAAAGAAGTGGTGGTCGGCACGCTGAACACGCTGTACACCGCCGAACACATCAATAACACCGAGTTTGACGCCGCCAACTTTAACCTGCTGGACGAACTGGGCGGTGCCCTGGACACTACCTGGCAGGGCTTGAAAGACACCTTCAGCCTGAGCGTCCTGTCCAACCCGATTGAGGCCAGCAAGGGCGACGGGGAAATGGACGTCGGTTCGATGGGCGTAATGAGTAGTAAATTCGGTTCCGGGGTTTCCGCCTACAGCTACCTGATTTTCGTGTTGCTGTACGTCCCCTGCGTCTCGGTCATGGGGGCTATCGCCCGTGAATCCAGCCGTGGCTGGATGACCTTCTCCATTCTCTGGGGGCTGAATGTCGCTTACTCGTTGGCCACGTTGTTTTATCAGGTCGCCACCTTCAGCCAGCACCCACAGTACAGCCTGACGGCGATAACCATCGTGGTGCTGTTCAATCTGTTGATC
Organism: Serratia sp. NA_112.1; assembly: GCF_052691715.1. Classification (NCBI taxonomy): domain Bacteria; kingdom Pseudomonadati; phylum Pseudomonadota; class Gammaproteobacteria; order Enterobacterales; family Yersiniaceae; genus Serratia; species Serratia sp. NA_112.1. Next base: position 30,121 of record NZ_JBQZFO010000016.1, read on the forward strand.
CTGTTCGGCCTGCGTCGGGCGCGCAGTCGGGTAACGGTGCGTCTGGGCAACGCCACACCTGCGGCCTGCTGTCAGGGTGCCAAGGGCAAGTGTCACTGATGGCCGGCCTGTTGCAGGTCCGCGATGCAATGGCACTGCACGGCAGCGTGCAGGCGCTTCAACTCAGCCGTCAGTTGGCGGCTCCGCTGCCGTTAGTGCAGGCAATGCTGGAACGTTTAATCGCGATGGGGAAAGTGGAGCGAATTGAGCAGGATAACGACGCCTGCCTGAGCGGCAGTTGCAAAAGCTGCCCTGAGGGCAAGAAGTGCAGTACGGTGGCCTATCGTTTGAAGTCGTAAGCAAGGATCGGGGCACAGCACAGGCGCGCCCCTTTTTGAATCAATAGTTATTTTTTGTCTTTATACACGTCAGCAATAGCACTGAACTTGCCGTGTTCACGGCCTGCCAGAATAACGTAGTATTGGCCGCCTTTTTCATCGGCCAGTTTGGACAGCTCTTCTTTTGCGTCCATTGGCGACGTGGTCTGTGCGGTGGTGGTTACTGTCCCTACTTTCTCGTATTTACCCGGATTCTTGTCCAGATCTTCCTTGGTCAGCAGGGTAGCTGCCATGGTGCTGAAAGACACTGAACCTACAACTAACGCGGCAATAATCATTTTCAAAGATTTCATTACAATACCTCTCAATGGATAGTTTATTTATTATGAATAACTGTCCAGGGTAAATGCGTCATAACACCAGCTGCCGTGACATTTTCTGACCTCGCTGCTTTCCCTGACGAGAGCCGTTTTCCCAGAGACGAAACGCCAAAGTAAAAAAACCATGAACGGTTTTTTCATTTCCCAGCCAACGCAGTTACCTCCCTAAGTATCGGACAGGTTTATTTTTTATCCACTAAGCGGCTATTTTTTAACGCTTTATTGTGCGTTTTCGCGGCGGATCCCACTTTCGGCCACAAAGGTGCAGATAATTTCAGCGAATTCAACAGGCTGAGAAATAAATGGCGCGTGGGCTGCTTTCGCAATGATGATTGATGGTGAGTGTGGCCAAATGACGTCGAGCAATTCAGCGACCTTGCGCGGCACTAATCCGTCCAGATAACCGTAAACCCGCAACAAGGGTAGCGACAGCTGCGCCAACGGCTGGCGGAGGTCGGCAGTCCGCAATATTTCAAGACCGCCGTTCAGGACTTCAACACTCGGCGTCGGCTGGTTAAGCACCACCGATTTCAGCAGACGGGCGTCCTGTCGTGCGCTTTCCGTGCCCAGCGTCTGTAATGCCAAAAAACGCTCTACGGTACGCTGAAAATCCTGACTCAGCTGATGCTGAAAACCGCTCAGCACTTCCGGGCGGATCCCTGGCCAGTCATCCTGTGCCGCAAAGCATGGCGAAGAAGCCACGGTGATCAACCCATGCACCCGTTGCGGCTGCATCAACGCAATCTGGCTGGCCACCAGCCCACCAAGTGACCAACCCAACCACCAGGCCTGCGCCGGCGCGGCGTCCAACACAATTTCCGCCATTTGCTCGAGCGACATGGCAGCAAACCCCTGGCTGCGGCCATAGCCCGGCAGATCGACCAGATGCAGGCGAAAATGCGGCGTCAACCGCTCAAGCATGCAACTCCACACTTCCGCGTTCAGCCCCCAGCCGTGCAGCAGCACAAGATCGCGATCGCCTTCACCTATTGTTTGCCAGTACAACGCTGTCATCGGTTATTGTCCTTTCATTCTCATCCGTCAGGGAGGACGGCTATGCTATCAATCTACAGCCGCTGTTGGCTATGCCGACAGCCATTACGCCTCAGCCATCATGGCATCTGCAGCTATTGCCTGCGCCACCTGCCGGCCAAACCCTTATGCTGCCCCCGCTGCGGCCTGCCCGCCGGCGATACCGTTTTGCCCTGTGGCCGCTGTCTGCAGCAACCGCCCCCTTGGCAGGCACTGGTGTTCGTCAGCGATTATCAGGCCCCATTACGTCAGCTAATCAAAAAATTCAAATTTCAGCACACTCCGGAGCTGGCGCCGCTGCTGGCACGGCTAATTTTGCTAAACTGGCAGCAGGCGCATCGAGAGCAGCATTTGAACAGACCCGATGTGATTTTAGCGGTACCCTTGCAGGCAAAACGTTGCTGGCGACGCGGTTATAACCAGAGCAGCCTGCTGGCACGGCCACTGGCTTACTGGCTGGGCTGCAACTACCGCCCCGCAGCCCTGAGCCGGGTACGCAAAACCGCTCCGCAACAAGGGTTGCCGGCCCGCATGCGTCGGCGTAATCTGCGCGGAGCATTTCGTTGCCATGAGTCCCTCGAGGGCCGACACGTCGCTCTGTTGGACGATGTGGTAACGACGGGCAGTACGGTGGCGGAAATTGCCAGGTTGTTGCAGCAGCAGGGGGTGGCATCAATACAGATCTGGTGCGTTTGCCGCACGTTGTAGTGCCACAGCAATGGGCGTATTATAATAAGGCTGTGTCCCGCCATTGACCGTGGCACCGTCGCAGACCCAAAAGTCCGTAATCAAGGCGGAGGGGGCAGGGCATAGTGGGCCTACGTTCAAGCCCGACAACACAGAGTACGGGCTTTTGGGGCGCGACCCGAAGGGCTGGGGCCATTTGAACGCGCACCTGTGTTACGAGCCGCTTATTTGGCCCACCAAACCTCACGACTCGCGCCTTGCTGCGCGTCCAAATGACCGCCAGCGGTGCTCACGTTCAATGGCGGGGCGCAGCCTGGTATAGAAGTCAACTATTTGAACTAACGAGCTAATGCCATGATTCGTATAACAGATACTGCACAGGAACACTTTGCCAAACTGCTGGCAAATCAAGAGGAAGGCACCCAAATCCGCGTATTCGTGATCAACCCGGGTACGCCTACAGCCGAATGCGGTGTCTCTTATTGCCCGCCGGACGCGGTTGAAGCGACAGACACCGAGCTGAAGTTCGAAAAGCTGTCCGCCTATATCGACGAACTGAGCAAGCCTTATCTGATTGATGCCGAAATCGACTTCGTCACCGACCAACTGGGCTCGCAGCTGACGCTGAAAGCGCCAAACGCCAAAATGCGCAAAGTGGACGACAATGCCCCCCTGATGGAGCGCGTTGAATACGTATTGCAGTCACAGATCAACCCACAGCTGGCAGGCCACGGCGGCCGTGTGACGCTGATGGAAATCACTGATGACAGCTTGGCGATCCTGCAGTTTGGTGGCGGCTGTAACGGTTGTTCCATGGTCGATGTAACCCTGAAGGAAGGCATCGAGAAAGAGCTGCTGCAGAAGTTCCCTGAACTGAAAGGCGTACGCGATTTGACCGAGCACCAGCGCGGCGAGCACTCCTATTATTAATCCCCTGTTCCAGGGCCAGATGTCCCACAGCGGATAAAAAAATACCGGATTCGGTTTACCCAATCCGGTATTTTCACCTCAATTATCCTACCGATACCTTACGCCGCCGCTTGTCCAAATCCTTCAGTAACCGGTCAACCTGTTGATCGGCAAACATCTCCTCCAGCGTTTGGGTCAGTTTGCGCCGCCAGTTAGGGTACTGACTGCTGGTACCGGGAATATTGACCGGAGCCGCCATGTCCAGCCAGTCTTCCGGCTGCAGACCCAGCAAGGCGCTGGCACTGTCGGCGACATAACGCTGTAAGCCCCGGTTAAGCAACGGGCTCATCTGTAACAACGCCGCCTTTTTTCCTACCTTCTGCGGTACACAACCATAGTGGTGCAGCCCATCCAGCAACCCCTGTTTGGCACGTTCGCGATCGGCGAACAGCCCTTTGAGGATCTCGGCGTCCGGATACAGCCCCAGTTGGTTACCCAACTGCAGGTCACCACTTTGCCAATAACCGCGCAGCGTCGGCAGATCGTGCGTGGTGATGGTCGCCATAGCCTGCACCGGATAGGCCTGCGGTGCGCGGAAGTGGTTCTCACCGTCACGTTCGAAGTACAGCACCTTATAGGAATAAACCCCGCTGTCGCGCAGTTTACCGACAATCTCAACCGGCACGGTCCCGAGGTCTTCGCCAATCACCATGCAGCGGTGACGTTGGCTTTCCAGTGCCAGCACCGCCAGCAGATCGTCCACCGGGTATTTCACATAGGCACCGTGAACCGCGGTTTCACCGTAGGGGATCCACCACAGACGCAGCAACGCCATTACATGATCAATGCGCAGCGCGCCGCAGCTGGTCATATTGGCGCGCAGCAGATCGATAAACGGCTGATAGCCGCGCGCCGCCATCACATGCGGGTCCATCGGTGGCAGACCCCAGTTTTGCCCGAGCGGCCCCAGAATGTCCGGCGGTGCGCCCACCGAGGCTTTCAGACAATAAAGATCCGGCTCGCACCAGGTTTCCGAGCCCCCTTCCGCCACGCCGACTGCCAAATCGCGATACAGGCCAATTGGCATCTGCTGTTGCTGGCTCAGGCGGAAACAATCAGCGAACTGGCTGGCGGCCAGCCACTGCAGCCACAGGTAAAACTGCACCTGATCCTGCTGTTGCTGACAAAATTGCTGCACCGCAGCACTGTCGCCCTGTTGATATTGTTCCGGCCAGGCCGGCCAGCCCCACAGGCTGCTGTCAATGGCTGCCAGATGGGCATGCAGCGCATCAAAAGCCGCCTGTTGATACAGGCTGTCACCGCCTTCGAGAACAAACTGCTCAAATGCCTGACGCTGCTCGTCACCCGCTTTACGCGCCTGGAACTGCGGGAATGCCAGCTGCAGCGCCGCCAGCTTCAGCTGCGTCACCGTGCTGTAATCCACCTGTTCAGTGCTACGCGCTGCGGCCAGTTTTTTTTGCGTGGTCGGTTTCAACCACCATTGCTGTGCGGCGTCGTTGAGTTGGAAATCTTCCACCGCATTAACATCGATATAAATCACGTTCAGCCAGCGGCGCGATGACGGGCTGTACGGGCTGGCGCTTTCCGGATTGGCCGGATACAGCGCGTGGATCGGGTTCAGTCCAACAAAAGCACCGCCCCGTTCACCGACCTGCTCTACCATCTGGCGCAGATCGCCAAAGTCACCGATGCCCCAGTTACGGTCTGAACGCAGGGTATAAAGCTGGACGCAAGCGCCCCACAGCTTCTTTCCGGTCAGTAAGGCATCCGGTTCAAAGCAGCGTCTCGGTGCCACGATCAGCCGGCAATGCCACTGCTGCGCGTCCTGCTTCAACGTCAGTTGGTGATAGCCCGGCGGTAACTCGCCCGGCAGGGTAAAAGTTTTACGCGCGCTGGCACGTCCCTGTCGCTGGCCACCGTCTTCGCGCTGCAGCGTCCACAGATACTCGCCGCTACCTGCCAGCGGCAATGCCACCGGTGCCCCCTGATAGAACACCTTCACCGCCGGTAGCGGCAGCACTGCGGCCTCCAATGGGGTCGTACTGCGCCCCATGGCGTCCAGCAGTCGGCGCTTGGTGTCCTCAGCGATCGCCTGCTGTTGACCGTGGGCATTAATATAATCGGCAGCGATACCCGCCTGAGCTGCCGCCTGATCGATGACCTTGTGCTCCATTCGTTCTCCTTAACGCTTGGCTTGCCAGATACGCTGCTGGTAGTCACGAATCGAACGATCCGAACTGAACATACCGACACGCGCGGTGTTAAGAATAGTACGACGCGTCCACTCATCACGGTCACGATAGAGTTCATCTACCTGCTGTTGAGCTTTGCAATAAGAAGCAAAGTCCGCCAGCACCAAATAAGGGTCGCCGCCTTCCAGCAGGCTGTGCAGCATCATGTCGAAAGCATGCTTGTCGCCGTGGCTAAATGCACCGCTCGCCAGCTCGTCCAGGATCGCCTTCAGGTGCTTGTCTTTCTTGCGATAGCTGAGCGGATCATAGCCTTTTGCCAGCAACGCCTTCACCTGATCCACGGTGTTACCAAAGATAAAGATATTGTCTTCACCCACCTGCTCGGCGATTTCCACGTTAGCGCCATCCAGGGTGCCGACGGTCAGCGCACCGTTCAATGCCAGCTTCATGTTGCCGGTGCCGGAGGCTTCTTTACCTGCAGTGGAAATCTGCTCGGAAATATCTGCCGCCGGGATCATCAGCTCAGCAACAGACACGCGGTAGTCAGGAATAAACGCCACTTTCAGACGATCCTTCACCAGTGGATCGTTGTTGATCTTTTCAGCCGCCTGATTGATCGCGTAAATGATGTTTTTCGCCAGGTAGTAGCCCGGTGCCGCTTTGGCACCGAACAGGAACACCCGCGGCACGATATCGAGTTGCGGATTATCGCGCAGTTGACGATACAGCGACAGAATGTGCAGCAGGTTCAAATGTTGGCGTTTGTATTCGTGCAGGCGTTTGATTTGTACGTCGAAAATCGCGTCCGGATTGAGCGTCAACCCCATCACGTCGTGTACATAGTTGGCCAATACGACTTTGTTATCACGTTTGATTTGCTGATAACGCTGGCGGAACGCCGCATCATCGGCGTATTTCTCCAGCCCTTTCAGGGCATCAAGGTCGTTCGCCCACTCCATCTTCAGCGTTTCATCAATCAGCCCTGACAGCGCCGGGTTACACTGCTTCAGCCAGCGGCGTGGCGTAATGCCGTTGGTGACGTTATGGAATTTGTTTGGCCACAGCTGGTGATATTCCGGGAAAAGGTCTTTCACCACCAGATCGGAGTGCAACTGGGCCACGCCGTTGACTGCAAAACCGCTGACCACGCACAGGTTAGCCATGCGCACCTGTTTATCATGGTGCACCGCCAGCTTGGCCCACACCGCATCGTCGCCCGGCCAGTGTTTACCCACCAGTTTTTTGAAGTTGGCATTGATCTGCTTGATGATGGAGAAATGACGCGGCAGCAGGCTGCGTACCAGCTTCTCATCCCAGCACTCCAGCGCTTCCGGCATCAGGGTATGGTTGGTGTAGGCGAAAGTTTTGCTGGTAATCGCCCAGGCGGCATCCCAGTCCAGCTGATGCTCATCGAGCAGAAGGCGCAGCATTTCCGGAATGGCGATGGTCGGGTGGGTATCATTGAGCTGGATCACTTCGTACTTCGGCAGCTCTTCAATCTTGCGGCCCGCCAAATGGTGCTTACGCAGAATATCGGCCACCGAACAGGCACACTGGAAGTATTGCTGCATCAGGCGCAGGCGCTTACCCGCCTGGTGGTTGTCATTCGGGTACAGCACCTTGGTCAGCTTGGCCGCTTCCACGCCCTGTTTCTCCGCCTGCAGGAATTTGCCGTCGTTGAAATCGCTCAGATCAAACGGATGCTGATGGGTGGCCTGCCACAGGCGCAGCGGCTGGGTCACACCATTACGGAAGCCCAACACCGGCAGATCCCAGGCTTCACCGCGCAGGGTAAACTCAGGGCGCCACAGTTCGCGGCCATCGGCCAGTCTCTCCAGTTTCCCACCGATGCCCACATCCACCGACAGCGCCGCATTGTGGCGGAACCACGGGTAGCTTTCGCGCTGCCAGTTGTCCGGGGCTTCTTGCTGCTGGCCACCGCTAAATGACTGACGGAAAAGCCCATACTGATAATTCAGCCCGTAGCCGGTGGCTGGCTGCTCCACCGTTGCCATCGAGTCCAGGAAACAGGCCGCCAGGCGCCCCAGCCCGCCATTACCCAACGCCGGATCGGTTTCCTGCTCCAGAAGATCCGCCAGCTTGATATCCTGTTCCGCCAATGCCTGCTCGACGGTGTCGTACCAGCCCAGGTTAATCAAGTTGTTAGCCGTCAGGCGGCCAATCAGAAACTCCATCGAAATGTAGTTCACATGGCGCAACGACTTATTGCTTTTACGCGGAGCCGGTTGTGCAGCAAGCTGCTCGGCCAGTGCGCGGCTGACCGCTTCCCACCATTGGTGCTGGGTCATCTGTTGTGCAGAACTGAGGCCAAACTGTTGCCACTGACGGTTCAGTGCCGCCAGAAAAGCATCCTTTTTAAGCGTAGGCTGTGACATAAGGAAAACTCTCTATCCAGTAAGTGGGTCAAATTACCGTTATCGTGCCGGGGAGAAACAGTGAAGGCATCATCCCGCCTGGGGATTAGCTGGGGAGGAGGATTGGGGCGTAGCTAAAATTGTGATCTCAGGCACTTTTTGACTCCCTTGCATCATGCAAAAAAGCCCACCGACGAAGGCAGCGAGCACCGAGAAAAGGTGAAAAATTGTTCAAGGACGTTAGCATAGATATTGCAGCGGCTATAGTGTTGCACACAGCCGGAAATGCTTTTCTGCCTCTGTGTCACCAAACCGCACCACCACACCGCGACTCCACAGGGATTTGCCTGCAAACGTAAAAAAGTGTGATCAATAGCAATTTAACTCCAAGCCAATGCTGAACCTTGTTGCAATACGTTTAACGTTGTCAGAACTTAGGAGGGGGATTAATTACGAGCCATAAAATAATTAACCTCACTCCGATCCCGGCAGGCGTCGCGATGAAAAAAACGCCATCGGGCAGGCCTACGGCGGCGGGAACCGCGCTTTTCACTCTGGAATACTATGCTGATCCCATCAAAACTGAGCCGTCCGGTACGGCTGCAAAATACCGTGATCCGCGATCGCCTGTTGGCCAAACTCGCCAGCACGGCCAACTATCGCCTGACATTGGTCAATTGCCCTGCGGGATACGGAAAAACGACATTGGTCGCCCAATGGGCGGCCGGAAAATCAGATTTGGGCTGGTACTCGCTGGATGAAAGCGACAACCAGCCAGAGCGTTACGCCAGCTATCTGATCGCCGCCCTGCAACTCGCCAGCGGCGGTCACTGCGTGAAGAGCGAGGCGCTGAGCCAAAAACATCAGTACGCCAGCCTGTCGGCGCTGTTTGCCCAATTGTTTATCGAACTTTCCGAATGGCACCAACCGCTGTATCTGGTGATTGATGACTACCACCTGATCACCAACGATGTCATTCATGAAGCCATGCGCTTTTTCCTGCGCCACCAGCCGGAAAACCTGACGCTGATCCTGCTGTCCCGCACCCTGCCACCGCTGGGTATTGCCAATTTGCGCGTGCGCGACCAACTGCTGGAAATGGGCACGCAACAACTGGCCTTTACCCATCAGGAAGCCAAACAGTTCTTCGACTGCCGCCTGGTGGCACCAATGGAATCGCAAGACAGCAGCCGCCTGTGCGATGAAGTCGAAGGTTGGGCCACTGCGCTGCAGCTGATCGCGCTGTCCGCCCGGCAGTCCACCTCCTCCGCCCAACAGTCCGCCAAACGCCTGGCCGGGCTGAACGCCAGTCACCTGTCGGATTATTTGGTGGACGAAGTGCTGGATCACGTCGACGCTGAGGCGCGCGCCTTCCTGCTGCGCTGTTCGGTGCTGCGCTCCATGAATGATGCGCTGATCGTGCGTCTGACCGGCGAAGACAACGGCCAGCAACGGCTGGAAGAACTCGAACGTCAGGGGTTATTTATCCACCGCATGGACGACAGCGGTGAATGGTTCTGCTTCCATCCGCTGTTCGCCACCTTCCTGCGTCAACGCTGCCAATGGGAACTGGCACTGGAGCTGCCCGGCTTGCACCGTGCCGCCGCCGAAGGCTGGCTGGCGCTGGGTTACCCGGCAGAGGCCATTCACCACGCGCTGGCCGCCACCGACGTCAGTATGCTGCGCGACATTCTGCTGCAGCATGCCTGGTCGCTGTTTCATCACAGCGAATTGGCCTTGCTGGAAGAGTGTTTGAATGCGCTGCCATATGAACGGCTGATCCAAAATCCCAAGCTGGCGCTGCTGCAAGCCTGGTTGGCGCAGAGCCAACACCGCTACAGCGAAGTGAACACCCTGCTGGAACGCGCCGAACAGGCAATGCGCGAGCAAAAAATTGAGGTCGATCGCACCTTAGAGGCCGAATTTGACGCCCTGCGCGCCCAGGTAGCGATCAACGCCGGTAAGCCGGAAGAAGCCGAACGCCTGGCTACCGAGGCGCTGAAGTTCCTGCCACTTTCCAGTTATTACAGCCGTATCGTTGCCACCTCGGTGACCGGCGAAGTCCATCACTGCAAGGGCGAACTGGCACGTGCACTGCCGATGATGCAGCAAACCGAGCAGATGGCGCGGCGCCATCAGGCTTACCACTATGCGCTGTGGGCACTGTTGCAGCAGAGCGAGATTCTGATCGCTCAGGGTTTCCTGCAGGCCGCCTTTGAGACTCAGGACAAGGCGTTTGAACTGGTACGTGAACAGCATCTGGAACAATTGCCGATGCATGAGTTCCTGCTGCGCATCCGTTCACAAATCCTGTGGTCATGGTCACGGCTGGACGAAGCGGAAGATGCGGCTCGCGAAGGTCTGAAAATCCTGGCCAACTACCAGCCCCAGCAACAGTTGCAATGCATCGCCATGCTGGCCAAGTGTTCTCTGGCTCGTGGCGATCTGGATAACGCCAATGCGCACATGCAACGTTGCGAAGTGCTGCTGCACGGTACCCATTACCATAGCGACTGGCTGACCAACGCCGACAAACCGCGAGTGATCCTCTGGCAGATGACCGGCGATACTGCCGCCGCGGCCCAATGGCTGCGCCAGACTGAAAAGCCCGGCATGGCGGACAACCACTTTATGCAGGGCCAGTGGCGCAACATTGCCCGGGTACAAATCATGCTGGGCCAGTATGAAGAAGCCGAGGTGGTGTTGGATGAACTCAACGAAAACGCCCGACGCCTGCGACTGGTCAGCGATCTGAACCGTAACCTGCTGCTCAGCAATCAACTTTACTGGCAGATGGAACGCAAAAGCGACGCTCAAAAGGTGCTGATGGAGGCGTTGTCACTGGCCAGCCGCACCGGATTTATCAGTCACTTCGTTATTGAAGGTGAAGCGATGGCACAGCAGCTACGCCAATTGATCCAGCTCAATACGCTGCCGGAGCTGGAAAACCACCGTGCCCAACGTATTCTGCGCGATATCAACCAGCATCATCGGCATAAGTTTGCGCATTTTGACGAGAACTTCGTCGATAAGCTGCTAACTCATCCACAGGTGCCAGAACTGATCCGCACCAGTCCGCTGACACAGCGTGAATGGCAGGTGCTGGGGCTGATTTATTCCGGCTACAGCAACGACCAGATCGCCGGCGAACTGGCGGTGGCCGCCACCACCATCAAAACCCATATTCGTAACCTGTACCAGAAGTTGGGCGTGGCCCACCGCCAGGAAGCGGTACAGCAGGCACAACAGCTGCTGAAGATGATGGGGTATGGTGCCTGATAACGTTTTAACCCAGAGCTATCCTTGGCCGTAATAGGCGGCCACTCCGTGTTTGCGGCTATAATGTTTTGCCAGCAGATGGTCATCAATGCGGCTAATATCAGGATTTATGCCGTAGCTGATCCAGGCCATTTTCGCCACCTCCTCCAGCACCACCGCATTATGCACCGCCTCATCCGGCGTGAGGCCCCAGTTGAATGGGCCGTGCTGGAACACGATAATGCCTGGCGTGTCGAGCGCCTGACGGCACCCCAGGGTTTCTATTATCACCTTCCCGGTATTCAACTCGTATTCTCCGGCGACTTCTTCCGCGGTCAGTCCACGCGTGCAGGCAATATCCCCGGCAAAATAATCGGCATGGGTAGTGCCAAGCGCCGGTATCGACTTACCGGCCTGCGCCCAGGCGGTAGCGTGAGTGGAATGGGTATGCACAATGCCGCCAATTTGTGCATATTCCCGATACAGCGCCAAATGTGTGGGGGTGTCGGAAGAAGGCCGCAAACGCCCCGCCACCACTTCTCCTTGCATATTCACCACCACCATATCGGTGGCCTGCATATTTTCATAAGGTACGCCGCTCGGCTTGATCACCACCAGCCCCCGTTCACGATCAATACCGCTGACGTTGCCCCAGGTGTAAGTCACCAGCCCGTACGCAGGCAGGGCCATATTCGCGGCATAGACCCGCTGTTTCAGTTGTTCCAGCATACTAAGCTCCTATAGCCAACCCGGCCCTTGCCATACGTTCAGTCACCCAGGCTTTCGCCGCCCTCACCTCCTGTAACGGGTCGGTCGCAGTTTCGCTCCACATCTCAATCAGATAGGGTCCGTGGTAGCCACTGTGCAATAAGGTACTAAAACAACCTTCAAAATCGACCACCCCTTCGCCAAAGGCCACGTTTTTAAACTCGCCCGGACGGGTATCCTTTACATGGACCGCCACGATATGCCCGCGACCGGCAACCAGTTCCATCTGCACGTCGTTGTCCCAGGCCGACAGGTTGCCAATATCCGGATACAGCTGAAACCACGGGTTATTCAGGTAATGGGCATAGCCCAGTGCCTTGCTGATCGAGTTCATCAACGGGTAATCCATAATTTCCATCGCCAGCGTCACCTGGGCACGACTGGCCATTTCCACCGCCTGTTTCAAACCGTCGCGAAACCTCTCGCGCGTGTTGTCATTGGCCTGCTGGTAGTAAACGTCATAACCCGCCAATTGAATCACCCGGATGCCGAGATCCTGCGCCAGCCGGATGGCCTTTTGCATAATCTGCAGCCCCTGGTTGCGCACCTCATCATCCTCGCTGCCTAAAGGAAACCGACGGTGGGCGCTCAGGCACAGTGAAGGCACGCGTACGCCGCTGGTCGCAACGGCTTGAACCAGCGCCAGGCGCTGCTCGCTGCTCCAGTCCAGCCTTGCCTGACGGCTGTCGCTCTCATCTATCGACATCTCTACGAAATCAAATCCCAGTTCACCCGCCAGTTGCAGACGCGTCAGCCAGTCCTCTCCCGGCGGCAGCGCCTTTTCGTAGATGCCCAACGGGACGACCTTTTGCAACATAGCCATAATTTACCCCCACAGTTGAGCAATAGCGCGCTTGAACTCACGTGCCGCTGCCACCGGATCCGCAGCATCGCGAATACTGCGCCCGGCGATGAACACATGAATGGGAATGCCCTGGAACAGCGGCAGATCGCTCAACGCAAGCCCACCGGTGACGGTAACCTTGAACCCCATATCGGCAAGGCGCCGAATAGCGGCGATATCTTCATCGCTCCAGGCCACACCGGCAGCCTGTGCATCGCGGCTACGGTGATAAACCACCTGCTGCACGCCCGCCTGACGCCACTCCAACGCTTGTTCCCAGGTCCAAAAGCCGGTCAGTTCGATCTGCACGTCGCCATCGAACTCTTTCGCCACGGCCAGCGCACCTTTGGTGGTATTGATATCGGCGCAACAAATCACGGTGATCCAGTCAGCATTGGCCTCAAAACACATGCGTGCCAGGATCTGACCCGCATCGGCGATTTTAGCGTCCGCCAATACGATCCGATCCGGGTACAAGGCTTTCAGGTCGCGCACTGCACGCACCCCTTCAGCCACGCACAAAATGGTGCCCACTTCGATGATGTCGACTTCGTCGGCGATCAACCGTGTCGTACGATAGGCATCGTCCATTGACTGGTTATCCAGCGCCACCTGCAGCATAGGTAAATGTTGGGTCATCATGCTCTCCTGATTAATGCGTTGCCGCAGCCGCGGACGTTTGATTGATTAAATCCAGTACCTCAGCCACCGTGCGGCAGGCGCGCAAGCGATCAAAATTGGCTTCGTCTTCAAACAGGTTTACCACCTGCAGAATGCCAACTTCCTGATGCGTACGGCTGTCCACCGCAGCCAGGGTGATCAAGATATCGATCGGGTCGTTATCCTCATCGCCAAAGCACACTGGCGTTTTCAACGTGACCAAAGCAAAACCGGTTTTCAGTACCCCTTCTTCCGGACGACCGTGCGGCATCGCCAGCCCCGGAGCCAATACAAAATAGGGGCCGTGTCGTTCAACGCCGGCCAAGATGGCGTTGAAATAGCGGGGTTCCACCACCTCGGCGGCGACCAACAGTTCAACGCCCAATTTCACCGCCTGCCGCCAATCGGTGGCTTCCGCCTGCAGCAGGACTGATTTGTTCTGTGCCAGTGAGTCACTCAGTTTCATGGTCGTTCCCTCACTGGCTCAGGTCTTTGGGGAAATGCGCCCCAATCACTTCCATCAACTTGGGGCCAAAGTCGGTCGCAGAAAGCATATTGCGCACGCCGACCACATACTTGTTGCCACTGACGACAATCTCATCCGCCACATGGGTCGACGCGACAATGATGTCAGCACCGCCCAGTTCGGATTTGTACTCCCCGACCGCACAGCTGTTCACCGTATGCTTGACGCCCTGCTGGGTAAGGAATTGACCGACTTTCATTTTCATGATCATCGAGCTGCCTTGTCCGCAGCCGCATACCGCCAAAATTCGTACTGTCATGGTGCTCTCCCGTTACTGTGAGGCCGTTTCAGCCAGCTGTTTTTCCGCATCTTCTTCCGCGCGCAGGGCGCGCCCGGCGAAGAACATGTAAAGCAGTGCAATCACAATCACCACCCCCATAAACCACAGGCCCAGGCTCAGGCCCTGCATCAATGGCGGTGCCAGAATCGACCAGTCCGCCATCCCCATCCAGGCGCTCAGCCCGGTCAGCTTGACGGCCCAGACGCAGCCGAAGATCTCAATCATGCCCATCACCAGGCAGATTTTCATGGCGGCACGCCAGCCGCCGAAATGATTGGCAAACACGCCGATAGTGGCGTTAGAGAAAAACATCGGAATAAAACCGGGAATGATCATGATGGAAGAACCGAGCACCAGCAGCACCGCCACCGCAATCAACTGGCCAATGGTGCCCCACATAAAGCCCCAAACCACGGCATTTGGTGCAAAGCTGTAAATGGCGGCGCAGTCAATCGCCAGCACCGCGCCGGGGATCAGCCGTTGAGAAATACCATTGAAAGCTTCAGTCAGCTCGGCCACAAACATGCGCACGCCCTGAACAATGATGAAAATCGCCACCGCAAACATCAGCCCGGTTTGCAGAATGTAAATCGTCCAGTGCGTTTTCCCGGCCATGGCCTGCAGCGTATCCAGGCCAAATGAGCAGAGAATGATGCCGAAGAACAGCGTCATGACGATGGCGGTGGAAACGATATTGTCGTGGAAAATATTCAACCAGCCCGGCAGTTTCAATGCTTCCACGCTGTCTTCTTTTTTGCCCAGATAAGGGGCGATTTTATAGGCCACCCATGAGGCGAACTGCTGTTGGTGGCCAATAGAAAAGCCACTGTTTTCGGTTACTGCCTGAGTCGGCTTGAACATCATGTTGGAGGTTATCCCCCAATACAGCGAGGCCAGCAGCGCACTGCACAATACGGTGGTCCACATCCCATAGCCCAGGATGTAGAAAAATACGGCTAACAGCCCAACCTGTTGAAACATGATATGACCGGTGAGCATGATGGTGCGGATACCGGTAATACGCCGCAGCAGTACATAGAGGGTATTGAGCGCCAGCGCCAGCAGCACTGCATAGCCAACCCAGCTGTAGGCGTCACCCATACGCTCAATGGTGGCCATCATTGAGGCGTAGGTATCAGAAATCGCCCCGTTGATGCCGTACACCTCCGATAACTTCGCCACCACCGGTTTGAAGGTGCTGGTCAAAATACCGGAACCGGCTTGCAGCAACATAAAGCCGATAATCGTCTTGATGGTGCCTTTGATGATCACCGCTGCGCTTTTACGCAACAGCACATAGCCAAGCAGCGTGACTAACCCCAGCAACAAGGGGGCGTTAGTCATCACCTGATTAAAAAAAACGGTGAAAATGGTGTAGAGGGTGTCCATCTGGCTCTCCTGGTAGCGTTTGCATGCTTATTGCGCATTGGCGGACGCCACCAGCACCAAGCCAGGCGTCGCAGTCACGCAGGAACATCCTCACCATACCAATCACCAAGAATCACAAAAAGATTATAAATGATTATTTGTGAACAACCTCGCAAGATATAAAATAATTCTATGTTGATTCAACACCCTAAGATTCACTCCGTTGATTACCCATTGAATTAAATTACCTTTTACGCATTTTAAATCCATGTCCCGCAGATAACCCGGTGACAAGCCAAACGCCTTACTGCATTGCCAGCATAAAAAAACGGTGCTACATTCAGTCAAAATCGATCACATTAAATCTTAAAATGATTACATGTGATTATTTAAAACAATGAACCGCAAATGATGAGGGGTTAACCATGAGCAAAGTCGCAACGATTACGCGCGAATCCTGGATACTGAACACCTTCCCTGAATGGGGAACCTGGTTGAATGAAGAAATTGAACGCGAGCAGGTCGCGCCAGGCACTTTCGCCATGTGGTGGCTGGGATGCACCGGCATCTGGCTGAAATCGGAAGGAAGCGCAAACCTGTGCGTTGATTTCTGGTGCGGTACCGGCAAACAAAGCCACAGCAACCCACTGATGAAGAACGGCCACCAGATGCAACGCATGGCCGGGGTGAAAAAATTACAACCCAACCTGCGCACCACCCCCTTTGTGCTCGATCCTTTTGCGATCAAGGACATTGATGCCGTCCTGGCCACCCACGATCACAACGATCACATCGACGTGAACGTCGCCGCCGCCGTGATGCAGAACTGCGCGGCTTCGGTGCCTTTTATCGGGCCGCAAAGCTGCGTGGACATCTGGATCGGCTGGGGGGTACCACGCGAACGCTGCATCACGGTAAAACCGGGGGACGTAATCAAAATCAAAGATGTGGAAATCCACGCGCTGGATGCTTTTGACCGCACAGCATTGATCACGCTGCCGGTGGAACAAAAAGCCGCAGGCGTG
Organism: Serratia sp. NA_112.1; assembly: GCF_052691715.1. NCBI lineage: Bacteria > Pseudomonadati > Pseudomonadota > Gammaproteobacteria > Enterobacterales > Yersiniaceae > Serratia > Serratia sp. NA_112.1. Next base: position 46,763 of record NZ_JBQZFO010000016.1, read on the forward strand.
CTGCCGGACGGCATGAACGAGCGAGCGGTAAATTATCTGTTCAAAACACCGGGCGGCAACTTGTACCACAGCGGTGACTCGCACTATTCCAACTACTACGCCAAACACGGTAATGATCATCAGATCGACGTGGCGCTGGGTTCCTACGGCGAGAACCCGCGTGGCGTCACCGACAAAATGACCAGCGCCGACATTCTGCGCATGGCGGAATCATTGAACGCCAAACTGGTGATCCCGTTCCATCACGACATATGGTCTAATTTCCAGGCGGACCCGCAGGAAATCCGCATGCTTTGGGAAATGAAAAAGGATCGGCTCCAATACGGATTCAAGCCTTTTATCTGGCAGGTTGGCGGCAAATTTACCTGGCCGCTGGACAAGGATAATCTGGAGTACCACTACCCACGCGGTTTTGACGACTGCTTTACCCTTGAACCCGATTTGCCTTTCAAATCCTTCCTGTAACCAGGCTATGGGGCATTTTGATGTCATACCTATGCGCACTTTTGAACAGCAATGATTCAAATCGTCAGAAGGTGCGCATATAATCAAAAAAAGTGTCCCCACTCCCTGATGGAGCCTGCATGACTGAGTCCCAACGCCATAATGCCATTCTCGATCTCTTACAGCATAAGGGGCAGATCTCCGTAGCGGACGTGATTACGGCATTTGAAATATCCCCCGCCACCGCGCGCCGCGATATCAACAAACTGAATGAAATCGGTAAACTGCGTAAGGTTCGCAATGGCGCAGAAGCCACCAGTACCCCTCGCGCAGCATGGACGCCACTCAATATCCACCAGGCCCAGCATCTGGACGAAAAAATGCGTATTGCCAAAGCGGCAGCGCAGCTGTGCCAGCCGGGCGAAAGCGTAGTGATTAACTGTGGCTCGACCGCTTTCCTGCTGGGACGCGAGATGTGCGGTAAAGACGTGCAGGTCATCACCAACTACCTGCCATTAGCCAACTATTTGATCGAGCAAGAGCATGACAGCGTAGTGATCATGGGTGGGCAGTACAATAAAACCCAATCAATCACCCTGGCACCGCAGGACGGCGACGCTTCGCTGTATGCCGGCCACTGGATGTTCACCAGCGGCATTGGCCTCACCGCCGACGGCCTGTACAAAACAGATATGTTAACCGCCATGGCCGAGCAGAAGATGCTGAACTATGTCGGTAAACTGGTGGTGCTGGTCGATAGCAGTAAAATTGGTCAACGTGCAGGCATGCTGTTCAGCCGTACCGAGCAAATCGACATGGTGATTACCGGCCGCGAAGCCGCCCCTGCTATCGTAGAACAGCTTCGCCTGCAGGGCGTTGAAGTCCAGTTGGTCTAAAAACCCACAACGTCGCTCTGGTCTTAATTGCCTCGGAGTTGGTTACAATAGCGACATTACTAATTACGAGGCAGTCGGCAGTCATGGAACAGTTTGAAGCGATCAACGTTGAGCAGGCATACAGCCGTTGGAAAGACGGCAGTGCTGCCCTGGTCGATATCCGCGATCCACAGAGTTTTGAAGCCGGGCACACGCCAGGCGCTTTTCACCTTACCAACGCCAGCCTGCAGACTTTTATGCAGCAGAATGACTTTGAGCGGCCGGTGATGGTGATGTGCTACCACGGCAACAGCAGCCGCAGCGCGGCGCAATATCTGCTGCATCAGGGGTTTGACGCGGTGTACAGCATTGACGGCGGCTTCGAGGCCTGGGCACGCCAATATCCTCAGGACGTTGAAACCTCCTCATAATCCTTCCCCCGCCGTCTGCGGCGGGTTCCTTTTTCGCGCTTTTAGTGAGTGTTTTTGCGGGTTTTTCGCAGATCTGCTGCCTGCGCTCAGGATTTCGACGGTATAATCGGCCGTCAACGCCATCGGGGTAAACCGACGGCTAAAATCATTCACTTAGACGGAAAAGCCATGGTTAGAGTAATCGCCGTATCCAATCCCCGCCTGGCGCAGGCCTTTGTCGACTACATGACGACACAGGGCATTGAGCTTAGGGTGCACAATACCGGCGAGGCGGCGGAAATCTGGCTGGCGGACGACAGCCATCTGGAGCAGGTGCAGCACGAACTGCAGCAGTTCCTGATCGACCCGCTTAACAGTCGCTATCGCGCCGCCAGTTGGCAGGCCGGCAACACCGCAGCCGACCTGCACTATCAGGGCTTCTCCTATCTGCAAATCCTGCGCAGCAAAGCCGGGCCGCTGACGCTCGGCGTGATGGTGTTGTGCATTGCGGTATATATCCTGATGCAGGCGCTGGGTGACGACACGGTGATGTACTGGCTCTCCTGGCCGCAAAACAGCAGCCAGTACCTGCAACTGTGGCGCTGGGTCAGCCATGCTTTCCTGCATTTCTCGCTGCTGCACATCACCTTTAACCTGATGTGGTGGTGGTATCTCGGCGGCCCGATGGAAAAACGCCTCGGTGCCGGCAAGCTGTTCGTGCTGGCGGTGGTCTCGGCCTTTTTCAGCGGTTGGGCGCAATCGCTGTTCAGCGGTGCCTTGTTCGGTGGCCTGTCCGGCGTAGTCTATGCGCTGATGGGTTACTGTTGGCTTAGCGGCGAACGTGCACCGGAACGCGGTCTGATGCTGCCACGCGGCCTGATGGTGTTTTCGGTTCTGTGGCTGGTGGCCGGATATTTCGATATTTTAGGAATGTCGATCGCTAACGCGGCACACGTAGCCGGTTTAGTGTTAGGGTTATTGATGGCATTTTGGGACACGCGTCATCGCGCGCACAACGAACAATAACAGCCAGGTACAAGCCAGGCGTTTTATAACCGTCATACTTCAAGCTGCATCTTTGTTGGTTGCGTCCATTCACCCCAGTCACATAGTTCGCTATGCTCTTGGGGATTCACGGACTTACCGCCGCGATACGGCTCGAATTATTTAGGGTATAGGGGATTACCGTGAAGCAAACACAGCGTCATGACGCAATTATCGAGCTGGTGCGCCTGCAGGGGTATGTCAGCACGGAAGAACTGGTCGAACATTTTGACGTCAGCCCGCAAACGATTCGCCGTGATTTAAATGACCTGGCCGATCAGAACAAAATCCAACGCCACCACGGTGGGGCAGCCTTGCCTTCCAGTTCGGTCAATGCCGCCTACAACGATCGTAAAGTGATGTGGTCGGAACAGAAAGCGCGTATTGCCCAACGCGTCGCCAGCCAAATCCCGGACGGTGCCACGCTGTTTATCGACATCGGCACCACGCCGGAAGCGGTCGCTCATGCACTGATGAACCACAAGAACCTACGCGTGGTGACCAATAACCTGAACGTCGCCACCCTGCTGACTGCCAAGGAAGATTTCCGTCTGATCCTGGCCGGTGGCGAAGTCCGCACCCGCGATGGCGGCATCATGGGCGAGGCCACGCTGGACTTTATCTCCCAGTTCCGTCTCGATTACGGCATTCTCGGTATCAGCGGCATCGATATGGACGGCTCGCTGCTCGAATTCGACTATCACGAAGTGCGCACCAAACGCGCAATTATCGAAAACTCGCGCTGCGTCATGCTGGTGACCGACCATTCCAAGTTCGGCCGTAACGCGATGGTCAACCTCGGTAACATGAACCTGATCGACTATCTGTTTACCGACCAACTGCCACCGCCAAGCGTGATGAAAATCATCGAGCAGTACGACGTACAGCTCGAACTGTGCTAAGCCCTTTCCATCCCGTTTAACCCTGCGGTACCGCTTTTTACCTCCGTTATTCCTGCCGTTTTCTCCGGGGTTCAGCCTGCTGGCCCCGGTCATTCCATCTCTAAATAACCCTTCTTTTTGTATACCTACTATCACCAAACTGTTACCTCTATCACGCCTAAATGTTTTTGTTTGGTTAAGTCTTGGCTTGTTTGTTGGTTTTTGATTACAATCATGAGCGAAAACGAACATGAAAGAGCTATTTCGAACATCTGGAGGAAGTTGACGTGGAAACCAAAGACTTGATCGTTATCGGTGGCGGCATCAACGGTGCCGGCATCGCGGCCGATGCTGCCGGGCGCGGGCTGTCCGTTCTGCTACTGGAAGCGCAAGACTTGGCCTGTGCTACGTCTTCCGCCAGTTCCAAACTGATCCACGGCGGCCTGCGCTACCTGGAACACTACGAATTCCGTTTGGTGAGCGAAGCGCTGGCCGAACGTGAAGTACTGCTGCGACTGGCACCGCATATTGCCTTCCCAATGCGTTTTCGTCTGCCGCATCAGCCGCACCTGCGCCCAGCCTGGATGATCCGTATTGGCCTGTTCCTGTACGATCACTTGGGTAAACGCACCAGTCTGCCAGGCAGCAAGGGTTTGCGCTTTGGACCAGAATCGGTGCTGAAGCCTGAATTGAAGCGCGGTTTCGAATATTCTGACTGCTGGGTTGACGATGCTCGCCTGGTGGTATTGAACGCCCAGGAAGTGGAAAAGCGCGGTGGCGAAGTGCGCACCCGCACCAAAGTGACCCGCGCATGGCGTGAAAACGGCCTGTGGATTGTGGAAGCTGTCGACGTCGACAGTGGCAAAACCTTTACCTGGCGCGCCAAGGGCCTGGTGAACGCCACCGGCCCATGGGTGAAGCACTTCTTCGACGATGGTCTGAAGCTGAAATCCCCTTATGGCATCCGTCTGATCAAAGGCAGCCACATCGTGGTGCCGCGCGTACACGAGCAGCCACAGTCTTATATTCTGCAAAACGAAGACCACCGTATAGTCTTCGTGATCCCATGGAATGACGAATTCTCAATCATCGGCACCACCGACGTGGAGTATCACGGCGATCCGAAAGACGTGAAGATCGACGATAACGAAATCAACTATCTGCTTAAAGTGTATAACGACCACTTCAAGAAGCAGTTGGGCCGTGACGATATCGTCTGGACATACTCTGGCGTGCGTCCGCTGTGCGACGACGAGTCAGACTCGCCGCAGGCGGTGACCCGGGATTACACGCTGGACGTGCATGACGAGCAGGGTAAAGCACCGTTGCTGTCCGTATTCGGCGGCAAACTGACGACCTACCGCAAGCTGGCTGAGCATGCGATGGAAAAACTGGCGCACTACTACCCTGGCTGTGGCCCGGCGTGGACCAAAAACGGTTCGCTTCCAGGGGGGGATATCGGTGGCGATCGCGACAGCTACGCCGCAAAACTGCGCCGTGAGCACAGCTGGTTGCCGGAATCCCTGGCACGCCGCTTTGCCCGCACCTACGGCAGCCACAGCGAGCTGATCCTGGCCAATGCCAATAGCCTCAGCGACCTGGGCGAAGATTTCGGTCATGGCCTGCATGAAGCCGAGTTGCGCTACCTGATCGACAAAGAATGGGTGGTGGAACTTGATGACGCTATCTGGCGCCGTACCAAGCTGGGTATGTGGCTGGACGAAGCACAGCAGGCACGGGTAAAAGCCTGGCTGGCAGAACACGCGAAAGTGAAAACGCTGTCTCTGGCATCGTAAACCGCTAAACGTTAAAAGGGCCGGAAATCCGGCCCTTTTTGTTGCTGACAAAGCAGGAAAAAGCGTGGTTTTTCCTGCTTTGTGGTGAGCAGCCGAAAATCAATAAATTGATTTTCCTGATTTTTCTTTATCGACCTCTACTCGCTCTGGGCAGAAATGAGGTTTGTCATCAGTCTGAAGGGCCGGAAATCCGGCCCTTTTGTATTTACAGCTTGATAGGTTTGATGTGCCAGATTTCGTCCGCATACTCCTGAATGGTACGGTCGGAAGAGAAGTAGCCCATGTTGGCGATATTCAATATTGCCCGCCGCGTCCAGTCATCCTGATTACGATACACCTCATCCACCTTATCCTGCGTATCCACATAGCTGCGGTAATCGGCCAGCAGTTGATAGTGATCGCCCAGATTAACCAGTGAATCAAACAGGTTACTGTAGCGCTTTGGCTCCTCAGGGCTGAAAGCACCTGTAGCGATCTGAGTCAGCGCCTGATGCAACTCTGGATCCTGCTCATAGTAAAGATGCGGGTTGTAACCGTTGCGTCGCAGTTCTTCTACCTGCTCGGCGGTATTGCCGAAGATAAAGATGTTCTCCTCCCCCACGTGTTCCAGCATCTCTACGTTAGCTCCGTCCAGCGTGCCGATAGTCAGCGCGCCGTTAAGAGCAAACTTCATATTACTGGTGCCGGACGCCTCGGTGCCCGCCAGTGAGATTTGCTCGGAAAGATCCGCCGCCGGAATGATCATCTGCGCCAGACTGACACCATAGTTCGGGATAAACACCACTTTCAACTGCGTATGCACGCGCGGATCGTTGTTGATCACCTTGGCGACATCGTTGATCAAGCGGATGATCTGCTTGGCGGCGTAATAGGCCGAAGCCGCCTTGCCGGCAAAGATCACCACCCGCGGCACCCGCTCGGCTTCCGGATCCTGCAGCAGACGGTTATACAAGGTGATCACGTGCAGTACGTTGAGCAACTGCCGTTTGTATTCGTGGATACGCTTGATCTGTACGTCGAACAGCGCGTCCGGGTTGACCACCACATTCAGCGTTTTGGCGATGTAGGTAGCCAGACGCTCCTTGTTCTGCCGTTTGGCGGCCTGCACTGCCTGCAGGAAGCTCGGGTAGTCGACATTGGCCTTTATCTCGCTCAGTTGGCTGAGATCGGTGCGCCAGGTCTGGCCGATACTGTCATCAAGTACGGCGGATAACGGACGGTTAGCCAGCCCCAGCCAGCGGCGTGGCGTAACACCGTTGGTTTTGTTGCAGAAACGATCGGGGAAGATATGGGCGAAATCGGCAAACAGTGATTGCACCATCAGCTCGGAATGCAGTGCGGAAACGCCGTTAACCTTGTGGCTGGCCACCACCGCCAACCAGGCCATACGCACCCGACGGCCATTGGTTTCATCAATGATCGACACTCGCGCCAGCAGGTCATTGTCACCCGGTACGACTTCCTGTACGTGTTTGAGGAAGTGATCGTTAATCTCGAAAATCAGTTGCAGGTGACGCGGTAGGATCCGGCCAATCATATCCAGCGGCCAGGTTTCCAGCGCTTCGCTCATCAGCGTGTGGTTGGTATAGGAGAACACCTTTTCCACCACGGCCCAGGCATCCAGCCAACTGAATTTATGCTCGTCGATTAACCGGTGCATCAGTTCCGGGATCGACAGTACCGGGTGGGTGTCATTCAGGTGAATGGCAATCTTGTCTGCCAGGTTGTCGAAGCTTTTATGCATCGTCCAGTGGCGGTTGAGGATATCCTGCACCGTGGCCGACACCAGGAAATACTCCTGTCGCAGGCGAAGTTCACGTCCGGAATAGGTGGAATCATCCGGGTACAGCACGCGTGAGACGTTCTCCGAGTGGTTTTTATCCTCAACGGCCGCGAAGTAATCCCCCTGGTTGAATTTACCCAGGTTGATTTCATTACTGGCCTGGGCACTCCACAACCGCAGCGTGTTAGTCGCATCGGTATCAAAACCGGGGATCACCTGATCGTAAGCGGCGGCAATAATCTCTTCGGTTTCTACCCAACGTGCCTTGGCGCCTTCCTGTTGAATGCGGCCGCCAAAACGCACCTTATAGCGAGTATTGTGACGTGGGAATTCCCACGGGTTGCCATATTCCAGCCAGTAGTCCGGGGATTCCATCTGCTGGCCGTTGACGATATTTTGTTTGAACATGCCATATTCATAACGAATGCCGTAGCCACGTCCCGGCAGCGCCAGCGTCGCCAGCGAGTCAAGGAAACAGGCCGCCAGCCGCCCCAGGCCACCGTTGCCGAGGCCAGGATCGTTCTCTTCCTCCAGCAGCTCACCCAGGCTCATCCCCATCTCATTCAATGCGTCGTCAATATCCTGATAAATTCCCATCGACAGCAGGGCGTTGGACAGCGTGCGGCCGATCAGGAACTCCATCGACAGGTAATACACCTGACGCACATCCTGTGAAAGTTGCGCACGGTTAGAACGCAACCAGCGTTCCACCATACGGTCGCGAACCGCAAACAACACGGCATTCAGCCAGTCATGCTGGTTGGCAATCGCCGGGTCCTTGCCGACAATAAACATCAATTTATAGGCGATGGAGTGTTTCAGCGCTTCAACACTGACCGTGGGTGAGGTGTAACTAATCGGTGAAGTCATAGCTTTTCGATCCCAAGTTCGTGGCTGCCCGTCGCCTTTCAAGCCGCAGCGTTGTTACCTGCTTACAAGGCCCATCCATGGTCCTTGCCCTTTCAGGGCCGC
>NZ_JBQZFO010000017.1:0-52136 GCF_052691715.1 Serratia sp. NA_112.1
TTAGAAGTTCGGCGAAAAGAATTAAAAGAATTTGCTTGGCGGCAATAGCGCGGTGGTCCCACCTGACCCCATGCCGAACTCAGAAGTGAAACGCCGTAGCGCCGATGGTAGTGTGGGGTCTCCCCATGCGAGAGTAGGACACTGCCAAGCATCAAAAAAAGTAAGAAGCCTCATGCGAAAGCATGGGGCTTTTTGCTTTGTGCTTTCCTAAAACGTATAAATCCTGTCTATGCCAAGGCAATGAAACATTTTCACCTTCCGGTTGAACACTCGACATCTTGCTAAAAAAACGCTATCTTCGGGCATCTGGATGTCTAAACGTTTAAGCGGATATATGAGGATTAAGTAATGCCGATTCGTGTTCCTGATGAGTTACCTGCGGTTAGTTTTTTGCGCAACGAGAATGTCTTTGTGATGACATCCTCTCGGGCAAAAACACAGGAAATCAGGCCGTTGAAAGTGCTTATCCTTAACCTGATGCCCAAGAAAATCGAGACGGAAAATCAGTTTTTACGCCTGCTTTCCAACTCTTCTCTGCAAATTGACATCCAACTGTTGCGTATCGATAGCCGTGAGTCGAAGAATACGCCGGCGGAGCATCTGAACAACTTCTACTGTGATTTTGAAGATATTCAGGATGAGAACTTCGACGGATTGATTGTCACTGGTGCACCGCTAGGGTTGGTTGATTTCTGTGACGTTGCCTACTGGCCGCAGATTGAGCGTGTCATCGACTGGGCCAAGAATCACGTCACCTCCACACTGTTTGTATGCTGGGCGGTGCAGGCGGCATTGAACATTCTGTATGGTATTCCGAAGATGACGCGTGAAGTGAAACTGTCGGGGGTTTATCAGCATCAAACACTGCAACAGCATGCGCTGCTGACCCGTGGCTTTGATGATACCTTCCTGGCTCCGCATTCACGCTATGCGGACTTCCCGACAGAAATTATCCGTCAGTATACGGATCTGGATATCCTGGCTGAATCAGAGCAAACCGGGGCCTATTTGTTCGCCAGTAAGGACAAGCGGCTGGCGTTTGTGACCGGACACCCGGAGTATGATGCGCTAACGTTAGCTGGCGAGTATAGTCGCGATAACGATGCAGGTCTTAATCCTGTGGTACCGCTGAATTACTTCCCCGATGATAATCCCGAACTCACACCCAAAGCCTCCTGGCGAAGCCATGGCCATCTGCTGTTTGCCAACTGGCTCAACTACTATGTTTACCAGATCACGCCGTACGATCTGCGCCATATGAACCCAACCCTCGAGTAATCCTTTTTACCCTAATCGGCGGCTGAATCGAGGCCGCCGACGTCATCTCTTCCCCCACCTGTCTTCCTCATTTCACACTTTCTATAGTAAAAACCATTTTCTTACAAAGACTTAAATTAATTTCAACGCTACTGTGGAACCGGTTTCCTTAACAGTGTCTGTTGTTATGATTATTAACTAATTGATAATAAAAGGTTAATAAAATATTTTATAATAAAATGGAAATGGTTTTTGATTTTTATTTTTAGTTGAGTATTCTTAGATTCAGAGAGAAGAGATCTGACCAGTTAGGGATCGTTTTTATATGCCCTGATCCGCACTGATTTCTGATGAAGATGCGCCGGCTGAATGGCAACGGCGGTGCGCAACGATAGGAAGGAGCAAGACAATGACGCAACAGATAGTAGGCACGGAATTAACGTTTACGCAGGGTTTTAGCGCTGCTGAACGGCAGGTGTTGACGGATGACGCAGTCGAATTCCTGGTGGAATTGGTGAGTAAATTTACTCCACAGCGCAACAAACTGTTGGCTGCGCGTGTCTGCTGGCAGCAGAAGATCGATCAAGGAGAGCTTCCTGATTTTATTTCGGAAACCAGTTCCATTCGTAACGGTGAATGGAAAGTTCGTGGTATTCCTGATGATCTGCGTGATCGCCGCGTGGAAATTACTGGCCCTGTTGAACGCAAGATGGTCATCAACGCCCTGAACGCTAATGTGAAGGTGTTTATGGCTGACTTCGAAGACTCACTGGCGCCGAGCTGGGACAAAGTCATCGACGGCCAAATCAACCTGCATGACGCGGTGAACGGCACCATTTCTTACACCAATGAAGCCGGCAAGATTTATCAGTTAAAACCGAACCCGGCGGTGTTGATTGCGCGCGTACGCGGCCTGCATTTGCCGGAAAAACACGTGCAGTGGCAGGGGGAAGCGATCCCCGGTGGCCTGTTCGATTTTGCGCTGTATTTCTTCCATAACTATCGTCAACTGCTGGCTAAAGGCAGCGGCCCTTATTTCTACCTGCCTAAAACCCAGTCCTGGCAGGAAGCGGCCTGGTGGAGCGAAGTCTTCAGCTTTGCCGAAGATCGTTTCTCTCTGCCACGCGGCACGATCAAAGCCACGGTGCTGATTGAAACGCTGCCGGCAGTATTCCAGATGGACGAGATCCTCTACCACCTGCGCGATCATATCGTCGGTCTGAATTGCGGCCGTTGGGATTACATCTTCAGCTACATCAAGACGCTGAAAAACCATGCTGACCGGGTATTGCCGGATCGTCAGTCGGTCACCATGGACAAGTCATTCCTCAGCGCCTATTCCCGGTTGCTGATCAAGACCTGCCACAAGCGCGGTGCCTTTGCCATGGGCGGTATGGCGGCGTTTATACCGAGCAAAGACGCAGAGAAGAATGCCTGGGTGCTGAACAAGGTGCGGGCGGATAAAGAGATGGAGGCCAATAATGGTCATGACGGCACTTGGGTGGCGCATCCGGGGCTGGCAGATACCGTGATGGAGGTGTTCAGCCGGGTGCTCGGTGAGCGCCGCAACCAGCTGGAAGTGCTGCGTGAAAACGATGCGCCGATCAGCGCTGCGCAACTGCTGGAACCGTGCGACGGCGAGCGGACGGAAGCTGGCATGCGCGCCAACATTCGCGTGGCGGTGCAATACATCGAGGCCTGGATCTCTGGCAATGGCTGCGTACCGATTTACGGTCTGATGGAAGATGCGGCAACGGCAGAAATTTCCCGTACCTCAATCTGGCAATGGATCCATCATGAAAAATCTCTCAGCAATGGGCAATTAGTCACTAAAGCACTGTTCCGTCAAATGCTTGCCGAAGAAGTTCTCGTTATTCAAGAAGAACTCGGTGAGCAACGTTTTAGTCATGGGCGCTTTACCGAGGCCGCTCGTCTGATGGAGAAAATCACCGTTTCAGATGAGTTGATCGATTTCCTGACATTGCCCGGCTACGAATTACTGGCCTGAAAACATTCCTGAACATTAACCCTACATTATTGAAAAGGATAAAATTATGTCTACCTCTCGTGCTCAACAGATTCAACAACTGGAACAGGAATGGAAATCAGATCGCTGGGAAGGTATCACCCGCCCGTACAGCGCGGAAGACGTCATCAACCTGCGCGGTTCGGTTAACCCGGTTTGCACTCTGGCACAGAACGGTGCCGCCAAGCTGTGGGAACTGCTGCACGGTAAATCACGCAAAGGCTACGTCAACAGCCTGGGAGCGCTGACCGGCGGCCAGGCGTTGCAGCAGGCCAAGGCGGGTGTCGAGGCAATTTATCTGTCTGGCTGGCAGGTGGCGGCGGATGCCAACACGGCGTCTGCGATGTACCCGGACCAGTCGCTGTACCCGGTTGACTCTGTACCGGGTGTGGTTGAGCGTATCAACAATACTTTCCGCCGTGCCGATCAGATCCAGTGGGCCAACAAAATTGAACCGGGCAGCAAAGGCTACACCGACTACTTCCTGCCGATCGTCGCCGATGCCGAAGCCGGGTTTGGTGGCGTGCTGAATGCCTTCGAACTGATGAAGGCGATGATTGAAGCCGGTGCTGCCGGGGTGCACTTCGAAGACCAACTGGCGGCGGTGAAAAAATGCGGTCATATGGGTGGCAAAGTGCTGGTGCCGACCCAGGAAGCGATCCAGAAATTGGTTGCTGCACGTCTGGCAGCCGATGTGCTCGGCGTGCCGACGCTGGTTATTGCGCGTACTGACGCTGATGCTGCCGATTTGCTGACTTCTGACTGCGACCCGTACGATCGCGAATTTGTGTCCGGTGAACGCACTGCCGAAGGTTTCTTCCGCACCCACGCCGGTGTTGAGCAGGCGATCAGCCGTGGACTGGCCTATTGCCCATATGCTGACCTGGTGTGGTGTGAAACTTCCACCCCGGATTTGCAGGCAGCTAAGCGCTTTGCCGATGCAATCCATGCCAAATTCCCGGGCAAACTGCTGGCGTACAACTGCTCGCCGTCATTCAACTGGAAAAAGAACCTGGACGACCAGACGATTGCTCGCTTCCAGGAAGAGCTGTCGGCGATGGGTTACAAGTACCAGTTCATCACGCTGGCGGGCATCCACAGCATGTGGTTCAACATGTTTGACCTGGCACACGCCTATGCACAGGGTGAGGGCATGAAGCACTACGTCGAAAAAGTACAGCAGCCGGAATTCGACGCCGTGGCTCGCGGTTATACCTTTGCCTCACACCAACAGGAAGTGGGTACCGGTTACTTCGACAAGGTAACCACCATTATTCAGGGCGGAGCCTCCTCAGTGACGGCATTGACCGGTTCTACGGAAGAACAGCAGTTCTGATACTGCCACGCGTAAACCAGGGCCAGATTGATGACAAACACCCGAAAAACGTGGTTTTCGGGTGTTTGGGGTAAATCAGAAGATATAATCCTTTGTTTTTATTCGCTCTCAGATCAGAACTTTTAACCGCAGTGGACTTTGTCAGCAGTCTCGGCCTGCTTATGCAGGCTCTATTTTCTGGCGGGAGGTAAGGATGGCGGCAAAACTGGAGCTGTTGATTGCGCAGACGATCTTGCAGGGCTTTGATGCACAGTACGGCCGCTTTCTGGAGGTGACCGCCGGTGCGCAGCAGCGTTTTGAGCGGGCGGACTGGCCGGCAGTACAGCAGGCAATGAAAAAACGAATCCACCTGTACGATCATCACGTCGGCTTGGTGGTGGAGCAACTGAAGTGCATCACCGGGCAACAGTATTTTGATGCAGACTTCCCCAGCCGGGTGAAGGCGGTGTATACCGATCTGCTGCCGGAGTACCCACGTTTTGAGATTGCCGAAAGCTTCTTCAATTCGGTCTACTGTCGGCTGTTTAGGCATCGCGATCTGACGCCGGAAAAACTGTTTGTTTTCAGCTCCCAGCCAGAAGGGCGCTTTCGTGATATCCCACGTCCACTATCACGCGATTTCACCGCCAACGGTGACGTCTCGGCAATGCTGTACAACCTGCTGACCGACTTGCCTCTGCGGTTGCCATGGGAAAATTTATCGCGCGATATTGATTACATCACGCTGGCCTTGCAGCAGAGTTTTAGCGCGCAGCAATTGGCCGGCGCGACGTTCCAGATCGCCAATGAGCTGTTTTACCGCAACAAGGCGGCCTGGCTGGTGGGGAAATTGCGAGTGACAGGCCGGGTCTATCCTTTCCTGCTGCCGATCCATCACAGTGATTCCGGCGCCTTGTTTATTGATACCTGCCTGACCAGCAAGGCTGAGGCCAGCATCGTATTCGGCTTCGCCCGCTCCTATTTTATGGTTTACGCGCCCCTGCCGGCGGCATTGGTCGAGTGGCTGCGTGAAATACTGCCGGGCAAAACCACCGCCGAGCTGTATATGGCGATTGGTTGCCAGAAGCATGGAAAAACAGAATGTTACCGTGAGTACCTGACGTTTATGAGTGGCTCGCAGGAGCAGTTCATCATCGCGCCGGGGGTGAAGGGCATGGTGATGCTGGTGTTTACCCTGCCTTCTTTCGATCGGGTATTCAAGGTGATCAAGGATGAGTTTGCGCCACAAAAAGAGGTGACGCAGGCGCAGGTGATGGCCTGCTACCAACTGGTGAAAGAACACGACCGCGTAGGGCGCATGGCGGATACCCAGGAGTACGAAAACTTTGTCGTCGACAAGGCGCGACTCAGTCCCGAGCTGCTGGCGGAACTGCAGCGGGAGGTGCCGGACAAACTGGAGGATCTGGGCGATCGCATCGCGATCAAGCATCTGTATATGGAACGACGCATGACGCCGCTGAATCTATATCTGGAGCAGGCCGATGAACAGCAGATGCGCGATGCGATAGAAGAATACGGTAATGCCATCAAGCAGCTGGCCGCCGCCAATATTTTCCCCGGCGATATGCTGTTCAAAAATTTTGGTGTGACCCGGCACGGGCGGGTGGTGTTCTATGACTACGATGAGATTTGCTACATGACCGAGGTCAACTTCCGCGATATTCCACCACCGCGCTATCCGGAAGACGAGTTGGCCAGCGAACCCTGGTACAGCGTGTCACCCAATGATGTATTCCCGGAGGAGTTCAGGCATTTCCTGTGTGGCGATCGGCGCATTCGGCAGGTGTTTGAAGAGATGCATCGTGACCTGTTCGAGGCCGATTACTGGCGCGGGTTGCAACAGCGCATCCGCGATGGGCATGTGGAAGACGTGTTTGCTTACCGCAAAAAGCGGCGTTTCAGCCAGCGTAGTGGTGCGGCGCTGCCCGCGACATCGGCGACTGCATAAGGGCGCGGTTGATTACCGCGCCCGACAAGATTACGCTTTTGCACCCGCAACGGCGGCGCGCGCCAATTCGGTGATGCGTGCGTAGTCACCGCTTTCCAGTGCATCTGCCGGTACCAGCCAGGAGCCGCCGATGCACAGCACGCTTTTCAGTGCCAGATAGTCACGGTAGTTGTTCGGTGAGATGCCGCCGGTTGGGCAGAAGCGTACCTGCGGGAACGGGCCACTGATGGCCTGCAGCGCTTTCACGCCACCGTTGGCTTCCGCTGGGAAGAATTTAAACTCGCGCAGGCCGTGATCCATCCCCAGCATCAGTTCCGACACGGTACAAATACCGGGAATTAACGGAATAGACCCGGTAGTGGCCGCTTTCAGCAGATCGGCGGTCAGGCCTGGGCTGATGGCGAACTGTGCGCCGGCGTCGGTCACTTCCTGCAGTTGCTGTGGATTAATGACGGTACCGGCACCGATAATTGCGTCCGGCACTTCTTTGGCAATCGCACGGATCGCGTCCATCGCGCAGGCGGTGCGCAGCGTCACTTCCAATACCCGCACGCCACCGGCGACCAGGGCTTTCGCCAACGGTACCGCATGTTCCAGTTTGCTGATGACGATCACCGGGACCACAGGTCCGGCCATCAGGATCTGCTCTGCGCTTGTCTTCCAATTGTTCATTAACGTTTTTCTCCAGTTATGGCCGCCGCCGTCAGGCTGTGTGGCCATGCTTTCGGTTAAAATTTAATGCAGCAGGCACCCTGTTCGGCACCGGAAAGCTGGCTGCGCAAGGCGCCGAACAGTTCACGGCCACAGCCGATATGTTCTGCGCTCAGGTCAGGTTGATAAGGTGCGCGCTGGGCCAGCAGGTCGGCATCGACCAACAATGCCAGCTCGCCGGTGCGGCCGTTCACGCGGATCAGGTCGTCGTTTTGCACCTTGGCCAGCATGCCACCGGTGTAGGCTTCCGGGGTCACGTGAATGGCGGACGGAACCTTGCCGGAAGCGCCGGACAGACGGCCATCGGTTACCAGGGCCACTTTAAAGCCACGGTCCATCAATACGCCCAGCGGCGGCATCAGTTTGTGCAGTTCTGGCATGCCATTGGCCTGTGGCCCTTGGAAGCGCACCACCACCACACAATCGCGATCCAGTTTGCCGGCTTCAAACGCCGGAACGATGTCATGCTGACTTTCAAATACCACCGCCGGCGCTTCGATAATCTGGTTTTCGGCGGGGACAGCCGAGGTTTTCATTACCGCCCGGCCGAGATTACCGGCCAGCACCTTGGTACCGCCGTGGTGCTCGAAAGGCTCGGCCACGCTGGCGATAACTTTGGCGTCGAGAGACACTTCCGTGCCCTCACGCCAGGCAAGTTGACCATTATCCAGCCAGGGTTCCTGGGTGTAGCGGGTCAGGCCAAAACCGGCCACGGTATGTACGTCTTCGTGCAGCAGCCCGTGTTTCAACAGTTCGCGCACCACCAGGGCTACGCCGCCCGAGGCCTGGAATTGGTTGATATCCGCCGGGCCGTTCGGGTAGATGCGGCATAACAATGGCACCGCGTCCGATAGTTCGGAGAAGTCATCCCAGTTGATAATGATGCCGGCGGCGCGCGCCATTGCCACCATGTGCATGGTCAGATTGGTGGAGCCACCGGTAGCCAACAGCGCAACGATACCGTTCACCACCACCTTCTCATCCACCAGTCGGCCGATCGGCAGATAGTTACCGGCGGTTTCGGTCAGGCGAGTGACCTGACGTGCGGCCGCGTCGGTCAATGCATCGCGCAGCGGTGTATCAGGGTGGACGAAAGAGGCCCCCGGCAGGTGCAGCCCCATCACTTCCATCACCATTTGGTTGGTGTTGGCGGTGCCGTAGAAGGTGCAGGTGCCGATGCCATGGTAGGAGGCGGCCTCGGCCTCCAGCAGTGCCAGACGGTCGGCCTTGCCTTCGGCATACAGTTGGCGCACCCGGACTTTCTCTTTGTTCGGCAAGCCGCTGCTCATCGGGCCGGCGGGGACAAACAGCGCCGGTAAATGGCCGAAGGACAGGGCGGACATCACCAGTCCCGGCACGATTTTGTCGCAGATGCCGAGGAACAACGCGCCGTCGAACATATTGTGCGACAGGCCGATGGCGGACGACATGGCGATCACGTCACGACTCATCAGCGACAGCTCCATGCCGTCCTGCCCTTGAGTCACACCGTCGCACATCGCCGGGACGCCGCCAGCCACTTGGCCGACAGCCCCTACCGCGTGCAGTGCCTGTTTCAGCTTTTGTGGGTAGTTTTCGTAGGGCTGGTGGGCAGACAACATGTCGTTATAAGCGGTAATGATGGCGATATCGCTGCGCACCATATTCTTCAGCGCAGTTTTGTCATCCGGCTGGCAGGCAGCGAAGCCGTGGGCAAGGTTGCCACAGGCCAATTGCGCGCGGTGTACGGTTTGGGAACGGGCCGCTTCGATGCGCGCCAGATAGGTGGCGCGGCTCGATTTGGAACGGTCGATGATGCGTTGTGTGACACGGGATAGGGTGGGATTAATCATGCCTTCCTCACATTGCTATTGTTATTGTTGCCGCCTGTGGCGGTGCCCCCGGTGATGAATTGCAACCCTGGTGTGCAAGAGCGGGGCGATTTAGGGCTTAAAATACCGTGAAAGCGAGCAGACCGAGAACGTCGAGGCTGAGCAGCGCCTCACCCAGCGTTACCAAGCCTGACAGGAAGCTCATGCTTTTTTACACGGTGTTGGTAATGTGAACTTGCAGCGTGTCGGAGAAGATGTCGGTGACGATGAATACCAACTTCAGTGCGACAAAAGCGTGCAGGCGTGCCCTCATGACCAGGAATCACAACAGTAAAGCCGAGCCTGCTGCGGTACCAGCCAACATCAGAGTGTTCACGCGCACACATCCTGCGGCAGGGAGCTCTGAATATGGCGTACGGTATCGGCGATCACTGCTGCCAACGGTTGGTTGATGTCGACCGCTATCACATCGGGTTCGTCAGCACCCGGTTGTTCCAGAGTGGCAAACTGGGTGATCAGCATTTGCGGTTTGAAGAAGTGACCGTTGCGTGCCGCCAGGCGAGACTCGATAACCGAGAAGTCGCCATGCAGATAGATGAACGACAGGTTATCGTTGCCAGTACGGAGACGGTCGCGGTAATGTTTTTTTAGCGCGGAGCAGACGATGAGCGACACGCTGTTGGTCCGCTGCATGGCGAAAGCGGCATTGTTGAGCGCGGCCAACCACGGGGCGCGATCTTCGTCGTTCAGTGCTGCGCCGGAGGCCATCTTCAGGATATTACTGCGCGGATGCAGAAAATCGCCGTCGAGAAAGTTAGCGGACAGTTGGCGAGCGGCGGCGGCGGCGACAGCGGACTTGCCGCTGCCGGACACACCCATCACAACGTAAATACGATTTTGATTCTTGCTCATGGTTTGGCTCCAAAACACCGGGTGGCGTCACAGGCTTTAAATTGATATGTTACCGGTAACATGTTATCGGTAACATTGTCGGAGGAAGTTTCACCGGTTGCAATGGGCTTTCGCAGGCAGGATCGGTAACTGTGATCGGCTTCAAGTTTTTATTGGGGGAGGGAAACAGGATCGGCACAGCATTTTACACGCTGACAACAGCAGAGGGCGAAACAGGCCGGGGCGCAGAAACTGCACCCCAGAGAGGGCTATGTTTAACGCACGCCGCCATATTCCAGGCTGATCTCTTTCGCCGCATGGATCACCAGCGCGCCCAGCTCAGTCACGCGGTTGTCGGTGATACGAGACACCGGACCGGAGATGGAGATGGCGGCGAAAGCTTCACGGTGCTCGTCGAAGATGCAGGCTGCTACGCAGCGCAGGCCGAGCGCATGTTCTTCGTCGTCAAAGGAAAAGCCCTGCTTGCGAATTTGCGCCAGCCCTTCTTTCAGGTTGTGCGGCGTCAGGGTATGTTGGGTGTAGGTTTGCATGCCCTTTTTATGCAGCAGTTTGGTGACCTGCTCATCCGGCAGGGTGGAAAGAAAGGCTTTCCCCGCGCCGGAAGCGTGCATCGGCAGTTTACCGCCGATCGGTGCCGACATGCGCATTAACGCGGTGCACTGTACCTGATCGATAATAATGGCCTGATACTCGCTGGTATCCAGCACCGCCAGATTAACCGTCTCGCCGGACTCTTCCATCAGGCGACGCAGCGTTGGGTGCACCATCGCCAAAAGATTACGACTCTGCAAAAAGCTGCTGCCGACCACAAAGGCGTGTGAACCGATGGTCCACAGGCCCAAATCGCCCACCTGCCGTACGAACCCTTGCTGTTGCATGGTGGTGAGCAGGCGGTGGGTGGTGGAATTCGGCAAGCCGGCCTGTTGGGCCAGATCGGTTAGCGCGACATTGCCCTGGGCTTCGGCAATGTATTCCAATAATTTCAGACCACGGGTCAGCGACTGTACCTGACCGGTCGCCGCACTGGCGGTCGGGGATGCAGTACGGGGCTTTTTGCCACGTTTGGCAGGAGCAGGGGTGACCATAATTCATGTTCCTTTTTCCGTATGATGGAATTCATTTTCGTTTTTTACGTGTGAATTGCAAGCCGCCAGTCAGCTCATCGGATCTGTTGCTCGGCAACCTGAAAAACTCTCAATTAGCGCTCACCCCTTTGCCATTGCACCTGTGCTAGGATGGCTCGTTGGTTTTTGCAGCAATTGAGCGATGGGCTGGATCGGTAATTGAAGGGGCTACAGTGACAAATCGAGTAGAACAACTGCGCCGGCAGTTAGCGCAGCGAATTTTAGTGTTGGACGGCGGCATGGGCACCATGATCCAGAGCTATCGTCTGGAAGAAAGTGACTTTCGTGGCGAGCGTTTTGCCGACTGGCGGAGCGATCTGAAAGGCAATAATGACCTGCTGGTGTTAACCAAACCAGAAGTGATCACCGCCATTCACTACGGCTACCTGGAAGCGGGGGCCGACATTCTCGAAACCAATACCTTCAACTCCACGTCCATCGCCATGGCCGACTACCATATGGAGTCGCTGTCCGCCGAGATTAACTATCAGGCCGCCTGCCTGGCGCGTACCTGTGCCGATGAATGGACCGCACGCACGCCAGAAAAGCCACGTTATGTGGCCGGAGTACTGGGCCCGACCAACCGTACCGCCTCTATTTCACCGAACGTCAACGATCCGGCGTTCCGTAATGTTTCTTTCGATGAGCTGGTGGAAGCCTACCGCGAATCAACGCGCGCGCTGGTGGAAGGTGGCGTCGATCTGATCATGATCGAAACCATCTTCGATACCCTGAACGCCAAAGCCGCCGCTTTTGCGGTGGAAACCGAATTTGAAGCCCTGGGCGTGGCGCTGCCGATCATGATTTCCGGCACCATTACCGACGCCTCTGGTCGTACCCTGTCGGGCCAGACCACCGAAGCCTTCTATAATTCGATGCGCCACGTCAAACCGCTGAGCTTTGGCCTGAACTGTGCGCTGGGCCCGGACGAGCTGCGCCAATACGTTGCTGAGCTGTCGCGTATCTCGGAAAGTTACGTCACCGCTCATCCCAACGCCGGGTTGCCCAACGCCTTCGGCGAATACGATCTGGACGCGCAAGAGATGGCGAAACAGGTCGGCGAGTGGGCGCAGGCCGGCTTCCTGAATATTATCGGTGGTTGCTGCGGTACCACGCCGGAACACATTGCCGCGATGGTCAAGGCCGTGGCGGGCGTACCACCGCGCCAACTACCGGAGATCCCGGTAGCCTGTCGCCTGGCCGGCCTTGAGCCGTTGAATATCGACGCCAAAACGCTGTTCGTCAACGTCGGCGAGCGCACCAACGTCACCGGCTCCGCCCGTTTTAAGCGGCTGATCAAAGAAGAGAAATACAGCGAAGCACTGGACGTTGCCCGTCAGCAGGTGGAAAGCGGCGCACAGATTATCGATATCAACATGGATGAGGGGATGCTCGACGCCGAAGCGGCGATGGTGCGCTTCCTCAACCTGATCGCCGGTGAGCCGGATATTGCCCGTGTGCCGATCATGATCGACTCCTCCAAATGGTCGGTGATAGAAAAGGGGCTGAAGTGCATCCAGGGCAAAGGTATCGTTAACTCGATCTCGATGAAAGAGGGCGAAGAAGCCTTTATTCATCACGCCAGACTGGTGCGTCGTTACGGTGCGGCGGTAGTGGTGATGGCATTTGACGAAGTGGGCCAGGCGGATACCCGCGAGCGCAAGTTCGAGATTTGTCGCCGTGCCTATAAAATTCTGACCGAGCGCGTCGGCTTCCCGCCGGAAGACATCATTTTTGACCCGAATATATTTGCCGTTGCTACCGGTATTGAAGAGCATAACAACTACGCTGTCGACTTTATCGAAGCCTGTGCCGACATCAAAACCCACCTGCCGCATGCGATGATCTCCGGTGGAGTGTCCAATGTGTCGTTCTCATTCCGCGGTAACGATCCAGTACGCGAGGCGATCCACGCGGTGTTTCTTTATCACGCGATCCGCAACGGCATGGACATGGGGATCGTTAATGCCGGGCAACTTGCGATCTACGATGATCTGACGGCAGAACTGCGCGATGCGGTAGAAGATGTGATCCTCAACCGCCGCGACGACGGTACAGAGCGGCTACTGGACCTGGCGGAAAAATACCGTGGTAGCAAAGATAATGAAGTGGCAGTACAGCAGGCGGAATGGCGCGGCTGGCCGGTCGAAAAGCGGCTGGAATACTCGCTGGTGAAAGGGATCACTGAGTTTATCGAGCTGGATACCGAAGAGGCCCGGCAGCGGGCGGAACGCCCGATCGAAGTGATCGAAGGGCCGCTGATGGCGGGCATGAACGTCGTCGGCGACCTGTTCGGCGAAGGCAAGATGTTCCTGCCGCAAGTGGTGAAGTCCGCCCGCGTGATGAAGCAGGCGGTGGCTTATCTGGAGCCTTACATTGAGGCCAGCAAGCAGAAAGGCACCACGGCGGGCAAAATCCTGCTGGCGACGGTGAAGGGCGACGTGCATGACATCGGCAAAAACATCGTCGGAGTCGTGTTGCAGTGCAACAACTACGAAATCGTCGATCTGGGCGTGATGGTGCCGACGGAGAAAATCCTGAAAACCGCACGCGAGCAGAACGTGGACATCATCGGCCTGTCGGGGCTGATCACTCCGTCGCTGGATGAAATGGTCAACGTGGCCAAAGAGATGGAGCGCCAGGGCTTTACCCTGCCGTTGCTGATTGGCGGGGCGACCACCTCCAAGGCGCATACGGCGGTGAAGATTGAACAGAACTACAGCGGCTCGACCACCTACGTGCAAAATGCCTCACGCACCGTGGGCGTGGTGTCGGCCTTGCTGTCCGATACTCAGCGCGACGATTTTGTGGCGCGCACCCGCAAAGAATACGAAACCGTGCGTATCCAGCATGCGCGTAAAAAACCGCGCACCCCACCGGTCAGCCTGCAAAAAGCGCGCGATAACGCCATGGCGCTGGATTGGGAAAACTACCAGCCGCCGGTGCCGAAGCAGCTTGGGGTACATGCGGTAGAGGCCGGCATCGAGACGCTGCGGCAGTACATCGACTGGACACCGTTCTTTATGACCTGGTCGCTGGCAGGCAAATATCCACGGATTCTGGAAGACGAGGTGGTGGGTGAAGAGGCCAAGCGTCTGTTCGCCGATGCCAACCAGATGCTGGACATGCTGGCCGCCAACAGCAGCCTCAATCCGCGCGGCGTGTATGGCTTGTTCCCGGCCAACCGCGTCGGTGACGACATTGAGGTGTATCGCGACGAAAACCGCGAAGAGGTGCTGGTGGTCAGCCGCCACCTGCGCCAGCAGACGGAAAAAACCGACTTCCCGAACTACTGCCTGGCGGACTTTGTCGCGCCGAAAAGCAGCGGCAAGGCCGACTACTTCGGCGCTTTTGCGGTGACCGGCGGTCTGGAAGAGGATGAACTGGCGGCGGCCTATGATGCACAGCACGATGATTACAATAAAATCATGGTGAAGGCGCTGTCGGATCGCCTGGCGGAGGCTTTCGCCGAGTATCTGCACGAGCAGGTGCGCAAGCTGCACTGGGGCTTCGCGGCTGAAGAGAACCTCAGTAACGAAGAGCTGATCCGCGAAAACTATCAGGGTATCCGCCCGGCACCGGGCTATCCGGCTTGCCCGGAACACACCGAGAAAGCGGAAATCTGGCGCCTGCTGGATGTGAATCGCCACACCGGTATGGTGTTGACCGAATCCTTCGCCATGTGGCCAGGAGCGGCAGTGTCCGGCTGGTACTTTAGCCATCCGCAAAGCAAGTATTTTGCGGTAGCGCAGCTCCAGCGTGATCAGGTGGAAGATTATGCGGCGCGTAAGGACATGAGCGTCAGTGAGGTTGAACGCTGGCTGGCACCCAACCTCGGCTACGACGCCGACTAAATCAGTGAGGGCGCAGCATGCGGCACCCCTACCGGCTAATTTCTCCGCAGGGGCCAACACGTTGGCCCACTTTTTTACCCCGCGTCATTCGCCACCACCTCTACGTCAATGTGCAGCGCGTCGTAACGCCAGTATTCCAAATCACAATCAATCACCCGATCGTGCTGATCGCGGTTAACCCGGGTAATAAACAGCGCCGGGCTGCCGTAGGTCACTTTCAGCATGGTGGCTGCTTCCTGCGGCAGCAGGGTGGGCAGCATATCGAAACGTACCCGTCCATAACGAATGCCGTAGCGTTCCGCGTACAGTGCGGTCAGCGACTGCGTCAAATCGGCATCCAGGATACCGGCAAAGTAGGTCGGGTTGAGGTAGTGCTCGCAATACAGCACTGCCCGCCCGTCAATATATCGCAACCGGCGAATGCGGTAGACCTCGCTACCGGAAGGCAGGTCCAGCCGTTGGCACAGGCTGCCGTACAGCGGCAGCGTGGTGGCGTCGATCACTTCGGTATGGGCATCGCGCCCTTGCTGCTGCGCCATGGCGTGGAAGTGGCTGCGCTGCAACGGGTTGTACACCAACCGTGGCGGCGAAATAAACCAGCCCCGCCTGACCTGACGGTAAATCACTCCCTGCGCCTCCAACTGGCCGAGAGCTTCCTGCAGCGTAATGCGGGTGGTGGAAAACTGTTCGCTCAGGGCTCGCTCGGAAGGCAGTTTGCCGTCGGCGTTGAACTCCCCGTCGGCGATGCGGGCGGTTAGCGTCCGGCAGATCGCCGCCACCGTGGTCGGTACATCATTCATGCACAGTTGCCCCAATTGAGTGCGCTTTGCCCCGCTAAAGGTAGACCAACGCAAGCTCCGGTGACGCCCGAATGCAATAAAAATGCTGCTTTTTTAGACTGACATATAATTATCACATTCGTCCGTTAGATTGGCTTGGTTCTTGCTGGACTAGTCCAGCCACTTCCACACTACCACCCGGAGCATCAGTTATGAAACGTTTGTGCGCTTCTGTGTTAACCAGTGCCATTATCCTGTCCAGCCAAGCGAGCTGGGCTGCCGATTCCGATCTGGCGGCGCTGGCACAGGCTGCCAAGAAGGAAGGGGAAGTCAATAGCGTCGGTATGCCGGACAGTTGGGCCAACTGGAAAGACACCTGGCAGGATCTATTGAGCAAGTACGGCCTGAAG
Organism: Serratia sp. NA_112.1; assembly: GCF_052691715.1. NCBI lineage: Bacteria > Pseudomonadati > Pseudomonadota > Gammaproteobacteria > Enterobacterales > Yersiniaceae > Serratia > Serratia sp. NA_112.1. The sequence goes on from NZ_JBQZFO010000017.1 coordinate 16,169, forward strand.
CATGCCGATACCGACATGAGCTCGGCGCAGGAAATCGCCAAGTTTGATGCCGAAAAGAGCAACGCTACGGCGGATATTGGTGATGTGGGCGCAGCATTCGGCCCGATCGCGGTACAAAAAGGGGTGACCCAGCCGTACAAGCCATCCACCTGGGATCAGGTGCCTGACTGGGCGAAAGACAAAGACGGTCATTGGGCGCTGGCCTATACCGGCACCATTGCTTTCATCATCAACAAGCAACAGGTGAAAGAGGTCCCGCATAGCTGGGAGGATCTGCTGAAAGGAACTTATCAGGTCACTATCGGTGACGTAGGTACCGCCTCGCAGGCGGCCAGCGGCGTATTGGCGGCAACTTACGCCATGGGCGGCAATGAGAAGAACCTGAAGCCGGGCCTGGAATTCTTCGGCAAGCTGGCGAAAGCCGGACGTCTGAGCCTGAGCAACCCGGTGATCGCCTCACTGGAAAAAGGCGAAGTGCAGGTCGGCGTAGTCTGGGACTTTAACGGCCTTAACTACCGTGACCAGATCGACAAAACCCGTTTTGAAGTGCTGATCCCGTCCGACGGCTCAATCACCTCCGGCTACACCACTATCATCAACAAATACGCCAAGCACCCGAATGCCGCCAAACTGGCGCGTGAATACATCTTCTCCGACGCCGGCCAGATCAACCTGGCGCGTGGCTATGCCCGCCCTATCCGTGCCGAACATCTGACGCTGCCAGACGATGTCAAAGCCAAGCTGCTGCCGGCCGAACAGTATAAAAACGCTCACCCAATCGCCGATCCAGCGGCCTGGGAGCAAAGCGCCAAAACGCTGCCGCGTATGTGGCAGGAAAACGTCATTATGTTTATGCAGCAGTGAGCTAAGCCTTTATGAAAACGATCCTCGTACTGCTGGACGGTCTGAACTATCAGGTGGCGCATGACGCTATGGGCTACCTGCAGGCCGAATGTGCGGCAGGGCGCGGGCGGTTGTATCAGCTGGAGAGCGAGCTACCCTCGCTCTCCCGGCCGCTGTATGAGTGCATCCTCACCGGCGTGCCGCCGGTGGAGAGCGGCGTGGTGCATAATCAGGTATCACGCCTATCGCAGCAGCAAAGCGTGTTTCACTATGCGCGTGCCGCAGGGCTGACTACCGCGGCGGCGGCCTACTATTGGTTCAGTGAGCTGTATAACCGCACCCCGTTTGATGCCGCCCGCGATCGCCATACCGACGATACCGAGCTGCCGATCCAGCACGGCCATTTTTATTACGACGACCGCTACCCGGATTCCCATCTGTTTGACGATGCCGAAAGCCTACGCCGTCGTCATCAGCCCGATTTCTTGCTGATCCACCCGATGAATATTGATGATGCCGGGCACCGCTTCGGCCTGTCTTCGCCGCAATACCGCAATTCGGCGCGTAATGCCGACGGCGTGCTGTCGCGCTATTTGGCTGATTGGTTGGCGGACGGCTATCAGGTGATGGTCACCGCCGATCACGGCATGAATGACGATCGCAGCCACGGCGGCGTGCTGGCGGAAGAACGTCAGGTACCGCTGTTTGTCTTCGGCAGTGCATTTAGCCAAAACGATGCCGACCCGCAACAAACCGACCTGTGCGGCACGCTGTGCGAAGTGCTGCAGGTGGCACACAACAAGCCGCGTTGCCGTGCGCTGTTGGCATAAGGGTGATTAATGAAAGCCAAGTGGATTGCCGCTTTGTGCCTGTTGCCGTTCATCCTGCTGTTTGGTGCGTTCCAAATCGCGCCACTGGTGTGGATTGCGGTCAGCAGCTTTTTCAGCCAGAGCAGCGGCTGGGGGCTGGCCAACTATGTTGATGTGCTGACCTCGCCGTTCTATCTGCAGGCGTTTCAGTTCTCGCTGGAGATTTCCCTCTGGTCGAGCGTTTATGGATTGTTGATCGCCTTGGTGGGCAGTTACTCACTGCGTCAACTGGGTCAGACGCGGTTCCATGACTTTGTGATGTCGTTTACCAACATGACCAGCAACTTCGCCGGGGTGCCGCTGGCATTCGCCTTTGTCATCCTGCTGGGGTTAAACGGCTGCCTGACGCTATTGCTGCGCAAGTACGGCCTGATGGAGAGTTTTAACCTTTACTCCAAAACCGGGCTGATCGTGCTCTACACCTACTTCCAGATCCCGCTCGGCGTGCTGCTGCTGTACCCGGCGTTTGATGCGCTGCGTGAAGACTGGCGCGAATCGGCATCCTTGCTCGGTGCCAGCCCGTGGCGCTATTGGCGGCATATCGGCCTGCCGGTGCTGGCACCGGCCCTGATGGGGACCTTTGTCATCCTGTTGGCCAATGCGTTGGGTGCCTATGCCACGGTCTATGCGCTGACCACCGGCAATTTCAACGTGATCCCGATACGTATTTCGGCACTGGTGGCGGGGGATATCTCCCTCGAACCTAACCTGGCCAGTGCGCTGGCGATGCTGCTGGTGGCGATGATGGCATTTATCACTCTGATTCATCAGTGGCTGCTGCGCAGGAGTTACCTTAATGCACGCTCATAATATTGCGGAGGGCGGCCATGTCGCGTTTTGAAACCGGCTATCACCGCGTAGTGAGCGGCTTGCTGCTGCTGATCCTGCTGTTACCGCTGGCGGCGACGCTGATTTATGCGCTGGCCACCCAATGGGGCGCGACCATAGTGCCGGACGGTTTTACCCTGAAATGGCTGGTGGCGTTATGGCGCGATCCGCGCTTCCTGCTGGCGCTATGGCACTCGCTGCTGATCTGCTTTGGCACTCTGGTGCTGGCGGTGATGGTGATTTTGCCGATGATGTTTGTGATTGCTTACTATTTCCCCAAGCTGGATGCGGTGATGAATGTGCTGATCCTGCTGCCATTCGCCGTGCCACCGGTGGTATCGGCGGTGGGGTTGATGCAACTGTTCGCCGCCGATCCGCTGCCGTTACTGGGGACGCCATGGATCCTGATCGGCTGCTATTTCTCGATTGCGCTGCCGTTTATTTACCGCGCTATCAGCAACAACATGCAGGCGATTAACCTGCGTGACCTGATGGACGCCGCCCATTTGTTGGGTGCCAGCACCTGGAAAGCGGCGCTGTTGGTGGTGCTGCCGAACCTGCGCAAGGGTGGAATGATTGCCGTGCTGCTGTCGTTCTCTTTCCTGATTGGCGAATTCGTCTTCGCCAACCTGCTGGTAGGCAGCCAGTACGAAACGCTGCAGGTTTACCTGTTTAACATGCGCAACGGCAGTGGCCATTTCACCAGCGCACTGGTCATTTCATATTTCGCCGTGGTGCTTATCGTCACCTGGTTGGCGAATTTACTGAATAAAAATAAGGGCTAACCCATGGCTTATCTCAACGTTACTCGCCTTAACAAACATTATGGGCAGACCCAGGTGTTTCAGGAGATCGATTTTACTGCCGAAGAAGGCGAGTTTGTCACGTTGCTGGGGCCGAGCGGCTGCGGCAAGTCTACGCTGCTGCGCTGTCTGGCCGGGCTGACTTCGGTCGACAGTGGGCAGATCCTGCTGCAGGGGCAGGATCTGGTGCCGGTATCCCCGCAGAACCGCGGTATCGGTATGGTGTTTCAGAGCTATGCGCTGTTCCCGAACATGACGGTTGAAGGCAATGTGGCGTTTGGCCTGAAAATGCAAAAGCTGCCGATCGGGCAGATCCAGCAGCGGGTACAGGAGGTGCTGGCCCTGGTGGAACTGACCGAACTGGCCAGGCGCTATCCGCATCAGCTTTCCGGCGGCCAGTGCCAACGGGTGGCGCTGGCGCGATCCCTGGTGACCCGTCCGCGCTTGTTATTGCTCGATGAACCGCTCTCGGCACTCGATGCCCGCATTCGTAAACACCTGCGCGAACAGATCCGTCGGATCCAGCGTGAACTGAACCTGACGGCGATCTTTGTCACCCACGATCAGGAGGAGGCGTTGACGTTGTCGGATCGCATTGTGCTGATGAACAAGGGGCAAATTGTACAAAGCGGCGATGCGGAAACCTTATACACCCAACCGGCCGATGTTTTCGCCGCCGGGTTTATCGGCAACTACAACCTGCTGAGCGCCGAGCAGGCGTCGGTTTTGACCGGCAGCACTTATCGCGGTAAGGTGGCTGTTCGCCCGGAATCCATGACTTTACTGCCTGCCGGGCAGGGTATTGCTGCCACTATCCTCAACCACAGCCTGTTGGGCAACGTGGTGCGCTATCGGATTCAGGCCCGCGGTGTGGAGTTGCTGGTCGACGTGCTCAACCGCTCGGTCGAGGATTTGCGGCCCGACGGCAGTGAAATTGGACTACACTTAGAAACTGTTACATTACGGGAAGTTGCATGACATTTTCCCGCTGACAAACGGAATTTCCCTTCCCTTCAGCGGCAGTCTGCCCCCCGTTGCCGCTGTTCTGTTCTTTAACGCCCGGCAGAACGGTTGCCTTGCTGGCGTTTATGGAGCGTATTTTCCGTGTTGACCCTTCTTCATCTGCTTTCTGCTGTGGCGCTGTTGGTGTGGGGTACCCACATCGTGCGCACGGGGATTATGCGGGTCTATGGCGCTAATTTGCGTCGGGTATTGAGCGACAGCGTGCAGAAAAAGCCGCTGGCGTTCATCTCCGGCATCGGCGTGACCGCGCTGGTGCAAAGCAGCAACGCTACTGCGCTGCTGGTGACTTCTTTCGTCGCACAAGGGCTGGTGGGGCTGACGCCTGCACTGGTGATTATGCTCGGTGCCGACGTCGGTACCGCGCTGATGGCGCGAATACTGACCTTTGATCTCTCCTGGTTGTCTCCACTGCTGATCCTGGTCGGCGTATTCCTGTTTCTCAGCCGCAAGCAAACTCGGGTGGGCCAAATGGGCCGGGTGTGCATTGGTCTGGGGCTGATTGTCCTGGCGCTAGAGCTGATCGTGGCTGCCGCAACGCCAATTACCCAGGGCGCGGGGGTGAAGGTCCTGTTCTCGTCATTGACCGGCGATGTGATGCTGGATGCCCTGACCGGCGCATTGTTCGCCATTGTCAGCTATTCCAGCCTGGCGGCGGTGCTGCTGACGGCAACCCTGACCGCCTCCGGCGTGATTTCACTGAAAGTGGCGTTGTGTCTGGTGATCGGTGCCAATCTTGGCAGCGGTCTGTTGGCGGTGATTAACACCAGCGGCCAGAATGCCGCCGGCCGTCGGGTGGCGCTCGGCAGCCTGCTGTTCAAGCTGATCGGTTGTGTGCTGGTGTTGCCCTTTGTCTCTTACCTGGCCGATGCGATGGCCCGGCTGCCTGGTGGCAACGAAGAGCTGGTGATTTATTTCCACGTGTTCTACAACCTGATCCGCTGCCTGGTACTGATCCCACTGGCCGGACCGATGGCGCGGCTGTGCGAAACGCTGATCGCCGACGTGGCGGCTGACGATCCCCGCTTGCGACCACGGCATCTGGATGCCAGTGCGTTGGATACGCCGACGCTGGCGCTAGCCAATGCGGCGCGTGAGACTCTGCGCATGGGGGACGTGGTGGAACATATGATGATCCTGCACCGCGAAGTGCTGCACGGCAAGATTGGGCAGGATAAAGAGGTGCGCCGGTTGGACGATGACGTCGATGTGCTGTACACCGCCATCAAGCTGTATCTGGCGCAGATCCAAAAAGAGGATCTGGGCGAAGAAGATTCGCGCCGTTGGGCAGAAATCATTGAAATGGCGCTCAACCTGGAACAGGCCGGGGACATCATCGAACGCATGACCGGCGATATCGCGTCGAAGTCACATGCGGCGCGGCGGGCATTTTCGGCCGAAGGATTGGCGGAGCTGGACACGCTGTATGAGCGACTGATTGGCAACCTGCGGCTAAGCCTGTCGGTGTTCCTGTCCGGTGACCTCACCAGCGCCAAGCGGCTGCGACGCTCCAAGCACCGGTTCCGTATTCTGGATCGCCGCTACGCGCATGCGCACGTCGATCGCCTGCACCAACAGAACGTGCAAAGCATCGAAACCAGTTCGCTGCATCTGGGATTGCTGGGTGACATGAAACGTCTGAACTCCCTGTTCGCCGCAGTGGCGTATAACGTGCTGGATCAGGATGAGAAGGATGATGAGCGCGAATGGGAGGACACCCCGAGCACACTGTAAAAAAATGCCCCCGGCTGAACCGGGGGCATTGATTTTGATTATTTACCACCAGTTATTGACCCGAAAAAACACCTGCCTTGGCATCGGCGGCCTGGCTATTGATATAGCCGCCGATCGGGGTCTCCAGATTCGCCACACTTTTACCGACGATCCCCAGCAGGCCACCGGCAGAGGCTGCCGCATCAAGGTGACCGCCACCCTGATAACGGCTGCCCGCCACGTCCTGTTGTTCCAGTTTGCCGTTACCCAGTATTACTTCACCCTGTTGGCTGCGGATCTTCCCACCGGTCAGTTGGGTGTTGCCCTGTACGTTCAGCGCCACACCATTTTTCCCGCTGATAGCGGATTGCACGTTCACCGCATCGTTATTGACCACGTCGGCTTTGACCTTGAACAGACCCTGCAGCCCGGCTGGGCCGGTCAGGCTCTCTTTGGGCTTGTTGCCGAGGAAGCGAGCGCCGCGATCCCACAGCGGTGCCTGTTCTTTTTCACCCACCAGAGTTTCCGGCAACGTTACTTTGCCCTCGGCCTTGTTGAAGCTAACCGCGCCGGTGGTGTCCTGTTTGGGATAGAGACGATGGGCCACGCTGTTGTACTTGTCGGTAGTGGCGTCAGCAACCTTGTTGATCCCGTCCTCCAGCTTCTCTTTCACTTTATCGGCATAGCGCGGCGTGCCCACTTTCGACAGTTTGGAGGTGATGCTGCTGGCCGGATCGTTGGTGTGGTTCAGACCGACATCCACATTGACCTTCACGCTGTTTTCGCTGTCTTTACGGCTCTCGACGCGCAGGTCACCGCCGACGTTGCCCTGTACGTTATCGGCATCGATCCGGGCACCGGCTAGAGAGGTGTCTTTACCGCTGTTGATCGTCACTTCGTTGGCGTTAATCAGGCTGTTGCCCTGGGTGGTTTTCTGCAGCTTATCGACGCCGACTTTTACCCCGGCACCCAGAGTATGGGTGTCGCTGCCGCTGGTGGCGTCAACCTTGCCGTTGGCATCCTTGTTGAAGGATTGGCCACCTTTGGCGTTCGCTTTCAGCCCGAGGTTCCAGTTGTTTTTCTGTTCCTGATTTTGCACCGACTCCAGCACCATACCGCCATGCTCGGTATTCAGGCCGACGCTGCTGCCCTGGATCTCGGCCCCTTGCAGATGCAGTGCCTGGTCGCCAGTGCCTTTGGCGGTAATGTTCACTGCGCCACCGCCGGTGATTTTACCGCCCTGGTGGGTGGTGGAGGATTCATCGACCTTGGCGATGTCAAATGCGCCGCCGAGGGAAATGCCGCCCGCACTCTTTTTGTCGCTGTCGGTGCTGTTACCGCCAAGATCGATATTGCCTGACAGCGTATCGTCCTTGCGCGTCTGGTGCGATTTGGCTGCCTGTAGCGCCACCTTGTCGCCCGCTTGCAACGTGACGTCGCCCTGACTGGTGACATGACTGCCTTGCAGCGTCAGCCCACGACCGGCTTCCAGCTCCACGCCCTGTTGGCCGCCGATGCTGCTGATCTGTGCGCTGCTGCTGTCGCTTTCGCCCAGGCTGCGACCGCCTCCCAGCCCGCCGCCGAAGTTTTTGGTCTCCGGAGTGGATCCGCCTTTGGCCGACACTTTGACATTAAAGTCACTGTGGCTCTCGTGACTGTGGTCGGTAGCCTGTTCGAAATGTAGGTTGCCGTCTTTGGCTTTCACCTGTGCTTTGCCCTTGCCGGCATCGAGAGAAGTGCCCTGGTAAACCGCGTCCTGCTTAACCTGGATGTCGATGCCGTTGGCTGCGGAGATGCCGCCGGTGACGGCCTGGCTGGCGCGACTTTCGCTATGCTTGTTGCCGCCGTCACCTTTGGCGTCGACGTTGAGGTCGTTGCCGGTGTTGGTGTAAACGCGCACGCTGGCGTTGCCATGGGTATCGCTTTGGTTCTGCTGCTGGTGGTTTTCCGCCGCTTCACTGCGGTGGCTGTCTGCCTTCAGCGTCACGCTACCCTGGGTAGTCTGATATTGAGTGCCGCGATCATGCAGTTTCCCGGCAGCTTTAACCTCAATCTCCCCGGCCTTGATGTTGCTGACCACCGCCTGCGAGCTACTGCTGCGCTGTTCGCTGCTGCCGCCATTGGCACCCACGTCGATGCCGACGTTCGGCAAGCCGATGCTGCCGATATCGTTGATTACACCGTTGGCGTCCAGCTTGGCGGCTTTGCCCACTGCACGCTCAACCGGACGGGTGATGGCGCTGTAATCGACGTTAGCACCGATATCCACGCCAACCTCCATTTTGCGGGTGTTGCTGCTATTGCTGTCAGTGGTGGCCAGGTGGGCAACGCTGTTGGCATCCTCCTGATATTTGCCAGCGACCTGATGCTGCGCGCCTTGGTGTGTCAGCTTGTCTTTGGCGTTAATAGTCAGATTGCCGTTGATGTCGCTGCCCGAGGTAACGGCCTTGCTGCTTTGCGTCTGAGTTTTGCTGTTCTTATAGCCGCCTTCGATGCCCGAACCGACTTTATCGATGCCGCCGGTGTAATAGAACCCACCGCCAATTTTGGTTTGCTCGATGTCGCTGGTGGTCTTGTTGTTCGCCGCCAGGAAGGCGACGTTGTTGCCGCTGACATTGGCATCACCCTGAGTGGTCACCAGTTTGGAGCCGCTGAAGGTCACGTCTTTATCCGCTTGCAATGCTACGCTGCCGCCACTGAGCATTGAAGACTGTTGCTCGCTGCGGGTGGTTTTCTCGCTATCGCTGGTATGTTCAATACGCAAGCCAGCGCGGTATTGCTTATCGCCTTTCTCGTTGGCGTAGCCGTTGACAGACAGCGCCGTTTTCTGCTCATCAATACGCTGCTGTTGCTCTGCCGCGCTGACATTGATATTGCCCCCGGCCTGGATGTCCAGCTTGCCAGTGCTGGTGACCTTGCTGCCCACCACGTCGGTATCCTGTTGGCTGACCAGTTGCAGGTTGGTATCGGAAACCAGTTCACTGGCGGTGGACTGCTGGTGGCTGTTGTTGGACTTTTGCGAACTGCTGGTGATGTTAAAGACGGTACCGTTGCGGGCATTGACCTTGTCGATATTGGTGCTAATCGCGTTATCAATCCGCAGGCCACCATTGCTGGCGGTAACAAAACCGCCCTGGTTGCCTTTTACCTTGCTGCCGGTAATGGTCACGCCCTGTTTACCGTTCAGCCACAGGGTGCCGTCGGCGGTCAGCTCGGAAGCGTTGCTGACCTCACGGCGGTAGCTGTTGTTTTTGTTAGAGCCACCGCCGATACCGCCCCAAGAGGTTTTATTATCACGCACCGATTTGGCATTGGCGGTTTTTTGCACGTCGATGTTGATCTGATCGTTGGCATTGACCTTCAGGTTACCTGCGGCATACACCTTGGCTCCCTGTGCCACTAGGCTATTACCGGCGCTCAGCGTCAAATCGCCACCGGCATGCAGGTCGCTGGCCTTCAGGCTTTCGGTTTCATTGCTGTTGTTCCAACGGCCGGTGCGCAGGCGGGATGTATGGTTACGCTGATAGCCGCGTTCGCTGGTTTTATCCTTCTCGACCAGTCCGGCGATCTGTACATCGCGTTTGGCATCGATTTTCAGCGAGTTACCGGCTCCGACCGTGGCCCCGAGCAGCTTCACATCCTGTGCGGTGGCCGTCAGCGTGGCGTTTTTGCTGGCGCTGACGCTGCTGCCGACCTGCTGGTGCTGCTCATTTTCGCGGGTGACGTCGTACTGCCAGGAATAGAACCATTGGTCATTGGTATGTCTCTGAGTCTGTTTGAGTTGCTGACCGTCGAGCGTCAGGTTGGCACCCTGCAAATTTACCTCTTCGCCGCGAATATCGGTGGCGGTCAGGTGGTTGCTGTTATCGGCCAGCAGGCTGATATTTTTGCCTGTCAGCTCGGTGCGGGCCAGCTTTTGGCTGGTGCTGCGGTTGTTGATATAGATGCCGCCGCGATAGTTTTGGTAGTTCTTACCGCTGTTGCGGTTGCTGCTGTCGTCACGAACCTGGCTTTCTGCACGGATGTCGTAGGCTTTCACCCGGATCTCATCGCTGCCCTGCAGTTTGCCTGCCAGTTTCACACCGCTGCCGGCTGCGGTGTTGATGATGTTGATACGTCCGGCCTGCATGCTGCCAAGATAGTAGCTGTCCAGCGCGCTCAGGGGGGGCTCGCTGCTGAGCACTTTCGCCTCGCGTGAGACACGGTTATTACCGCTGATAGCGTTGATATCCGCCACCATTGTTCTGCTTTTCTTATCGAATACCGGTGTGACGAGCACTTCGCCCCGGCTGTCGATGCGTGGGGCGATCAAGTCCAGCACGCCACCGGCGTTCAGTTTGCCATCCAGACTCAGGGGGTTGCGATTACCCAGGGTGCTGTAGCCCTGCAGCATGCCGTTTTCCACCAGCGGGTTGCCCACCACCAGTGACGAACGGCTGGTATTGATAAAACCGCAGCCGTTGCAACTGATGCCGTTCGGGTTGGCCAACACATAGTCGGCCGCCATGCCGAAGATTTCCTGCTGGCCATGCAACAGCGACGGATTGCGGCTGATCACTTCGTTGAGGATCACGCTGGCCGCTTGGCCGTTCAGATTCGGGTTGGCCCCCAGCTGACCGGCCAACTGTGACAGTCCGGGGTCGCGCGAGTTATTCAGCACCGCGCCGGGCTGGTTGACGTTGAAATCCTGATATTGGTTATGCGATAGCCCGTGGTCATTCGGCGTAACAATATTGACCACCTGCGCGCCGTTACCGGCGGTGGAAACGCCGGGGCCGTTAGCGCCGTTAGCCGCCACGATCTCGCCGGCGTAACCGTTGCCAAGTGAAGCGAGAATGATCGCCAGTGAAGCGGCCAACTTACCCGCCGCCGAAAGCCTGAAGTTATTATTTTTCATCCATGTATCTCCATATATCGCCGTGTGGTACTGCAGAAAGTGACTAAAAGGTGTACGAGAAGCGGGCCAGCACCTGGATCGGATCGTCCGGCATGGCGTGGCTGGACAGTAGCCAGCCTCGGCTGGCCTCGACGTCGATGATGGCCCGCTGATAACGCAGGGTGGCCCCGGCGCTCAAACCTGCACTGCTTTGCCAACCCGAGGGGCGGTTGTCACGCGGTAGCACCCGGCCGACGTCGCCGCCGAGGCGTGGGGTGAGGGTGCTTTGGCCCAGGTTGAAGCTGCGGGACAGGGTATTTTGCAGGTACCAGCCGTTATCGCCGGACAGCGTGCTGCGGCTGAAGCCGCGGATCGCGCTGCGGTCGGTCAGGCTGAGCCATTCCACGCCGGGCAGCCGATCGCGGCTATATTGCCCATACAGCAGGTTGCTGAGCTGGTAACCGGAACCGGCCAGGGTGAAGCGTTGGGTAAGGTTGGCGAACAGCTTGCCTTTGGTGAATTGGGCATCGGGCAGGCCGGCACCGCCGTGGCTATCGGCCCCAAACCACGGCAATCCTTGTTCTACGCTGAGGTTGGCGCTGACTAGCCCGGCAGGCAGGATCTGCAGGTGATTCACCCCCAGTTCGAACAGGCTGAGCGTCGGGCTGCCGAGGCTGATGCGCACGGTGTCGAAGTAGTTATTGATACGTTTATGGGTCAGTTGGCCGCTCAGGGCGTTGATTTGATCGCGATCGCGGTAGAACACATAATCGCCGCGCAGGCCGTATTGCTGGGTCTGGCCGTGCAGCTTATAGCTGTTGAAAACCAACTGCTGGCGGTTCATGTATTGCGAATAGCTGGCAAAACCGCTGAAGGTAAAAGCGCCATAGGGCAGGGAATAGAGCAGGGTATAGGCGCGGTTATAGCGCTGCGACGGGTCTTTCAAGGTACCGGCGACGTTCAGGCTGACAAAGTCCGACAGCCCAAACGGGCTGTCCAGCGTTGCCGTGCTGCGAGCCAACCACTGGCCGGTATTTTTCTGGCCGTAATTGTCCAGGGTGGCGGATAGCAGCCAGGGCTTGGTATGTTGGTTATGCAACCGAATAATAGAGCCGCCGGTTTGGTTGCCCGGTAATATATCCAGGCGAGTTTTGTTCGATTGCAAACGATTGGCCTGATCCAATCCCTGATCGAGCTGGATTAATTTCAGCGGTTGGCCTTCCAGTCCGGGGAATAATAATTTGCTGTTAACCCAACGATCGCCACCCTCTATTTTCTCGATAAATCCTTCGATGACCCGCAGACCCAATTCCCCTTCGGCATTAGGGCGAATAAACTGTACGCGGGCGGTGATATAGCCTTTATCAAGGTATAAACGGGTTAATTCGCGCGTCAGACGGTTGATGTCATTACTGCTGATGCAACGTGGTGGCAGTGCACTGAGCGCCGCCAAATCTTTCTCAGACAACAGGGTAATGCCTTGCAGATAGACGCCATCAATCGGCAAACATTGGGCTGAACGCGGCAATGTCGGGGGCGCGGGTTCGGGGTCTGCCAGTAATTGCTGTTGTTTAAGCTGTTGATAGCGTCGTTGCTCTATCTGCTGATTCACCTCACGCGTGCCGTCTTGCAGGGCGCGGCGTGATTCGCCCATCGGCGAAAAATGCTCCATTTCCGGCAGGGTAGCGGCGGGGAGCGCAGTGCTGAACAGCAGCACCAGGGCGGCGGTTTTTTTAATCATTTTAATCCATTATGAGAAGCCAGCGGGGTGGCCTGCTCAATCCATGAGGTCAAGAAACGGACGGCCAGAGGCCGGCCCGAAACAGCGAGCGACAAGCACATTGCGATATCTCGATTTGCCGCAGGCAAATTAAGACGATGGGTATATATCTAAATAATAATTAGGCTGCTTGTTTTAATTTTCAGTTCCGTTGAGTTAATTAACTAAATAAGTAATTAACTTTTCCGTTATTTAAATCTTATCGGCACGGATTGGAAGTATCTGAATTTTTATTTTGTCCTAGGATAATAGAGGGTGAGGGTAATTCTGACAATCCGACCAGTGGGAAATACGAAATTTCGCAGAAGGTTGGGGCGCAGTCATTTGCGCCCCAGGATGAGATTATTTTTTGCCGATTGGCCGACCGGACCAGTAACCCGCCAGCAGCGAACCGGACAGGTTATGCCACACCGAGAACAGGGCGCCCGGCAGCGCGGCCAGCGGTGAGAAGTAAATTTTGCCCAGCGTTGCCGCCAGCCCGGAGTTCTGCATGCCGACTTCAATCGCCAGCGTACGGCAGGTGGACTCGTCAAAGCCAAACAGCTTGCCGCCCCAGTAACCGCTCAGCAGCCCGATGGCGTTATGCAGGATCACCGCGATGATCACCACCAGCCCGACTGAGGCGATATGGCTTTGACTGCCTGCCACTACGGCACTGATGATCGCCAAAATGCACACCATCGACAGCGCCGGCAAAATAGGCTCAATGCGTTTGACGGTTTTGGTAAAGGTGTGATGGACGATCAACCCCAGACCAATCGGGATCACCACGATCTGCAGAATGCTCAGCAGCATGCCCATCACATCGACGCTGATCTCGGTATCGACGTATAAGCGGGTCAGCAGCGGCGTGGCGAAAACGCCCACCAGAGTGGAAACCGCTGAGATGGTGACGGACAGTGCTACATCACCTTTTGCCAGATAGATCATGACGTTGGAAGCGGTGCCGCTGGCCACGCTGCCAACCAGCACCATGCCGGCGGAAAGATCCGGCGGCATGTGGAACAGCATCGCCAGCAGCCAGGCGGCTAGCGGCATGATCAGATAATGCAGAAAGATCCCGGCGGCTACCGGGCCTGGTCGCGACAGCACGCGCTTGAAGTCATCCAGCCGCAGCGTGACGCCCATGGCGAACATGATCAACATCAGCAGCGGGCTGACGTAGGGGCCGATACCGGTAAAGGTGGTGGGGGTGAAGTAGGCGGCGACGGCGAGCAGCACCGCCCACAAGGGGAATAATCGGGTAAATCGTGCCAGCATGAATGAGGTTTTCCTTCAGTTAGTAGGCTATCTTACTGGCCACTTTGAGCCCGGGCAGTGCTCGGAATCCTCACGTACTTTGCGTACGCTCCGGTTCCTGTGCGCTGTCCGAACCCAAATTGACTGCGACGATATACGCCTATTAGCGCAGGTATTAATAAAACTATTCGAACAGATTGTGATGCAGGGTGCGTACCACTTGCTCGGCGTCGTTGCCGGGGACCAGGAAGCACAGGTTATAGCTGCTGGCGCCGTAGCAAATCATGCGGATATTGAACGGATCGAGCACGCCAAACACTTCCTTGCCGACGCCGCAGGCCTGGGAAAGTTTGTTGCCAATCAACGCCACCAGCGCCAGGTTTTCTTCCACTTCCACTCGACACAGTGATGACAGGTCGGTCAGCAACGAGGTGGTCAGCGGGCTACCACCGGTGTTGGTAGAGCCGGTAGTGTCCATGGTCAGCGCGATACTGACTTCGGAAGTGGTGATCAGATCCACAGAGACATTATGGCGTGCCAGAGTGTTGAACACCTCGGCCAGGAAACCGCGTGCGTGCAGCATGTTGAGGCTGTGCAGTGTCAGCAGGGTTTGCTTGCGGCGCAACGCCAGCGCGCGGAACAGCGGTGGATTCTCGGTGGTATTACACACCAGGGTGCCCCCGGCGGCCGGATCTTTGCTTGAGCCGACAAACACCGGAATATCGCAGCGCACGGCTGGCAGTAGGGTCGCCGGGTGCAATACTTTCGCACCGAAGGTCGCCATTTCTGCCGCTTCTTCGAAGGTAATTCGGTCAATGCGTTTAGCCGCCGGAACCACGCGAGGATCGGTAGTGTAGATGCCCGGCACGTCGGTCCAGATATCCACCCGGCTGACGCTCAGCGCTTCACCCAGCAGGGCGGCGGTGTAATCGCTGCCGCCACGGCCCAGCGTAGTGGTACGGCCTTTCGGCTCGCTGCCGATAAAGCCCTGGGTGACCACCAGCGCTTCTTGCAGACGCGGTTTGAGCAGCGATTGGGCTAATTGACTCAGTGCTGCACTGTCCGGTGTGGCACGCCCGAAGTGGTCATCGGTGTGCATTACTTTTCGCACGTCAAACCATTCCGCCTGCACCTTGCGAGTACGCAGGATCTCCACAAACAGCAGGGTAGACATCAGTTCGCCATGGCTGACCAGTTCGTCGGTTAATGCCGCTGAATTTGCCAGCGATGCCGCTTCGGATAGCATGGCGATGTTTTCCAGCATGCGGTCGATTTCTTCGCGCACAACCGCCGGATTGTCGAGACGATCAAGGATAGCGTATTGGATACGACGGATTTCATCGAGCTGGAAATGGCGTTTGTCGGCATCGCTGCCTTCGGCCAGAGCCACCAACAGGTTGGTGACGCCTGCAGAAGCGGACAAGACCACCAGGCGTACGTCCGGATTGGCGAGTACGACGTCGGCGCTGCGGTTCATGGCTTCGTAGTCAGCAACGCTGGTGCCGCCGAATTTGGCGACAACGGTGGAATTCTGGGGTGCTGCTTGGTTCATGTAAAAACCTCGTGTCAGGGTGGCTCTATTCAGAGAGCGCTTTTTTCATAGCCTTGGCACAAGGGAGGAGCGATAAGCAGGGGGCAGACGTAGAGGTTAAGGCTACGATACACCCAGAAGCGCCCCACCTTGCTGATTGCCCCTACGGACAATCCCTGGTGACAACTCAGGGGATTCAGCCCCTGTAGTCGATACGATGAATGCCGCACATCACCTTACCTCGGCGTCGCTCCCCCTCAAGTGCCGTCATTGGACAACGGCTCCTCTGACACTCTACCTGGGCGACGCACCTCTTCTGGCTTGCACACCGGGTGCGCAAGTAGGCTGTTAGGAATAGCCGGTAATCACGCTGCTGTCAACGTCCGGACGTTGAGGGATTTTCATCTTGTACCAGTGCAATCAGCGTACAGGGCATCGCCGGAACGAAACCGTTTCCGATGGGGTGCAGTGCGCCATCCTCCCGTTGGCTGAATAACGGAATAATCCCCTGATTTTTTTCAATATATTCCAGCCAGCCAAAGTTTTCGTTCAGCTTGGTGGCTTTGATGGTGGCGCCATGGGCGATCAGACTGCTCAAGCGGGCGTAGGTGGCTTCTTGATTAAATAAAACTTCATGCCGACGAAAGCGAGAGCTTTCCCCACTGTTGCCTCGGCCTTTCAACGGTGCGCCGGAACGGATGGCGAACACCTTTCCCTCACCAAAAATATGGCCGAAGTGGTAGACCGCCAGCGCATTTTGATGGCGGTTGGGCGACAGTGCCAGCACCTGCGCGGTATCGCTGAGATCAAGATAGTTCTCGGCATGCTCGGAGTAAGCATGCCCATAATAGGCGGGGATGCCCTCCATGCGTGCCTGGCGGTAATATTCCCAACTGCTGTCGGTGACCAGCACCGGGATATTCATTTTGATCAACGCCTGCGCCAGCATGCGTGCCACGCTGTTGGCACCGACAATCAGCACGCCGCGCGGTTTTTGCTGCTGTACCCGCAACCAGCGCGCCATCAGGCTACTGGTCAGGCTTTGTAGCACCACGGTACCGATGATCACGGCGAACACTACTGTCACCAGCCGATCGGCCCCTGGGTAACCGCTGCGTTGCAAGGTCAGGGCGAACAGCGAACTGACCGCCGCGGCGACGATGCCGCGTGGCGAGATCCAACACAGCAGCAGCCGATCGCGCCAGTGCAGGGAGGAGCGCCAGGTCGATACCGCAATACACAGCGGCCGGGCGATAAACTGCACCACCAACAGCAGGCCCAGCAGCGGCCAGCCCATATTCCACAGCGCCTGGATATCAAGCCGTGCTGCCAAAATGATAAACAGCGCCGAAATCAGGATCGCCGACAGTTCTTCCTTAAACGCCAGGATGTCGCTGGTATCGACATCGCGCATATTGGCCAGCCAGATCCCCATCACCGTGACGGTCAGCAGGCCGGACTCGTCGGCAATGGCGTTGGATACGCCAAAAGCGGTGAGCATAATTGCCAGCACCGCTAGGTTTTGCAGGTAGCGGGGTAGCCAGACACGGCGCAGCGCCAGGCCCAGCAGGTAACCAAACAGTGCGCCAGCCATCAGGCCGACGGCGGCGGTAATGCCCAGGGTGTAGAACAGGTGGGTATAAGACTCCGAATGCTGTTTCAGAACGATAAATTCAAACACCAGCAGGGTGAAGATAGCGCCGACCGGGTCGATCACTATCCCTTCCCAGCGCAGCACCTGGTTGATATTGGCGTTGGGCCGCACTACCCGCATCAGCGGGGCGATCACCGTCGGGCCGGTGACCACGGTGACTGCGCCGATCAGCGCCGCCAATTCGGGGGGAAAGTCCAGCAGCCACCAGCAGGCCACGCCAATCACCAAGAAGGTCATCAGCATGCCGATGGTCACCAGGTTGCGTACCACGCCACCCAGGCCACGTATTTCCTCGACCCGCAGCGTCAGCGCGCCTTCGAACAGAATAATGGCCACCGACAACGACACCAGTGGGAACAGCAAATTGCCAAACAGCGCGTCCGGCTGGACCAGATGTACCACCGGGCCCAGCACCACGCCAAACACCAGCAGCGGCAGGATCGCCGGCAGGCGTAATAGCCAGGCCAGCCACTGCGCCAGCAGCGAACTCAATCCAATAACCACCAACATCAACGGGGCAGATAATTCCATAGTAATGTCCTTCGTGTTTCAAACCGCAGCCTGATTGGCGCGCATCCTTAGCCTAATTACGTCAATGACGTGGTGATAATCTGACACAGTTTGGTGACAGTTAACTCACCCTGATAACAGGCTGTTATCCAAAAGTATAGGGGAAGAGCTGAAACGATGCGGCAGCGTTTGATCGTTAGCGCCTATCGCAAGAAAAGAGATCATAATCACAGTCGAACAGGCTACAATCGGACAACCACGTCATCTTTATTCTCAAGCCTAAGAGTGTTGCTATGAAAAATATCAATCCTAGTCAAACCGCTGCTTGGCAAGCCCTGCAGCAACATTTCGAACAGATGAAAGATGTACAGATCAGCGATCTGTTTGCTCAGGACAAAGAGCGTTTCTCCAAGTTCTCTGCCACCTTCAACGATCAGATGCTGGTGGACTACTCTAAAAACCGCATTAGCGCGGAGACCCTGGAGAAGCTGCAGGCACTGGCGAAAGAAACCGATCTGCAAAGCGCGATCAAATCCATGTTTGCCGGTGAGAAAATCAACCGTACCGAAGATCGTGCGGTGCTGCACGTTGCTCTGCGCAACCGCAGCAATACCCCGATTATCGTGGACGGCAAAGACGTGATGCCGGAAGTGAATGCGGTGCTGGCCAAAATGAAACAGTTCTGCGACCGCGTGATTGGCGGTGACTGGAAAGGTTACACCGGCAAAGCCATTACCGACGTGGTGAACATCGGTATCGGCGGTTCCGATCTCGGCCCTTATATGGCGACCGAGGCGCTACGCCCATACAAAAACCACCTGAATATGCATTTTGTCTCCAACGTTGACGGCACTCACATCGCCGAAACACTGCAGCCACTGAACCCGGAAACCACCCTGTTCCTGGTGGCGTCCAAGACCTTCACTACCCAGGAAACCATGACTAACGCCCACAGCGCGCGCGACTGGTTCCTGAGCACTGCTGGCGATCAAAAACACGTGGCGAAGCATTTCGCGGCGCTGTCGACCAACGGCAAAGCGGTGGGTGAGTTCGGTATCGATACTGCCAACATGTTCGAATTCTGGGATTGGGTCGGCGGTCGTTATTCCCTATGGTCGGCGATTGGTCTGTCGATTGCCCTGTCACTGGGCTTTGATAACTTTGAACAGCTGCTGAGCGGCGCGCATGCGATGGACCAACACTTTGCACAAACCCCGGCAGAGAAAAACCTGCCGGTGCTGCTGGCGCTGATTGGTATCTGGTACAACAATTTCTTCGGTGCAGAAACCGAAGCTATCCTGCCTTACGACCAGTACATGCATCGTTTTGCTGCTTACTTCCAGCAGGGCAACATGGAATCCAACGGTAAGTATGTCGATCGCAACGGCAACCCGGTGGATTACCAGACCGGCCCGATCATCTGGGGCGAGCCAGGCACCAACGGTCAGCACGCGTTTTACCAGTTGATCCATCAGGGGACCAAACTGGTGCCTTGCGACTTTATCGCACCGGCCATCAGCCACAACCCGCTGAGCGACCACCACGCCAAACTGCTGTCGAACTTCTTCGCACAGACCGAAGCGCTGGCGTTTGGTAAATCGCTGGAGGTGGTAGAGGCTGAGTTTGCTGCACAGGGCAAAACGCCGGAGGAGGTCAAGCACGTGGCGCCGTTCAAGGTGTTTGAAGGCAACCGTCCGACCAACTCCATCCTGCTGCGTGAGATTACCCCGTTCAGCCTGGGCAGCCTGATTGCTCTGTATGAACACAAGATCTTCACCCAGGGCGCGATCCTGAACATCTTCACCTTCGACCAGTGGGGCGTGGAGCTGGGCAAACAGCTGGCTAACCGCATCTTGCCGGAGTTGGCGGGTGATGAAGCGGTCAGCAGCCATGACAGCTCAACCAATGCGCTGATCAACCGCTTTAAAGAATGGCGTTAAGTACTACCTCGAATTGATGCCAATAAAAAACCCGCCACGGCGGGTTTTTTTACATCTGAATGATTACAGATTGATAGGCACTTCGAAACTGATGCCTGCGCCCACGTCATCGGCAGTGCTGGCGTTGTTATCGGTGTACCACAGGCTGGTATCGAACTTGACCTGCGAGTCGAAGTTGTAGCCCCAGCCCAACTGAATGCCTTTCAGCGTGTCGGATTTCGGGAATGCATGGTTGATAGACTGATTATTTGGGTTCACTTTGGCGTACACCAAGCGGGTGCTCCAACGCTGACCATCATCCAACACCATTTCTACTCGGCCGGACAGCATTTGCCCGTCGCCACCCATGGCATGACCCAGTGGGTAGCCTTGCTGGTAGTAGCCGCCTCTGTAAATGTAATGATTATACATAACGTTGTTGGCATTGCCATTGGAGCGAGTATCACTGCCCTCAATGTGCCAGTTGATGGTGGTTGGGCCCCATTCTGGGTGACCTTCCAGACCTAAAAGATAGGCATTGTGCGACGGCAACATGCCGGCTTCATCTTCACCGGTGATTTGGCCGTAGAAGCTGACCGGCAGGCCAATCAGCGGCTGCATTTTCAGCTTGAAGTCAAACCCGCCAAGCTGGTTACCCGGATCGTTTTTCGGGTCGCCGGTGTTGTCGTTACCGGTCACACCGTCCCAGAACGAACTCCAGGAGTGCGGACGGCCATCGCCACCCCACATCATGACGCGTGAAGCGCCCAGCTCGAGGAAGTTGGTCGGCATCATGGTAAAACGACCGCCAATCAGTTTGGTATCAGGCACGGCAGTGTATTGCGACAGCTGGCCGGCGGTAAGCTGGTACTGCCAACGGCCAATCCACGACAACCAAGGGGTTTCAAACGGCGATTGGTCGGCGCGCTGCAGCATAAAACCGGCAACCGGGCGTGCGGCATCGGAACGAATCAGGCTGCCGTCATAGCCCGGCCCCCACCATTGGGATACCTCACCGAAGGACAGCCATTGGTTCCAGATTTTCACTGCACCATAGGAGCCATTCAGGTTGAATTTGGAGCCGTCGCTGACGCGTTGATCGCCCTCGACTGATCCTTGGAGTCGCACGTCCCAGAACTCGCCGTTGGCACCGGCACCGATAGTCAGACTTTGGTCAGCATATTGGTTCTGGCCGAAGCCCTGCGGCGTGCCAGGTTTGTCTGTGGCTGCATAGCCGCTGACGCGAATATTGGCTTTTAAGTTACCGACGCGGCGTTGAACGCGGTCGAGAACGTTTTTCTCGGTATTGGTTACCGGTTTGGCCTGTGAAATTACAGAGCTGATTTCTTCCTGGCTCAGTGGCCAGGTGGACAGGCTAACGTTGATGACGCCACGGTCGGACAGCCAGGCGAGGTCATTACGCAGGTCATTATCAGGGGTTACCAATCCGCTGGCATGACCGCCCAATGCACAGGTAAACAAGCCTGCGGCGACCAGTCCGTTAAGTTTAGCGCGCATAAATATTCCCTTGTTAATTCGAGTTGTTTGTTTTATGTAAAGATCTATAACCCATCATAGTGGACATTTCAATTTGCTACAAATATATCCATATGAAACATTAAAATGTAACTGTTTGAATAATACTTATTTTTTTTAGACCCTGCGCAGATGTTAATTTTTAAGATAATGCCTATGTTAGGATGCGCGAATAACTACAGTGGTATTGATGGGGAATATTTATGGCAAAAACCTCTCGCTCGGTGATGATCGCCAAGGGGTTGCAACGGGTGTTGAACGTGGGACTGTTGCTGCTGGCGGCGATCCTGATCGTCTTTTTGGTGAAAGAGACCATTCATTTGGCGCAAGTCTTATTTGTAAACAACGAGGAGTCGACGTCCTATTTGCTGATTGAAGGGATAGTGATTTACTTTCTCTACTTTGAATTTATCGCTTTGATTGTGAAGTATTTTGAATCGGGTTATCACTTCCCTCTGCGCTACTTTATTTATATCGGTATTACCGCGATTATTCGTTTGATCATCGTGGATCATGAAAATCCAATAGACACGTTAATTTATTCTGCCGCGATCTTGTTACTGGTGGTGACGCTTTATCTGGCGAATACCGACCGCTTAAAACGAGAATAAATGACATAAAAATGGCGGCCCGTAAGGGGCCGCCGAAGACACAGGTTATAGAACGAAGTACATCAATCGCATTGCAGTGGCACAAAACTAACCTTTCACCCCACCGGCCGTCAGGCCACCGACCAGCCAGCGCTGCGCCAGCAGGAAGACGGCGGTTATTGGAATTGCCGACAGCACCGCCGCAGCGGCAAAGTCGCCCCACAAATAGTTCTGCGGGTTCAGATATTGCTGCATCCCAACTGCCAGCGTATAGCTGTTGACGTCGCGCAGCAGCAGTGAAGCCACCGGCACCTCGGTGATAGCGGCGATGAATGACAGAATAAACACCACCGCCAGAATCGGTACTGACAGCGGCAGCAGCACCAAACGGAAAGCCTGCCACGGGCTGGCCCCGTCTAGTGCCGCCGCCTCTTCCAGAGAGTTATCGATGGTTTCGAAATAGCCCTTGATGGTCCAGACGTGCAGCGCGATGCCGCCCATATAGGCGAAAATTACCCCGCCGTGGGTGTTCAGGCCGATAAACGGAATGTACTGACCCAGGCGATCGAACAGGGCGTACAGCGCCACCAGTGACAATACCGCCGGGAACATCTGGAAAATCAGCATGCTTTTCAGCAGCGTGCTTTTACCGCGAAAACGCATGCGAGCAAAGGCATAGGCGCAGGTGGTAGAAAGCGTGACGATGCCAATGGCGGTGATCACCGCGATCTTGATCGAGTTCCACAGCCACAGCAGGACCGGGAATGGCGGTGGGGTGACGCTGCCGTCGGCGTGCGTCACGCTCATGCCGAGCGCCAACCGCCAGTGATCCCAGGAAATTTGTTCCGGTATCAGGCTGCCGGTGGCGAAGTTGCCAGACCGCAGCGAGATAGTGACGACCATCAGCAGCGGGAACATGATCAGGGCGATAAAGCACAGCATCAGAGCATGGGTTATCCACAGACGTAGACGCTGGGATTTGGGTTGGACCATAGCCATTATTTTTCTCCCTAGTCGAAGTTCATCTTGCTGGCTTTCAGATTCAGGATCGCCAGAGCGCCTACCAGCAGGAAGATCAGCGTGGCAATCGCGGCCGCCAGACCGAAGTCCTGCCCGCCGCCGCCTTCAAAGGCAATGCGGTAGGTGTAGCTGACCAGCAGGTCGGTATAACCGGCCGGCGTGGTGGTGCCGATCATGTCCGGCCCGCCGTTGGTCAACAGTTGAATCAAGACGAAGTTGTTAAAGTTAAAGGCGAAACTGGCAATCATCAACGGCGTCAGCGGCTTGATCAATAACGGGAGAGTGATGCGGAAAAAGTTCTGCATCGGGGTGGCGCCGTCCATTGCCGAGGCTTCGTACAGATCGTCGGGGATCGCTTTCAACAGCCCCATGCACAGGATCATCATGTACGGATAACCCAGCCAGGTGTTGACGATCAGAATCATGCTCTTGGCGGTAATGGGATCGCTGAACCAGGCCGGTTTGATACCGAACAGATGGCTGAGCATCATGTTGATTTCACCGAAACTTTGGTTAAACAACCCTTTGAAAATCAGAATCGAAATAAACGACGGTACCGCGTAGGGCAGTATCAGCATAACGCGATACACGGCTTTGCCTTTCAGCGCTTCCCACTGCACCACGCAGGCCAGCACCATGCCCACGGCCACGGTGAGGATCACGGTCAGCACCGAGAACACGATGGTCCAGATGAAGATCGACACGAACGGCTTTTTGATACCTTCGTCCTGCAACACGCGCAGGAAGTTTTTTCCGCCAATGGTGACGGTGTATCCCGGACTAAGGGTTTCTTTAGCCCAATTGCCGTCGGCATTCACCGCCTGATAAAAGCCAATCTCCGGGTTGGGTCGGTATTGAATGTGGGTCTGTTGGTCGGTCAGCGCATTGCTGTCCTTATCCAGAGCGTAAAGCGGGCTGGTACCGGAAAACTGGCGCAGAGAACTCATACGCAGCTCGCCGCCGTCCGGTAACTGTGCCACCAGTTGGCTCAGTGCCTGACGGTTTTGCGTGATCACTCGCAGCGTAGCGCGTTCGCCTGCCGGTTGTTCGGCGCTTTCTTCGACCAGCTTCAGCGTTTGCGGTGCGTTGGCATCAAAGCTGAAAGGCTGGGAAATCAGCTGCCGACCGCTGTCCGGGTGAGTTAGCTGCAGAAGCCAGCGTTGATTTTCCGCTGGATACAGGCCGAAGGTAAAGGTCTTGCCGGTCTGGAACTGACGCTGCATCAGCACCGACTGGGCACGCTCAAAGGTGAGCTGATTGGTGCTGCTGTAGTTGGTAAAGGCGATGGCGATGGTGCAAATCAGCGGAAACAGGACAAACAGCCCCATGCCGGCGATGCCAGGGTAAACGTAGCGCCAGGCGTAGGCACGACGGTTGGCGAAGACGTAAAGCCCGGCGCTGACCAGAATCAGCGTCAGAATGGCAAACAGGTATTCACCCTGTGCATACATCAACACAATCAGGTAGCAGGTAACCAGGCTGAACAGGCCGATAACCAGCCATTTCAGTATGTCACTCTGCCACCACTTCGACTTTTTGCGCGCAGGTGAACCGGCGTGAGCTAATTGCATAGGGCGTTCCTTTCTGTGAAGCCACAGCGGGGTACCTGTCTGTACCCCGCACAACATAGTGTGTTACTTGGTAATACGAGTTTGCACGTCATCCAGCGCGGCTTTCACCGTCTGGCGACCACTGACGGCGTTGATCACCGCACTGCGTTCGGCATACCAGAAGGCGCTCATCTGCGGGATGTTAGGCATGATTTCGCCGTTCTGTGAGTTCTCCATGGTGGCGGCAATCTTTGGATCTTTCGCCAGTTGCTCCTGATAGGACTTCAGCGCCACCGCACCCAGCGGTTTGTCCTTGTTGACGTCCGCCAGCCCTTCGTTGGTTAGCAGGTAGTTTTCCAGGAATTCGGTCGCCAGTTCTTTGTTCGGGCTGGCGGCGTTGATCCCGGCGGTCAGTACGCCGACGAAAGGTTTGGAAGGCTTGCCTTTGAAGGTCGGCAGCAGGGTAACGCCGTAGTTGATTTTGCTTTGCTCGATGTTTGCCCACGCCCAAGGGCCGTTGATGGTCATTGCGGTCTGGCCTTTGTTGAAGGCGGCTTCGGCAATCGAGTAATCGGTATCGGCGTTGATCTGTTTGTTTTTCACCAGATCGACGATGAACTGCAGGCCGGCCTGTGAACCGGCGTTGGCGACGCCAACGTCCTTGATGTTGTATTTGCCGTTCTCATACTTGAAGGCATAACCGCCGTCGGCGGCAATAATCGGCCAAGTGAAGTAGGGTTCCTGCAGGTTCCACATGATGGCGCTCTTGCCTTTGGCGCGCAGCTCTTTGTCCAACGCCGGGATCTCCTCCCAGGTTTTTGGCGCCTGTTTGATCAGGTCTTTGTTATAAATCAGCGACAGCGCTTCTACCGCGATCGGGTAGCCGATCAGTTTGCCGTCGTAGCGCACTGCGTCCCAGGTGAAGGGGAACAGTTTGTCCTGGAAGGCTTTGGAAGGATGGATTTCGGCCAGCAGGCCCGACTGCGCGTAGCCGCCAAAGCGGTCATGAGCCCAGAAGATGATGTCCGGGCCGTCGCCGGTGGCGGCTACCTGCGGATATTTTTCTTCCAGCTTGTCCGGGTGCTCAATAGTGACTTTAATGCCGGTGTCTTTCTCAAATTTTTTGCCGACTTCGGCCAGGCCGTTATAGCCTTTATCGCCGTTGATCCAGATAACCAGTTTCCCTTCCTCGATCTTGGCAAAGGCGGAAGAAGAAAGCACCAAGGTGGTCAGAGCGGAAAGCACCAGCGTATGGGCGATGGTAAAGCTGCGAGTCATAATCCAATCCTTCTTTTTTATGGGCACGTAAATCAAGGAGAGAGGTTTCGCGGTAATAGTGGGTCACAAAGCGACACATTCTCATCCTCCCCCCCTCTACGCCCCACGCCTACGTAGTGTGATCCAGTTAACATTGCTCTCTATTCTGTGGCGTCAGACACAAAATAGGGGGACGATTTTTGCCAGACAGATCACAGATTTGTCTTAAGCGTGGAACTTCTCACCGCCGCGGTCGTTCCCTCATCCTCCCATCTCCTCCCCCATGAAAAATCCTGTTACGGATGATTACCCTTTGTGGGGTTTACCGCACTATCGGCCACATTGATTTTCATCGCCATGAGCAGCAGGGAACCGGATTTATGTCGCCAATGCCTACCGCCACTCACCCCACCCTGTACCGGATCCATCCGGTCAGTTTCCGTGATGGAAACGGGGATGGTATGGGCGACACTCACGGCATGATTGCGGCCTTGCCCTATTTGAGCACGCTATCGATTGACGGCCTGGTGTTGCCACAGGGCTTGGCGGCCCAGGAGGAAGCGGCGGTCGATGCCCAGGGTTTGGCTCTGTGGTACTGCGACGGGCCAAACCACATTCGTCGCGCCGCTGCTCCGCAACAGTATCTGCGCAGCCCACTGGCGTTGGAGGTCGTACCCTTCAGCGTGGAGAGGCTGGTTGAGGTGTTGAATACTCGCCGCACCACGTTGGCAGAAAGCCTGTGGAGCACCGGTGATGCCGACCAGCCTCGGGTGGTCAGCCACTGGGGGCAGGGCAACTTGCGCTCCGCCGATGCCTTTTTGACGCTGCTGGCAATGCTGCCCGCGCCCATTTGCCTGTATCAGGGGGAAGAGCTGGGCTTGCCGCATGCCGCCGCTCTGCAGGATCCGCTCGGCGCGCAAACGCCGATGCCATGGCATGAAGCCCCTGAGCAAGTGACCGCCGGTGAAATCCACTGGTATCAGCAGGTGGCGATCGAACATCGCGCGCTGGCTATCAGCCGCCAACAGCACGACCACTACTCCACCTTGCGTTACTGCCAGTCCTTGCTGGCGCTGCGCCGTTTAGCGGTGATCCAGCAGGGGGAACTGAGCGCGGTCAGCCAGAGTAATGGTGTAGTTAGATTACTTATTACCCATCAGGATCAATGCCTTGAAGCGCTGATTAACCTGCAGCCTTATACTCAGGCGGCCGCACCGTCTGAGGCGACCTTGCCACTGGCTTGGCAGCACGGTGCGCAGCAAGAGGGTCATCAATGGGTTTTGGCGGGTTTTGCGTCCGCCATTTTTACACGAAATGTTAACTGCGAAAGCAGGGGAGTAACGCATGGCTAGCGTCACATTGCGCAGCGTTTATAAGGCTTTCGGCGAAACGGTGATTTCCAAAGACGTCAATCTGACGATCAATGACGGCGAGTTTGTGGTGTTTGTCGGGCCATCGGGCTGCGGCAAATCGACGCTGCTGCGCATGATCGCCGGGCTGGAGGACATCACCTCCGGTGAGCTGATGATCGGCGATAAACGTATGAATGAGGTGCCGCCCTCCGAGCGCGGCATCGGCATGGTATTCCAGTCTTACGCGCTGTATCCGCACTTGTCGGTGGCCGACAACATGTCGTTCGGCCTGAAGCTGGCAGGGGCTAAAAAAGCGGAAATAAATCAGCGGGTCAATCAGGTATCGGAAGTACTGCAACTGGCCCATCTGCTCGACCGGCGGCCAAAAGCGCTGTCCGGTGGGCAGCGTCAGCGGGTGGCGATCGGCCGTACGCTGGTGGCGGAACCGGACGTGTTCCTGCTTGATGAGCCGCTGTCCAACCTCGACGCCGCGTTACGGGTACAGATGCGCATTGAGATCTCCCGCCTGCACAAGCGCCTGCAGCGCACCATGATTTACGTTACCCACGATCAGGTCGAAGCGATGACGCTGGCCGACAAAATCGTGGTGCTGGATGCCGGGCGCGTCGCTCAGATCGGCAAGCCGTTGGAGCTGTACCACTATCCAGCCAACCGCTTTGTCGCCGGCTTTATCGGATCGCCGAAAATGAACTTCCTGCCGGTCAAAGTGACCGCCGTAGAGCCGCAACAGGTCCAGGTTGAACTGCCTAACAATCAACTGGTGTGGTTACCGGTGGAAGGCACGCAGGTGCAGGCCGGCTCGAATATGTCACTGGGCATTCGCCCGGAGCATCTGTTGCCTGGTGAGGCCTCTGAAGTTCGGCTGACCGGTGACGTACAGGTGGTGGAGCAACTCGGCAACGAGACGCAAATCCACATCCAAATCCCGGCAATTCGTCAAAACCTGGTTTACCGCCAGAACGACGTGGTGCTGGTAGAAGAAGGTGCAACATTCGCTATTGGCCTGCCGCCTCACCGCTGCCATTTGTTCCGTGAAGATGGTACGGCATGTAAACGGCTGCACCAGGAGCCGGGCGTTTAAAGCATCACAGTCTGTATAACAGGAGAATAATGATGACTACTCTGCGCAAACTTCCTCTGGCACTGGCAATCGCCGCTGGTGTTCTCACCACTCAGGCTATGGCCCTTGATTTTAAAGGCTATGCCCGTTCCGGCATTGGCTGGACCGGCAGTGGTGGTGAGCAACAGTGCTTCAAGGCCACCGGCGCCGACAGCAAATACCGTCTCGGTAACGAGTGTGAAACCTACGCCGAACTGAAGCTGGGTCAGGAAGTGTGGAAAGAGGGCGACAAAAGCTTCTACTTCGATACCAACCTGGCTTACTCGGTTTCACAACGTTCCGATTGGGAAGACGTGACGCCAGGCTTCCGTGAAGTGAACGTGCAGGGTAAAAACCTGATCGACTGGCTGCCGGGTGCCAATATGTGGGCCGGTAAGCGCTTCTATCAGCGTCATGATGTTCACATGATTGACTTCTACTACTGGGATATCTCCGGTCCGGGTGCCGGTCTGGAAAATATCGATCTGGGCTTCGGCAAGCTGTCTGCTGCCGTGACCCGTAACTCCGAATCCGGTGGTTCTTACGGTTATCTGGATAATGAACTGGACCAACGCCCAACCGTCAATGACACCTTCGACGTGCGTCTGGCCGGTCTGGAATTGAACCCGGGCGGTACCCTGGAGCTGGGTCTGGACTATGGTCGGGCTAACGCGCAGGACGGCTACCACCTGGCTGACGGTGCCAGTAAAGACGGCTGGTTGGTAACTGCGGAACATACCCAGAGCATCCTGACCGGCTACAACAAGTTCGTGCTGCAATACGCCACCGATTCGATGACCTCACAGAACAACGGCCGTAGCCTGGGTTCAACCATCGACAACAACGGCAAGATGATCCGCGTGCTGGATCACGGTGCCATCGACTTCAACGATCAATGGGCGATGATGTATGTCGCCATGTTCCAGGACATCGATCGCGACAACAACAACGGCAGCACCTGGTACACCGTGGGCGTGCGCCCAATGTACAAATGGACGCCAATCATGAGCACTCTGCTGGAAGCCGGTTACGACAACGTGAAATCTCAGCGTACCGGCGATCGCAACGGCCAGTACAAGGTCACCCTGGCGCAACAGTGGCAGGCGGGCAACAGCATCTGGTCACGCCCGGCTATCCGCGTATTTGCGACCTACGCCAAGTGGGATGAGAAATGGGGCTACGCTACGTCCAGCGACGCAGAGGGCAATCCGGCTCTGAAAGCTGGCACCGCGTATAACGACACCAGCATGCACAGCTTCAGCCGTGGCAATGACGATGAAGTCACCTTCGGCGCACAGATGGAAATCTGGTGGTAATGAGATAACGGGGGGAGCCAACCGCTCTCCCCAACCTGTATTCGCCGACATTGTCTCTCTTGCCTGAGCCGCGTCGGTTACCTTGGGGTATAACAATGAAAAAGAATCTGCTGTCTCTATGCCTGTCACTGGCTCTTGCCGTGGGTGCGCCACTGGTGGCCAATGCCGATACGCCGGCCAATGTATCCATCGCTCCAGCTATTAGTGCCAGCACGCTGCAAAGCCTGCCATGGCAACCGCTGGTGCCGCCGGTCAGCCAGGAGGTGAAACTGGATAATGTCAGCCCGCAAGTTAATCAGGGCGATATTCAGGGCGCTATCGCCGCCTATACGCTGCCGGCCGATCGCGGTTCGCTGGAAGTCACACTGAGCAGCATCAGCAAGAACAACTCAATTTATGCACCTAGCGTCCTGGTGCTGGATGAACACCTGCGACCGGCAGCCTATTACCCGAGCAGCTATTTCCCTTATCAGCCACCGGGTGCGATGTCATCCGATCGCCTTGAGGGCACGCTGAAACTGACACCGGCGCTGGGTCAGAAGCAAATCTATCTGTTGGTGTATACCACTCGTCAGGATCTGGCGAAAACCACTCAATTGACCAACCCGGCGAAGGCTTATGCGCAGGGCGTGGGTAACGCAGTACCGGATATTCCGGATCCGATCGCCCGGCATAGCACCAGCGGCACCATCAAACTGAAGGTCACGGCAGAGCAGGGCAGCGGCAACATCATGATCGGCATGTTGCAGCCGGCACCGGCGGCGACGCCAGTGGTGGTGGGATCAGCCGCGGCGGTTGCTGCAGCACCGACTTCGGCACCGGCTCCAACCCAACCGGCGGAACCGATGTTGAATGACACCGAAACTTACTTTAACAACGGCATCAAACAGGCAGTGAAGGCGGGGGATATCGATAAAGCGCTGAAACTGATGAATGAGGCTGAAAAACTGGGTTCTACCACAGCGCGTGAAACCTTTATTGGCAGCGTGAAAGGCAAGGGGTAGTACCCGACGCTGCCGATGCTGGCTTGATGATTGGTGCGCCCCGGCGCACCTTTTTTCATTCGCGGGCCAGCGTTTCGCCGATCAGCGCCAGCAGGCGAGCATTATCCACCTGTTGCATTATCCGCACCGGCCGACCTTCGACTTCCGGCATACCGACCGTCAGGCGCAGACTTTGCGGTCGCCAGCGACGAGAGCTGCCGCGCGTCATAGCACCTTCCAGCGCGACATCAACAAAATACTCTTCCGTGGTGACCAACTGCGGCTCCAGCAGCCAGGCAATCACCAGTGCATCATGGATCCAGCAGCCCGGCAGATGGCGGGTATGGCGGGAGTAGTCGATCCAGGGCTGGGTGGTGGCTCGCAGATAGCGGCACAGCGGCGTGTCCGGCTGGGTCATCTGTATCAGATCGGTCTGAGTCAGCATGGTTTGCGTGGTGACGTCCAGCGGGGCAAGCGTGATATTGGCACCGCTGGTCAGCACCTGCCTGGCCGCTTCCGGATCCAGTCCGAAATTGGTGTCCTTGATGTAGCCTTCGACGTTGAACACCCCACCCATAATCACGATTTCCTTCACCGCCTGCGCCATCTGTGGGTACAACTGCAGGGCATGGGCGACGTTGGTCAGCGGGCCGATTGCCGCCAGGGTGATCTCGCCGGGGTGACTGCAGATCAACTCCCCGATCGCTATGGCGGCGTTGGGTGTGGGTATTGTGGCGGCTTGCGGATAAGGCGTATTACGCCACAGGGCAGCCAACTGCGGCTCGGTAATCGCCCGATCCAGATGGATGCGCCAGGGTTCTGGCGCTTCACTCAATGCTCGCGTTGCACCTGCCACTACCGGTACCTGATAACCGGTTTGCTGCAACAGATGGCTGGCCACGGCAAAGCCGACGTCGCGTGGCGTATTGCCGGCCACGATGCTGACAAGCTCCAGTGAGAGCTGAGGTTTGGCCGCCAGAGCCAGGGCTAGGGCCAACCCGTCGTCAACGTTGGCACCGGGAATACCGTTGCCAGGATCGCAATCAATAATCAAACGCATAGCAGTTACCTGAATCAATAAACTAGCAGCCGCACGATCGGCGGATATGCAACTGGAAGGTAAATTCGTGCAGCTCTGGCTGCGCGGTACCGGTGGCCAACATGGCGATGGCTTTTCTGGCCATGGCGTCGATTGGCTGTTCGACCGCGCTGAGCGGCGGCACGCTGAATTCGGATTGCTGGGTGCCGTTAAAACAGATGATAGCCAGATCGTCCGGCACGCGCAGCTGATGTTCCGCCAGCGCTGACAGGCAGCCGAGTGCCTGCTGTTCGTTGGAAGTGAATATGGCGCGTGGGCGGGGGCCTTGCAGCATTTTCTGGCTGGCCTGATAGCCGCCCTGGCGGGTATAGGGGGCTTCAAAAATCCATTCTTCACGCGGCGTAATACCCGCTTCAATCAGCGCGTCACGCCAGCCGTTAAGGCGATCTTGTGCGTTGAGCATGGTTAGCGGACCAACAAAAATGCCAAGAGCCCGATAGCCGTGTTGCAACAGGTGGCGCGTGGCCTGACAAGCGGCGTCGCGTTCATTAACGCGGATGGTACTGATGCCGGCATGGCTGTCGATAGTATCGATCATCACGCAGGGGGTGCCGGAATAGCGGATCAGATCAAACCAGGGATGGCGATCGACGCTGGTATACAGCAGGCCGTCAACCTGACGGCGCAGCAGGTGATTAATCAGATCGTGTTCGT
The DNA here is from genome assembly GCF_052691715.1 of Serratia sp. NA_112.1. Classification (NCBI taxonomy): domain Bacteria; kingdom Pseudomonadati; phylum Pseudomonadota; class Gammaproteobacteria; order Enterobacterales; family Yersiniaceae; genus Serratia; species Serratia sp. NA_112.1. The sequence goes on from NZ_JBQZFO010000017.1 coordinate 48,231, forward strand.
GCTGGCGGTCGTCGCCGGCGTCCCCCAACAGCAGCACGCGGCCGTGTTTGAAGGCTTCGCGTTGCAGCGCCCGTGCCATTGTGGCAAAAAACGGGTTGGAAATATCGGGAACCACTAATCCATAAGTCAGGGTATTGCCGGAAGCCAGCGCCCGGGCGATGTCGTTCGGTCGGTAACCGGTTTGCTCGATCGCCGCCAGCACCCGCAGACGGGTGGCTTCTGCCACTGGGCGCGGGCCGTTATTGATCACATAGCTGACTACCGCGACCGAGGTGCCCGCGACGCGGGCGACGTCGGCGCGGGTGATGCGCCGCGCGGATTGATTATCCAAGTTGGTTTCCTGTACGCCCTGATTACACCGCGTCCTGCGGCAGGTTAAGATCGCGGCCGCGCGTTTCCGGTGCAAAAAAGGTAGTGATTAAGCCAATGCCCGCCATTACAACAAAATAGCAGGCGACAGGCCACCAGTGACCGAAACCGGCCAGCAGTGCGGTAGCGATCAGCGGTGCGGTCCCGCCGGAGAGGATCGACCCCAGTTCTTTGGCGAATGCCATTTTTGAGTAGCGGTTTTTGACGCCGAACAGTTCCACGCCATAGGCCGCCTGCACGCCAAAAATGCCCAGAGATGCGATGCACATGCCGACTACAATCACCGAAATCACTATCGCCGGTTCACGGCTGTCGAGCAGCCAGAAGGCCGGGAAGGCGTACAGCACCAGCAACAGACAGAACCAGCGGTAGGTGACGCGGCGGCCGAAGCGGTCAGAAAGCCAACCCGCCAGCGGGATCACCAGGAAACCGCACAACGAGGCGATCATCACCGCCAGCGCCGGCACCGATTTATCTACCATCAGCACCTTGGCAACGTAGCCCACGATAAAACCCTGACATAGATAGGACGGGCCATTTTCACCAATACGCAGACCGAGCATGATCCAGAAGGCTTTGGTGCGTTGCAGGTAGCTGCGGTTATCCGCTGCCACGGGAGCGTTGTCCAGCATGCGCTGACGGTTTTGCTGCAGTTCGCGTTCAAATACCGGGGTTTCACGCACGTGACGGCGCAGGTAAAGAGCGCCCCCGGCGATCAGGATGCTGGCGAGGAACGGGATACGCCAGCCCCAGGCGATCAGATCGGCCTTGTCCAACTGCAACACCAGTAACCATACCAACGAGGCCAACAGAGTGCCGCTGTTGGAGCCTATCGCAATGATCGAGGCAACCAGGCCACGGCGTTTGGCCGGGGCGTATTCTGCCAGCATCACCGCGCCACCGGAAAGCTCTGCCCCGGCACCGAAGCCCTGGGCAAAACGCAGGATCACCAGACAGGTGGGGGCCCAGACACCGATTTGGGCGTAGGAAGGGATAAGCCCGATCAAAGTGGTAGAGACACCCATTAGCGCTACCGTGGTGAGCAGCACCACGCGGCGGCCCTTACGGTCGCCAATCCAGCCGAAAACCAACGCGCCGACAGGACGGGCAATAAAACCGACGGAGTAGGTGGCAAAGCTGGCCAACAACGCCACCAGCGGGGTGGCTTCGGGGAAGAACACGTCGCCGAACACCATGCCGGCCGCCAGGCCATACAGGGCGAAATCGACATATTCCATTGCCGTGCCGAGCCAGCACGAGAAAGTGGCGCGCCAGAATTGGCAGCGCCCTTCTTTGGTGGTCAAACGTTCATCGGCTGCCAAGGTTTCGGCGGTGGCCTGTGGGGTTGCAAGCGTTGTTTCGCTCATGGCATTGATATCCTCTTTTCTTCTGCGCCACACCTGTAGCGTGAACGCGGTAAAGATGGTTTCCAGAGGCTGTGCCCCGCAATAGGTCGTGGTGCCGTCGCAGTTCCAAAAGCCCGTAATCAAGGCGGAGGGTGCAGGGCATAGCGGGCCTACGTTCAAGCCTGACAACGCAGAGTACGGGCTTTTGGGGCGCGACCCGAAGGGCTGGGGCCATTTGAGCGCGCACCTGTGTTACGAGCCGCTTATTTGGCCCACCAAACCTCACGATTCGCGCCTTGTTGCGCACTCAAATGACCGCCAGAGGCGCTCACGAACTATTGCGGGACGCAGCCTTATGTCGGCAAGAAGGTTTGCTGACAAAGTTTTTGACTGTTGGCGATTCAACGCTGCAGTACAAGGGTATCTACGCGCGTAGATAAAACAATGCTGCAGGGGTGAAATTTTGCTGAGGATCACATAATCCCCATCGCGCCGGAGAATGAAGGTAAAGAAAACAGATGGCAGAAAGATGACAAAGCGGTGCTTTTAAGGCACGAAGTTTTGCTGTGTGGCCCCCCTCGAATCAGCCTGCCGCTTTTGAATTTCTGCGTTACAATGAGCGCCTGTTAACAGTTTGTCTGGTCTGGCGCAGCCGCAGGGCGCGGTGTCAGGCATGGAGTAGAACAATGTCAGGCAATAGGGATTCGATCCTACCGCCGCTGGAGTGGTTAACCGCGCAACATCCTCCGGCACCCGCCGCCGTCAGTGACTGGTTGATGGAGCCAGGTTCCATGACGCGCCGCTTTGAACGCCACTGTGGACGGGTACATGTCGAACCACAACGCGAATGTTTTGTTACCTGCGACCAACTGGGGGAAGAGGGGGAACATCTGCCGGACAGTCCGCGCTATTGGCTGCGTGAAGTTGTGTTGTTGGGCGACAACCAGCCCTGGCTATTGGGGCGTACGGTGATTCCGCTGGAAACGCTGACAGGCCCTGATCTGGCACTGGTGGATTTGGGCACCTTGCCACTGGGCCGCTATCTGTTCAGCAGCGATGAACTGACTCGCGATTACATTCATATTGGACGGCAAGATGCACTGTGGGCGCGCCGTTCCCGCCTGCGGCTGGCGGGTAAGCCGCTGTTGCTGACCGAACTGTTTTTACCGGCTTCACCGCTGTACGCGACAGGAAGTTCGGTTCCCGAATGATGAGGAGAGAAAAGACCTTGGAAGGAAGCGTGATTCAAAGCAAATGGCAGGCTTACAGCCATCTGATGCGCATTAATAAACCTATTGGTACCTTGTTATTACTGTGGCCGACGCTGTGGGCACTTTGGATAGCGGGACAGGGCGTGCCGTCGCTGTCTATCCTGGTGGTGTTTGTGGCTGGGGTCTTCATGATGCGAGCTGCCGGTTGTGTGGTGAATGACTATGCCGACCGTGCTGTAGATGGCCACGTGAAGCGAACTGCCACTCGTCCGATGCCGAGTGGCCGGGTGAGCGAGAAAGAGGCCAAGGTGCTGTTTGTGGTATTGGTGCTCGTCTCGTTCGGGCTGGTGCTGACGCTCAATGCGATGACTATCTGGCTGTCACTGGCGGCGCTGGCGCTGGCGTGGGCCTATCCGTTTATGAAAAGGGTCACTCATCTGCCGCAGTTTGTTCTTGGCGCGGCGTTCGGCTGGGGTATCCCGATGGCCTATGCCGCCGTCAGTGAATCCTTGCCATTGAGTTGCTGGGTGTTGCTGCTGGCCAATATTTGCTGGACGGTGGCTTACGACACGCTGTATGCGATGGTTGACCGTGACGATGACCTGAAGATTGGCATTAAATCTACCGCCATTTTATTTGGTCGTTACGACAAGCTGATTGTTGGTTTGCTGCAGTTCGCCACGCTGCTGCTGCTGCTGTGGGTAGGTTATCTGACGCAGATGAGCGGGGCCTTTTACTGGTCACTGTTGCTGGCGGGCGCCTTGTTTATCCATCAGCAAAAACAGATTGCCACCCGTGAGCGTGACGCCTGCTTCAAGGCGTTCATGGATAACAATTATGTCGGGCTGGTGCTGTTTATCGGCATCGCGTTGAGTTACTGGCAGGGTTAAGGCGTTACCTCAGTAAAAAAGGCACCCGAGGGTGCCTTTAGGTTGCTGACAAAGCAGGAAAAAGCGTGGTTTTTCCTGCTTTGTGGTGAG
>NZ_JBQZFO010000018.1:0-49231 GCF_052691715.1 Serratia sp. NA_112.1
TTCGGCTGCTCACCACAAAGCAGGAAAAACCACGCTTTTTCCTGCTTTGTCAGCAACCTAAAGCGGCCACTGGCCGCTTTTTTTACGTTGGTCTCAGGCCATTTGAGCCAGTGGTTGCGGAGGCTGCTGGCTGGAGAACCAGTTCAGCTTACTGCGCAGGCTGACTACGCTACCGACGATGATTAAACTTGGGCTGGCAGCCTGTAAGGCCAGCGTCCCCAGTTGGCTCAATTCACCTTCGATGACCCGCTGGCGGCAGGAAGTCCCATTTTCTACCAGCGCCACCGGCGTAGCGGCAGCCATGCCGTGCGCGATCAGTTGGCGCTGGATCTCTGCCGCCTGCGTCAGGCCCATGTAAAACACCAGCGTTTGTTGCCCGGCGGCCAGCGTCGCCCAGTCCAACCCGCCGTCGCTCTTGGCGTGGCCGGTCACCAGTCGCACGCTCTGCGCATGGTCGCGATGGGTGAGGGGAATGCCGCTGTAGGCCGAACAGCCGGAGGCGGCGGTAATACCCGGTACTACCGAGAACGGGATGTTGGCATCGGTCAGGGTTTCCAGCTCTTCGCCACCACGGCCGAAAATAAACGGGTCACCGCCTTTCAGCCGGACTACGCGTTTGCCCCGTTGCGCTTGCTCCAGCAGGATGCGGTTGATCTGCTCCTGCGGTACGCAATGATGGCCGGCGCGCTTGCCGACGAAGATGCGTTCGGCATCACGGCGTACCAGTGTCATGACTTCATCAGACACCAGCCGGTCATAAACCACCACGTCAGCCTGCTGGATTTGCTGCAGGCCTTTCAGAGTCAGCAAACCGGCATCGCCCGGACCGGCACCCACCAGCACCACTTCGCCACATTCTTGCGGTTGATGGCTAAACAGTTGCTCAATTTGCCGCTCCGCCAGTACTACGTCATTATTGGCCAGCGATTGTGCCAGCCGATCGTGGGCAAACAGCTTTTCCCAAAAACGGCGGCGTGAGCCGATGTCGCTGAAGTGCTTTTTCACCCGCTGACGCAACGAACCCCCCAGCTGTGCCAACTTGCCAAGATGTTGGGGCAGCACGGCCTCCAGCTTTTCACGCAGCAGTCGTGCCAGCACCGGGGCTTTGCCGCCGGAGGACACCGCGACCATGATCGGCGAGCGATCGATAATCGACGGCATGATAAAACTGGCGCGTTTCGGATCGTCGACCACGTTGCAAAATACCCGCTGCTGGTTGGCACACTGGTACACCAGCGCATTGACCTCGACCCGGTCGGTGGCGGCGATCACCAACCACTTTTCTGCCAGTAACTCTGTACTGAATTCACCTTCCGCCAGAGTGACCCGGCCAAGATCCGCCCATTCGTGGAACTGCGGGGTGAAGGCACAAGCGTTGACGGTCAGTGCCGCACCGGCGTCCAGCAGCAGGCGAGCCTTGCGCTCGGCAATCTCACCGCCACCGACCAGCAGGCAGGCTTTGTGTTGCAGTTGGCAGAAAATCGGCAGGTAATCCATCGGCACTCCTCGGGACAATCAGCAGTGGGGCGCAAGGCGCCCCGGAATATTATGCAGTCTGGCGCGCTGCGGCTTTCTCTGCCTGTGGCCGTTCGGCGCGCGGCGTGGCGTACCAATAACCCAGGCCCATCAGGACCGAACCGGACAGGATATTGCCCAGCGTCACCCACAGCAGATTATGGCCGATCCCACTCAGGGTATAGGCCTCACTGTGATTACCGAACCAGGACAGGGCGAACAGCGTCATGTTGGCGACGGAGTGTTCATAGCCGGAAGCGATAAAGGCCAGCAGGCACCACCAGATGGCGATGAATTTGGCGGCGCCCTCGACGCGAATGGCCATCCAAATTGCCAGGCAAACCAGCCAGTTACACAGCACGCCCTTGAAGAACAGCACTTCGGCCGGAGCAGTGGTTTTCGCCAGTGCCGCAGTATGTATCAGACTGGTGTCTACCGGCAGCAGGCTGCCGCCGCCGTAATAGTACATCAGTGCGACCAGCACCGATCCCAGCAGGTTACCCAACCAGGTTTGCGGCAGTACCGCCCACATCTGGCTGTGGCGAATGGTACCGGCTTTGACGCCCAGCGTCAGGAACATGGTGTGGCCGGTAAACAGTTCGGAACCGGCGATGATCACCAGCGTCAGCGCGATGCCGAAGGTGGCACCCATCACTAATGGCCGAAGGGAAGGATCGACCAGATTGCCAAGGGTGAAGATCAAAATGATGCCGAGGCCGACGTAGGCCCCGGCCATCGCCGAGCTGATCCAGAAGCCCAGCGGGCTGTCTTTCGACAGCCTGACGATGCGTGCCGCGTTGGCGGCGCATTTGTTGATGGTATCGGTGAACATGCTACTTCCCCTGAGGTTAAATAGAAAATATCAGGCCGCGACCTGCACCATGCCGTCCACAACCCGGCTGGTGAAATGCGCGACGCTGCGGCTGCCATCTTCCAGGCAGTAACCGTCGTGCAGGCGGAAATGCTGTTTTTTCAGCGGGCTGGCGACCCACAGTTCCCCCTGATGTTCGGCGATCAGGCCACGTGACAGCACGCTGGCCTGGGCGAAGGGATCGATATTGCTGATAGCAAACACCCGCTCGTCGGCATGGGGGCGGAATATCGCCACCTGCTGTGCGCCGATCAGAGCGCACACGCCGGTGCCTGGCAAGATATCAGTAACGGGGCAAAGGGTGATCCACTGGCTCATAGGTTGTTCTCCTCAGCTTCCAGCAGAGTGACGGGAATACGTTCATCCGGACGCGCCGGCCGATGCTGTTCGCGCTCGGCCACGACTTGTACGTTCGGATCGCGCAGGCTGCTGTTGATAAAGTGGGCGAAACGCACCTGGGCCTGAGGATCTTCGACGGCTTCTTTCCACTCGCAGATCACCGCCTCACGCAAGCGGGCGATTTCGGCTTCCAACTGATCGTTGATGCCCAGTTTGTCGTCAATGATCACTTTGCGCAGATAATCGATGCCGCCTTCCAGGCTTTCCAGCCACACCGAGGTGCGTTGCAGCTTATCGGCGGTACGGATGTAGAACATCATGAAACGGTCCAGATAGCGTTCCAGCGTAGCGCTGTCGAGATCCGCCGCCAGCAGGTCGGCGTGACGGGGCTTCATGCCGCCGTTACCGCACACGTACAGGTTCCAGCCGTTCTCGGTGGCGATAATGCCGACGTCCTTGCCCTGCGCTTCAGCGCATTCGCGGGTACAGCCGGAAACGCCGAACTTCATTTTGTGTGGCGTACGGATGCCTTTGTAGCGGTGTTCCAGTTTGACGCCAAACCCGACGCTGTCACCCACGCCAAAGCGACACCAGGTGCTGCCGACGCAGGTTTTCGACATGCGCAACGCCTTGGCGTAGGCGTGGCCGGTTTCAAAACCGGCGGCAATCAGCTTGCTCCAGATGGCCGGCAGGTCGTCTTTCTGCGCGCCGAACATGCCGATGCGCTGAGAACCGGTCATCTTGGTATACAGGTTGTATTCCTTGGCAATCTGGCCGACCGCCATCAGTCCGTCCGGCGTAATTTCACCGCCGGCGGAGCGTGGGATCACCGAGTAGGTGCCGTCTTTCTGGATATTGCCGAGGAAGTTGTCGTTGGTGTCCTGCAGCGGCGTGTGTTGCGGTTTGAGCACGAACTCATTCCAGCAGGAAGCCAGCAGCGAGCCGACGGTCGGTTTACAGACTTCGCAGCCGTAACCTTTGCCGTATTTGGCCAGCAGTGCGTCGAAGGACTTGATGCCTTCAACGCGGATCAGGTGGTACAACTCCTGGCGTGAATAGGTGAAGTGTTCGCACAGGTGATGGTTAACCTCGATGCCCTGTTTGCTCAGTTCGGCGTTCAACACCTGAGTGATCAGAGGAATACAGCCACCGCAGCCGGTACCGGCCTTGGTTTCTGATTTTATCGCCGCGACGGTGTGGCAACCCATCCCGACCGCCTTGATGATGTCGCCTTTGGTGACGTCGAAGCAGGAACAGATTTGCGCGGTTTCCGGCAATGAATCTACGCCGATGGCCGGTTTGCTGCCCGCATGCGCCGGCAGGATCAGGCCGTCCGGATTTTCCGGCAGTTCAATGGAGTTCAGCGCCAGTTGCAACAGGTTGCCGTAGTCGCTGGTGTCGCCGACCAGCACCGCGCCGAGCAGGGTTTTGTTGTCGGCGCTGACGATGATGCGCTTATAGACTTCTTTGCTTTCATCCAGATAAACGTAGCTGCGTGCGCCTTCAGTGCGACCGTGGGCATCGCCAATGCCGCCAACGTCTACGCCCAGTAGCTTCAGTTTGGCGCTCATGTCGGCGCCCTGGAAGGCATTTTCGCGGCCCAGCAGATGATCGGCCGTGACCTGCGCCATTTTATAGCCCGGCGCCACCAGGCCGAAGGTGCGTTCATGCCAGGAGGCACATTCGCCGATGGCGTAAACGTCCGGATCGGAGGTTTGACAACTGTCGTTAATCACGATGCCGCCACGGCGGGCGGTAGCCAGGCCACACTGGTGAGCCAGCTTGTCCTGAGCGCGGATGCCGGTGGAGAAGACGATAAAGTCCACTTCCAGCGCGGTGCCGTCGGCAAACTGCATGGTTTTGCGCGCCTGTTCACCGCCGTTGACGATTTCCTGGGTATTTTTACCGGTATGGACTTTGACGCCCATGCGTTCAATCTTGCGGCGCAGTTGATCGCCGCCCATCGGATCGAGCTGTTCGGCCATCAGTACCGGCGCAAACTCGATGACGTGAGTTTCAACACCGAGGCTTTTCAGCGCACCGGCGGCTTCCAGCCCCAGAAGGCCACCGCCGACCACCGCACCGCGTTTGCTGCGGCGGGCGCAGGCTTCGATAGCGTTCAGATCTTCAATGGTACGGTAGACGAAACAGTCCTGACTTTCGGCACCTTTAATCGGTGGGATCCACGGATAAGAGCCGGTAGCCATGATCAGCTTGTCGTAGTAGACGGTGCGGCCGGTATTGGAGTGAATGACTTTCTCGCTGCGGTTAATGGTGATGGCGCGTTCGCCGACCAAAACCTTCACGCCCTGCTTCTCGTAAAAGCCTTCACGTACCAGTGAAAGTTCTTCGGCGGTGTGGTGGGAGAAATAAGAAGAGAGGTGTACGCGATCGTAGGCGATGCGCGGTTCTTCGCAAAATACGGTGATGTCGAATTGGTCTTTGTCTGCTTTTTCCAACAGATCTTCGATAAACCGGTGGCCGACCATGCCATTGCCGATGACAGCGAGTTTGACTCTGCTCATTATTGCCTCAAAATTCTGGTTTCCTAGCGTTACCTTATTCCTCCCGGTGGGCGATTTATTGATGCAAATCAATCGCCCCTCCATATACCTCTAATGTGGTATATGAATGATTTTTATCGTTATTTGTTAAGTTGCGGTTTTTATTAATCTTTAGCTGAAACGAGCCAGTTAATGCGAATTCTACCCATTCGGGAGTAATGGGTGGGGTAATAAATTCTTGGCGTCTTTGTCAGTCTGATCCGCTGCCAGTATGATGAATGAAACAGACTGGAACAGCAGAGGTGAAGGGTGGCCAAAAGTCCATTGAAGTTTATCGATAACCTGCGTCTGAGCGGGCATGAAGGGCTGTGGCAATTGGCCATTGAGCAGGGGCGCATCGCCCATATCGTGCCGCAGCCGGAAGGGCTGGAATGGCGCAATGATGTGCTGGATGCGCAGGGCGGGCTGGCGCTGCCGGCGTTTGTCGAACCGCATATCCATCTGGATACTACCCAGACCGCCGGGCAACCGGCCTGGAACCAGTCAGGCACCCTGTTTGAAGGCATTGAGCGCTGGGCAGAGCGCAAGGCGCTTCTGACCCACGAGGACGTCAAACAACGCGCCTGGCAGACGCTGAAATGGCAGATCGCCAACGGCGTGCAGTATGTGCGTACCCATGTTGACGTTTCCGACCCAACCCTGACCGCGCTACGTGCGATGCTGGAGGTGAAACAGGAAGTCGCCCCCTGGGTCACGCTGCAAATCGTCGCTTTTCCGCAGGAAGGCATTATGTCTTATCCCAACGGCGAGGCGCTGTTGGAAGAGGCGCTGCGGCTGGGGGCCGATGTGGTGGGAGCCATCCCGCACTTTGAGTTTACGCGTGAGTACGGCGTGGATTCGTTGCACAAGGCGTTCGCCCTGGCGCAGAAATACGATCGGCTGGTGGATGTTCACTGTGATGAGATAGACGACGAACAGTCGCGCTTTGTCGAAACCGTGGCGGCGTTGGCGCTTAAGCTGGATATGGGCGCCAGAGTCACCGCCAGCCACACCACGGCGATGCATTCCTACAATGGGGCTTACACTTCACGGTTGTTCCGCCTGTTGAAAATGTCCGGCATCAACTTTGTCGCCAATCCCTTGGTTAATATTCACCTGCAAGGTCGCTTCGACAGCTACCCGAAACGGCGCGGTATCACCCGGGTGAAGGAGATGCTGGAGGCGGATATCAACGTCTGCTTCGGCCATGATGATGTGTTCGATCCCTGGTATCCGCTGGGCACTGCCAACATGCTGCAGGTGCTGCATATGGGGCTGCACGTGTGCCAACTGATGGGATACGGCCAGATCGACGACGGGCTGAAACTGATCACCAGCTATAGTGCGCGCACTCTACATCTGACCGACTACGGCCTGACCTCGGGCAACAGTGCCAACCTGGTGATATTGCCGGCCGATAGCGGCTTTGATGCGCTGCGCCGACAGACGCCGGTGCGTTACTCGATACGTCAGGGCACGGTGATTGCCGAAACCCAGCCAGCAGAAACCACGCTGTATCTGGCGCAGGATGAGAAGGTGGATTTCCGGCGTTGAGGCAGAACTACCCTAATAAAAAAGGCGCCGGGGCGCCTTTTCAATATCACGTCATTGATGACAGATCAGTGGGTCACGTGACCGTGGCTGCGGTGCTTGGTGACGAAACCGAGCAGCAGGCACATCACGAATACCGCCAGATACAGGCCGTTAGCGGTAGTCAGCGCCGCGTGCGCGCCGCCTTTGGCTACGATCGGGCCGGTCACCACGAAGGTCAGCATGGTACCGATGGTGCCGCAGGTCAGGATGAAGTTAACCAGTTTCGGTGAGGAAACCTTGGTCTGCAGCGAGCCCAGCGTGATCAGCGTGGTGTAGATTGCGCTGGAAACGAAGCCCAGAGCCATAATGTAGTAGCCCAGATGTTCCGGATTGTCGGTGCTGACAAACAGGTACATCGCACCGGTCGCCAAAGCGGCCAGAACCGTGACGATGCGCTGCAAATCGAAGAAGCGCAGGATAAAGCTGAACACCCACATGCCGATCATGTACGAGGTCCAGAAATCGCTCACCAGCTTGCCGGCCTGGCTGATATCCATCCCGAACGACTTGGTGGCGTATTCCGGCACCCACTGAATGAAACCAAGTTGGCCGAGGATGTAGCACAGTGCGGCGATCGACAGGAACAGCACGCCGATACCCCATTTTTCTTTCACCACCGGCTGGCCAGCGTCGGCACCTTTGTTGCCCAAAACCGGGAACTCGGAGAACAGGGCCAGCACAAAAATACCCACATACAGCAGGCCGATGCAGGCGTACACCCAGTACCAGCCGATCTGACGTGCCAGCAGCATCGCGGCGACAATCGGGAAAATCATCCCGGCCATGCTGAAGAAGGAGTCAGTGAACAGCAGGCGCGAACCGCGTTGGCGGCCGGCATACATATGGGTGATCAGGAAGGTGCCTATCGACATGGTGATACCGCTGACCACGCCAAGGATAAACATGCACAACGAGAACATGGTCAGGCTTTTGCCGAGCATCAGTCCGGCAATAGCCAGTACCATCAGCACAAAGCCAAATATCAGTTGACGTTTCAGCGGGATAATTTCCATCAGCCAGGCATTGAGGAAGATCGAAATCAAAATACCGGCGTTAAGGAAGGTAAAGGTATTACTCATGCTGGAAACCGGCAGATTAAAGTACTCTGCAATGTTCCCCATCACCATCCCTGTGACGATAACTAAAGCACCGGTCAGCGCATAAGAAAAATAGCTGATCCAGGTAAGCCGTAGACGGTTGCTGTCATTCATTATATAGGCCTGATTATGTCTGTTAGGATTATTCCCGTCGCCTTTCAAACCGCAGCGTTGTTACCTGCACTAACTTACCCCACTCACTTACCTAAGTAAGCTCCTGGGGATGAGTGAGCTGGGTGCCTAGCTGCAATTTGAAATTCATAGGGTATAACGCTGGATTAAGGCCGCTGGCTTTTCCTGGCAAAAGCAGGAAAAGTCCCGATCAGGCCACCAGGGAGCGGATCCTAGCACAGACAACGGGAGTTTTTGTGATGCCTATCTACTTTTTGATGCAATCAATGAGAGGCGCTGAAATATTTTTGTGATCTATTTTCTCGCCGTCACGATCGAGTCGCGGCTGATAACGAGCGGCGCAAAGCTAACCGGTGACGTGGCTGGGTCAATCAGCAGGCGGGCGGCATATTGCGCCATTTCACTGATCGGGAAATGCACGCTGGTCAGCGCCGGGCGGACAAAGGGGGCGCGTTCACCGCTGTCGTAACAGATTAGCGAGATATCTTGCGGCACCCGCAGGCGGTGTTCGTTGACGGCCAGCAGTGCGCCGATGGCCATCTCTTCATTGCAGCAGTAGATGGCGGTGGGCAGGGTTTTCATTTTCAGCAGTTGATCGGCGCAGCGATAACCGCTCTCCAGATCGTAAAGCCCCTCGACGCAGGCGACCGGCTTGATATGCGCCGTCTGCATAGCCTGTTCAAAACCCTGCAGCCGCAAGAGACTGGAAGGGCGGTCGCGCGGGCCGCTGATGCAGGCAATGTACCGGTGGCCGGCATCAATCAATTGTTGTGTTGCCATGCGGCTGGCGCACTGGTGATCGAATGTGACGCAGTGCGCTTCCAGACCAGGCACCAGACGATCGAGCAGCACAAAGCGGCGTTGCTCTGCCGCCAGTTGGCGTAACTGGTCATCGCTGAGGAAACGGACGTGCAGGATCACGCCATCGCAGCGCAGATTGAACAGTCGTTGGATCGCTTGCCATTCGTTTTCCGCACTGTTACGCCCCTGGGTCACCAACAACTGCTTGCCGTGGGATTCGGCTTCGGTTTGCACGAAGTCCATCAGTGCGCCGAAGAAGCCGCCGCGATAGGAGGTAGTGACCAGCCCCAGGGTATTGCTGTGGCTGGAGGCCAGTGCGCGGGCGGCCGGATTGGGCGTGTAGCCAAGTTGGGCCACCGCCTTTTCAACCTTCTCACGGGTTTGCCCCTTAACGTTGGTATCGCCATTCACTACGCGTGACACGGTGGCGCGGGACACGCCCGCCAGGGCTGCGACATCTTCCAGTGTCACCATCATCCGACTCCTGATTACGACAAAAATGGGGCCGACGCAGCGGCCCCCGTATATTAGGTATAGCAATGTATCAGCAACCGCGGTTGGCCCGACGGTTATTTGAACTGGGGCAGATAAGGCGCATTCACCGCCAGCACTTCATCCAACAGCGGCTGCGCCACATTGGCATTGCCGACCAACGGGTTGGTGACCAACGCCAGCAGCCCACTGCGGCGATCGCCGTGCACTGCAGCTTCGATGGTCAGGCGCTCATAAGCTTTCACCTGTTGGGTCAGCGCGTGCATGGAGTCCGGCAGCGTGCCGAAGGTCAGCGGATGGGCACCCTGAGCATCGACGATACAGTTGGTTTCTATCACCGCGTCGTCCGGTAAACCGCGAATAGCGCCACGGTTTGCGGTATTAACGACTAATTGCGTCCCGAGATTATTATGGATCGCACGAATTAGCTCCAGTGCCACTTCCGAATAATATGATCCACCGCGGAAACTTAACTGTTCCGGTTTGCTGTCGAGATGCGGATCGGCGTACAGCTCAAACAGCTCTTTCTCCACCTTCATCACCTGCTCGGCGCGGGTACCGCGTTCGGCCGCAGCGGCAATTTCCTCGGCCAGCATTTCTTTGGTTTGGTAGAAATAGCGGTGATAGGGGCAAGGGATCGCCCCGACGGCGCGCAGGAAGTCCGGTTGCCAAGGTTCTTCCTTGATGTTGTTCATGGTCAGCGCCGCACCGTCACACAACATGTCAATCACCTTGTCGGTGACGTCATGCCCGTTTTGCAGCACCTGATGCACCCATACCATGTGGTTCAGCCCGGCGAACTGCAGCTGCACCTCTTGATAACGGCTTTTCAGCATATTGGCGATCATGTGATGCATGCTGATCGGCACGTTGCACAGGCCGATGATTTTCGCTTTGGTGTAGCGGGAGACCGCTTCGGTGACGATGCCGGCTGGGTTGGTGAAGTTGATGATCCAGGCGTCAGGCGCCAGTTTTTCCACCCGGCGTGCGATATCCAGCATCACCGGAATGGTGCGTAGTGCCTTGGCAAAACCACCTACGCCGGTGGTTTCCTGGCCGATTAAATCGTACTTCAGCCCCAAGCGCTCGTCGGCGGCGCGTGCCGGTAACTGGCCAACGCGGAACTGAGTCAGAACGAAATTGGCGTCACGAATGGCCTCATCCAGTTCGAAATGCACGCTGACCTTCACCTGTTCTAGCCCGTGGCGCGCCAGCATGCGTTCGGTCAGGGCGGCAATAATCTCGACCTTTTCACGGCCAGGCTCAACGTCCACCAACGCCAGTTCGGTCACCGGCAGCTCATCAATGCGTTGGATCAAGCCATCGACCAATTCTGGCGTGTAGCTGCTGCCGCCGCCGATGACAGCGATTTTTAACGGTTTCATGCGCGAATCTCCATTTGGGTCTGACGGCGATAAAGCTCAATCATGTCGTCTGCCAGATCCTGGATCACCATGGCGTTCATCAGATGATCCTGAGCATGAACGGTAATCAGGTTGATGGTCAGTTTGCCGCAGCCTTCGTCCAGGCCGATCAGTTGGGTCTGGATCTGATGGGCCTTTTTTACCGACTGTTTGGATTCGGCCATGTGTTTGGCTGAAGCTTCAAAGTCGCCGGCACGCGCTTGTTGCAGCGCCAATAGCGCACTGCTGCGGGCGCCACCGGAGAACACCAACAGCTCCATGATGGTGCTTTCAAAATCGGGGCTGATTTCAGTTTCAGGCATCAATTCACTCACGTTATTTCTCCTGTATTGCACGGCGGTGGTGCCGGCGGACATTCATTATTCTCATCGTTGCGCCAAAATGAGAGCGCTCTCATTGACCTAATGTAACGGGAATGGAAAATGAAACCGGGAGTTGTGTCGCAAAAAACAACCAAGGCGTAAAAAGGGCAAAAGATGCGTGATGCAGTTGGCAAAAAGGTCTAAGGCGATCATACTTTTGGCAGTAAAATCCGGGGCTGACTGAGATAAGTCCCACAATTAAGTAAATATAGGTAAATGGCTGGCACTCGCAGGCGCAGCTCTTTAGAATCAATGCGCTTTTCCGTTGTTTGTCTCTCAGAGAAAGGACCCGTTAATGTTCAAACGTACTTTAGTGACCTTCGTTGCGCTGTGTTCCCTGACAGCAATGGCACCTGCCGCGCTCGCCGCCGGTGAAACTCATGTCATGCTGACTACCTCGGCAGGGAATATCGAATTGGCGCTCGACAGTCAGAAGGCTCCGGTTTCCACCAAGAACTTC
Source organism: Serratia sp. NA_112.1 (assembly GCF_052691715.1). Taxonomy (NCBI): domain Bacteria; kingdom Pseudomonadati; phylum Pseudomonadota; class Gammaproteobacteria; order Enterobacterales; family Yersiniaceae; genus Serratia; species Serratia sp. NA_112.1. The sequence goes on from NZ_JBQZFO010000018.1 coordinate 11,630, forward strand.
GTCGACTACGTGAACAGCGGCTATTACAACAACACCATTTTCCACCGTGTGATCCCGGGCTTTATGGTTCAGGGCGGTGGTTTTACTGCGGATATGCAGCAAAAATCCACCCAGGCACCGATCAAGAACGAAGCGGATAACGGCCTGCGCAACCTGCGCGGTACCATTTCGATGGCGCGTACTGCCGACAAAGACAGTGCCACCAGCCAGTTCTTCCTCAACGTGGCGGATAACGCCTTCCTGGATCACGGGCAGCGCGATTTCGGCTATGCGGTATTCGGTAAAGTGGTCAAAGGCATGGACGTGGTAGATAAAATCTCCCAGGCACCGACCGGCAACGTCGGTCCGTACCAGAATGTTCCGAGCAAACCTATCGTCATCCTGTCAGCAAAAGTGCTGCCATAATGATTTTGCGCCGGCCCCAGGTGGGCCGGCTGCGTTGCTTTCCCCGGAAGCCTTGCCTGCATCACTGTTTTTTCCCCCTTCACATGTTTTAATCGCCAGCTTATAACCAGACCGGAAACCCGGCGTTCTGCATCTGTTTTGTTAAGGGATGAGCTGCTGCCATGTTTGAATTTAGCCAGGTTCTGCTGCTGTTGCAGCAGATGTGCGTTTATCTTGTCATTGCTTATTTACTGAGCAAAACCCCGTTATTCATTCCACTGACACAGGTAACCATTCGCCTGCCGCACAAGCTATTGTGCTACGTCATTTTCTCGGTGTTCTGCATCATGGGCACCTATTTCGGTCTGCATGTCGAAGGTTCCATTGCCAACACCCGTGCGATCGGTGCCGTATTGGGCGGCCTGCTGGGTGGGCCTTCAGTAGGGCTACTGGTGGGGCTGACCGGTGGCCTGCACCGTTATACCCTGGGCGGCATGACCGATATTGCCTGTGCGGTATCAACCGTGGCGGAAGGACTGGTGGGGGGGCTGGTGCATAGCATCGCCATGCGTCACCGGCGTATCGACCTGCTGTTTAATCCGCTGTTTGTCGCCGGGGTCGCGCTGGTGGCCGAAGTGCTGCAAATGGTGATTATCCTGGCGATTGCCCGGCCGTTCGACGAGGCGCTGCGGCTGGTGGAACATATCGCTTTGCCAATGTTGATCGCCAATACGGTGGGGGCCGCGATGTTCATGCAAATCCTGCTGGACAGGCGAGCGATGTTCGAGAAATACACCGGTGCGTTTTCCGCCAAGGCGCTGAAGATTGCCGAACGTACCGAAGGGATCTTGCGACAGGGGTTTGATCAGGAAAACAGCATGAGAGTGGCGCGGGTGATCTATCAGGAGCTGGGTATCGGTGCCGTAGCGATAACCGACCGCGATAAACTGCTGGCGTTTATCGGCATCGGTGACGACCACCACCTGCCGGGCACACCGATTTCATCAAAGCACTCGCACCGTGCGATCGACAACAATGAAGTGGTCTACGCCGACGGCAATGAGCACTCCTACAGCTGCTCGATTAACTCCAGTTGCAAACTGGGCTCGACGCTGGTGATCCCGCTGCGCGGTGAAAATGAGCGGGTGATCGGCACCATCAAACTGTATGAGCCGAAGAGCCGCTTGTTCAGTACCATCAACCGTACGCTGGGGGAAGGTATCGCCAATCTGCTATCCGCACAGATTATGGCCGGTCAGTATGAGCGACATAAACAGCTGCTGGCGCAGTCAGAGATCAAATTACTGCATGCACAGGTCAATCCGCACTTCCTGTTTAACGCCCTGAATACGCTGGTGGCGGTGATCCGCCGTGACGGCGACCGGGCCTGTGAGTTGGTGCAAAACCTTTCGACCTTTTTCCGCAAGAACCTCAAGCGTTCCGGTGATGAGGTCAGCCTGGCGGACGAGCTGGAACACGTGAATGCCTACCTGCAAATCGAACTGGCACGTTTTGCCGATCGGTTGGAAGTTGTGGTTTCGTTGCCGCAAGAGCTGTTGGCCGTGCGGCTGCCGGCATTTTCACTGCAGCCGATCGTTGAGAATGCCATCAAGCATGGTACTTCGCAGTTGTTGGGGGTAGGGCGGATTGATATCGGTGCGCGGCGCGAAGGAGAGTGCTTGTTGCTGCAGGTGACCGACAATGCCGGATTATTCCAGTCGCAGCCGAACAACAGTGGACTGGGGATGAACCTGGTGGATAAGCGTATCCGCGTACGCTACGGCGACGACTATGGCGTACAGGTAGCCTGTGAGCCGCAAACATTCACTCGCATTACGATCAATGTCCCTTTGGCGAGGGCTGCCTGATGTTAAATGTACTGATTGTTGACGATGAACCTTCTGCGCGCGATAACCTGCGGCATTTGCTGGAGGCTGAAGAAGGTATCTCTATTGTTGGCGAATGCGCCAATGCAATAGAGGCCATCAGCGGGATCCATCGCTTGCAGCCGGACGTGGTGTTTTTGGATATCCAGATGCCGCGCCTCACCGGGCTGGAGATGGTAGGCATGCTCGATCCCAATCGTATGCCGCACATCGTCTTTCTGACCGCCTACGACGAATATGCGGTGCAGGCTTTTGAAGAACATGCGTTTGATTATCTGCTGAAACCGGCGGAGCCGAAGCGGTTGAGCAAAACGCTGCAGCGCCTGCAGCAGCGCCGCGGGCAGCAGAATGTCGCGGCACTGGATGAGAGTGCCGGCTATCTGAAATACATTCCCTGTTCCGGCCACAGTCGCATCTACCTGCTGCGTTTTGACGAGGTGGTGGCTGTCCGTTCGCGGTTGAGCGGGGTGTTCGTGGTGCGCAATGACGGCATGGAGTGTTTCACCGAACTGACGCTGCGGACGCTGGAACTCCGTACGCCGCTGGTACGCTGCCACCGCCAGTATCTGGTCAACCTGGAGCAGGTACGCGAAATTCGCTTCGAGGACAGCGGTGCGGCGGAGATGATCATGCCGGCCGGAGAACCGGTGCCGGTCAGCCGCCGCTACCTGAAAGCTCTGAAGGAAGAGCTGGGACTGCGGGGTTAGGGCGATTCTGAAATTATTGGCTTTGCGGGCGTCTTGATGACGCCCTTTTTGTTTGTCCTTGACGGGGTTACGCCGCGCTTATAGCTTTATTGACATCAACAGGCGCTTTTCGCGCCGGGTCAGCGTCAAAGGAAAAGAAAATGAGTGAAGCACGGATTATCGCCAAAGCGATGAAAGACGGGAAACCGGTACAGGATCTGGCGATCCTGCCCGCTTTGGCGAACCGCCATGGTCTGATCACCGGCGCAACCGGGACGGGTAAAACCGTGACGCTGCAAAAAATGGCCGAGCAGTTCTCGCGTATCGGCATTCCGGTATTTTTGTCCGACGTGAAAGGCGACCTGTCGGGGATTGGTGCCGAAGCCGTGCCTTCCGAGAAACTGCAGACACGCCTGACGGCCATTGGCGTCACTGACTGGCAGTCTCAGGCCTGTACCATTATTCCATGGGACATTTACGGCGAGAAGGGTCACCCAATCCGCGCCACTGTGTCTGATTTGGGCCCGCTGCTGCTGGGGCGTTTGCTGGATCTGAACGAAGTGCAAAGTGGCGTGCTGCAGTTGGTGTTCAAAATTGCCGACGATAACGCGCTGCTGTTGTTGGACATGAAAGATCTGCGTGCCATGGTGCAGTACGTGGGTGACAACGCCAAACAGTTCCAGACCCAATACGGCAATATTTCTTCGGCTTCGGTGGGCGCTATCCAGCGTGGGCTGTTGACGCTGGAAGAGCAGGGTGCCAACCAGTTCTTCGGCGAACCGATGCTCGACATCAACGACCTGATGAAAACCGATGCCAATGGCCACGGGGTGATTAACCTGCTGGCGGCGGACAAACTGATTAATCAGCCGAAGCTGTATTCGGTGTTCCTGCTGTGGCTGCTGGCCGAATTGTTCGAACACCTGCCAGAGGTGGGCGACCCGGAACAGCCAAAGCTGGTGTTCTTCTTTGATGAAGCACATCTGCTGTTCAATGATGCGCCGGCGGCATTGCTGACTAAAATCGAGCAGGTGGTACGCCTGATCCGCTCCAAAGGCGTCGGCATCTACTTTGTGACCCAGAACCCGCTGGATATTCCGGACAGCGTGCTGGGTCAGCTAGGCAACCGCGTACAGCATGCGTTGCGTGCTTTTACTCCTCGCGACCAGAAGGCGGTGAAGGCGGCGGCACAAACCATGCGTGCCAATCCGGCCTTCGACGCCGAAACGGCGATCACCGAACTGGGCGTAGGCGAGGCGCTGGTGTCGTTCCTGGATGAGAAAGGGCGGCCAAATGTGGTGGAGCGAGCGATGGTGATCGCACCGGAATCCAAAATGGGCATGCTGGGGGCCGAAGGGCTGAACAGTGCGATCAACAAGTCGCCGCTGTATGGCCGCTACGAGGACATGATTGACCGAGAATCCGCTTATGAGAAGTTATCTTCGTCAGGTTTTGCTACCGTCGGCACGCCGCAACCGGGTCAGCCGGCGCAGCAACCACAGGCGCAGCAGCAGGCGGGCGGTGGCTTGATGGGCGGTCTGAACGATATCCTGTTTGGTTCCACCGGCCCGCGCGGTGGCAAGCGTGACGGTATCGTCCAGACCGCCGCCAAGAGCATGGCGCGCGACCTTGGCCGCCAGATCCTGCGTGGGGTGCTGGGGTCGATTATGGGCGGTCGCAAAAAGTAAGCTGAAATTATCGCTGGCGGCAGTATTGCAGGGGCGTTGTATAATGCACCGGTGTCAATCGGGGCGAGCCCCTTACTATGCTGTTTGTTGGAACCCCTATGCTGCTGCTAATCGATAACTACGATTCTTTTACCTATAACCTTTACCAGTACTTCTGCCAATTAGGTGCCGAAGTGCTGGTGAAGCGTAACGATGAACTGCAACTGGCCGATATCGAAAGGCTGGCCCCGCAGCATTTGGTTATCTCCCCTGGCCCTTGCACCCCAAACGAAGCCGGCATCTCGCTGGCAGCTATTCGGTATTTCGCCGGCAAGCTGCCGATCCTTGGCGTTTGCCTGGGGCACCAGGCACTGGGGCAGGCCTTTGGCGCTAAGGTAGTGCGTGCCCGTGAGGTAATGCACGGTAAAACCTCGGCGATCCGGCATTTCGACAGCGGTATTTTTCACGGGCTGAACAATCCGTTGACCGTGACCCGCTACCACTCGCTGGTGCTTGAGGCCGCTACTTTGCCGGACTGTTTTGAAGTGACGGCCTGGAGCGAGCGCGACGGCGTACACGATGAAATTATGGGGATCCGTCACCGCCAACTGGCGCTGGAAGGGGTACAGTTCCACCCGGAGAGCATCCTTAGCGAGCAGGGCCACCAGCTGTTGGATAATTTCCTTAAAAGTTAATTGGTTAAGTTTTTTTTAACTGCGAAGACGATTTGCGTTTGCCCTTTATTGGTTTTTTATGCATATTTTGTGATTATATTCTCACTTGATCGCAACCAAAAGACTGAGTCAAATTCAGGGTGGGCCCCATAATGACCGAAAAATCCGCAGTTAACCGCAGTACCTTTGACCAGGTTATCCTGCCTGTTTATGCACCCGCGCAGTTTGTTCCGGTCAGGGGCAAAGGCAGCCGCGTGTGGGACCAGCAGGGGAAAGAGTATATCGATTTCTCAGGCGGCATTGCGGTGACGGCGTTAGGGCACTGTCACCCGGCTTTGGTCGAGGCGCTGAAACAGCAGGGCGAAACCCTGTGGCATACCAGCAACGTTTTTACTAACGAGCCGGCGCTGCGTCTGGCCACCAAGTTGATCAACGTCACCTTTGCCGACCGGGTGTTTTTCGCCAACTCCGGCGCAGAAGCCAACGAAGCGGCCTTCAAGCTGGCTCGTCATTACGCCATTACCCGCCACAGTCCGTATAAAACCAAAATCATCGCGTTTTATAATGCTTTCCACGGTCGCACGCTATTCACCGTCTCGGTGGGTGGGCAGGCCAAGTATTCGGATGGTTTTGGGCCAAAACCGGCTGACATCGTGCACGTCCCCTTCAACGACCTGGCGGCGGTGAAAGCAGTGATGGACGACCACACCTGTGCGGTGGTGATGGAACCGATCCAGGGGGAAGGGGGCATTACCCCGGTTAACGCCGAATTCCTCAAGGGAGTACGCGAACTGTGCGACAAGCACCAGGCGCTGCTGGTGTTCGACGAAGTGCAAAGCGGCATGGGGCGCAGCGGCAAGCTGTTTGCCTATATGCATTATGGTGTGGCGCCGGACATTCTCACCACGGCCAAAGCGCTTGGCGGCGGTTTCCCGGTCAGTGCCATGCTGACCACCGAAGAGATCGCCTCGGTGATGCAGGTCGGTGCCCACGGCACCACTTACGGCGGTAATCCGCTGGCCTGTGCTGTGGCGGAAGCGGCGTTGGACGTGATCAATACGCCGGAAGTGCTGAGCGGCATTGAGTTGCGTCATGGGTTATACGTGCAGGCGTTAAAGAAAATTGGCGAGAAGTACGGTGTTTTCAGCGATATTCGCGGCATGGGCCTGCTGATTGGCGCTGAATTAACACCGCAATACCACGGCAAAGCGCGCGATTTCCTGACCGCAGCTGCCGCTCGTGGGCTGATGATCCTCAATGCCGGGCCAAATGTGATCCGCTTTGCCCCTTCGCTGGTGGTGGAAACCCAAGACATCGACCAGGGTATGGCGCTGTTTGAGCTGGCGGTGCAGGACGTGATTAACGCTTAATTTGCTATTTGCTGCATGGTTAACCGGGCGCCGTGTGGCGCCCTTATTCATCGCGCAGTTTGCGTTTCAGCCAGATGCCGTGGTGTGGGCGTTGGCTCCAGGCTAATGACGAGATGGTATGCATGACGCTCAGGTGCGAAAGAATGCGCCGCAGGTGGCGCTCCATTTCGGTCACCGGCATCTCAGGGTGCAAATCCGGCGGCTGCATAATGCTGTTGCCACTGCTCGGCCCGTCGTACTCCAGCCGTTGCTGGCAGCTTTGCAGCGCAATCTCGCAAGATTGCAGATACTCCTCCGCCAGCTTTGGCGTCAGCATATAGTGCTCGCGCGCCAGGATAGTCATTGCATTCAGATGCTCGACAATAAACTGGCTGTGCGTCACCCACAGGCGCATATCCGCCAGATAGTTCGATTCAAACCCCGGCTCCTGCATGGCCTGATTCAGCGAGGTGAATAACGCATTGTGCGCCTGATTGACCTGCATACGTGCGTAGGCCAGTGCACTGGGATCTGGCTCTTGCTCTTCCAGCAACAGACGTAATGCCTGCTGATCGTTTTCCAGCGCCTGATGGGCATTCTTGCGCAGTAATCCGCTTTGCCACTGTGGCCACAGCCAGATGGTACTGCCGAACACCAGCACGCAGCCGATCAGCGTGTCGATCAGCCGCGGCACCAGGAAATGTGTGCCGTTGAGGGCCAGCAGTTGCAGGGTGTAGACCGCCGTCACCGTAAAACCAATAACCGCCAATCCGTAGTTTTTACGTGAAACCAGATAGGCCAGCAGCGTAATCACCAGCATCACGCTCAGGGTCTCGGCTTCGGGCAGTTGTAATTGCAGCAGACCGGCGGCGATGACGAGTCCGGCCAGAGTACCGAGCGCACGGTGCTGGATGCGCACCCGGGTGGCATTGTAGCCGTTCTGGCTTACCAGCATGATAGTGAGCAGGATCCAGTAGGGTTTCGGCAGGTTGAACATCATCCCGAGGCTGCTGCCTGCCGCCAGCGTGACGCCTAATCGTGCCGCATTACGCATGGCATTGGATTTGAACGACAGATAACTGACCAGCGCCGGCCAAAACGGCAGGCGGTTTTGATTGGCCATCAGGTCACGCCGGTAGAGTGGATGCTGGGTACGCAGCAGGCGGGCGATGCGGCTGAAGTGGTAGTAGCAGAACTGCCCAACCGGATTCTCCGGGTGCTGTGCCGCCACTTTTTCCAATGCTGTCAGTTCATTGCCCATATTGAAGCGTTGCGAATGTTGGTGGTAGAGAATATCGTGCGCCACCGTGCGCAGCCGATTGGCAATTACCTGCGCATTGCGGCGGATAATGGCTTCGGCCTGGCTCTGTTCTACCAGTTTTTGCACCTCTTCCGGCAGGTGCAGGCTGACGGTGATGTGTTCCTGCAAATCCAGCGCGACCTGGAAGGTGCGTTGCAGGCGCTTTTGTTCGAGATTGCTGGCATGGGGGAGAAAATTAAGTTGTTGATACAGCAAGGTGATCAGATCCATGACCTTTTGCTGGCGCACCAGCAGGGGAGGTAATGCGGTCTGCGGGTCGGTGTGCTGGGTCAACAGCGAATATTTGGCTTCGAAGTAGTCCGCCAGTTCCAGATAGAGCTGATTAAGCGACTCGCGCATCGGCTGTTCTTTCCACAGCTTGAACCAGAACCAGGTAAACAGGCCGTACCAGGCCGTGCCCACGATATATAACACCGGCGCGTGCCAAAGCGGCACCGTACCGGCCATGCTGAGGGAGAAGATGGCGGCAACTAGCGCAGCAGGCAGCAGACGGGCGTGTAGCGGGCTTATTTCACCGTTGACACCGAGCAGCAGCGCCAGGCCGAGCATCAGTATCGGCAGCGGCAACTGCCACAACAGAGCTTGCTGCAGCAACAAACTGCTGAATGCAAACAGTGAACCGCCGACGATCAGGCGTTTAAAGAAGCGTTTATGAGGCGTGTCCAGCCCGGCGATGTTGCAGCAGGCGGGAACCAGGGAAAATAGCAGGCCGTATTGTAGTTGGCCGATCAACAGCCCGAGCAGAACCGGCAGGCACAGCACCAGCGTTTGTCGTAGTGCGTAATTAACTTCCGGATGATAAATCAGTCGGCGCCACATGATGACTAGGGGCATAAAAAAACGGCGCGAATTATCGCGCCGTTTTTTCAGTGATTAACGGGTGCCGTAAACGACAATAGTTTTGCCGTGGGCGGAGATCAGGTTTTGATCTTCCAGCATTTTCAGAATACGACCAACGGTTTCACGTGAGCAACCGACGATCTGGCCAATTTCCTGACGGGTAATTTTAATCTGCATACCATCCGGGTGGGTCATGGCATCAGGCTGTTTCGCCAGGTTCAGCAGGGTTTGCGCGATGCGGCCTGTAACGTCCAGGAAAGCAAGGTTACCCACTTTCTCAGAGGTGATCTGCAGACGGTTTGCCATCTGAGCTGACAGGCGCATCAGGATGTCCGGGTTAACCTGAATCAACTGGCGGAATTTCTTGTAGGAAATTTCAGCCACTTCACAGGCGGTTTTCGCCCTAACCCAGGCGCTACGCTCCTGACCTTCTTCAAATAATCCAAGCTCGCCGATGAAATCCCCCTGGTTAAGGTAGGACAGGATCATCTCTTTACCTTCTTCATCCTTAATCAGCACCGCGACGGAGCCTTTGACGATGTAGTAAAGCGTTTCGGCTTTTTCACCTTGGTGAATCAGCGTACTTTTGGATGGATATTTGTGGATATGGCAATGAGACAGGAACCATTCGAGAGTAGGGTCTGTTTGCGGTTTGCCGAGAACCATTCGCTGTTATCCTCTGTTGTTATCGCTGCCTTGTGTCACAGGGGTCAGAGTTCCCTGTAAAACGTGCTGTCGCCGTTGTTTTAATGGTAGCTGGCAGCAGGTTTTGAGGCGTGTCATAAATATACGCTGTCGCTCTAGCATATTAACTTGCCGGGAGAGCTGCAAGCTACATTCTGTTAACATACCGGTAAAGGAGCCTTTCCCTGGGAGTTTCCCTGAAATCAGTGTCCCGGAAAGATTTATTGCGGCTCTGTTTGTAGCACAGAGTGAGGCGGGTGTCTTGTGTTGTCTCGCTTCAGCATGATTAGCATCAGGTTCCGTTGCCAGTTTCTATGCGAAAGCGTAGTCTGATTTTAAGAAATTAACCGGAGTGACCAGCATGCAGGCAAGAGTTAAGTGGGTGGAAGGGTTGACGTTTCTGGGCGAATCCGCGTCTGGCCATCAGGTATTGATGGACGGCAACGCCGGCGATAAAGCGCCCAGTCCGATGGAAATGGTGCTGATGTCGGTGGGAGGATGCAGCGCGATAGATGTGGTGTCGATCCTGCAAAAAGGACGCAACGACGTGCGTGATTGCGAGGTGAAGCTGACCTCTGAAAGGCGCGAAGAAGCGCCACGGTTGTTTACCCATATCAACCTGCATTTCATCGTCACCGGTAAAGATTTAAGTGACAAAATTGTTGAGCGCGCGGTGAATCTTTCCGCCGAGAAGTACTGTTCGGTGTCATTGATGCTGAGCAAGGCCGCCAGCGTGACCCACAGTTTTGAGATCCGCGCGGTGTCCTGATAGATAAAGGGGCGCGGTCCGTTGCCGCGCTCCGGTAAGTTAGCCGATTTTTTTGCCTTCCAGCAGTTGCTGCACCAGCGGCGCCATAATCAACTCCATTGCCAATCCCATTTTGCCGCCCGGCACCACCAGCGTATTGATATGCGAGATAAAAGATCCCTGCAGCATCGCCAGCAGATAAGGGAAATCGATCTGATCCAGGCCGCGGAAGTGGATCACCACAAAGCTCTCGTCCAGCGAGGGGATCGCCTTGGCGGCGAACGGGTTGGAGGTATCTACCGTCGGCACCCGCTGGAAGTTGATATGGGTGCGCGAAAACTGCGGTGTGATGTAGTTGATGTAGTCTTCCATCGAACGCACCACTGAATCCATCACCGCTTCACGGGAGTGGCCACGCTCGCCGGTATCGCGAATTAACTTTTGGATCCATTCCAGGTTAACAATAGGCACCACGCCGACCAGCAAGTCGACATGCTTGGCCACGTCGTTGTGTTCGGTCACTACGCCGCCGTGCAGCCCTTCATAAAACAGCACGTCGGTCGGTGCCGGTAAGGCTTCCCACGGGGTAAAGGTCCCCGGTACCTGGTTATAGGGCACCGCTTCATCGTAGGTGTGCAGATACTTGCGTGAACGACCGGTGCCGTTGGTACCGTACTCGCTAAAGCTTTGTTGCAGCAGGCCAAAATCGTTCGCTTCGGGGCCGAAATAGCTGATATGACGGCCAAGATCGCGCGCTTTGCGGATCGCCGCGTCCATTTCCGGCCGGGTATAGCGGTGGAAACTGTCACCTTCCAGCTCCGCGGCGCGGATGTTCAACTGCTGAAAGATTTTACGGAACGCCACGCTGGTGGTGGTGGTGCCGGCACCGCTGGAGCCGGTCACTGCGATAACGGGATGTTTGGCGGACATGGTGATGGGTCACTCCGTGTTTAATGCGCAGGCGTCAGTTAAAATTTTTGGTCTGTTTGACACCTTTTCGCCAAGGGCAAAATTCCGCGCGTTGGTTTGCAATCCCTCATTGTTACCTGATTTTTTCCGTCAGTCATAGAACCGACAGTCACTAAATTTCTTCTTGCCCGGCACGGAACTGCCCGCGCGGCATGATGTTGATGGTCTCATGCAGTTCTGACCATACCAGTAGCACCTCGCCGTTTTTCAATTGGCGGCGCACGTCTTCCACTTTATGTTCCAGGGAACGTTCATGCTCACCGTAGTCGGTCCCTTCGCGCAGCACAAAGGATTCAATCAGGCTATTGAGGGTCTCGGTTTCCAGTTCTTTCCAGGGGATGATCACTTGATTGTTTCCAGGTAAGGGGCAAGCCAGGATGGAATACGGTATTCCAGCCACATATGGGGTTTTTTCAATGTACCGCCGACAAAACCGACGTGGCCGCCAAACTCGGTCAACTGATATTCAATGTTGTGCGGCAGCGTGGCGGTTTCGGGGATCACTTCGTCGGTCATAAAAGGATCGTCCTTGGCATGGATGATCAACAGCGGCGTTTGGATCGACGGCAGCAGTGGCAGGGCGCTGCAACGGCGGTAATAATCGGTGGCATCGCTAAAGCCATGGATGCGCGAGGTAATCGCATCATCAAAGTCGCGGATCCGACGCAATGCCTTGAGCTGCGGCAGCTTGAGCGGCAGGGTATCAGGATAGTGCAGCAGTTTACGGGTGGCGTTTTGTTTCAACTGGCCGAGCAGGTAGTGCTGATAAACCCGCGAGAAGCCTTGATCCATCCGCCATGAGCAAGGTTCCAGCATCAATGGCGCAGAAACCACCACCGCCGCCTGCAGCAGACTGTCGGCGCCCTGCTGTGCCAGATAACAGGCCAGCATATTGCCGCCGAGTGAGACGCCAACGGCAGCGGTGGGGGCTTCTCCGTAGGTAGTACGCAGCCACTGGAGGAAGAAGCGCGCATCTTCCGTTTCACCGGAATGATAGATGCGTTGCTTGCGGTTCGGCACGCCACTGCAACCGCGAAAATGCATTACCACCCCGAGCCAGCCCTTTTCACGCCAGGCGTTGAGTTGACCATGGGCATAGGGGCTGTAGAAACTGCCTTCCAGGCCATGGAACAGCACCACGCGCGGCTTGCCGCCGGCCTGAGCCGGATCTTCGCTCCAGGCGAGATCGACAAAGTCACCGTCGGGCAGTTCCAGCCGTTGCCAGTGGGGTTTCAACTGCACGTGGCGACGCACCAGCCGTGGTAGCAGCGTTTGCAGATGGGGATTACTGGCCCCGCTCAACGGGCGAAAGGATTCATGCATAGCTTGAATTAAATTCTTATTGGCCACTCTTGTGGGATGATTAGTGCGCTGATAGCTTCACTACCCTGAGTTAACAATAATACTGCAAAAAATGACCTGGGTGAGGAGCGCCCGCCTGATGGATGCGAGTTTATTTCTTTCGATGTTAGGTTTTCTGTGGGTTGCCGCGATCACACCTGGCCCCAACAATATGTTACTGACCACTTCCGGTGCCAACTTCGGCTTTATGCGTTCACTGTTGCTGATGATTGGCATCATGCTCGGCATGCAAAGCATTTTGCTGTTGGTGGCGTTCGGCGTCGGCAGCTTGATTCTGGTTTATCCGGCGCTGCATCTGGTGCTGAAAATTCTCGGAAGCCTGTATCTGCTGTGGCTGGCATGGAAAGTGGCTACCGCCGCTTATGAAAAACTTGAAACCGACGTGGCACCGCCCAAACCGATACGGCTGTACCAGGGTTGGCTGCTACAGTTCCTTAATCCCAAGGCCTGGTTGATGGCGCTGGGGGCGGTGGCCAGCTTCAGCCTGGCTGGTGCTCAATACAACTCCTCTATTCTGGCGATCTCACTGGGCATATTCGTGGTGAACATCATTGCCGGCGTGATTTGGCTGGGATTTGGCACGGTGATTGGCCGCCTGCTGCGCAGCAAAAAGGCCTGGATCATTTTTAACGTTTCTATGGGGTTGCTCACCGCGGCCTGTGTGTTACTCATCTGGCATTGAGGAATTGTGAATGGTGGAGAATTACTTCCATATTGCGGCCTTCACCGGTCAAGGGTTTCGTGGCAATCCGGCCGGCGTCTGCCTGCTAAAACAGCCTTTGTCGGCTGCGGAGATGCAGGCCATCGCCAATGAACTGAACCTGCCGGAAACCAGTTTTGTCTGGGACGATGGCGATATGTCGGCCATCCGTTGGTTCACGCCCCAGCGAGAAGTCGATTTGTGCGGTCACGGCACGCTGGCGGCGGCACACGTGATGTTCAGCGTGGTGAACCCGGCGCTGCAGGATATTCGTTTCCGCTCGGCGAGCGGCGACCTGTACGTCAAACGCGACGCCGAAGATGGCGAACGCATGGTCCTGGATTTCCCGTCCCGGCCACCGCAGAAGGTTGTGGAACCTGAAGGGTTGGCGGCGCTGCTGGGCGCTCATCCGCAGGAAGTGTGGCAGGCCAATGCGCTGTTGGTAGTGTTGGAAAACGAAGCGCAGGTCAGGGCATTGCAGCCGGATATCCCGGCACTGATTGCCTTGGTCGGCCGGGCAGTGATTGTCAGCGCTCCGGGTGAGGCGGCGGATTTTGTCTCGCGCTATTTTACCCTCGACGGCGGCGAAGACCCGGTGACCGGATCCGCACACTGCACGCTGATGCCATACTGGAGCGCACGTCTTGGTCGCCATCAGTTGCACGCACTGCAGATTTCGGCGCGCGGTGGAGAGTTGTTCTGTGAGCTGAAGGGCGATCGCACCTTGATTGGTGGCTATGCGCACACGTTTTTGCGTGGGGAATTGAGCCTGTAATCAGGCTGAGCCACGCTCAACCAGCCGCCACTTAAGCATTTCATTGCGCGGCGGTTGTTGCGGATTTTTGATTTTTTCCAGCAGTAACTGCACGCTGCGCACGCCGAACTGGTGCATCGGTTGTTCGACGGTGGTTAGCGGTGGCGTGGTGACGGCACCGAATGGCACGCCGTCAAAGCCCATTACCGCGACATCTTCGGGAATGCGCAATTCCTGTTGGTGCAGGGTGCTCATCGCTCCACCGGCGATCACGTCGGAGATGGTGAATACCGCATCCGGCCGCGGCTCGGTATCCAGCAGGCGACCCATGGCCAACGCACCGGCGGCATATTCCAGCCCCTCGACGTATTCCACCTGACAATAGTCGAACCCGGCTTCGGCCAGCGCCTGTCGATAACCTTGCTCTCGCTGCTGCGAGTAGAGATAACGCATGTCGCTGTTGATCAGGGCAATACGTCGTCGGCCCCGTGCAACTAAATAACGCACGCCGGCCATCGCCGCCTGATGGTTGTCAATGGTGACTGAAGAGGCGCGAAACTCGGGATCGCCTTCACCGCATTGTACCCAGGGGAAATCGCCAATCATTGCGGTCAGGCCGGGCAGGCAACTGACGGCGTCCATGGTAATCACGCCGTCGACCACTTTACCGCTCAGCAGGCTGAGATAGGCGGACTCCCGGGTTGGATTGGATTCGGAGTTGCACAGTAAAATGTGGTAGCCGTGGCGTTCGGCTTCTTCTTCGATCCCGCGTACTACCAGGGAACAAAAAGGATTGGTGATACTGGAAACCAACACCAGCAGCATACGGCTACGCGAAGTGCGTAGCTGACGCGCCAGCAGGTTGGGTTGGTAGTCGCATGCGTGGATCGCCGCCAGTACCTTGTCGCGAGTGGCCGGTTTGACGATTTGCTGGCCGTTCAATACCCGTGAGACCGTCGCGGCAGAGACGCCGGCGAGTTTCGCCACCTTTTCGATCGACATGGTTTGCTGTTCCTTCTGCCCAATTGCCCCGCACAATATGCCCAAGTGCGACAAAAAATCTGCGTCTGACCTCAGGATTGTGATGTGGGTTACAAATTCATCTTATCAGTCCCTTGCGCCAGATTAATCAGGTTGCCGAAAAAAAGAAATCGATTACATTTTGTTCATGGTGGAAATGAAATCGATTACATTTTGCGATTTCGCGTTATTTCGCTGAACCCATAATCTGAAAAGAGGTGGCGGATGCAGGTGCAACTGAGAGTAGCGGAAAACGGTGATCGCCAGGCGGTCGCACAACTGATTCATCTGTCGACCAATGCCTGGTATCAACGCCACGGCATGGGCGCCATCTTTTCCGCAGAGCCGACCAGCTGCGGGCTGTTTGTTGACGTCTATCGCCATCTGGATCCCGGCCAGCACTGGGTTGCGCACGATGAACATGGCGTGCTGTGCGGTTCCTGCTTCTTTCACTCGCGTGAAACTCATCTCGGGCTGGGCATCATGAATGTACATCCCGACTACTTTGGCCGTGGTATCGCCGCGCAACTGTTGGGCAAGGCCGATGAACTGGCGGGAGAGCGGCCTATAAGGTTGCTTTCCAGCGCGCTGAACCTGGATTCCTACGCCCTGTACCACCGCGCCGGTTTTACGCCCTATGCGATTTACCAGGATATGACGATCCCGGTGCCGGTAAAGGGATTTTCCTTCCCCAGTCTGACGCGCGGCAGAGTGCGCGCCGCCCAGCCAGAGGATCTGCCCGGCATCCTGCAGTTGGAACGAACGCTGTTGGGCATCGAACGTCGGCGCGATATTGACTACTTCCTCAACGACGCCAGCGGGCTATGGCGGACTGCCGTGTGGGAACTTGACGGCAGCATTGGCGGTTATCTGGCTTCGGTGGCGCATCCGGCTTCCCGCCTGTTGGGGCCGGGCTGCAGCCACAGCGAAGAGATTGTCCTGGAGTTGCTCAGTTGGATGCTGGATCGCCACCATCGCGGTACCACGCCGGTGGTGCTGGTACCGGCGCAACGTTCCGCCCTCAGCCAGGTACTGTTGCAGTGGGGCGGGCGGATTTGTGAATTGCATTTGGCGCAGGTGAAAGGCCGTGCGCTACAACCCGGCGGTGTGGTTATGCCGTCCTTCCTGCCGGAAAGCGGTTAGACAACACCACAACAAGACCAATGGGGGAATTATGCAAACTGACAGCGCGGTCCTGGGGACCAAAAGCGTCACATTTAAATGGGTGGTGCCGCGGTTGGCACTGATGATGTTTCTGCAGTTCTTTGTTTGGGGGGCGTGGTACGTTACGCTCGGCGTAGTGATGGGTAAGTTCGGTCTGGCGGCGATCATCGGCGATGCCTACTCGACCGGGCCGATCGCTTCGATTCTGTCACCGTTCGTGCTGGGTATGCTGGTCGATCGCTTCTTTGCCTCGCAGAAGGTGCTGGGGGTGCTGCATCTGATCGGTGCCGGGTTGTTGTGGCTGATGCCCGGCTTCTTCCACAGTGGACAGAGCGGTCTGTTGTGGATCATTTTCGGTTATATGCTGTGTTATATGCCGACTATCGCCCTCAGCAACAACGTGGCGTTTTATAGCCTGAGCAACAGCGAAAAAGCCTTTCCTGTGGTGCGGGCGTTCGGCACCTTTGGCTGGATTGTCGCTGGGCTGATCGTCGGTGCCAGCGGGTTGTCAGACAGTACCGGTATTTTCACACTGGCGGCGGTGGCCTCGTTGGTGTTGGCCATTTACAGCTTCACCCTGCCACACACCCCGGCGCCGGAACGCGGCAAACCGATAAAAATGCGCGACCTGTTGTGTGCCGATGCTTTCGCCATGCTGAAGCAGCGACACTTCCTGGTATTTATCCTCTGCGCGACGCTGATTTCCATCCCTTTGGCGGCCTACTATGCCTATGCCGCGCCTTTCATCGCGGCGACCGGTTTCAGCAATGTCGGCGGGGTGATGTCGCTGGGGCAGATGTCCGAACTGTTCTTTATGCTGCTGATCCCGTTTCTGTTTGTACGGCTGGGCATCAAGGTGATGCTGCTGATTGGCATGTTGGCGTGGTTCCTGCGCTACGTGATGTTTGCGCTGGGGATTACCGAAGAACTGCGTTGGATGATTTACCTCGGCATCATTCTGCACGGCATGTGCTACGACTTCTTTTTCGTGATCGGTTTTATCTACACCGACAAGGTAGCCGGTGACAAAGTCAAGGGCCAGGCCCAGAGTCTGCTGGTGTTATTCACCTATGGTCTGGGCATGTTGATCGGTTCGCAAATCAGCGGTGCCCTGTTTAATCGTTTGGTGACTGCAGAAGGGGCGGCAGCGCTGCCGCAGTGGCAGAGTTTCTGGTGGTATCCGGCCATTGGTGCGTTGGTGATCGCGGCACTGTTCTTCTTCACCTTCAATTACCGGGAAATCCCGCAGGGGGAGAAACGCGATGACTGACTTGCGCGTACTGGTGGTGGGCTGCGGCAATATGGGGGCTTCACATGCTGAAGCCTATGACGGTCTGGACGGTGTCGAGATTTGTGGATTGGTGGCGCGCGGTGATTCCCGACATCGGCTCAATACTCGGTTGGGGGGCGGCTACCCGGTGTTCGGTGATTTCGCCCAGGCGCTGACGGTGACGCGTCCGGATGCGGTTTGCCTGACCACCTGGCCAGATACCCATGAGGCCTACGCGTTGGCGGCGCTGGCTGCCGGTTGCCATCTGTTCATTGAAAAACCGCTCGCCACTACCCTGGTCGGTGCGGAGCGAGTGATTGCCGCCGCACGGGCCACCGGGCGGCAACTGGTGGTCGGCTATATTCTGCGTCACCATCCGTCATGGCAACAATTTGTCGCATTGGCCCGTGACCTGGGCAAACCGCTGGTGATGCGCATGAACCTCAATCAACAGAGTCACGGTGCGATGTGGGATGTACACCGCAATTTGATGCAGTCGCTGTCGCCGATTGTCGACTGTGGCGTGCATTACCTCGACGTGATGTGCCAGATGACCCAGTCGGAGCCGGTCAGCGTCAGCGCCATCGGTGCACGACTGAGTGAGGAGCTGCCGCCGGAAATGTACAACTATGGCCAGTTACAGGTGCGTTTTGCCGATGGCTCCGTTGGCTGGTACGAAGCCGGCTGGGGGCCGATGATCAGCGAAACCGCCTACTTCGTCAAAGACGTGATTGGGCCGCGTGGCTCAGTCTCGATCGTCGCGCGGCAGGCGGATGCGGATTCAGATAACGTCGACGGCCACACCCGTACCGACTCGTTGCGTATCCACAGTGCGGCGTTGGATAGCACTAATCAGTTTATCCAATCGGACCGCTGGATTGACTGTCAGGACGAACCGGACCATCTGGCGCTGTGCCTGAGCGAGCAGCGCTATTTTCTTCAGGCGATCCAGGGCGGGTTGGATCTCGACCGGCATTGGCAGGATGCCCTGAACAGCCTGCGGGTGGTACTGGCGGCGGACGAAGCGGTGCGCAGCCGACAAACAGTAATATTAGGGAGGTCATCAGCATGAAAACCATTCAGGGGCCGGGGCTGTTTCTGGCCCAGTTTATCGGCCCGCAAGCGCCGTTTGATTCGCTGAACGGGTTGGCCGGTTGGGCCGCCGGGCTGGGGTTTAAAAGCCTGCAGATCCCGACCACGTCCCCTGCTATTTTTGATCTCAAGCGGGCGGCCCACAGTCAGGAATATTGTGATGAGGTGCGCGCGTTGCTGGCGGGACACGGCCTGACGATCTCCGAGTTATCCACCCATTTGCAGGGGCAATTGGTGGCGGTGCATCCGGCTTACGATCCGGCTTTTGACGGCTTTGCTCCGGTCCAGGTGCGCGGCAATCCTCAGGCCCGGCAGGCATGGGCAACGGAGCAATTGCTGATGGCAGCACAGGCATCGCAGCGGTTGGGTTTAGCGGCACACGTGACTTTTTCCGGCGCGCTGGCCTGGCCCTATTTTTACCCCTGGCCACCGCACAATGCGCTGTTGCTGGAGGAAGCCTTCGGACAACTGGCACAACGTTGGCGGCCGATCCTCGATGCTTTTGACGACGTCGGTGTCGACCTTTGCTATGAACTGCACCCGGGGGAGGATCTGCATGACGGTGTGACCTTTGAGCGCTTCCTGCGGCAGGTTGGTAATCACCCGCGTTGCCATATCCTGTATGACCCCAGCCATCTGCATTTGCAGCAGATGGACTATCTTGGCTTTCTTGATGTTTATCACCCGCGCATCCGGGCGTTTCACGTCAAGGATGCTGAATATCGGCCCAGTGCTCGCAGCGGCGTGTACGGCGGTTATCAGCCGTGGCTGGAAAGACCCGGACGTTTTCGTTCACTCGGCGATGGGCAGATCGACTTCCCGGCAATCTTCAGCAAGCTGGCGCAGTACGATTTTCCCGGCTGGGCCACGCTGGAGTGGGAGTGCTGTCTGAAATCATCGGAGGACGGTGCGCGGGAAGGGGCTGAGTTTATCGCCCGCCATATTATTCCGGTTGCTGAGAGGGCGTTTGATGACTTTGCCGCTGTCGGCGGTGAACGCAAACAGGTCAGACAGATGTTGGGTATGGGAGAGCAACCATGAGATTACGCTTGGGGATGGTCGGCGGGGGCGAAGGAGCCTTTATCGGCGCAGTGCATCGTCTGGCGGCGCGGATGGACGATGAGTTTGAGCTGGTAGCCGGGGCTTTCTCTGCGGATTGGGAAAACTGTCGCCGCACCGGCGAACGGCTACACCTCGACCCACAGCGCTGTTATCACGATTTTAACCAAATGGCGCAGGCAGAGGTGGCGCGTGAAAACGGCATCGATGTGGTGGCTATCGTCACCCCCAATTATCTGCATGCGCCGGTGGCGACCGCGTTTCTTAACGCCGGCATCGACGTCATCTGCGACAAGCCTCTGTGCAACAGCTATGCCGAGGCCTTGCAGTTGGCCGAGACGGTGCGGCGTAGCGGAAAGCAGCTGATATTGACCCATAACTACAGTGCCTATCCATTGGTGCGCGAGGCGCGTAGTCGGGTATTAGCCGGTGAATTGGGGGCAATCCGCTTTATCGAGGTGGAGTATTTACAAGAATGGCTGGCGCAGCCGCTGGAACTGACCGACAACAAGCAGGCTGACTGGCGTTCCCAGCCAGAAAAGGCCGGGGCCGGCTGTATTGGTGATGTGGGTACCCATGCCTGGCAGTTGGCGCACTTTGTCAGCGGCCTGTTGCCGCAGGCGATCAGCGCTGAACTCACTGCGTTTATTGCTGGGCGTCAGATAGACGACGATGTGCGGGTGCAAATGCGCTACGCCAACGGTGCCAGAGGTCGACTGTGGGCCAGTCAGGTGGCTTGCGGCCATGAGAACGACCTGCGTTTGAGAATCTATGGTAGCGACGGCAGCCTGGAATTTTGTCAGGAGCAACCTAATCAGCTGTGGATGCGGCCCCGGGATGCGCCAGCCTATTGCATAACCCGCGCCTCTTCATTCCAGTATACGGAGAATCGTTCACTGGCACGGGTACCGGCAGGGCATCCTGAAGGCTATCTGGAAGGATTTGGTCAGATTTACCGCGAGGCGGCGGCACGATTGCGGGATGGGGCGCAGGCGGCCCCCCTGTTACCGGGGATTGATACCGGGGTGCAGGGCATGGCATTTATCGATGCTGCCCAACGTAGCAGTGCTGCTGGAGGGCAATGGATCGACCTGAATGAACTTTTATTCCCATAAGTAATAACGCAGTTTTTTTTATTCTTTTATAGCTCGTCACCGCTCAGATAAAACTGTCAGCAACTGAACAGACTTTTATCAACGGAGCGGAACATGGCGAGCAAACGGTTTTCATTACGCAGCGCGGCACTTTTGGTGTTGTCACTCAGCGCAGCCAGCGCCTATGCGGTGGACGTGACCGTGGCTTACCAGACGTCTGCGGAACCTGCCAAGGTGGCGCAGGCGGAAAACAGCTTCGCCAAACAATCCGGCGCCACCGTCGACTGGCGTAAATTCGACAGCGGCTCCAGCGTGCTACGCGCGTTGGCTTCCGGTGACGTGCAGATCGGTAATATCGGTTCCAGCCCACTGGCGGTGGCCGCCAGCCAAAAACTCCCTATCGAAGTCTTCCTTATCGCCTCCCAACTCGGCAGCTCCGAAGCCCTGGTGGTGAAAAAAGAGCTCAAAAGCCCGCAGGAGTTGATCGGCAAGCGTATCGCCGTGCCCTTTATCTCAACCACTCACTACAGCCTGCTGGCCTCGCTGAAGCATTGGGGCATCAAGCCTGAACAGGTCAAAATTATTAATCTGCAACCGCCGGCCATTGCCGCAGCCTGGCAGCGTGGTGATATCGACGGGGCTTACGTCTGGGCACCGGTGGTGAATGAATTAGCCAAACAGGGCAAGGTACTGACCGATTCCGCCCAGGTTGGACAATGGGGCGCGCCAACGCTCGACGTTTGGGTAGTGCGCAAAGACTTTGCCGAAAAACACCCGGAAGTGGTGACCGCCTTTGCTGCGAGCGCGCTGAACGCGCAAAAAGCCTATCTGGCGCAGCCGGAGCAGTGGCTGAAGGACAAGGGCAATCTCAGCACGCTGGCCCACTTGAGCGGCGTGCCGGAAGAACAGATACCGGTGCTGGTGAAGGGCAATACCTATTTGCCGGTGGCGGAACAAATCACTCAATTGGGCCAGCCTGTGGACAAGGCCATTCGCGATACTGCCGAGTTCCTTAAACAACAGGGAAAAATTCCACGAGTCGACAGCGATTACAGTACCTACGTCACCGATCGGTTTGTAAAACAGGTGCAGGCTGCGCCGCAGTCGTAGGGGAGCAGAATGTTAAACGCTAATCACCTTTCAGCAGAGTATCAGGGCCGCCCCGCGCTGCGCGACGTCTCTTTCCAGATTGCCACCGGGCAACTGGTGGTGGTGCTCGGGCCTTCGGGCTGTGGCAAAACCACGCTGCTGAATTTGATCGCCGGGTTTATTGAGCCTTCAGCTGGCAGCATCACGCTTGATGGAACGACCGTTAGCGGCCCCGGAGCCGAGCGGGGTGTGGTGTTCCAGCATGAGGGTTTACTGCCGTGGCGCAACGTAGTGGATAACGTGGAGTTTGGTCTGCAACTGGCCGGTGTCGGCAAACAGCAGCGACGTCAGGTGGCGCAAAAGATGTTGCAACGCGTCGGCTTGGCTGGCTATGAACAGCACTTTATCTGGCAGCTCTCCGGTGGTATGCGTCAGCGGGTAGGGATTGCCCGTGCCTTGGCTGCCGATCCGCGCCTGTTGTTGCTGGATGAGCCGTTTGGCGCGCTGGATGCTTTTACCCGCGAGCAAATGCAGGAACTGCTGTTGACCATTTGGCGTGATACCGGCAAACAGGTGCTGCTGATCACCCATGACATTGAAGAAGCGGTGTTTCTGGCCAGTGAACTGCTGTTGCTATCACCGGGACCGGGGCAGGTGGTGGAACGCCTGGCGCTTAACTTTGGTCAACGTTATGCCAACGGAGAGCCCTGCCGTTCGATTAAGTCCGACCCTGAATTTATTGCGCAGCGCGAATATGTGCTGGGCAAAGTCTTTCAACAGCGCGAGGCCTTGCTATGAGTCTGCACTCCGCTCTCAAAGAGGTGGTTCAGCCGCAGGTTGCAGCACCGACGCGTCGTTTTAGCGTACCGCGTAATGTTTGGCTAAGCAGTATCACCCTGCTGGTGGTATTGGCCATCTGGTGGGGCGTGACCGCGTTGAATCTGATCAGCCCGTTGTTCTTGCCGGCGCCGCAGCAGGTGCTGCATCAACTGATTACCATCGCCAGCCCGCAAGGCTTTATGGACGCCACGTTATGGCAGCATTTGGCCGCCAGCCTGGGGCGCATTCTGGTGGCGCTGTTGGCAGCGGTGATTATCGGCGTGCCGGTGGGTATCGCCATGGGGCTGAACGATACGGTGCGCGGCATTCTCGATCCGTTGATTGAGATTTACCGTCCGGTGCCGCCGCTGGCCTATTTACCGCTGATGGTGATTTGGTTCGGCATTGGCGAAACCTCGAAAATCTTGCTGATTTATCTGGCGATCTTCGCCCCGGTGACGCTTTCTGCCGTAGCCGGTGTGCGCAGTGTGGCGCTGGTTCGTGTGCGGGCCGCCCAAGCGCTGGGGGCAAACCGTTGGCAGCTGCTGCGTTTTGTGGTGCTGCCTAGCGCCTTGCCGGAGATTTTAACCGGCATCCGAATTGGGCTGGGGGTTGGTTGGTCGACGCTGGTGGCCGCAGAACTGATCGCTGCCACCCGCGGCCTGGGATTTATGGTGCAATCCGCCGGTGAGTTTCTGGCTACCGATGTGGTGCTGGCCGGTATCGGTGTGATTGCGATTATTGCATTTGGGCTGGAGCTGGGGTTACGCGCCCTGCAGCGCCGATTGACCCCGTGGCACGGAGTAAACCAATGAACGAACGTTTAAGTATCACCCCGTTGGGGCCTTATATCGGTGCGCTGGTGGAAAACGTTGATCTGGCACGCCCCTTGGGTGACGGCCAATTCGAACAGCTCTACCATGCGCTGCTGAAACATCAGGTGCTGTTCCTGCGTAATCAGCCAATCACCCCGTTGCAACAGCGGGATTTGGCCGGTCGCTTCGGCGACCTGCATATCCACCCGGTCTATCCGCAAGCCGCCGAGGTGAAAGAGATTATCGTGCTGGATACCCATGACAATAATCCGCCGGACAACGATAACTGGCATACCGACGTGACCTTTATCGAAAACCCACCGTTGGGGGCGATTCTGGCGGCGAAAACCCTGCCTTCCACCGGTGGTGATACGCTATGGGCCAGTGGGATTGCGGCCTATGAAGCGCTGTCTGAGCCATTCCGGCAACTGCTGGCTGGGCTGAAGGCGGAGCATGACTTCACCAAGTCATTCCCGGAACACAAGCATCGTGGCAGCGAGGAAGAACATCAGCGCTGGCAGGCAGCGGTACAGAAAAACCCACCGTTGCTGCATCCGGTAGTGCGCACGCATCCGGTCAGCGGCCGGCAGGCTCTGTTCGTCAATGAAGGTTTCACTACGCGGATTGTTGATCTGGCACCGAAGGAAAGCGACGCGCTGCTGAATTTCCTGTTCGCCCACGTCACCAAGCCGGAATTTCAGGTGCGTTGGCGCTGGCAGGAAAATGACATTGCCATCTGGGATAACCGCGTGACGCAGCATTACGCCAACGCGGATTATCTGCCACAGCGGCGCATTATGCACCGCGCGACCATTCTGGGGGATAAACCTTTCTACAAGGTTTAAGGGCAGAGGCCTTAAAGGTTAAACTCGTTGGTGAACTGTTCCAACTGCTCTTGCGCATCCAGCCAGGTCATTTCCGTTTCTTCCAACGCGGATTTGGCCTGGCTTTGCTGTTGCAGACAAAGCGTTAAATCGGCCTTGCGGCTGATGTCGTACAACGCGGAGTCCGCCAGCTTCTCTTCCACCGCCGCCAGTTCGGCACTCAGTTTTTCCATCTGCTGTTCCAGCTTGGCGATCTGCTTGCGCAGTGGCTGGGTCTGGCTACGGAACTCGGCTTCCCGACGTTTCTGATCTTTACGGGCTTGCGCGCTGTTGGCGTTGTTTTCCTTGTCCGGCGCATCCTGCTGGTTTTCCTGGCGTTGCAGGTCAGCCAACCATTGCTGATAGTCGTCCAAATCGCCGTCGAATACTTCCACCTGGCCGTCGTGCACCAGATAGAGATCGTCGGTGGTGGAGCGCAACAGGTGACGGTCGTGCGAGACCACCACTAACGCACCTTCAAAGTCGATCAGCGCTTCGGTCAGCGCCTGACGCATATCCAGATCCAGGTGGTTGGTCGGTTCATCGAGCAGCAGCAGGTTAGGGCGCTGCCAGACAATCAGCGCCAGCACCAACCGCGCCTTTTCGCCACCGGAGAAACGTTCGGTAATCTCGGTGACCTTATCGCCCTGGAAGCCAAAGCCGCCCAGGTAGTCGCGCAACTGCTGCTCCAGCACTCGCGGGGCGATGCGGCTCAGATGCTGCAGCGGGGATTCGTCGGCGCGCAGGAACTCCAACTGATGCTGGGCGAAGTAACCCAGTTTGATGCCTTTCGCCAGACCAATCTCACCGCTTAGCGGCTCCAGCGAACCGGCCAGCATTTTGATCAGGGTGGATTTACCGGCGCCATTACGGCCCAGCAGACCGATACGTGAGCCGGGTACCAGGTTGAGTTTGATCGAGTTCAGGATCACCTTGTCGCCATAACCGGCGCTGACCTTCTCCATGCGCAGCAGCGGATTCGGCAGGCTTTCCGGCTGACGGAAGCTGAAGCTGAATGGGTTATCGACGTGGGCAGGCGCAATCAGCTCCATGCGTTCAAGCATTTTGATACGGCTTTGCGCCTGTTTAGCCTTGGTGGCCTGGGCGCGGAAGCGGTCAATGTAGCTTTGCAGGTGTGCCACTTTCTCCTGTTGGTTCTGGTACAGCGCCTGCTGCTGTGCCAGTTTGGTCGAACGTTGACGTTCGAACGAGGAGTAGTTACCGGTATATTCGTTAATGGTTTCTTGTTCGATATGCAGAATCTTATCGACGATCGGATCGAGGAAATCGCGGTCGTGCGAAATCAGCACCAGCGTGCCTGGGTAGCTTTTCAACCAGCGTTCCAGCCAGATCACCGCGTCCAAATCCAGGTGGTTGGTGGGTTCGTCGAGCAGCAGCAGGTCTGAACGACAGACCAGGGCTTGTGCCAGGTTCAGACGCATACGCCAGCCGCCCGAGAAGGCGCGTACCGGATTGAGCAACTGTTCGTTGGAAAAGCCCAGGCCGTGCAGCAGGCTGGCGGCGCGTGAACGGATGGTCCAGGCATCAAGGGCATCGAGTTTGCCGTGCAACGTGGCGATGGCGTGGCCGTCGTTTTTATCGTTTGCCACCTGCAGTTCGGCTTCAAGCTGGCGGAATTCGCGGTCACCGTCGATCACATACTCAAGCGCAGGGACGTCCAGCGCCGGTGTTTCCTGATTAACCCAGGCCAGGGCCCAGTTGCTTGGAAAGGTGTAGCTGCCGCCGTCTGCGGCCATCTCGCCTTTCAGCAATGACAGCAGCGTGGATTTGCCGCAGCCGTTTTTACCCACCAGGCCGACCTTCTGACCTGGATTAACCGTCGCCGTGGCGTTGTCCAACAGGACGCGGGTGCCGCGTCGGATTTGTAGCGAGGAAAATACAATCATAAAGTGCCGTATGTTCAGAGTATGTTAAATTGAGTGAGTTCTAAGTTAACAGGACGCAGACTGTCCTATTATTAGTCTTTGCGGAGCATGGTAACGGAAAACCGCTACCCTGACGACGCTTTGGAGGGGAATGATGTCGCAGCCGCCGAAGGTCTTGCTGCTGTATGCCCATCCGGAATCCCAGGACTCGGTCGCGAATCGGGTTTTGCTTCGACCGGCACAGCAGTTGGAACATGTCACCGTGCACGATTTATACGCGCACTATCCTGATTTTTTTATTGATATTCACCACGAACAACAACTGCTGCGTGAACATCAGGTCATTGTTTTTCAACATCCTCTCTATACCTATAGTTGCCCGGCTCTGCTGAAAGAATGGCTGGATCGCGTGCTGTCGCGTGGTTTTGCCAGCGGCATGGGGGGCAATGCGCTGACGGGAAAGTACTGGCGTTCGGTGATCACCACCGGTGAACCGGAGGGAGCCTACCGTACCGGCGGCTATAACCGCTATCCGATAGAAGATATTTTGCGCCCGTTTGAGTTGACCGCCGCCATGTGCCATATGCACTGGCTGACGCCGATGCTGGTGTATTGGGCGCGTCGGCAGAAGCCGGAGGTGCTGGAAAGCCATGCCACGGCGTATGGCGACTGGCTGCGCAACCCGCTGCCACACGGAGGGAGGTAAACATGGAAGGCTCAACTTTACTGACCGCAATTTTATTGTTTCTGTTCGCTGCGGTGGTCACGGTGCCGATTGCACGCCGCCTGGGTATTGGCGCGGTATTGGGCTACCTGATAGCCGGCATTGCCATCGGCCCCTGGGGGCTGGGCTTCATTCGCGATGTCGATGAGATCCTGCACTTCTCTGAACTGGGCGTGGTTTTCCTGATGTTTATCATCGGGCTGGAACTGAACCCCAGCAAGCTGTGGGAGTTGCGGCGTTCAATCTTTGGCGTCGGTGCCGGGCAGGTGCTGATTACCGCCACAGTGCTGGGGGCCCTGCTTTACCTGACTCATTTTGCCTGGCAGGCCGCGGTGATAGGCGGCATCGGGCTGGCGATGTCGTCAACCGCCATGGCGTTGCAGCTGATGCGCGAGAAAGGCATGAACCGCAATGAGGGCGGCCAACTGGGGTTCTCGGTGCTGCTATTCCAGGATATGGCGGTGATCCCGGCGCTGGCGTTGATCCCCATCCTTGCCGGGGCCGGTGGCAGCAGTGACGACTGGGCACAAATTGCACTCAAGGTGGCGGCGTTCGGCGGCATGCTGATTGGCGGGCGGTTCCTGTTGCGGCCACTGTTCCGCTATATCGCCTCTTCCGGGGTACGCGAAATCTTCACCGCTGCCGCTCTGCTGGTGGTGTTGGGGGCAGCGCTGTTTATGGATGCGCTCGGCCTGTCGATGGCGCTCGGCACCTTTATCGCTGGCGTGTTGCTGGCGGAGAGTGAATATCGCCATGAGCTGGAGATTTCAATCGAGCCGTTCAAGGGGCTGCTGCTGGGGTTGTTCTTTATCTCGGTGGGCATGGCGCTGAATATCGGCGTACTCTATACCCATCTGGCCGAAGTGCTGCTGGGAGTGGTGCTGCTGGTGACGATCAAGTCAGGGGTACTGTATTCGTTGTCGCGTATTTTTGGCCTGCGTAGTTCGGTGCGTTTGCAGTTTGCCGGCGTGCTTAGCCAGGGCGGAGAGTTTGCCTTCGTACTGTTTTCGGCGGCGGGCACGCAGAAGGTGCTGCAGCCCGATCAACTCGCGCTGTTGCTGGTGGTGGTGACCTTGTCGATGATGACTACGCCGCTGTTGATGCAAATTATTGACCGTATTCTGGTGCGGCGATACAACGCCAGGGATGAAGACGAAGAGACGCCGTATGTGGAGGACGATGACCCGCAGGTGATTATTGTTGGCTTCGGGCGTTTTGGCCAGGTGATCGGCCGGTTGCTGATGGCCAACAAGATGCGCATCACCGTATTGGAGCGCGATGTCAGCGCCGTTGGCGTGCTGCGCCGCTACGGTTACAAGGTCTATTACGGCGACGCCACCGAACTGGAGCTGCTGCGAGCGGCCGGTGCGGCGAAGGCCAGGTCGATCGTGATCACCTGTAATGAGCCGGAAGACACCATGGAAATTGTGCGGCTGTGCCAGCAGCATTTCCCCGATCTGAGCATTTTGGCGCGAGCACGTGGTCGTGTGGAGGCTCACGAATTGCTGCAGGCCGGGGTCAAGCAGTTCAGCCGTGAAACCTTCTCCAGTGCGCTGGAGCTGGGGCGAAAGGCACTGATGGAGTTAGGCATGCATCCGCATCAGGCCTATCGTGCGCAACAGCACTTCCGCCGGCTGGACATGCGCATGCTGCGTGAGTTGATGCCGCCGCATCACGGCGATGTGGCGCAAATTTCCCGCGTGAAAGAAGCGCGGCGTGAGTTGGAAGAACTTTTCCACCGAGAAATGCAAAAAGAGAGTCGCCAGTTCGACGGCTGGGATGAATACGAATAATTTGGAGCATTGAGATGTCTGCAACACGTAAAAGATTTATCGCCGGAGCTGTCTGCCCGAGCTGTAAGGCTATGGATACGCTGGCAGTTTGGCGGGAAGACCAGGTCGAAGTGGTGGAGTGCGTCAAGTGTGACCATCACCAGCGACAGACCGAAGAACAGGTGGAAAAGCACGTCCGGCCGCAGGAGCAGGTGATCGGTATTTTCCATCCGGAGTAGCGTTATTGGGCGCGATTTTTTATGCTGAAGGGTACAGCGGGAAAGATTTCCGATACAATCTGTCCGGTTAAGGCGCGGCCCCCATGACGGTTGCGTCCAAGTATCCAACGGTAGGAGATATCATGAAAGTAGCAAAAGACTTGGTGGTCAGCCTGGCTTACCAAGTACGTACAGAAGACGGTGTGTTGGTTGATGAGTCTCCGGTGAGTGCGCCGCTGGACTATCTGCATGGGCATGGTTCACTGATTGCGGGTCTGGAAAAAGCACTCGAAGGCCACGAAGCGGGCGATCGTTTTGACGTGAATGTTGGCGCTAACGATGCGTACGGCAACTACGACGAAAACCTGGTGCAGCGCGTGCCGAAAGACGTCTTTATGGGCGTTGACGAGTTGGAAGTGGGTATGCGCTTCCTGGCTGATACCGATCAGGGCCCTGTGCCGGTCGAAATCACCGAAGTGGACGGCGACCACGTAGTGGTTGACGGTAACCACATGCTGGCGGGTCAGAACCTGAACTTCAACGTGGAAGTTGTCGCGATCCGCGAAGCTACCGCTGAAGAACTGGCTCATGGCCACGTACATGGCGAGCACGATCATCACCACGACCATGAACACGGTGAAGGCTGCTGCGGCGGTCATGGCCATGACCACGATCATGACCATGCACACGACCAGGCTCCAGCCAAGAAAGGCGGTTGCGGTAACGGCGGTTGCGGTTGCCACTAATCGCAATACTGTAACGGCAAAAAAAGGGCGGCCCTGGGGCTGCCTTTTTTATTGTTTATCAATAATGTGGCGGTGGAGTTTCTTCCGACTGCGAAGCGATCATCGACGTCTGGCTCGAACGCAGTTTATCGGTCAGCACGCGCAGGTGCTCTTGTAATTTCAGCATTTCAAACTGGTGTTGCACCACGATCTGATTAAGCTCTTCGATGGTGACTTCTTGGAAGGCCTGGCGGCTCTCCAGTTCTTCCAGCCGCAGTAACAGGCTGTGGTTATCGGCGTTGTGCATGGTGCTACCTCTGACGCGGTTTAATCCTGAATCTGACGTTATGTTAACAGCTGCCGCCGGCTTTGCGCTGCGCTATTTCACCTCGTTTCGTGGGGGTGATAACCGAACGCTTCAGAGCACTGTGTAAAGTGCTGAAAAATAGAGCGCTTACCTCGGGCGGATTTGTTATCGTTGGGCGTCGGATGATGGAAAAATCTGATTTATCATACGGGTAGCACATTAAAGGAAACTTCTGTTTAAAGCTGGAGTCACACTTTGACTCGATTGGTTACCTGTGTGACTGTTTTGTTTTGTTTCGGACAGCTATAGTAGCCCGGTTATCTTACTTAATGATTGTTTGGGGCATTGCTTCAGACACTGGAGAAATGGATGAAATCTTTGTTTAAAGTCACGCTTCTGGCAACCACCATGGCTTTTGCTTTGAATGCGACCCAGGTTATGGCTGCTGATGCAGCTAAACCAGCAGAAGCGGCTAAAGCTGCTGACGCGGCACCAAGCACTGGCAAGTTCAAGAACGATGACGAACAAGCGGCCTACGCATTGGGTGCATCCCTTGGCCGTTACATGGACAACTCGCTGAAAGAGCAAGAAAAACTGGGCATTAAGCTGGATAAAGAACAGTTGATCTCAGGCGTTCAGGACGCTTTTGCCAACAAGAGCAAGCTGAACGATGCAGATATCGAAAAAACCCTGCAAAGCTTTGAAGCACGCGTGAAGGCTTCCGCTCAGGCGAAGATGGAGCAGGACGCGAAAGATAACGAAGCGAAAGGCACCAAGTACCGTGATACCTTCGCTAAAGAAAAAGGCGTGAAGAAAACCGAGTCTGGCCTGCTGTATCAGGTAGAGAAACCAGGTACCGGCGCGGCACCTAAAGACAGCGATACCGTTGTGGTGAACTACAAAGGCACCCTGACCGACGGTACCGAGTTTGATAACTCCTACACCCGTGGTGAGCCACTGTCATTCCGTCTGGACGGTGTGATCCCAGGCTGGACTGAAGGCCTGAAACACATCAAGAAAGGCGGCAAAATCAAGCTGGTTATCCCACCGGCGCTGGCCTACGGTAAAACTGGCGTCCCGGGTATTCCGGCTAACTCCACTCTGGTGTTCGACGTCGAGCTGCTGGATGTGAAAGCCACGCCGAAGGCGGACGCCAAGGCTGAGAAACCGGCTGATGCAGCGGCTGATGCCAAAGCGAAGTAAGTCTGCCTGAGCCCCACACCGCCGCGAACATTCTTTGCGGCGGTGTTCATTTCAGCCTGCCAAATCAGGCGCAACTTTCGCTTCCTCCCCCACTGATCGCTTGACGCCTGCCGGGCATCGGGCTTAACGTCAATACCACGCGCAAACGCAAGGACTTTACTCTGGCTGTTTTGCTAGACTAATTGTCCGGACTTATAAGTCATGCGCCTGCCCCTTAGGGCGTGTACCTAAAACTGTTCCTGGTCGTCAAGGCCGGCGGACGCACATCGTGCTGTTTCAGACTGATATCAGCCAGCCACCCTGCGTAATCACAAGGGTGTGCCGCCTGTGGAAGGGAACCCGCACGAGCAGTTTTAGCTGCGCCCCCTGGCACAGGCGATCTTTGAGGGTGGTATTTTCGATGTCTAATTCGCTTTTATCCAGCGAAGCCAGCGAACTTGATTTGCTGAACGAACGTCCGTTTACCCAAACGGATCATGAAATTTTGAAGTCTTACGAAGCAGTAGTTGACGGCCTGGCGATGTTGATCGGCGGGCACTGTGAGATCGTGCTGCACGCACTGGAAGATTTGAAATGCTCGGCGGTACGTATTGCCAACGGTGAGCATACCGGGCGGCAAATCGGTTCGCCGATTACCGATCTGGCGCTGCGCATGTTGCACGATATGGCCGGCAATGACAGTAGCGTATCGCAGGCCTATTTTACTCGCGCCAAGAGCGGTGTGCTGATGAAGTCGGTGACTATCGCCATCCGCAATCGCGAGCAGCGAGTGATCGGCCTGCTGTGTATCAACATGAACCTCGACGTGCCTTTCTCGCAGGTGATGCAGACCTTTATGCCACCGGAAACCCAGGAAGTGGCCCCTTCGGTCAACTTTGCGTCCTCCGTTGACGATCTGGTGGCACAAACGCTGGAGTTCACCATCGAAGAAGTTAATGCCGACCGCAATGTTTCCAACAATGCAAAAAATCGTCAGGTGGTGCTGAACCTCTATGAGAAGGGCATTTTTGATATCAAGGATGCGATTAATCAGGTGGCGGATCGTCTGAATATCTCCAAGCACACCGTCTATCTGTACATCCGCCAGTTCAAAAGCGGCGATCTGCTGGGAACTGAGCGCTGATGCTGAATTACTGCCTTTTGGTCACCGGCCCGGCATATGGCACTCAGCAGGCCAGTAGCGCCTATCAGTTTGCTCTGGCTCTCTTGGCGAAAGGACACCGCCTATCCAGCGTGTTTTTTTACCGTGAAGGGGTGTTGAATGCCAACCAACTGACTGCACCCGCCGGTGATGAGTTTGATTTGGTCCGTGGCTGGGCACAATTGGCGCAGCAGCATGGCATCGAGCTCAATGTCTGCGTTGCCGCCGCGTTGCGACGTGGGGTAACCGATGAGCAGGAGGCGGCGCAACAGGGGCTGCCTGCGGCAAACCTCCAGCCGGGTTTTATCCTCAGCGGGTTGGGCTCACTGGCCGAGGCTGCGCTGAGCAGTGACCGCCTGGTGCAGTTCTGAGAGAATTTATGAAACGAGTTGCTTTTGTTTTTACCCAGGGGCCTCACGGCAACGCCGGCGGCAGGGAAGGGCTTGATGCGTTACTGGCCACCTCGGCGCTGAGTGAAGATCTGGGCGTGTTTTTTATCGGCGATGGGGTACTGCAGCTATTGCCGGGTCAGCAACCGGAAAAAATTTTGGCGCGTAATTATATCGCCACCTTTGGTGTACTGCCATTGTATGACGTTGAACGGTGCTATCTGTGCCAGGCATCCTTGCAGGAGCGCGGTCTGAGTCAGGTGACTGACTGGGTGCTGGACGCCGAGGTATTGGCACCGGACGCGCTGGGCCAGCTATTGGCCGGCTATGATGCGGTGATGACTTTTTAGGAAATTCTGATGCTGTATACCCTTAGCCGTTCCCCCACTCAATGCGATTTGCCTGCACTGCTGCGGCTAACTACATCGAGCGACGACCTGCTGCTGTTACAGAATGGCGTGCTGGCTGGTCTGGCCGGTAGTGCGCATCTTGAATTGCTGCTTAATGCCCCCATATCCCTTTATGCGCTGCAAGATGACCTGGAGGCCAGAGGCTTGATTGGTTATTTTTCGCACAAAATCACCGTCGTCGGCTATAATCACTTCGTTGAATTAACCGAAAAGCATTGCAGCCAAATGTCTTGGTGATGAGAGTAATGTTGTATATTTCTTGACACCTCTACTACTCAGCCATAAAATTCTGCGTCCCGTACTTTGCCTGTAGTGCATACGGGGGGATTTATCATATGTTTACGAAGCAACAAACGAAGCAAAAACCAGGAGCTTTTTAATGGCAACAATTAATCAGCTGGTACGCAAACCACGCTCTGTGAAGGCTGCTAAAAGCAACGTTCCAGCGCTGGAAGCTTGCCCGCAGAAACGTGGCGTATGTACTCGCGTATATACCACCACTCCTAAGAAACCAAACTCCGCACTGCGTAAAGTATGCCGTGTGCGTTTGACTAACGGTTTTGAAGTTACCTCCTACATCGGTGGTGAAGGTCATAACCTGCAGGAACACTCCGTGATCCTGATCCGTGGCGGTCGTGTAAAAGACTTGCCAGGTGTGCGTTACCACACCGTCCGTGGTGCACTTGACTGCTCCGGTGTTAAAGACCGTAAGCAAGCGCGTTCCAAGTACGGCGTGAAGAAGCCAAAGGCTTAATGGTTCTCCGTTAAGTAAGGCCAAACATTTTCACTTTAATGTCAAAATAAACTCGTAGAGTTTTGGACAATCCTGAATTAACAACGGAGTATTTCCATGCCACGTCGTCGCGTAATCGGCCAACGTAAAATCCTTCCAGATCCTAAGTTCGGATCCGAACTGTTGGCCAAATTTGTAAACATCCTGATGGTAGATGGTAAAAAATCTACTGCAGAAGCAATCGTCTATACCGCGCTGGAAACCCTGGCTCAGCGTTCTGGTAAAGATCACCTGGAAGCTTTCGAAGTAGCTCTCGACAACGTTCGCCCGACTGTAGAAGTTAAGTCGCGCCGCGTTGGTGGTTCTACTTATCAGGTACCAGTTGAAGTCCGCCCGGTCCGTCGTAAT
The DNA here is from genome assembly GCF_052691715.1 of Serratia sp. NA_112.1. Lineage (NCBI taxonomy): Bacteria > Pseudomonadati > Pseudomonadota > Gammaproteobacteria > Enterobacterales > Yersiniaceae > Serratia > Serratia sp. NA_112.1. The sequence continues at coordinate 45,855 of NZ_JBQZFO010000018.1, forward strand.
GCTCTGGCAATGCGCTGGATCGTTGATGCTGCTCGTAAACGCGGTGATAAATCCATGGCTCTGCGCTTGGCGAACGAACTTTCTGATGCAGTTGAGAACAAAGGTTCTGCTGTTAAGAAACGTGAAGACGTTCACCGTATGGCAGAAGCCAACAAGGCGTTCGCCCACTACCGCTGGTAATTGCCACGCAGTAGTTATGCTAACCAAGCGGGCGCTTCAAGAAGCCAACCCGCTTGGGTTAACTGAACTTGAACGCCTAAGGCAATAGAGGAATCAAATGGCTCGTAAAACACCCATTGAGCGCTATCGTAACATCGGTATCAGCGCCCACATCGACGCCGGTAAAACGACCACTACCGAACGTGTTTTGTTCTACACCGGTGTAAACCACAAAATCGGTGAAGTGCACGACGGCGCTGCTACCATGGACTGGATGGAGCAGGAGCAGGAACGTGGTATTACCATCACGTCCGCTGCGACTACTTGTTTCTGGTCTGGTATGGCCAAGCAGTTCGACGCACACCACATCAACATCATCGACACCCCAGGACACGTTGACTTCACCATCGAAGTAGAACGTTCCATGCGTGTTCTTGATGGCGCGGTAATGGTTTACTGTGCAGTTGGTGGCGTTCAGCCACAGTCTGAAACCGTATGGCGTCAGGCTAACAAATATAAAGTTCCACGCATCGCGTTCGTTAACAAAATGGACCGCATGGGTGCTAACTTCCTGAAAGTTGTTGATCAGATTGAAAAACGTCTGGGCGCAACTCCGGTTCCTCTGCAGCTGGCTATCGGCGCAGAAGAGAAATTCACCGGTGTTGTTGACCTGGTGAAAATGAAAGCCATCAACTGGAACGAAGCCGATCAGGGCGTGACCTTCGAATACGAAGAGATCCCGGCTGATATGCAAGAACTGGCTGAAGAATGGCGTCAGAAGCTGGTTGAGTCCGCTGCTGAAGGTTCTGATGAGCTGATGGAGAAATTCTTTGGTGGCGAAGAGCTGACTGAAGAAGAGATCAAAGCTTCTCTGCGTAAGCGCGTTCTGAAAAACGAAATCATCCTGGTTACCTGTGGTTCTGCGTTTAAAAACAAAGGCGTACAGGCAATGCTGGATGCTGTTGTTGAGTATCTGCCAGCACCAACTGACGTTGAAGCAATCAACGGTATTTTGGATGACGGTAAAGACACTCCAGCAGTTCGTCGTTCTGACGATGCTGAGCCGTTCTCTGCTCTGGCGTTCAAAATCGCTACTGACCCATTCGTGGGTAACCTGACGTTCTTCCGTGTTTACTCCGGTCTTGTTAACTCAGGTGACACTGTATTTAACCCAGTGAAATCTCAGCGTGAACGTCTGGGCCGTATCGTTCAGATGCATGCTAACAAGCGTGAAGAGATCAAAGAAGTTCGCGCAGGCGACATCGCTGCAGCTATCGGCCTGAAAGACGTGACTACCGGTGACACTCTGTGTGATCCGAACAACGTGATCATTCTGGAGCGCATGGAGTTCCCAGAGCCGGTAATCTCCGTTGCAGTTGAACCAAAAACCAAAGCTGACCAGGAAAAAATGGGTCTGGCTCTGGGCCGTCTGGCGAAGGAAGATCCATCATTCCGCGTATGGACTGACGAAGAATCAGGTCAGACTATCATCGCAGGTATGGGTGAACTTCACCTGGACATCCTGGTTGACCGTATGCGTCGTGAATTCAACGTTGAAGCAAACGTGGGCAAACCTCAGGTTGCTTACCGTGAAGCGATTCGTTCGAAAGTTACCGATATCGAAGGTAAACACGCCAAGCAGTCTGGTGGTCGTGGTCAGTATGGTCACGTTGTGATCGACATGTACCCACTGGAGCCGGGCTCAAATCCGAAAGGTTTCGAGTTCATCAATGACATTAAAGGTGGTGTGATCCCAACGGAATACATCGGTGCCATTGATAAAGGCCTCCAGGAGCAGCTTAAGTCTGGTCCACTGGCCGGTTACCCGGTAGTTGATCTCGGTGTGCGTCTGCATTTCGGTTCTTACCACGATGTTGACTCCTCCGAATTGGCGTTTAAACTGGCCGCTTCTATCGCCTTTAAAGATGGCTTTAAGAAAGCGAAACCTGTTTTGCTTGAGCCAATCATGAAGGTTGAAGTTGAAACGCCGGAAGAGAACACTGGTGACGTCATCGGTGACCTTAGCCGTCGTCGTGGTCAACTGAAAGGTCAGGAATCCAACGCTACTGGCGTTCAGATTCACGCTGAAGTTCCGTTGTCCGAGATGTTCGGCTACGCAACTCAACTGCGTTCTCTGACCAAAGGCCGTGCTTCTTACTCCATGGAGTTCCTGAAGTACGATGATGCGCCGAACAACGTCGCTCAGGCCGTTATTGAAGCCCGTGGTAAATAAGCTTTCGGGTTTAACACATTGATCAGTGCTCTCTCCATGAGGGGAGAGCATAAGAGTAAGGAATATAGCCGTGTCTAAAGAAAAATTTGAACGTTCCAAACCGCACGTTAACGTTGGTACTATCGGCCACGTTGACCACGGTAAAACTACCCTGACTGCAGCAATCACTACCGTTCTGGCTAAAACCTACGGCGGTTCTGCACGTGCTTTCGACCAGATCGATAACGCGCCAGAAGAAAAAGCTCGTGGTATCACCATCAACACTTCTCACGTTGAATATGACACCCCGACTCGTCACTACGCGCACGTTGACTGCCCAGGGCACGCCGACTACGTTAAAAACATGATCACCGGTGCTGCTCAGATGGACGGCGCTATCCTGGTTGTTGCTGCGACTGATGGCCCTATGCCTCAGACCCGTGAGCACATCCTGCTGGGTCGTCAGGTTGGCGTTCCTTTCATCATCGTATTCATGAACAAATGCGACATGGTTGATGATGAAGAGCTGCTGGAACTGGTAGAAATGGAAGTTCGTGAACTTCTGTCTGCTTATGACTTCCCTGGTGATGACCTGCCGGTTGTTCGTGGTTCAGCGCTGAAAGCACTGGAAGGCGAAGCTGAGTGGGAAGCTAAAATCATCGAGCTGGCTGGTCACCTGGATTCTTACATCCCAGAACCAGAGCGTGCTATCGACAAGCCGTTCCTGCTGCCAATCGAAGACGTATTCTCCATCTCCGGTCGTGGTACCGTTGTTACCGGTCGTGTTGAGCGCGGTATCGTTAAAGTTGGCGAAGAAGTTGAAATCGTGGGTATCAAAGACACCGTTAAGTCTACCTGTACTGGCGTTGAAATGTTCCGCAAACTGCTGGACGAAGGCCGTGCTGGTGAGAACGTTGGTGTTCTGCTGCGTGGTATCAAGCGTGAAGACATCGAACGTGGTCAGGTACTGGCTAAACCAGGTTCTATCAAGCCACACACCAAAGCC
>NZ_JBQZFO010000019.1:0-34718 GCF_052691715.1 Serratia sp. NA_112.1
AAGTCAACTGGCCTCAGGACTTGCCGGCGGGCTGGCAACGGGGGATACTGCAGGGGCGGTGACCGGTGGACAAGCCGGCAAGAATGCTGTGGAGAATAACTCGCTTAGCGGTGACAAATCCCGTGAAACGGTTAAACAGGTCGCGGAATCCCTGAAAAATCAGGTCAGGGATAAGCTTGGTGAGGGCACAACGTCTTCCATCGCGAATGCGATAATTAGCGGTCTTGCGGATACAGGCGATGCAGCATTAGGTGGAGCGGATTATGCAGCTGATGCGGCAATGGCGCTGGCGTCATGTGCCACCGGGGATAGTTACTGCGGCACGGCGCTGAATGACCTGGCCGGGAAGAACCAGGCGGTAGCGGACAGCGTGAAAGCGCTGATGAGTAGTGAAACCTGGTCGTCGGTGAAAGACACAATAGTACAGGCGTCTGAAGGAAATCAGCTTGCGCTGGAAGCCACGGGCGGGATGCTGGCCGGGATAATATTGCCGGGTAAGAAAGTTCCGCATGTGCCAAATGCCGGGGCAGTTAGCAATATGAGTGAATTCCTTAAGCAACCAGGCTTTGGTAGTGAAATCAAAGAACTATCCAAAAAAACCAGTAAGCAATATCAGGGGCAAAGTGTCTATCAGGCAAATAAGCCCGTAGGTGATTATATTCAGAAAGGTGATCAGTTTTATTTAGATGCTAAACATAAGGACCATATAGAGGTCTTTGATAGTACAGGAACAAAAGTGAGGGCGGTCCTTAATCTTGATGGTTCATTTAATGACGCAAAAACTAAAGCTGCCAAAGCTGAAGGTCGAAGGTTACCAAAATGATTGATATCAGTATGTTAGATAAGTTTAAAGATGCTTACTTGGAGCTATTAAAGCAGAAAGAGGGAAAAGAGCTTGAGATGGATAATCTTTATTTGGAAAAAGATTATTCAATCGTTGATAGCATTCAGAGCAGCATAAAAAATCTTAACTTAACAATCGAGTTATTCTTTAATGCAAAAGAAAATAACGATGAATTAGCAATGCAAGCAGCTTTGCTACGTATATCAACTTTTTTATCTGGGATATATGGAGTTTTTTATCAAACCACTGAGGATATTGACAGGTTTTTCAAACTTCCTAATGGGAGACATTTCCCGGAAGATTATAAAATCCCAGAGCATTACAACTATCCCATTAAGTAAAACGAATCCCGGCCAATGGCCGGGGTTCTTATATCTAAACCCTAAAAACCTCCACTTCCCGCCGCCGCAACCGGAGCACTCCGGGCGCGGCGGTGACTTCCAGTTGTTCCGCGTTGGTGATCCCAGACTCGGTGAGCTAATCCCCACCAATCACCAGCCCGCCGCTCTGGCGTACCCAGTCCGCGCCCAGATCCGGGCGGTACTGGCTGGCCTCACAGAGGGCTTCCCAGGTGGCATCATCGGTGACAATGGTGATCCACAGGCCATCGTATCTGAGTGCAAGCTGCACCGGTTCACCGAGTCCAAAACCCAGCTCGGCCAGTTCAACGCCAGCGATCGTCAGTTCGGGGATCGGTTCGGGGGTAAAGGTAATGTTCATAGGGCGCCCTCCGTGGCGGGTGCGATGCGGATGATCAACTGACCCGATCTGCTGGCCGGTGGTAAATCCGAGCGGCTCCAGCCAACGCTCCTTGAGGGTGAGCTGTGTTGCTCTGCCATAATCAACACCTTACTAGTTGTTGTGGTCAGCGGGCTGTCGGTGTTGCTGCACCGTCAACCCGCGCTAAAAATCCGCTTGTTAGCTGCCAGTCTCCTGTTGCTGCGCTTGTGCAATCACCGCGTCGAGCATCTCAGCGGCCATCTTCTGCCGGGCCTTCGGTAACTGACTGATTACCTCAATTTGCTGCTCAAGTCGCGAGGCCGGGCCGCGCTTGCGCGGGGTGTGTGCTGTCTCTTCGCCCAGCCCCACTTCCAGAGAAACCGAAAGCAACTTCGCTACAGCAGGCAGGACGGATATCTGTATCCGGCCTCTGCCAGCTTCTCAGGACTATACCGCCTGTTGTGAAACATTAAGCGCGAGTGCCATCTGTGACTGCGTCATGCCAGAAGCCTTACGGAGTTCTGTCATGCGCTTGCCCAGCGCAGCCATAAAAAGTTGTTCTTCGTTGGAAACAGGAGCGGCCATCGTCGTTTTTACCGTTATCTCGCCGGAGAAGAACCTGTTCCACTGCTTCGGCTGTGGTGCGGCGGGGTCGGTGGTTGACTGGCTGATGAAAACGGAAGGCTTCTCGCTTCCCAAAGCGGTGTTGCGGCTGCGTGCGTTCAACGGGCGCGACGGCGTCACTGTGGTAGCACAGGACGGCAGCATCACCGCCACGGCCAGCACCCTGCACAGTGACCAGGGCGCTGTAAGGGTTGTCTGCCTGACGGCCTCAGCTGAAAGGCTTAATACCCGCCCGGCTGCGTCTGTCTGCGGCGGGTCGCAGTCATACCTCCTTGCTCCTCTCCGCCTCGCCAGCCCGGGCCCGGCAGACGGTTCACCGGGCCACAGGCGAGCTGTTGTAAGTATCCCACCCACCCGAAGAATAGTGGTCTGATCCCAGTCAATGACTGGGTGTACAAAACTGTTAGATACAAGGAAGTAAGCCAGTAAAAAAATAATACAGATTTAATTGATTTATTTTTACTGCTCTGCCTACTATTTAGAGTCCACAATGCCGCGGACAACCTTTCCAGGTAATGAGAACCAAATGGCACATAGTTCAAATACTCGATATTGCTATCTGTATCGACAGTTCGGTAGTTAACAAGATACTTCTCTCATGTGTTAATGAGCGATCCCATATGAAAAGTGGAGGAAGTTGTGAGTAAGGATTTGGAAATTTCTATTTCAAGTGGTCGTTTCAAGAAGTTAAGGGAGTGGAACAGGAAACGAAATTACTACTTCAAGGAAGTAAAGCTTAATATTAAGATTTATATTGCAAAGCTTATCTGGGATAAGCGTAGAAAAAGCAATTTTGATATCAAAGTAATCAAAACTGTACTGCTCCTTCGCAATGAAGGAACAATCGGAGATGTTGTGGTTTCAACGCCACTAGTGAAGTGCCTTTATGAGTCGGGTTATAAAGTAGATTTATTGCTTACAAAATCAAGTAGCGTAGCTATGAAATACAACCCCTATGTCAGGCATGTCTACGAGGCTGGGGACTGTAATAATGAAGTATTTTTAAAAAGCTTTAGCCACACAGTTGCAGACTCAACAATTAAATTATTACGTGAAAATAATTATGATCTAGTGGTTGATCTTTGTTTGTTTGATATCCCTGTACATAGAATGATGCTTTTTCGGGACATAAACGCAAAGGGTGTTCTTGGGTTCAATAAATGGGGTTGTATGAATCACTACAGCAAATCCATTTCATTTAAGAATGGTAAGGAGCATGTGACAAAAGCCATTTCCTTGGTGGCATATAACATGGCTCTTGACTTTAAAAATCGTCACGCCTATGACTTGCATATCCCTACAGAGATTACTTTTGAAGTGCAAGAGTACTTAAGCGCATGGGAAGATAAAGTGAAAATCGTTATTAACGCTTTCACTGGAAGTCCAGAAAGGAATTTATCTCAAGAACAATTATCTCAAACTATTGAGATGTTTAGCAAAAAGTTAGATAACATAATTTTTATTATTCTTGATCATAGGAAGGAACTGGATGTACATCTTCCCGATAATGTTGTTATAAATCCATTTAACTCACTGCATCACGTCATGGAGCTGATTAGAAAAGTTGATCTGGTTATTTCTCCAGACACTTCGATTGTACATATCTCTGCCGCATGGAAAAAACCATTAATTTCTGTTTACAAAAACATAACTGACAATAATGACTTGTGGGCGCCAGGTTATAAAGAAGCGAGTCAGATTATTGTTAATAATAGAAAGATATCTGATGTGGAAAACGTTCCCGATCTTATATTACAAGAGGCACGGAGGTGCGGGTATCTAAATAGAATGGATCCTTGAATCTTAGACACCTCGACACTGATGTTAAGATTGTAGTAGCACAGCCAAGTCAGAGGAATAATGGGTTACCGCATAGTCTGGGGGTGCCAGAAAACAGCATACAATTTTGCACCCCCTAAAGCACCCCCAAATATTTATTGATGTAGGTAGAATCCGGTTGAGCTCCGGAGACAAGAATAAACATTTAACCCAGTTATTACGGGCGTTTTATTGAATTCAGGAGAGTGTGGGAGATATTGATTGGCGGAAATCACAGGAGTCTTAAATGAATTACAATCAATTGAAAAAAAAGGATTTTTTAAAAAAACCTCTTTGGATTTATACATAATTCTATACATTTTAGCAATTGCTCAAGGATGCCCCAGCAAATCCCTTACTCTAGAGGCAACTTCAGCCGGGTTTCCGTTGTATACCATGTATAATTTATCAGCAAGAAGGGGGAGTTTATCTTGTACATATTCCTCATCACTAGCTTTTATTAAAGTCAATAATTTTACTTTTCCGCCTTTTATCTCACGGGCTAGAACGCTATTAAGCTCTCTAATAGGCCAGTTTTTCTCAACTGAATTTTTTGAAAGAATAGCAATTACATACTTTGATTTCGCTAATGCATTATTTATTTTATCAACTAATGAATCGCCCCATTTTATTGACAAGTGATCAATAAATGTGACGATTGATAAATTATTCAACTCATCATAAACTGGAACTGCAATTTCATCTTTATCTTCACTAGCATGGCAAATAAAAATATCGTAGGTTTCAGTTTCTTTCATAGCGCGCTTACCCTCTTTTGTTTGCTTCGGATCATTATGCGACATATAAGCCATTAACTTCAAATAACATGGGAAGTCAACCCCCCTTATCATCCTTATAAAACTTAGCCTTCCATATATATGATTTCGGAAAGACTCGATAATGTTTTTTTCTTTCTCTACGCTGCACTCATCAGTTATATTAAAATGTTTTCTAGCAGAAAATGCCCTATCTTTGCACCAACCATGAATCATAGATCTAGTTATTCTAATATAATCACGATTCACATTAACTTTATTGTTAACAACTAGTCCGGTGACTTCCTGCCTCTGCGTTTTTGACTGCAACCTAGTTTTTTTTGAATTAACCTTAAACCCACAAGACTCAATGACCTCATTTAATAAGTCACCGACCTCACATAAACCTTCGCCATCGAGAACCTTCACCAAGTCCTCGGGTGGCTTCTGATTGAATGAAAAAGTAATATCGTCAGCATATCTTGTATACTGTATTTTAAATCTTCTCGCAAGGGTAACCAACTTCTTATCTAAAGAGGCTGCAACTATATTCGATAAAGTTGGTGATGTTGGAGCGCCCTGCGGCAAAACACCATTATAAGTGCAAGCGTGGGCCAATATACTCGCAGCATCATGACCAAAATTAAAAGGCCTAGCTTTGAAAACACCATATATACGAGCAAAAGTTATCGATTCGAAAAAGTTTGATAAATCTATGTTCAGGACATATTTTTTGCCAATGTGTTTTTTAGCGTTTGTCTTTATACTTTTCTCTTTTATAAAACCATGAGCAGCAGCCTTAGGGCGGTAGAAAAAGTCTAGAATTTTCTTTACTCTATTTTGTATTATTTTAACACTGCCCTGTGGTGAGTATATCTTCCTAACTCCTCCCATTTTCTTCTTTACTTCAAACTCAACATAGTTCTCAGTAGTTTTTTTATAGAGGATATATATTAATTGCCCTACTGGAATTTCTAAAATCTCAGCGACATGATTAGCTGTTTTAATTTCAATCTCACCAGTTAATACGGCTGATAATAGACTATGTATATCATTTTCACTTAAACTATATGCTCTAATACTTCGTGGATTCATCCACTTATATTTATTCCCTGTTTTGATGCTTTTCGGCTCAACATATAATAGGGTAGGAAGGAAAGCCTTTCCGCTTTCTCCTCTTATAAAGTTTGCAGCAATTATTTGTTGTTTTAAAAGCATCGGTTTCAAACACTCCTTTGTCGTTAATAGTGGCTCCACCCAATCACCTTACGCAATCCTAAGGACGCTAAGCTCACGAAGCAACTTTGCGGACAATCAGCAACCCTGGAGCAGGGCATTTCTACTAACCTTGCTAAAATCAAAGCGAAACAACTTTGAAAATTTAAGGTGGAGCCATCTAAAAACTAACACGTCCCTAATGGAATTTACAGCGGAAAAATTAGGAAACTCGTATAACGTGACTACTAAGTACAAATGACTGAAAACCACTTTAGCTTTTTCACCACTTCACAAATATAAAGATTTATAGAAAAACTGGTCACACTGTTCACTTTTTGCATTTTATTTATATAAATCATTATGTTATGTTGTGATGAGTTATCCGGGAACTGTACACAACTGTTCACTCCAGCGTGAACAGTGGCGATCGGCAAGCACAAAAAAACCGGCCGGAGCCGGTTTTGCAGTTGCAGTGAAAGAGGGGGAGCGAACGGCCCGCAAGCGGGCCAGAAGGATAACCGATACATTTTCCCTGGTGTTGGACTGTATGCAGTTTATACAAGGGACTATAAATGCCCCACTGCGGCAGCGTCCAATGGGTTCGGCAGATCAATAGCCGCGTATTGATCGGTGAAAACGATCGTGACCGCGTTCACTCAGTGGGCTTCACACTTGGGTAGCCAATCGGCCTCACAATCCTCACTCAGTACCAGGTTGGTCTGTATCCCCTGGTTGGTCTTGCGCTTAAGCAAGGTGATCTCGTATTCGCGCAAGGTCTGCGGGATGGCCCGCCCGAACGCGGTCAGATTGAGCGGGTATTTGTGCCCTCGCGCCTCCATATAAGAGAGGTAAGCGTGATACAGATATTTACGCGGGTTGGCGGGCACAATATTGGCGTTCCCCATATACAGGCCGTGGGGTTCACTCTCTTCCAGCAGGTAGCCACAAAAATCAACCAGCGGATCGGCACTGCGTTTGATCTCCAGCGCTTCATCTGAGTGTTGCTGCGCCTGGAGCAGATCGCGGGCGTCGTTCGGGTTGGCAAAACGTTGCATCAGGTGGCGCACAATCACCGCCAGTTCACCGGTGATTTTGCTAAGGAGCTGCGGATCGCGTTCATGGGTCGGTATTACCTCCGGGAACGGCAGGATCACCCGGCGACGGGATACACCGCCGCTGCGGTCACTGAATTGCATCGGGTTGTTGTTCACCGCCAGGATCACCGCCGGAATATGGGTGGAGTAGCCGTCACGGTATTTCGGATCGATGGCGACAGCATCACCGCCGGTGATCGCCTTGATGCCTGCCCCGTCACCGCTCCATTTCTCCTGGTCAGGCAAGATAATCAGCGAGAACCCGACCACCGAGGCCCGATCCCGTGAGGATTCCAGCGTATCGATAGAGGCCGAGGTGGTGTTGTCTTTCCCCGCCAACAGGCTGGCGATCGAGGCCATCACGCTCTTACCGCTGCCGCCCGGCCCGGTCACTTCCAGGAACATCTGCCAGTCATAGCGGTTTGCCAGCACCATAAAGAGCGCCGCGAGGATACGTTCCCGTTTGTCGGGTTGCTGTCCGGCGGCCCGCGTCAGCCAGCGCCAGAAGTGCGGCGCGTGGTCGGCCAGATTTTCCCCGGCCTTGGATGGGGTGTAGTCCACGCTGTTCACGGTGCGTAGCCAGTAGGTTTTCTGGTGGGCGCTAAACTGGCCGGTGACGGTATCAAACACGCCATTACGAAAGCCAATCAACTGGCGGGCCGGGGTGCCCATCTGCGGCACCATCAGTTTAAGCGTATCCAGGACGCTGCCGATCCCGGAGGCTGAGAACGGGGCGCGGATTTTCTGGAACAGGGCGGCAATTTCCCGGCTGAGTACCCGGTAAGGCAATACCTGCCATGCGCCGTTCTCGTAGCGGCACAAGTCTTCCCCCACCGGCGGCACCGCCAGCAAGTGCTGGTAATGTTCGGCCAGCAGTGCAGCTTTCTCACTGGCGCTCATGGCTTTCAGGTCGGCATCGCTGAGGGTGTCGAATGGGCTAGGGTGCTGCGGTGGGTTAAACGCCTGCAACTGTGCCAGGGTAGGGAGTTTGCCCTGTTGCTGATAGAGATCGTTCCAGTCACCGATCATCGGCGGCAATGCCAGTGTAGCGCCGGTCAGTTGGGCGGCCTCGGTGGCGCGGGTTTGGCCGGTGCCGTTCTCGTCATTGTCGGCGGCCAGCAACAGCAATGCATCCGGGTATTGTGCGCGCAACTGTTGCGCCAGGGCGGGCAGGTTATTGGCACTGAGCGCAATACAGACGCTTTCCCCGGTCAGTTGATGCACGGTCAGCCCGGTGGCGCAGCCTTCCGTTAACCAGATCACCGCGTGATCCGGCCCGGCCAGAGAATGGCAGGTGTCTTTGACCTGTCCCCCGGCCAGGGTGCGCTTGTCGCCTGCGGCGTTGATCAACTGGACGTTAACCACTTCTCCGGCGGCATTGGTCAGCGGCAGTAGCAGATCGCCGGGTTGGTAGGTGATACCGCCCACGCGCAGGGGCTTACCCTGTAAGGTCAAGGTGTCCACATCCGGCCAGCCTTTGCGGCTCAGGTAGGCATTGCCTGCCTGAGGGGCGGCGGCGGCCACCAGTTGGCGGGCCTGTTCGGCGGCCTGTTGCCGGGCCTGAGTTTTATCCTGTTGGCTATCCGGCACCGGTAAGGGAGCATATGAGGTGTTATCCAATACCCCGGCCACCTTACTGGCGGCCTCTTTGGTGGTCACTGCCAGCACTTTTTCGACCAGTGACAGGCCATCCCCACCGCCGCACTGGTTGCAGAACCAGGTTCCGCGCCCTTGCTGGTTATCAAAGCGAAAACGGTCTTTACCGCCGCATACCGGGCAAGGCTGCGCCCGGCCCCCGGCGGTGATGTGAATGCCCAGGGCAGGAAGTAATACCGGCCACTGGCCGGTTGCTGCACGTGAGGTATGTGAAACGTTTAATAGCGTCATCGTCGCCCCCTCAATGCACGGTCGTGTTAGCGGTGGCGGCGAGCTGGTCACAGCACAGTTCGTCCATCATCTTTTGCCCTAACGGCGTCAGGCGGGGAGGGGCGACCAGGATATCCGGTTGCACCATATCCCCCAACATGGCGCACGCCATGTCCATGCCGTCTTCCGGGCCATGCTGACCGACAAAGTAGCCTTCCAACTGCATGGCGATGGTCATTTGCAATTCATCCAGCGAGTAACCGAGGCTAAGCCCATAAAAGGCGCAGGTGTCGAGATAGGCTTGTGCCACCGCACGGCGATACACCGCTGTACGCACTTCAATAGGCAGGCAAGATTGATTGAGTGTGTTCATGCGGCGGTCGCCTCCAGGTTGTGATTGATATGGGATTCGCAGGTGGTGACCACCTGTCCGAGTTGGTCGGTCAGTACCGCCACCACGGAAGCCAGTGCGCTTTGTTGGAAGCTGTCCGGGCGTTGGCCGCAGCAGTTCATCTGATCGAGCATATCGAGGAACAACACCCCGACAGAGTGCGCATGCTGTAGGCGCAGGAAATCGGCGTGCGGGATCGGGTAGTGGGTATCGCTATAGAAACGGGCGGCCAGGGTATTCATGCCACCTCCGCGACAGGCAGACGGCCGGCGAACGACAGCACGTAATCACTTACCAGGGCGCGGCGGGCGGCATGCTCACAGGTGGCGACGGTACGCAGCATGCAGGGCTGTAATGTGGTGGTGTTGCGGCGCACGGCAGCAAACAGGAAGACAAATTGCGGGTGTGACGGGGTGAGGATAGTAGCCATGGTGGCAGCCTCCATTGAGTAATGGTTATCGCTACCACCGAAGTTCCTACACTTATGGGTGGTAGCCCAGACGGGGGTAGGAATACCGGCCTCAATGGATACCGGCCAGCCCGAAGGCTGCCCCGCCTGAGCCACCATTGTTTGATCGCTACAGTAGCATAAAAACCACTGTGCAAAAAATGAGCGCGCTAAGGCCACGACATAAAAAAACACGCTAGGCGCGTGTTGTGTCGCCATTGAGTAACACGGGTTCCTACGCCCGGCTGTCGATTGTGCGACAGCGCAAGGACTATAACGTAGGGCTTGCCGCCAGGGCAAGCCGGAAAACGCATACGGATATTCAATCGATCGCATAGTGATCAACAGTCTGTTAAAACAGAGGTTTTGTAGCTGTCGGCGGCATTGGAAAGCGGTACATGGCGCACTTGGGGCCGGTGGTAAATCGATGGCCCCTGGCAAGTAAGGGCAATCACGCCGTGCTTGGCGCTGTGGCGTTCAGACAGGGCCATTTTAGGGTTCTTGCGCAGCATCAGGATAGCTTCTGCCACAAACAGGGCATCGCTGTGATCCAGGCTAAAGGTTTGTTGGCCGAGCGTCAGGAGCATCATACAGCAGCCTCCTGGTGACGGTTGGCGATACGTTCAGCCATCCATTCTTCAACCTCAGACTCAAGCCAGGCAACATTCTTACCGCCCAGGGAAATCTGGCTCGGGAACTGTGAACGTCCAATCATCTCATACACGGTGGAGCGGGAAAGGCCGGTGGTATAGAGCACCTCAGGCAGACGCATAAAGCGATCGCGGGGCGTTGGCTCGGTCAGGGTTGGCGCGGGGGTAGAACGGGACGGTGTGGCAACTGCAAGCATGGTTATGCTACCTCGTTTATATCCGGTGGTGACTCACCGGGACTGTGTGGACTCTGCGGTAGCGCCCTATTATGTGAATATTTTTCATGATGGCAACAAGGGCTTGTTGTGTGGTGGTGAGCTGTAACTGATTGTAAAATAATCAAATTAAAGAATTGGCAAACATTGGCAACTTAAAGGTAAACAGAGGCAAAAACATTAACCGCTAGAAGTGGTTAAGTGTGGATTAACAATATAAATAAACATTATTAAAGAGGGTTTTTAAGGCTAGCCAGGGAAAAGGTCAATTTTGGGCAGAGTGAACAGTAGTGAACAGTGAGTGATGAGTTTTAAGTCAACTATTCACTACTTTACTTACTGATTTAACTCTATTTTTTATTAAAGTGAACAGTAGTGAATAGTTTATATAAAAACTAAAATCTTGGTGATGGTTTTCTGGGCAATTTCACGGGGTGTTGTCCTGCCGGTGATCCAACGGGGATTGATAGCGATGTTGTGCGGTTATCAACAGAATGGCGACACATTGACGAACACCGGAGACACCACAATGAGTACCACGCTACCCAAGTCCATCACCCAAAAGCTGCAAGCGCTGCGTGATGCCCGCGCCGCCCACGACAAAAATGCCCAGGAGTTAACGGAGGTCGTGACAGGTATCGCCCGTTGCCATCAACAGAAGAAAGACACCGAGGTGGAAAGTCTCGAAGCGGAAAGCCAGTGGCGTACCCTGTTCCGCAAACTGCGTGGGGAAATGACCCCGGAGTTGCAAGCGCAGCACCACAGCCGGATCTCCAAGCGGGAACTGACCAAAGAGTTTGACGGCCTGATTGAAGAAATGGAGGTGGATAAAATGTACCTCCACCTTTGCTGTGGAACGACGGCCCCCAAGCTGGTCGACGCGCACCGAGAGGCTTTGAACGCCTTTGCCGAGCACGCAATGAGCCAGGCCGTGGACGCCCTGGGGAAAGTGCTCCTGAGCGCCGATGTTATCAATGCCTGCTCATTGGCAAAGAAAGCCTACAGTGTTTACCACGATAACCCGATGAGAGTGATTGAACAGAGCGTATTGGGGGCGCTGACTGCGCATGTTATTACGGCTACGGCGCAAAAGAATATTGAGCACCCGGTGCTGAGCGATATCGGTCTGACACAGCCTGAGGAAACGGGGGTATTACCGGCGCTGCGCGACAGCCCAGTCAAACGCTGGCAGTTGGCAACGGAAATAGCGGAAAAACGCAAGAAATTTAAGGAACGGGGGATTAAATCATGATGCGTTGTCCGTTTTGCCGCAGTGGTTCACATACCCGCACCAGCCGGTATTTAACCGAACAGACCAAAGAGGCGTATTACCAGTGCCAGAATATCGACTGTTCCAGCACCTTTAAAACGCGGGAAAGTATTGAGCATGTTATTCAGCGGCCCTTGCCACCGGAAACTATTCCGGCACCGCCTCCAGCGGAACGCCGGACGTTAAACCGTTACGGAAATAATAATCGCCTGCATTGATTGACCATCTCCGCATCTTTTACCAGGATGCGGTTTTTGCTTTCCACCGCTCTCCCGAAACCAGCCTTTTTTCTGGCTAGCCTGCCTCAAACTGCGCGTGCATGCATAGAGTGCATGATTTTGCATGCGTATAATATGCGTGTTTAACCTACCTCGCCCCAGTGCTGGCGCGGCTTCAAGCCCGCTATGCATCTGCATGAAATGCGACACATAAAGCGGGCAGGCGAGGCGGGGATAGCATTGCGCGCAAGCAGTGGAACACATTATTTAAAAATAACGTCTAAATGCGTCGTGATAGCACCTTAATGGTCGCGGTCAGTTCGTGATTGATTGATATGTTTATGAGCAGATAGCACGTCAGAGATGTGAGGAGGCAGGGAAAAAAGCCGCCTGTGATGGCGGCTTAAATATGGGTGTAACTAACAAGCAATCTTAAGATGAGGATAGAAAATCACTTTAAAATCATCAGGAATCGTATCCCTGAGTTGATTAATAAGCTGATTATCCTTAGGGAGGTGCATTGACAACTTATTAAGCATCGCCTCAAGTTTTTCATTGCGATCCCATTGAGTCTTATAACTTGACGAGTCAATTTTTTGGGCGACAGATAGTAATTGCTGTTTATTGTTGTAAATGTATTTCATTTTGATGCAGCTAACACCATCGTCATGAACATCTGAATAAGTCATAACCAGATAAACAAGCTCATCTTTCTTGTAGGTTTCAATATTATGATATTCACTCTCAAATATTGACGTAACTAAATCATGAGGCTGAACCCCTTTTACCATGCAAAAAGAAATTATTTTATTAATTTCCATCATGATCTGAGAATAGTTTGTCATTTAATCATCCTCTCAACTTCTGCGAATACTTTCTCTAAATCATTAATTGATTGGAGAAGAGTTTTGTTATCTCGCTTTTCCACAGGCCCATAGGCTTTGGAAAGTTTAATGAATACATATCTAACCAATATACCATCATTAGCATCTGTTGTCTTTAAATAAGGTACGTAGCGATTAAAAATGTTGTATAGCTCTGAACTTTTTTCACCAATTCCATTATCTATCAGTAAATTAGAAACCCCATCTTGAGCGCGGGTTTTTAGAATTTCTCTCATTAGTTTTCTTGCTTGATGAGGCCTTTTCTCTATTAATTCCGGATCGATTACTTCTGCGGCTTTCTGAACTTCTTTTTCAGCTAAAGTTTGACGCAACGCTTCCAATGCATCATCAGGTATATCAACACCAGATTGTTTAATTAATTCTATTTTTTGACTGACAGAATCACTAATTTCATGACGTTTCTTCTCAAAAAGAGCGTTGAAATCAATATCATCAAGATAGGAATCAGTATCGCTTACATAAGCACTTTCGCTTTCAACACCGGCTAACTCAGTTCCCCTTTCTACATAGTCTCTGTCTGTGAAGCTATATTCCCTGACAGTTGCCCGACGGGCCTTTTCAACTTCCTTTTGAAAGCTTTCCCACATAACATTTAAACCAATTTCTTCATGGAAAATCACTATCCCATTGTTATCAATTTCGAAATGTGTGATCTCAGATTCAGGGATGGCTCGCAAAATTCTTCCAACCACTTGAGCAAAAGCATTGAGGCTTCTATAAGGTCTAAATATGGCAAGAACGGTTAGATATTTGTGGTCATAACCTTCCATCAACATATTAACGGAAATGACAACATCGCATTGATGACGGTCCACTTTCATTAATGCATCAGATAGATCAGTTTGTTCCATTTCACTATGTACAATTACAGAGTTCATTCCTCTATCTTTATACCAAATAAATAAATCTTCTGCATGAGCAATACTGCAACCTACAGCCAATATTTTATGAGGAACCTGAGGGGATGAACTTTTAAGCTCATTGAGTTTAGCAATACTGTGGTCAATAACATCTAACGAACACTCTTTTGATAATGCGATGCTTTTTTCAAGCCATTCTTTATCTTTAAGCTCTAAAACTTGCTCTTTTGTTAGTTTTACACCCGGCTGCTCCGGTGTTATAAAGAATAGCTCATGTGCGTTTACAGTTTCTTTTCTCAGCCATTTGACATATTTATCCCTCATAACCTCAGACAAAGGAGTCTCATGGATTTTTACCCCAGGGATTTCTTGATTATCACCACGGTAAGGTGTTCCGGTAACATGTAATATTTTTGCATTTGAAAAATGCTGGAGTGTATCTTGCCAACTTTGTGCAGGTGCATGGTGTGCTTCATCTATAATAATTAAATCAAAGAAATCGGACGGCACCCTATTTATCAACCCATTACCACGAGCGGATGTTATTTTCTGTATATTTGAGTAAACAATATGACTTTTATCTAAATGCTCATTAGATAAGTCAGAGACATATTCATTAACTACAGGTATATCCTTGCTACTAAATATTATATCGAAGTTTACCCAGAAATTGTCAGCAAGCACTTCTTGAGTCTTACGTATACTATCTTTTGTAATAAGGCCCGGAGTGATAATCAAAACTCTCTTTTTAGCGACACCATAGGGAGCTATAGATATTAACCCACTTTTGCCTGTGCCCGTTGGCAGAACGACAAGTGCCTCTTTATTCTCTTCAACACTGAAGAACTCTTTAATTTTTATATAAGCCTCAATTTGCGGGGCTCTTAGTTTCGTATTACCTTCAATGTTTACTGCTGTATCAAAAAAGTAAGACATAATTATCATCCTTAATAAGTTAGCAAGCTTTCAAGAGGGTATAGTTTATCAGCATAAAATTGGAGCATTCGTCCTCTACCTTCAAGGTACTGGGCATGGTTGTAAACTCCTCGGATGCTATTTTTATCCACATGAGCAAGTTGAGTCTCGATCCAAGCACTATCAAACCCCTCTTCATGCAGTATAGTTGACAACGTATGTCTAAACCCATGTCCGGTTACTCTCCCTTTATAGCCCAATAACTCTATAACCTGGTTTACGCTTTCTTTACTTATAGGCTTTTTACGGTTGTTTCGTCCAATAAAAATGTAAGGATAGTGACCAGTGATCGGTTGTAGTTGCTTAAAAAGCTTAATCGCCTGAGTAGAGAGTGGCACAATATGCGGGCGGCGCATTTTCATACGTTCGGCGGGAACCTCCCAGATTGCCCTCTCAAAATCGATTTCTTCCCAAGTAGCAAAGCGCATTTCTTGTGTACGCACACCGGTCAGCATCACGATTTTGGCGGCGTTCTTGGTAATAATACTGCCGGTATAGCCTTCTAAATCTTTTACGAAGTAAGGCAGCTCCTCTGCTGAAAGGAACGGATGGTGTTGTTGCTTTGGAACAGCCAATGCGCTGGCGAGATCTGGAGCAGGGTTGTACTCCGCCCTGCCGGTGATAATCGCATAGCGGAACACTTCTCCGCACCGCTGACGCACTTTGCGGGTTTTCTCTAGCGCTCCCCTCTTCTCAATGCGCCGAAGCACCTCTAACAGCTCCAAGGGCTTAATTTCAGAGATCGGCCGCTTGCCGATATAGGGGAAAACATCAGCCTCAAAGGTGCTCATGATTTCCTCACGATAGCCGAGTGACCAGCGATCTGCCTTGGCCGTATGCCATTCACGGCTGATAACTTCAAATGAGTTCTCGGCGGAGAGTTTCTGGGCCAGCTTTGCAGCCTTTTTCACTTCACCTGGATCAATCCCTTCAGAAACCTGCTTACGCGCTACCTCACGCTTTGAACGCGCTTCAGCAAGGGAAACTAAGTCATAGGTGCCAAATGACATCAGCCTAGCCTTACCGGCATAGCGATAGCGAAAACGCCAACCTTTACTGCCACTGGGTTCGATCAGGAGTGAAAGGCCTTGGCCGTCGTTGAGTGTATAGGCTTTCTCTTGGGGTTTGGCACGGCGGATTTGTAAGTCAGTTAGCGGCATGTGTATAGCTCAAAGATGTATAGTCAAAATCTATACCCATCAGTATACACATTTTTCACGGATTTAGAGAGAATCCCTCGGACACCCTCGGACAGAAAATCACAGTAACCATTGGTTTTATTGGTGTTTTTTGGATTTATCGGGAGGTATGCGGACAAGCTTTGGCGGAAGATCACAGGAGTCGAACCTGCCCAGGACCGCTGGCGGCCCCAACCGGATTTGAAGTCCGGCCGCCCCACCGGGGACGAGGATCTTCCTTCGGCAACAGGAAGCAAGGGGCTGATTATAGCGCAGTTTACCCTTGGCGCTAAGAGGGAAATACGCTAGCCCCCGGCATATGCCGGAGGCAGGTCGGGTTAAGGCTTCAGCAAGTCTTTCACATCCAGCAGGATAAACTCGTTTTCATCCGCCACATTCGGCTGGCGGCTGGAAGAGAACGGGAAGTTATTGTCGTTGCCGACGATAATATGGCTGCCATCCACCACGTCGACATTTTCAATGGTGAAGAACGGGAAGGTCAGCACGCCGTTATTCAGCGGTTTGCGCGCCAGCTTGTTTGGGTCCTGAATGTTCATCAGGTCAATATAGGCCAGTTTATCGACCAGTTTACCGACGTTGTCGTCAGAAAAAGCGATTTTGTATACTCGCTTGAACTTCGCCACCTGACTGAAGCAGTTGTCTGTAGGGGCACCCGCAGCGCAGGCTTTGTCCGCCGTGCCTTCGTTATTATCGCGCTCGATCACCAGGCCATGGGTGGCGTCGATCATATTAAAATCGCCGATAGCGTTCCGGTTGTCTTCCAACACATACTGCCAACTGCGGCCGGTCCAGGCCTGTTGTTTCACGTCAAATTCCAGCACCCGCAGATAGCGTTTACCATCGATGTTCTCGAATTTTTCACCGTCCCACAGCGCGCCTTCAAGCAACGGGTACAATTTGCTGCCATCCGGTGATGCCGCCATGCCTTCAAAACCTTTGGAACGTGCTACCTGGAAGTTCTGTTTGCCGTCCGGTGCACCCGGCAGGGTCAGCGTCGGGTTATCCGGCGACTTCACCACCTTGCCGTCGACCTTGGTATCGAACACCGCCAATACCTTACCGTTCAGATCGGCCTTAATCAGGTAGGGGCCGAACTCATCGCCAATCCACAGGGCATTGTCGGCAAACTGGAAGCTTTCCAGGTCAAAATCGCTGCCGGTCAGGTAACGTTTATCGGTGCTCTCATTGATGATATGGAAGGGGACATTTTTGTCCGGATCGTGCAGGAATACCGTTTTCAGCGGCGTCACCGTGCCGTTGTCGAAGTCGATTTTGTAGTGATTGAGGTACAGCATGGCGTCCGGTGAATTGGCCTTGCTGCCAAAACCGTTGTCGGTCAGCACCCAGTAGGTACCGTCGGGCATATGTTTGATGCCGGAATGGCCCTGCAAGGGTTGCCCGTTGATTGGCAGGCCAATACCGGTCATGCGATCGGCGGATTTACCCGCCACACTGCCCAGTTCGGTCACGCGTTTGCCGCTGGTGTATTTACCGCTTTGCTGTAAATCGGCGGGGGCATCCTGCGGTGCGGCAACGTTGGATTTCACCGCCAGTAACGCGTGCCCGGCCAGGGTTGCCTGCACCGGCTGAGCTTGCGCCCACAGGTTAGTGCTCAGCGCCATACAGCCGGCCAACAGAGCCAGGCGGGTTTTGGTTATGTGCATGTCTTGGTTCCCTTTTTGTTGTTATCACCCAGAAGTAAAAGCAACGTCACTATAGGGAACCGCAATGACAGTAATATTATTCGGCGAACGCCCGCCGGTAGCTGTGCGGATGGAAGCACCCGGTGATGGCGATCAGCACCACCACCAGCAGCGCATGGATTTGCCAATCCAGCACAAAGCCGCCGCTGTAATCACGCAACAGGCCAGAAATATAAGGCGTAGCCCCCGCCAGCAGGAATCCAATCCCCTGCATAAAGGCCACCAAGCGCCCCGCGGCCGCCGGGTGCGGAATATGATCGAGAGCCAGCACCAGGCACAGCGGGAAGGCGCCGCCCAGCCCCAGGCCGGAAACCAGCACCCACAACCACGGCAACGCCTCCGGCAGATAAATCAGGCCAATAAAGCCGATCAACTGCATGACTAATGCCAGCAATAATAACGGCCGTCGATCTACCGATCGCGCCAGCGCCGGCAACAGCAGCGCCCCGACGACCTGCCCGAAAGTCATCAGCGCCAACAGCGATCCGCTGGCCTGCGGCTGCCAGCCGAGCTGCATATAATACGGCGGCAGCCAGGCGATCAGGCTGGTATAGCCGCCATTGATCAAACCAAAATATGCGCCTAGCAACCAGGCTCGGCGGCTGAACCACAGGCTCGGCCCGGAGGAGGTTCCGGACGGTGTCAGGCGTGCCAGGCCGCGGCTGACCGGCCACCAGGCGATTAACGCCACCAGTGCAGGCACCGCCCACCAGGCCAATGCACTGTGCCAGTCATGGCCGACACTCATCAACCAGGGGGTCATCGCCGCCCCCAGACCACCACCGCCCATCAGAGCCGCCGACCACAGCCCGGCCACCAGTGCCATCTGCTTGAGAAAGTGATGTTTGATAATGCCGGGCATCACCGCCTGGATCACCCCAATCCCCAGTCCACCCAACACCGCACTCAGCAGCAATTGCGTGCTGCCCGGTGCCAGTTCACGCCAGGCGGCCCCCAGGCCAATGGCCAACAGGCTCAGCACTACGCTGGTACGCTCGTCGAACAGGCGGTTGATCGCCCCACCCGCCAGCGCCATCAACCCCATCATCAGTACCGGCAAGGTGGTCAGCAGCGCCGCGCCGCCAAAACTCAGTCCGGTGGCCTGCCGCAACGTCGGCAACAACGGGCCGATCGAGGTCAACAGCGGCCGCATATTCAGGCCAATCAGCACCAGCGCCCACAGCAGGGGGTTGAACCAGCGGCGTAAGAAAAGGGGAGCAACAAATTGATTTAACACGGTCTATTCCTGAACTGCCGGGATGAAGAGTGCGGGGTCACAGAGTAGCGGCCGCAACGTTGCCTTACTCTAGGCCTCCCCGTTAGTATTGGGAAATTAAATAACAAAATAGCCAACAGTGGAAAAATGAATCGTTACCCGATGTTCAATCCGCAGCTACTGCTCAGCTTTGTCGCAGTATGCGACAGCAACAGCTTCACTCGCGCCGCAGAACGGGTGTTCTTGTCACAGTCGACCGTCAGTCAACAGGTACGCCGGTTGGAAGAAATGCTGGGTAAACCCCTGTTCGAACGTTCGTCTCATCAGGTATTGCTGACCGAGGAAGGCGTCAAGCTGTTGAGCTATGCGCGGCGCATCATAGCGCTGAATGAAGAGGCGCACGACGCCTTGACCGGCATCTGGCGCGACGGGGTATTGCGGCTAGGTATGCCGGAGGATTTCGCGGTGCCGACCACCGGGCTGCTGGCGGAATTTAGCCGGGCGCATCCACATCTGCGGTTGGACGTCACCAGCGGCCTGAGCGCCGATCTGCACAGCGCCTACGCCCGCGAAGAACTGGATCTGATCTTGGTTAAACAACGCCGCAGCCAGCCGCCGCGCGCCGCCAGGCCGGAACCGCTGCTGTGGCTGGACAGCCAGGCCTTTCCGGCGATCGAACAATCCCCGGTACCGCTGGCGGTGTTCCCGCTCAATGGGTTATATCGCGATGATTTGTGTCAGGCGCTGGATAACCTCGGCAAGCGCTGGCGTATTGGCTACAGCAGTGCCAGTCTGGCCGCACTCACCGCCGCGTCTGCCGCCGGGCTGGGCGTCACCCTGCTGCCGGCCAGTTGCCGCTTGCCCAGCCACAGGGTATTGGGCAACGCTGAAGGTTTACCGCCGATCGACAACATTGAGCTGGCGCTGTATTACCGCGACAGCGCCCCCGCCGCTACGCCCGCGCTGGCCGAACGGCTAAAGGCGTTTTGTGGGTTGGTGTGAGGAAATCTGTAGCTTGATTAGCTACATATGTAGCCATAACGGCCACACCCGCCCTAATACCCAACCTCGCCATAACGCCCACGGTAGTCTTTGGGGGTCATGTCATAGCCCTTCTTGAACACCGAATAAAAATACTGCAGTGACGGGTAGCCACACATCTGTGAAATCTCGTTGATGGTCAACGAGGTAGCCGTCAACAGGTTGCGAGCGCGATCCAGCTTTTCCTGATGGATCACATGATGGATAGTTTCGCCAGTCTCATCCCTGAAGCGTTTTTCCAGATTGGAACGCGACAGGCCGATCGCATCCAGCACCTGCTCGACCTTGATGCCCTTGCAGGCGTGATGGCGGATGTAATGCATCGCCTGAATCACCGCCGGATCACGCAACGAGCGGAAATCGGTAGAACGGCGTTCAATCACCTTCACCGGCGGCACCAGAATGCGCTGAAGCGGCAGTTCACGGCGATCGAGCAGTTGGTGCAGCAGCTTGGCGGCGCGGTACCCCATCTGGCGGGTACCCTGCGCCACCGAAGACAGCGCAACCCGCGACAGGTAACGCGTCAGTTCTTCATTGTCGATGCCAATCACGCACAGCTTTTCCGGCACTGCGATATCCAGATGTTCGCACACCTGCAGCAAATGGCGTGCCCGCGCATCAGTCACCGCGATAATGCCGGTCTGCTGCGGCAGGGTCTGCACCCAGTCCGCCAAGCGGTTCTGCGCGTATTGCCAGTTATCCGGCGCGGTGGCTATGCCCTGATACACCACGCCCTGATACTGCTCCAGCGCGACCCGCTGGCGGAAAGCATGCTCACGCTCCTGTGCCCAACGCTTGCCGCCCTCGCTGGGTAAGCCGTAGAAGGCAAAACGATTAATGCCTTTTTCTTTCAGGTGACTGAATGCCGCTTCCACCAGCGCCTTATTGTCGGTGGCAATGTAATGCACCGGCGGATAATCCTCGTCACGGTGATAAGAGCCACCCACCCCGACAATAGGTACCCGGACGTTATGCAGCAGTTGCTCGATGGCACCATCATCGAAATCGGCGATCACCCCATCGCCCAGCCAGTCCTTGATGTTGTCGATACGGCAGCGAAAATCCTCTTCGATAAAGATGTCCCAATCACATTGCGAAGCCTGTAAATACTCGCCTACGCCCTCGACCACCTGGCGGTCGTACACTTTATTGGCGTTGAACAGCAAGGTAATGCGAAAGCGCTTTTCGAACATGGGCATCCCCGGTAAGTTGACTGCTCTCTGGGATAGCACAACCTCTCGGTGGGAGCAGCAGGCATCACCTCATAACTGTGAGCTCAAGCGCTATATCCAAAATAATTGAAGTTGTATCAAGGCGGCAAAGGAACTCATTCCGATGAGCTTACTAAAGTAAGTGATTCGGGTGAGTGAGTACAACCAACACAGATGCAGCTTCAAGTATGAAGGATATCTTCTTATGCCCGACGCTTGGTGGCGGAGTCCATCCACACCGCCAGTAGCAAAATGGCGCCCTTGACGATGTACTGCCAGAAGGTCGGCACGTCCAGCATGCTCATGCCGTTGTCCAGCGACGCCATAATGAATGCGCCCATCACCGCACCGGCCACGCTGCCGATGCCCCCGGCCAGGCTGGTGCCGCCAATCACGCAGGCGGCGATGGCGTCCAGCTCGGCAATATTGCCCGCCGAAGGCGAACCGGCACCCAGGCGCGAGCTGAGGATCAACCCGGCAATCGCCACCATCAGGCCATTGATGGCGAACACCGCCAGCTTGGTGCGTTCGACGTTAACCCCCGACAGGCGCGCGGCATCGATATTGCCGCCAATGGCGTAGATCCGGCGGCCAAAAGCGGTGCGAGTGGCCATAAATATCCCCGCCAACATCAGTGCGGTGAGGATCAACACCGGTGTCGGTACCCCGCGGTAATCATTGAGCAAATAGATGGCCCCGAGCACCACCACCGCCAGGATACTTTGCCGGGTCACATCGCCGGTCGCCGCGGCCACCGGCAACCCAAGCTGCGCACGCCGACTGCGCCTCCGCCACTGCCAGGCGACAAACAGCATCAACCCAACGGCACCGATGCCAAAACCCAGGCCGTTCGGCAAATAGCTCTGGCCAATTTGCGACATCGCCCCGCTGGTCGGCGCGACCGTGGTGCCATTGGTGATGCCGATCAGGATGCCGCGAAAGGCCAGCATCCCCGCCAGGGTGACAATAAACGACGGAACCTTGCGATAGGCGACCCACCAACCGTTCCAGGCCCCCAACAGCAGACCGGCCAGCAGCGTCACCACGATGGTCAGCGGCAGTGGCCAACCCAGCCAGACGTCAAAAATCGCCGCCGCACCACCCAGCAAGCCCATCATTGAACCGACCGACAGATCGATTTCTGCCGAAACAATCACGAATACCATGCCGACCGCCAAAATGCCGGTGATCGCCGTCTGGCGCAGCAGGTTGGAAATATTACGCGCGCTGAGATAGGCCCCTTCGGTGGTAAAGGTAAAGAACAGCATAATGACGACTATCGCCGCCAACATCACAAACACCTGCAAGTTGATGGATTTTAGTTTCACTATGGTTTTTTTCTCCACCATTGCCGGCACGATCGCTTCAGACTGTGTGTTTTTCGACATCTGTTTCACTCCTCAATGCGGCTTCCATCACCTGTTCCTGGGTCAGACCCTGGTTGACTAACGAAGCCTTGATACGCCCCTGGTGCATCACCAATACCCGATCGCTTAATCCCAACACTTCAGGCAGCTCCGAAGACACCACGATCACCGAAATGCCCTGCTGGACCAGCTGATTGATTAACTTATAGATTTCGTGTTTGGCACCGATATCGATACCGCGCGTCGGTTCATCCAGAATGAGAATTTTCGGTTGCAACAGCAGGCATTTGGCGAGTATGGCCTTCTGCTGGTTACCGCCACTCAGCCGGGCTATTGCCAGTTCGGGCGAGGAAGTCTTCACTTTTAACTCCGCCAGCGATTGACGAATGGTCGCCTGTTCCCAGGCATCATCAATCACCGTCAGCACACCGCTAAAATCGCTCAGCGCCGCCAACGTCATGTTGGCCCCTACCCCCATCACCGGCACGATGCCATCACGCTTGCGATCTTCCGGCACCATGGCGATGCCATATCGCATCGCCTGGCGGCAATTGTTGATGATGGCTGGCTGGCCATTGAGGCTAATGCTCCCCTGCCAACGGCCAGGGTAGACGCCGAACAGGCACTGCATGGTTTCGGTGCGCCCGGAGCCGACCAGCCCGGCGACACCGAGAATTTCGCCGCGCCGCAGGCTGAATGAGACATCGTCCACCCGACGAACGTGTCGGTTCACCGGGTGCCAGGCGGTGAGATTATCCACCTGCAGGATCACCTCGCCGATATCATGCTGTTGCTGCGGATAGAGCTCGGTTAATTCGCGCCCAACCATCATGGCGATAATGTCGTCCTCGCTCATTTCCGCTGCCGAGCGCGTACCTATATGCTTGCCGTCGCGGATCACGCAGATCAGATCCGAGATCGCCTTCACCTCATTGAGCTTGTGCGAAATGTAAATGCAGGCGATGCCGTGATCGCGCAGATCCTCGATGATCGCCAGCAGCGTAGCGGTTTCACTTTCGGTCAGCGACGCTGTCGGCTCATCGAGCACCAGCAGCCGCACCTGCTTGTTCAGCGCCTTGGCAATCTCCACCAGCTGCTGCTGCCCCAGACCCAGTTCGCCGATGGGGGTGTTGGGATCCACCTCCAGCTTGACCTGTGCCAGCATCCGTCGGCAGCGCAGATACATGGCGTCATAATCCATTACGCCGTACCGGCGCCATTCATTGCCGAGAAACATGTTTTCCAACACCGTCATCTGCTTCACCAACGCCAGCTCCTGATGAATGATGGCGATGCCTTTTTGCTCGGTATCGCGAATATTTTTCGCCGCTAATAAATCATCAGAGAAATAAATATCGCCCTGATAACTGCCGTGCGGATATATACCGCACAGCACTTTCATCAGGGTGGATTTTCCCGAACCGTTTTCACCACACAGCGATAATACCTGGCCTGCCTCTAACTTCAGGCTGACATTATCTACCGCCTTGACCACACCGAACTGCATGGTGATATTTTTCATTTCTAATAGGCTGGGCATTATTCCCCCGTATTACCGGTTAGCGGAATTAATTAATCTCGGATTTTTTGTGGAAACCGTCGGCAACAATGGTGCTGTCGATATTCGATTTATCGACCTGAATAGGGGTTAATAACCAGGATGGTACGTCTTTGCTGCCGTTATTTAATGTGGCGTTGGCCTTCGGCTGTTCACCCTTGCCCAGTTGCACCGCGATGCCCGCCGCCTCGTCGGCCAGCTTGCTGATCGGCTTATACACCGTCATGGTCTGGGTACCGGCGACAATACGCTTCACCGCAGCCAAATCGGCATCCTGACCGGAAATAGCCACCTTACCCGCCAGACCCTGCGCGGCCAGCGCCTGGATCGCGCCACCGGCGGTGGCATCGTTGGAAGCCACTACCGCATCTATCTTGTTATTGTTGGCGGTCAGCGCATTTTCCATGATTTTTAATGCGTTTTCCGGCAACCATCCGTCGACCCACTGATCGCCCACCACCTTGATTTTCCCACCATCGATCAGCGGCTGCAGCACCTTCATCTGGCCCTGGCGGAACAGCTTGGCGTTGTTATCCACCGGCGAGCCGCCCATCAGGAAATAATTGCCCTGCGGCACCCGTTGCACCAGGCTTTGCGCCTGCAGCTCCCCAACCTTTTCATTATCAAAGGAGATGTAAAAATCGATATCGGCATTATTGATCATGCGATCATAAGCCAGTACCTTTATGCCTTCCCGTTTGGCCTCGCTAATGACGTTGCTCAATACCTTGCCGTTGTAGGGAATAATTACCAGCACGTCGACGCCACGGTTGATCATGTTTTCAATCTGCGCCATTTGGGTTTCTTCATTGCCATTGGCCGACTGAACAAACACATCTGCCCCCAGCGCTTTGGCTTTGCTGACGAAGATATCGCGGTCTTTTTGCCAGCGTTCCAGGCGCAGGTCGTCGATCGCCATGCCGATTTTGACTTCTTTACTAAACGCCGGTTGGCTGGCCAGCGCCAGCAGCGCGCAGACCGAAAGGAACACAGGTTTGAATTTCATCTTATATACCTTTGTTATTTAATATATATACCCTATGAATTTCAAGCTGCAGCTAGGCGGCCAGCTCGCTCATCTTCAGGCGCTTACTTGAGTAAGTAACTGAAGTGAGCGAGTGCAGCTAACAACGCTGCAACTTGAAAGGCGACAGGTAAGGGGCAATAATTGAAACAGACTCGTAGTGCAACTTAGAGCGGATTGTTATCGGTTATTTAATATTCAGCAATTACTGATTTTTACCGGCCAATTATGATTTTTGGTTTAATGTTGTTTTTATGATGGCGGTCATGCTTTCACGCTGAAAAACAGCAGGTCGACAAATAAAAATGAATTAAGCCTTAAATAAACTGCGGTTAATAACCGATTATGAGATCTGTCGCACATTTAATAATTCTGTGAATTTAACTGTGAAATAACGTAATTGAGCAGCCCGTCGCAAACTCCGAAGATAAAACCATCCCGTAAACCGGGCATTGCTACCCAGGAGTCGATAATGCAATCTTATTTTGATCAGCTTGAGCAAGTGCGCTACGAAGGCCCCACCAGTAATAATCCTCTGGCCTTTCATCACTACAATCCGGATGAACTGGTGCTCGGCAAGCGCATGGCGGAGCACCTGCGCTTTGCCGCCTGCTACTGGCACACCTTCTGCTGGAACGGTGCGGACATGTTCGGCGTCGGCTCGTTCGATCGCCCCTGGCAGCAGCCGGGCGACGCGCTGACGTTGGCCAAACGTAAAGCCGACGTGGCGTTCGAGTTTTTCCACAAGCTGAACGTCCCCTATTACTGCTTCCATGATGTCGATGTCTCGCCGGAAGGCGCATCACTGAAAGAGTATCTGCACAACTTCGCAGAGATGACCGACGTACTGGAAGAAAAACAGCACAGCAGCGGCGTGAAACTGCTGTGGGGCACCGCCAACTGCTTCACCCATCCGCGTTACGGCGCCGGTGCGGCCACCAATCCGGATCCGGAAGTCTTCAGTTGGGCGGCCACCCAGGTGTTCACCGCCATGAACGCCACCCAGCGCCTGGGCGGTGAAAACTACGTGTTGTGGGGCGGCCGTGAAGGCTATGAAACCTTACTCAATACCGATCTGCGCCAGGAACGTGAGCAAATTGGTCGCTTTATGCAGATGGTGGTGGAGCACAAGCACAAAACCGGTTTCCAGGGCACCTTGCTGATCGAGCCCAAACCCCAAGAGCCAACCAAGCACCAATACGATTACGACGTCGCCACCGTTTACGGCTTCCTCAAGCAGTTCGGTCTGGAAAAAGAGATCAAGGTGAATATCGAAGCCAACCACGCCACGCTGGCAGGTCACTCGTTCCACCATGAGATCGCCACCGCCATTGCGCTCGGCATCTTTGGTTCCGTCGATGCCAACCGGGGCGACCCCCAGTTGGGCTGGGATACCGACCAGTTCCCGATCAGCGTGGAAGAGAACGCGCTGGTGATGTTCGAAATTCTCAAGGCCGGGGGCTTTACCACCGGCGGGCTTAACTTCGATGCCAAGGTGCGACGTCAAAGCACCGACAAATACGACCTGTTCTATGGCCATATTGGGGCTATGGATACCATGGCGCTGGCGCTGAAGGTCGCGGCAAAAATGGTGACCGACGGCCAGTTGCATCAGCAAGTGTCAAAACGCTATGCCGGCTGGAATGGTGAATTGGGCCAGCAAATTTTGCAGGGCAAACTGTCGCTCGAGGCGCTGGCACAGTACGCTGAAGGGCATGCACTGGCGCCACAGCACGTCAGCGGCCGCCAGGAACAGCTCGAAAACCTGATGAACCGCTATCTGTTCGGCTAACGATACCCAAAATAATTCGAGTTGCATCAAGGCGGCAACCAAGCGTATCCCCGGGAGCGTACAGCCAGTACGTGACAGAGGTACGCGCAGGCAGCCAACACTGATGCAGCTTGAAGTATGAAGAGTATAACCCCGTGCGGCACTGCGCCGCGCTTTTAAGGATCTTTTCCATGTATATCGGCATCGACCTCGGCACGTCCGGCGTAAAAGTCATTTTGCTCAGTGAGCAGGGCCAATTGCTCGCCAGCCACGGTGAGTCGCTGCCCATCTCCCGCCCGCATCCCTTATGGTCAGAGCAGGCCCCGCAAGACTGGTGGCACGCCACCGATCGCGCCATGCTGGCGCTGGGCAAACAACACAGCCTGCAACAGGTGAAGGCCATCGGTCTCAGCGGCCAGATGCACGGCGCCACCCTGTTGGACGCACGGCAACAGGTGCTACGCCCGGCCATTTTGTGGAATGACGGCAGAAGTGGCACGCAATGCCAGGCGTTGGAACAGGCGGTGCCGCAATCGCGGCAAATTACCGGCAACCTGATGATGCCGGGCTTCACCGCCCCTAAACTGCTGTGGGTGAAACAACATGAACCCCAGGTGTTTGAGCGCATCGATAAAGTGCTGTTACCCAAAGATTATTTACGCTGGTGCATCACCGGCGACTTCGCCAGCGACATGTCGGACGCCGCCGGTACCGGCTGGCTAAACGTGGCACAGCGCGACTGGGGCGACGAGATGCTGGCCGCCTGCGGCCTGACCCGCCGCCAGATGCCGCAACTGTTCGAGGGTAATCAGGTCACCGGTCAAATCCATACCGAACTGGCCCGGCGCTGGGGCATGTCACCAGTACCTGTCGTGGCCGGTGGCGGCGATAATGCCGCCGGGGCGATCGGTGTGGGGCTATATCAGGCTGGCCGGGCAATGCTGTCGCTCGGTACCTCGGGGGTTTATTTTGCCGTCAGCGACGGCTTTCTCAGCAATCCGGCCAGCGCGGTGCACAGCTTCTGCCATGCGCTGCCCGACACCTGGCACCTGATGTCGGTGACCCTCAGCGCCGCCTCCTGTCTGGACTGGGTTTGCAAACTGACTAACGTCGAAGACGTCGCCACCCTGCTGCGCAATGTCGAACAGGCTCCCCCGGCGGCGGCTTCGCTGTGGTTTCTGCCCTACCTGTCCGGCGAACGGACGCCGCATAACAATCCGAACGCCAAGGGGGCATTCTGGGGCCTCACCCACCAACATGGACCGAACGATCTGGCTCGTGCGGTGCTGGAAGGCGTAGGTTTCGCTCTGGCAGAGGGCATAGACGTGCTGCACGCCAGCGGGCTACAGCCCTCCAGCATCACCCTGATTGGCGGCGGTGCGCGTAGCCCGTTCTGGCGGCAAATGCTGGCGGATATCAGCGGTCAACGACTGGAATACCGCACCGGCGGCGACGTCGGCCCGGCGCTGGGGGCCGCGCGGCTGGCGCAGATCGCCATGAATCCGCAGCGTTCACTCGGCGAACTGCTGCCTGAGTTGCCGCTGGAACAGGTACATACCCCGAATGCCGAGCGCCATCAGCAATACGCAGAACAACGCAACACCTTCCGCGAACTCTATACTCGCTTGTTGCCGCTGATGTAATACCAGAGGGGGCATTAGCCATGTCCCCTCAGACTGATGACAAACCTCATTCCTGCCCAGAGCGAGTCGAGGCCGATAAATAAAAATCAGGAAAATCAATTTATTGCTTTTCGGCTGGTCACCACAAAGCAGGAAAAAACACGTTTTTTCCTGCTTTGTCAGCAACCTAAGGGGGCATTAGCCATACCCCCTTATTATTGCGAAATCGAATAGTCGCCAGTGGCAAATGTCACTGCCAACCCGTCGGCTCCTCTCCTAAATTGGTGGCTGTCTTTTGACGCACTTCACCTCTGGATTAAGGAACTGAACGTGGAAAAAAACCAACAACAAAGCCGCAGAGCTTTCCTCAGCCAAACTGGCAAAATTACCACTGCCTGCGCGGTGATCGGCCTGACCGGCGGCATGGCGCAGGCCGCCGTACCCACCGGCAGCCCTTGTTTACCGGAGGCCCAACCCATGACCCTGACCGACAGCCACTACTGGCTGAGCGATGTGCGGCTGGAAGAGGGTTTCGAGTACGATGGCGACACGGTGATCGGCACCCGCACCGCGCTCTATCAGCTTGAAATCAAAAACGGCAAGATTGCGGCTATCCACCCGAAGGATGCAGCGGCCCCCGCCGGTGTACCGCGCTATCAGGCACAGGGTCAGTTGCTGTTACCGGCATTTCGCGACATGCATATCCATCTGGATAAAACCTTTTACAGCGGCCCATGGCAGGCACCACGCCCACGCCAGGGCAAAACCATCATGGACATGATCGCGCTGGAACAAACATTAATCCCCAAACTGTTGCCCACCTCGCAACAGCGCGCAGAAAACCTGATCGCCCTGTTGCAATCCAAAGGCAGCACCGTGGCACGCAGCCACTGCAATATCGATCCGGTCAGCGGGCTGAAAAGCCTGGAACACCTGCAACGGGCACTGGAAAAGCATCAGGCGGACTTCAGTTGTGAAATAGTCGCCTTCCCGCAGCACGGGCTGCTGCATTCCAAAGTCGAGGGTTTGATGCGCGAAGCCATGCAGATGGGGGTGCAATACGTTGGCGGGCTGGATCCGACCAATGTCGACGGGGCGATGGAACAGTCGTTGGATGCCATGTTCCAGATTGCACTCGATACCGGCAAAGGCGTCGATATCCACCTGCACGAAACCAGCCCGGCCGGGGTGGCCGCCATCAACTACATGATTACTACCGTAGAAAAGAGCCCTTCGCTGCGCGGCAAAGTCACCATCAGCCATGCCTTTGCCCTGACCGCGCTGAACCCGAATGAATTAGAGGAAACCGCCACCCGGCTGGCGGCACAGCAAATCACCATCGCTTCGACGGTGCCGATTGGTGGGCTGATGATGCCACTGCCGCAGCTCAGTGAGAAAGGGGTATTTGTGATGACCGGAACCGACAGCGTGATTGACCATTGGTCCCCGTTCGGCACCGGCGACATTCTGGAAAAAGCCAACCTTTACGCCCAGCTGTATCGGGGTTCCGACGAGTTCCATCTGTCACGCGCCATGGCGATTTCCACCGGCGGGGTGCTGCCGCTGAATGACAAAGGCCAACGGGTGTGGCCCAAAGCCGGGGACAGCGCGGAATTCGTGCTGATCGACGCCAGTTGCTCCGCCGAAGCGGTAGCCCGTCTGCCGACGCGCCGCACCACCTTCCATCAAGGGCGGCTGGTGGCCGGTCAGGTTGGCAAAGCCTGATATAGGTCCGCTAATGCCACCATGATGGCCGTTTTTGGCCTTCTTCCCAGCAGGATAACGGCTCAGTATGGCGTTATACCTAATTGGCGGAGGGCCGAAAATGTCACATAGCGCGTTATTGATCATCGATGTTCAACAATCATTTCAGCATCGTCCATTCTGGCAAGAGCAGGATCTCCCCGCTTTCCAACAGGCGTTGACGCGGTTGATTGCAGGCTGCCGTCAGCAGGGTGTAGCTCTGGTTGATGTATTCCATGTGTCGCCAGAGGGGCCATTTTCTTTGGCGTCCGGCTGGGTAAAGCGCCTGCCGTTCCTCGACCATCAGGCCGATGTCACCGTACACAAACAGGTGCATAACGCGTTGACCGAATCCGGCCTGGACGCCTGGCTGAGCCAACGGGATATCAATCATTTGATTATCTCCGGCATTCGTACCGAACAATGCTGCGAAACCACCACCCGGGTGGCGGCCGATCTCGGCTACCGGGTGACTTTCGTGACCGAGGCCACGCTGACTTTCCCGATGCAGCATCCCGACGGAGAAGTCTTTACCACCGAACAACTCAAGCGGCATACTGAGACGGTGCTGGTCGACCGCTTCGCCCGCATCGCCAGCGTGGATGAGGCTCTGGCGCAACTCTCACAGGAGTAACCATGCAGCAGGCCGTCTACTTTCTGATGCTGCCCCAGGTGCTGTCGCTGGACGTCAGCGGCCCGGCCGAAACCCTGCGTCTGGCCGGGCAGTTCAGTCTGCACTACATCAGCCCAGTGCCGCAGGTTACCTGCTCGGTTGGCATGACGTTGAGTCAGCTCCAGCCGCTGCCTGACCGGCTGGAAGACGGCGCTATTTTAGTGGTGCCGGGCGTCAGTGATTCGCAACATTTCTTCGCCAATGCGCCGGCCGAACAGGCCCGCCGCTGGCTGGCAGCGCTGCAACCCGACCTGCAACAGCAACGTATCACGCTGGTCTGTGTCTGTTCCGGCGCCCTGCTGGCAGCACAGGCCGGTTTGCTCGACGGTTACCAGTGCACCACCCATCACGACGTGCTCGAACGCATGCGCCAGCAGGCCCCGGCAGCGCAGGTGAAAGAAAACCGCATCTTTGTTGAAGACCGCAGCGTTTACACCAGCGCCGGCATCACTGCCGGTATCGATCTGGCACTGCACCTGATTAATCGCCAATGCGGTGCTACCCGGGCGATGGAGATTGCCAGGGAAATGGTGGTGTATTTTCGCCGTTCCGGCGACGACCCGCAGCTTTCGCCCTGGCTCCGCTACCGAAACCATCTGCACCCGGCAGTACACCGGGCGCAAGACGTGATGGCTGCCGAACCGGAAGCGGAATGGTCGGTGCCGCAGGTGGCGGAAAAGGCTCACGTCAGCAGTCGCCATCTGGCGCGGCTATTCCGCAGCCATGTTGGTATCAGCGTGCGTGAGTACCATGAGCAACTACGGCTGGCAGTGGCGCAGCAGCGTCTGCAGCAAGGCTATGGGCTGGAGAAAGCGGCGTTGGCCGCGGGGTTTTCCTCTGGCCGCCAACTGCGCCGCGCCCAGCTGCGCGGCTCAAGCGGATTATGACACCAGCCGCCGAGAGTCTATTTTCTGCAGGCCTATCGACAGCAGCAGGCTAAGCGCCAGCGCCACGCCGAACACCCAGAAGATATCCAGCAACGGATGAGATGTCAGTTCCAGGTGCCGGTTGCGCATAAAGTTAACGATAATGGCGTGAAAACCGTAGATTGCCAGCGAATGTCGGGAAAAAATGCCCAACCAGCCAATCGGCTCCGGCAGGCAATTTTTAAACCAGATAACCAGCGATACCGCCGCGATAAACACCAGCGGGCCGCAGTAAATGTAATAGGTATCGGCAAAGTTGCCGTTAATGAACATCTGGCTTTTGGTGCCGTGAATAATCAACGCCACGCAGGACACAAAACCAAACGCCGCCAGCCCACTGACGCCACGTCCCTGAGTGTCCATCATGCCAATCGCCCGTCCGGCCAACGCATACAGCAGGTAATAGAAGGTATCGCCGTAAATATACAGATTTACCGGTAGCAGGTGCGCGTTGCCCAGGGTCAGCGAGTGGGTATTGGGGTTGGCGATCACCGCCAGGATCACCAGCACAGCGGCCAGATAGCGGCGCGATACCGGTTTGACGCTGACCAGCGGCGACAGCAAGTAAATGACCGCAATCGCATAGAAGAACCACAGGTGATAGAACACCGGCTTCAGTAGCATGCCGCGCAGCGAAGGCCAGAAGCCGATTTTGGTGAACGTCGCGATATAGATCAACGCGATGGTGCTGTAGAACAAGATGCAACAGCCAATGCGGATGAAATGTTTCTTACCAGCGCTTTTCTCGCCGAAAAACAGGTAGCCGGAAATCATGAAAAACAGCGGCACCGAGACGCGTGACAGCGAGTTCAGCACGTTGGCGATATCCCAGTTGTGTTCCCCCACCGCCACCCCGCTGGTGACGTAATAGGTAGTTGCGTGGATCATCACCACCATCATGCACGCCACCGCACGCAAGTTATCTATCCAGCCAATTTTATTACTCAAAAGGTCGCCCGCAATATTGTCATCTTCGTCTGTTATATACCCTATAGCTTTCAAGTTGCAGCTAGGCGACCAACTCGCTCATCCCCGGGCACTTACACAAGATCGTCCCTGGGGTGAGCGACAAATCTGTCGGGAACAGATTTGAACGCGCGATCAGCGGCCCTGAAAGGGCAAGAACCCTGGATGGGCCTTGTAAGCAGGTAACAACGCTGCAGCTTGAAAGATGACGGGTATAAAGAGGTTAACTAGCCAAAGTGTGGGTGGCAACCCTGATGGGCAATATCAGAATGTGCTGAAACCACACCGGATGATTGCCAAGGTGAACAATTGGCGGCAAAATAGCCGCCACAACTCGCTCAGATAGCGCTCCCCGCCCTGACAGTTCCTTATTTCTTCTTTACTTTCAGTACGATAACTATGAAAACAACATTACCACCTGCGGCTCGCTTGGGTCGACAGGCGCTTTTATTCCCTCTTTGTCTGGTGCTGTTCGAATTTGCCACCTATATCGGCAACGATATGATCCAACCTGGCATGTTGGCGGTAGTGGCAGATTTCAACGCCGGTGAAGAGTGGGTGCCAACCTCAATGACCGCCTATCTGGCCGGCGGTATTTTCCTGCAGTGGCTGCTGGGGCCGTTGTCGGATCGCCGTGGCCGTCGCCCGGTGATGTTGGCCGGTGTGGCGTTCTTTATCGTCTCCTGCCTGGCGATTTTGCTGGTGACTAACATCGAGCAATTTATCTTTATGCGTTTCCTGCAGGGGATTGGCCTGTGCTTTATCGG
Source organism: Serratia sp. NA_112.1 (assembly GCF_052691715.1). Classification (NCBI taxonomy): domain Bacteria; kingdom Pseudomonadati; phylum Pseudomonadota; class Gammaproteobacteria; order Enterobacterales; family Yersiniaceae; genus Serratia; species Serratia sp. NA_112.1. The sequence goes on from NZ_JBQZFO010000019.1 coordinate 33,659, forward strand.
CGCGGTCGGCTACGCCACGATACAGGAATCCTTTGAGGAATCGGTGTGCATAAAAATCACCGCGCTGATGGCCAACGTGGCGCTGATCGCCCCGCTGCTCGGGCCATTGGCCGGTGCTGCGTTGATCCACGTCGCGCCGTGGCAGAGCATGTTCGTGTTGTTCGCTGCGCTGGCGGCCTTTGCCTTCTATGGCCTGTGGAAAGCGATGCCGGAAACCGCGACGCTACAGGGTGATAAATTTTCGGCCGCCAACTTGTGGCGCGACTATCGCCAGGTGCTGTCGAACCGCCGCTTTATCTGCGGGGCACTGGCCATTGGCTTCGCCAGCCTGCCGCTGCTGGCCTGGATTGCCCAATCACCGGTGATCCTGATCAGCGGCGAGTCGCTGTCGACGCTCGATTACGGCCTGTTGCAAATTCCGGTGTTCGGTGCGCTGATCCTCGGCAACCTGACGCTGGCGCGTTTGACCGGTAAAAACAGCGTACAACGCCTAATCAAACTGGGCGCAGGGCCAATGATGCTGGGGCTGTTGATCGCGGCACTGGCGACGCTGTTCTCAAGCCACGCCTACCTGTGGATGACCGCAGGCCTGAGCCTGTACGCCTACGGTATCGGACTGGCCAATGCCGGGCTGGTTCGCCTGACGTTGTTTTCAAGCTCCGTCAGCAAAGGCACGGTTTCCGCCACCATGGGCATGCTGAGCATGATGGTGTTCACCGTCGGTATCGAGCTGACAAAAGTGGCCTACGTGTGGGGCGGCAGCGGATTGTTCAATTTGTTCAACCTGATTAGCGGCCTGTGCTGGCTGGCGCTGGTGGCGCTGTTCCTCAGCAAACGCCGCAGCGGCGACGCAACGCCTGCGCCTAACCAAGCGCGGTAACGACAAACGGGGCTAACGCCCTAATGCTTGTCAGTTAAGCCTGACTGGCATTTCTTATCCAATCCCTGTGCGCTCCGTGCAGGAGGAATTGCCGTAAATATCCCGCATTTCTCTGCTACTGCCATGAACGGCAATTGGAGGGGCCGAAGGCGCGGCCCCTCCACCCGCGCCCTCGCTTAA
>NZ_JBQZFO010000020.1:0-30970 GCF_052691715.1 Serratia sp. NA_112.1
CTGTTTATCTGCTTTAACGCGGCTTACAACGCGCAAAAACGCAGTAAATATATTAGTCATGCGTTTATGACATCGTTTATTGCCATCACCACAGGTGCGGTACTAACGCTGGTGGTGCTGGTGCTAACCGGCTCGATAGAATTTACCCCGATGCAGGTGATCCCTATTTCCGGCATGGTGGCCGGTAATGCGATGGTGGCGGTGGGCCTGTGTTACAACAACCTGGGGCAGCGTTTCAAAAGCGATCAGCAGAAAATTCAGGAAATGCTCAGCCTGGGGGCATCGCCGAAGTTTGCTTCGGCTGCGCTGATCCGCGACAGCATCCGCGCTTCGTTGATCCCGACGGTAGACTCGGCCAAGACCGTCGGCCTGGTCAGCCTGCCGGGCATGATGTCCGGTCTGATTTTCGCCGGTATTGACCCGGTGAAAGCCATTAAGTACCAGATTATGGTGACCTTTATGTTGCTTTCCACCGCCAGCCTGTCGACCATTATCGCCTGCTATCTGGCCTACCGTAAGTTCTACAACGCCCGTCATCAACTGGTGGTGAGCACGCTGAAATAGCACCACAAAAAATAATGGCAGGGGCGAGCATGCTCGCCCCCTATGCTGCGTCCATTACCCTTGCAGCAGAGCGATACTCTGGCGGATTTCACGTTCGATATCCGCCTCTGTCCAGCTATCCAACTGCGAAGAGAACGGCTCGAAGGCGTAAATGCCGGTGTAGCCCAGGCGCTCCAGATTCTGCACCTGCTTTCTGCTCTCCAGCCGATCCTGTTGACTCAACATAATACGTTCTTCGTCGCTGAGCGCGCTTTTGCTCCGCGCATCTTCCACACCGGACAGGTGTACCAGACCGATACCCTCAATCTGAATCTGCTCATCAAACTCAGGCTGGGCCACATCACTTAAATAGTGGTGGAAAGTATCCAGCACGATCTTGTACGGCGCGCCGGAGTCGCGTATCAGGGATTGCGTCAGCAGTGATGAACGCAGCGAACTGATGCCGAACCCCAGCGGCTCGACGTAGCCCTGCACGCCGTATTGTTTAAACAGCGGTGCCAGCAACTTCAGGGCCGCCAGCGTATCGGTTTTTTTCTGCTCCTCACTGCGCCGATCGTCCGCGCTGCAGTGTGGACACAGTACCAGCGCCTGACTATGGATCGCCTGAGCCTGCGCCAGCAGCGCCTCGGCGTTTTTCAGCAGCCCGGCCTGATCGTCCATCAAGTTAAACTTGCCGAGGGCGTTAATGGTGACGATTTCGATACCGTATTTGGCCGCCAAAGCATTTAATTGATCGTTGTTCAGGTTATCTGTCACCTTGCCGCTCGGCATATCGTTGCGCAGCTCAACTTTGCGGAGCCCGCACTTTTTCACCAGGCTGAAAAACCGCTCCAAATCGAGATTGGGTGCGATCTTGCGGTTGATACAAAAACGGTCTGGCGCAAAGGTCATGATGCATGGCTCCTGAATGATTTGAGAAGGCCTAAGAGTTGCCGACTTACAGCGGCGTTCGTTGTGTTTCTGGTGGCGCTTGGCGATGGAGTTTGGCCATCACCACGTCTTCCATTTTTTCCAGCGAGACGCCTTTGGTTTCCGGAATATAGCGGCCGATGAACCAGTAGCTAAACAAGCAGCAGGCGGCAAAGACCCACATCGGGAAGGCGCCATGGAAGGTGGAGAACAGATAAGGGTTGTCGTTGATCATCGGGAAGCTCTGTGAAACGACAAAGTTGGCCAGCCACATGCAGCCGACGGCGATGCTCATGCCCTGTGCTCGCATGCGATTTGGGAAGATTTCTGACACCAGCACCCAGGCACCCACCCCCCAGGACAGGGCGTAAAACACCATAAAGAACAGCATGCCGAACAAGGCAAGGTAGCCGGTGGCCTGGGTGTAGAGTGCATAAGAGGTGATCAGCAACCCGGCAATGGCGCCAAGGGTGCCGTAACGCATCAGCGGAATGCGGCCCACGCGATCCATCAGTATGGCGCCAATCACTGAACCGACTAACTGCAGCACGCCGATCCAAATGGTTTGGAACAGCGCCTCTTGGGCATTTTCGGTAACGGTTTTCAGCACCATTGGCGCGTAGTACATCATTACGTTAACGCCGGTGACCTGTTGCAGCATGGCGATCATACAACCGACAAACAGAATGAAGCGTACCCGTACGTCGCCGTAGTTCAGCTTTGGTCGGTGTTTTTGCTGATCCTGCTGGAGTGAGTCTTTGATTTCCTGCAATACGCTTTGCGCATGGGCAGCGTTGGAGACTTTGGTCAACATCGCTAAAGCCTGGCTGTCACGGCCGACCATGACGCTCCAACGCGGCGATTCCGGAATGATAAACACCAGCATCAGGAACAGCATGCAGGGGATCACTTCCGAACCTATCATCCAGCGCCAGCCCATTTCCACCAGCCAGGCTTCGCTGGCGATGCTGGCGATTTTGAAGTTAACGTAGAAAATCACTATTTGGCCGAACACGATGGCGAACTGCTGCATGCTGAGGGCTTGACCACGCATGTCTTTAGGTGAGACTTCCGACATATACATCGGTGAGACGGTGGCGGCGATGCCCACGGCCAGGCCGCCAATAATGCGGTAAATCACAAACCAGGTGAAGGTGGTGGCCAGGGCGGCTCCCACCGCCGAAATAGTGAACAGCACCGCCGCCAGCATCAGGGCTTTTTTACGGCCGTAACGCGCAGCCAACGGCCCGGCACCAAAGGCGCCAACCACACAGCCGATCACCACGTTAGAGACTGCCCAGCCGGTTTCAAGTGGGCTGAGGTCAAAATAGGTTTTTAGGGCATCGATCGCGCCGGAGATCACGGCGGTGTCATAACCGAACAGAATGCCGCCGAGAGCTGCAATGCCGCAAATTCGCAGAATGTACCCGGTGTTGTGCTTACGCTGATGTGACATGTGTTGCTCCGATTTTTTTCCTGGCTTCCACCCGCGCAGTAGGTTGTAGGGAATAGGGAGGCGGAAGGGTGTGAACCGTGCCTGTCATCAAGACGGTGATATTTGGATGAATCTTCTCTAAACAAGAACATTTATTTCATAATTAGTGAATAATGAAATATTGATTTTTGGATCCAGTTCAAAAAAAACCGCAAACGTCCCACAAGCGTTACCGCGTGATCTTTTAGCGTCGGGCCGGGTCGCATTTCCTTGCGGGCCGCCTATTTCTGTATAAAAGTCAGGGCTAATTCCTTGCCGTTGGCGTGTGAACACAGGGACCGATTTTTTTCCGGCATGTAATGGCCTTGCACAGTGACGTGGCAAAACTGCGACCTTCCGCACTAAAAACAAATTTTCTAAAATAATTTATTTGAAACTTTTTTTTCAATGAAATAGAGTTTGCTTCATCCGGTCAGGATTTAGCCTGCTTGCGGGCAGTCTCCGGCAAGCGGTGTGATGAAAACGCTACGGCCGCAGACGGTCAGGCGACAGCGGACTTAAAAGAGGGTGAGACATGAAAACCGTGGGTAACTTTATTGGCGGGCAGGTGTGCCTGAGCAGCAGCAATCAAACCGTCGACGTTCATAATCCGGCTTCCGGGCAGGTTGAACGCCGCGTGACGCAGAGCACTGCCGCCGAGGTGAAGCAGGCCATTGACGTGGCCCACCAGGCCTTTGCCGACTGGTCGCGTACCACGCCGCTGCGCCGTGCGCGCATCATGTTCAATTTTAAGGCGCTGCTGGAACAGCATCGCGATGAGCTGGCGGCGCTGATTGTCAGCGAACATGGCAAGGTTTATTCCGATGCGCTGGGCGAACTGACCCGCGGCATCGAAGTGGTGGAATTTGCCTGCGGCATTCCGCATTTGATCAAGGGCGAGTATTCGGCGGACGTCGGCAGCGGCGTTGACAGCTTCTCGCTGATGCAGCCGCTGGGGGTGGTCGCAGGTATCACCCCGTTCAACTTCCCGGCGATGGTGCCGATGTGGATGTTCCCTATCGCGCTGGCCTGCGGCAACACCTTTGTGCTCAAGCCCCCGGTGCTGGTGCCTTCGGCTTCGGTGCGGATGGCGGAATTACTGAAAGAGGCAGGCCTGCCGGATGGCGTATTCAACGTGGTGCACTGCGCTAATGAAGATGCCGCGCAGCTGTGCACTGACCCGCATATTCAGGCGGTGAGCTTTGTTGGTTCGTCCGCAGTGGCGGAACATATCTATACTACCGCCAGCGCTCACGGTAAGCGGGTGCAGGCCTTCGGCGCGGCGAAAAACCAGGCGATCATCATGCCGGACGCCGATCTGGACGCGACGGTAAATGCCCTGATGGGCGGGGCTTTCGGCTCGGCCGGTGAGCGTTGCATGGCGTTGCCGGTGGCGGTAGTGGTCGGTGATGATACGGCCGATAAACTGATTGCCAGACTGAAGCCGCTGATCGCTCAGCTGCGCGTTGGCCCAGGGCTTAAACAGGGTGGCGAAGAAAACGAAATGGGGCCGCTGGTATCCTCGGCGCACCAGAAGAAAGTATTGGGTTATATCGATCTGGGCGTGGAGGAAGGCGCAACCCTGGTGGCCGATGGCCGCAACTATCAGGTAGCGGGCTACCCGGACGGCTACTACGTTGGCGGTACCCTGTTTGACCACGTTACGCCGAACATGCGTATCTATCGCGAAGAGATCTTCGGGCCGGTGCTGGGGATTGTCCGCGTACCGGACTACCAGACCGCCATCGACACGGTGAACAGCCATGAATTTGGTAACGGCAGCGCCATCTTTACCAGCAATGGCCGCTACGCGCGCCAGTTCGTACAGGAAGTGCAGGCCGGTATGGTGGGGGTTAACGTGCCGGTTCCGGTTCCTATGGCATTCCACAGCTTCGGCGGCTGGAAACGCTCGGTGTTCGGTGCGCTGAACGTGCATGGCACCGATGGGGTACGTTTCTATACCCGTATGAAAACTGCTACCGCCCGCTGGCCAACCGGGCAGCAAACGGTGTCGGAATACAGCATGCCGACGCTGGGCTAAAGTTCTACGTTTGAATTGATTAATGCCCATACCCTATAGATTTCGAGTTGCAGCTAGGCGACCAGCTCACTCATCCCCAGGCGCTTACTTTAGTAAGTAACTGGGGTGAAAAATCTGTCGGGAACAGATTTGAACGCGCGATCAGCGGCCCCTTAAGGGGTGTGGCCCATGGATGGGCCACGTAACTGAGTGCAGGTAACAACGCTGCAACTTGAAAGACTACGGGTATTTAATTCGGAGGAACATATGTCTTTATTACTCGCCAAGTGTCAGCAGCCGGATGGTCAGGGCCGTATCCAGCATGTCACCCCAGAGAATGCCGACTGGCGCTTTGTCGGGTTTGATGTTTATCGCCTTGAAGCCGGCCAGTCGTTGCGGTTGGAAAGCGGCGACAAAGAGCTGTGCCTGGTACTGGTCGCCGGCATTGCTTCCGTTGCCACCCTGCGTGCGGAATACCCGAATATTGGCAAACGCATGAGCCCGTTTGAACGTACGCCGCCTTATGCGGTATACGTGCCGCATCACGACAAAATTGAAGTGCGGGCGGAAAGCGCCCTGGAATTGGCGGTCTGCAGTGCTCCGGGTCATGGACACCTGCCGTCGCGCTTGATCACCCCAGCGGAGGTCGGCGTCGAACGTCGTGGTAAAGGGCGTAACCAGCGTCTGGTGCATAATATTCTGCCGGACAGCGAACCGGCCGACAGCCTGCTGGTGGTGGAGGTGTATACGGATGAGGGCAATACCAGTTCGTACCCCAGCCACAAACATGACCAGGAAGACTCGCCGGATGAAACCTATCTGGAAGAGACCTACTATCACCGCATTCAGCCGGAGCAGGGTTTTTGCATGCAGCGGGTATATACCGACGATCGCTCACTGGACGAATGCATGCCGGTGTATAACCGTGACGTAGTCAAGGTACCACGTGGCTACCACCCGGTGGCGACGATGGCCGGTTACGACAACTACTATCTTAACGTGATGGCCGGGCCGGTGCGGCTATGGAAGTTCACCTGGGAAAAAGACCACGCCTGGATTAACACCGACGGCTATCCCGCAGCCAAATAAACTTAATCAGGCTCAGCTTGCCGAGCCTTATACCCAAAATAATTGGAGTTGCCTCCAGGCGGCAAGGGCGCTTATCCCGATGAGCTTACTCTGACAAGTGATTCGGGTAAGTGCGTGCAGCCAACACAGAGGCAGCTTCAAGTATGACAGGTATATTACTCTTCTTTGGCGTTATTCAACGCCAGCGATACCGCCAGGGTCTGTGCCAGACACATTGAAGCGACCTGGGAGCGGAAGCCATCTACCTGTGCTTCTCGCACTACAAAGCATACGTCGCTGAAGGCAGCCAACGGGCTGACCTGGCTGTCGGTTATGGCGATCTGCTGCGCTCCGTTCTTGGCACCCAATTCAACCAGTTCCAGTGCTTCCTGAGCATACGGCGAATAGCTGATGGCAATCACCACGTCATTCGGCTTCACCATGCTGAGTTGTTCGGTAAACATGCCGCCCAGCCCGTCGATCAGGAACGCCCTGCGCTCCAGATGGCGCAACGCATAAGTGAGATAGGATGCGACGCTGAATGAGCGACGCAGGCCAATCACGTAGATATTCTCGGCGTTGTTCAGCAGTTCAACCGCCCGATCCAACTGCTCGGAGCTGGTTTGCATCGCCAATTGTTGCAGCGCCTGAGCATTGACCATGGTGAAAACGTTAAGGATTTCCGCCGGCTTTTCCGGGGCCACGTTACCGTCGGTTGAGGTCTGCCGGAACAGGCGTGCCCGTTCGGTGTAGTTGACCGTTTCCTCCATCAGGTGCTGGCGGAAAACCTGTTTCATTTCGTTGAAACCGCTAAAGCCAAAGGCGTTGGCAAAGCGGATCAGGGTTGAAGGGGGGACGCTGGCCTGTGCGGCGATGGAGGCGACGGTATCGAAAGCAATGCTGTTACTGTTATCCAAAATGTAACGCGCCACCTGTTTTAAACGCTTGCTCAGCGTTTCATAGCGGTGGCGGATCTCGTCCTGTAACAGCGAAAGTTGAGTTGGGTTGTTCATCCATTCGGCTCGCAGTGGAGGCTAAGGCGTATCGGCCTGACGCCTGAGTTATTGACAGGTTATTCTAACAGATGGATTGGAAATTTCATTTCAACAAAAAGCGATTTATTCGATTGCAAGTTGCGTTACTTCACAGAAAAAAGGCAAAAAAAATCCCCTTAAAGCGGCGAAAATCCGTTTAAGGGGAGGTTTTTTCGATTAAGACGAGTGAGAGGTTGGGCGGTATTGGCGCCAGAAGCCAATTAGCGTCAGGTATTTTTGTTTCACCTGTTCGATTAACGCGGCGTCATCCAGCTCTCCCTGTAGCCAGCGGCGAGAAGGTTGGCCAAAAATGGTGCGCCCGACGGCAAAACCTTTTACCCAGTGGGCGTCTGCCGCCGCGGCAAAACCCGCCTTCAGCGTTTCTTCCGGCGAATCCAGCCCCAGAATCAATACCCCGCGACACTGTGGATCGTTAGCGTCGATTAACGCACCGACCCGCTGCCAGTTCTCTGCACTCAACGGTGGCAACTTCCACCAGTCCGGTTTAATGCCCAGTTGATAAAAGTGCTGCAGCATCTCCAGATAGTGGCTTTCATCCTTGTCGGCGTTGCTTTCCGGCAGGATCACTTCCAGCAACAGTTCATGGCCGGATTTGCAGCAGCCGCGATACACATCGCCAATCAGTTCATCCTGTTCGCGGCGCAGTTCGACGGGGTCATGCGGATGGTAAAACACCAGACATTTTACTACGTGCTCCTGCGGCCAGTCGATCAGCTGCGAGCCAATATTGCCGTGCTCCAACCGTAGCGGACGCGAGCCGGGTAGTTCGACTGGCCGGCCTATCCACCAACCCTGCCCGGTGATCTGGTTCAGTGCCGCCTGGCCATAGGTGGTATCGGCCAGAATGCCGCTGTTACCCTGCAGCCCGGCGACCTCGGCGGCCTGTTGTGCCGCCGTCAGCAGCAGCGTTTTCAGTTTTGGTATGCGTTCTTCACTAACCTTGGCTTCTCGCGCCATATCCGCCAGCTGTTTGCGGTGATCAAAGGCGAACACGCAGAGTTCCGGCCATTGCTGTTTGCGGGTGGTGACCCGGTGCAGATGGTTAAGCCGTTCATCGCGATCCGGGCGTTTCACTTCCTGCTCTCGTTGCAGATAGTCATCCAGTTCCTGCTTGCTGGGCATTGCCGGAGCGCAACCATGGCGCGAAACCACCAATGCGCCGCAGGCATTGGCATAGCGGCAGGCTTGATCCCAACCTTCGTCGTTCAGATAGCCGCGCAGCAGGCCGGACATAAAGGCATCGCCGGCGCCCAGTACGTTCAGCACTTCAACCCGTACGCCGGAATGCAGTTTTACCTGCTGCCAGTCGGCGGCTATCTCGCCTTCGAATACCGAACAGCCCTGTGCGCCGCGCTTACAGACCAGCGTGGCCTGCGTCGCTTGGCGGACGTTTTTCAGCGCGGTCAGGGTGTCGGTGCTGCCACCGGCAATATGAAATTCTTCTTCGGTGCCGACGATCAGATCAAAGTGATGCAACACCTCCTGCAGTTCGCGGGTCACTTTCTCTGACTCGACGAAGCGGGTTTCACCGTCGCCCAGCGACGTCAGGCCCCACAGCACCGGCCGGTAGTCGATATCCAGCGCGGTGCGCAGGCCATGGCGGCGGGCGTATTCCAGCGCTTTTAATACCGCGGCGCGGGTGTTTGGGTGTGACAGGTGGGTGCCGGTTATAGCCAGCGCGCGCGATGACGCAATGTAGGCCTCGTCGATATCGTCCGGCGTTAGTGCCATATCGGCACAGTTCTCACGGTAGAAAATCAGCGGGAAGGTTTCCTGATCCTTGATACCGAGGATCACCAAACCGGTCAGCCGCTGGGGGTCGGTGATCAGGCACTGGGTATCGGCTCCGACGCGTTGCAGTTCTTCACGCAGGAAACGGCCCATATGTTCGTCGCCGACGCGGGCCAACATGCCGGACTTCAGGCCCTGAATGGCGGTGCCGTAAGCCACGTTGCCGGAAGAGCCGCCGAGATATTTGGAGAATGTGCTGGCATCTTCCAGGCGTGCGCCGATCTGTTGTGCATAGAAATCGACGGCAATACGCCCGAGACAAATGACATCAAGCTGTTTTTCTTGTGTAGCCATACCCGTTTCCTTCTGTATTAAGCCAAACCCCGACTACGAAGCATTTTTTGAGTATGAGGAATAAAAATTTCAATTTCAAGATTGAATGAAATTTACACCCCAAAAATGTGATGCATTTAAAACAGCGCTAATACGCCAGCTGAAAGCACTAAAAACCGCGTCTGGCCTGATGCTGAAACACCGAACAACGGCAAGGGTATAGCTGGCGTTACAAGCCGATGGTACCAAGGGTTGGGGCACCTTCGGCGGCTGATGGAATGAAGTATCGGAGGGTGCTGCGGGCGCTAAGTCAGTGAATTCTAAAGGCATGGATGAAACGTCGTTTTCATCAATATGCGATCTTTATCGCAAAATGAAATGTTTCTTCTGTAATGTGATTTTATGAAAAATATATTTGTTTATAATCGCTTCACGTTTCAGGTTGTCGGCTTAAGTAGCGCAGCGCGCTGAAAGACGGCGGATATCACACAGCTTTTCAGGTTCGGCACGGGTGGTGTCGGAGCGGGCGTGACTACTCTAAAAGGGTGAGCAAATGGGCAAGATCCGGTTAACCATGGCACAGGCACTCGTCAGGTTCCTCGACAACCAGTACCTGCTGGTCGACGGCGTGGAAACCAAATTCGTCAAAGGCATCTTTGCGATTTTCGGTCACGGCAACGTACTCGGTTTGGGGCAGGCGCTGGAACAGGACAGCGGTGATCTGATCGTGCATCAAGGGCGTAATGAGCAGGGCATGGCTCACGCAGCGACCGGTTTTGCCAAGCAGAAACTGCGTCAACAGATTTACGCCTGTACCTCTTCTGTCGGCCCCGGTGCCGCCAATATGATCACCGCCGCCGCGACGGCCACCGCCAACCGCATTCCTTTATTACTGCTGCCGGGCGATATTTATGCTTCTCGTCAGCCAGACCCGGTATTGCAGCAGATTGAACAAACCTACGACCTCAGCCTCAGCACCAACGACGCTTTCCGTGCGGTGAGCAAGTACTGGGATCGTATTGTGCGGCCGGAACAATTAATGAGCGCCTGTATCAACGCGATGCGCGTGCTGACCGACCCAGCGGAAACCGGCGCGGTGACGCTGAGTTTACCGCAGGACGTGCAGGGCGAAGCCTATGACTATCCTGACTACTTCTTCCAAAAACGTGTGCACCGGCTCGATCGCCGCCCGGCGACCGAAGGCATGCTGGCCGATGCGCTGGCGCTGCTGACCACCAAACGTCAACCGCTGCTGGTGTGTGGCGGCGGGGTGAAATATTCACAGGCCGGTCAGGCGCTGCGTGAGTTTGCCGAACGCTTCCAGATCCCGTTTGTGGAAACCCAGGCCGGCAAGGGCACCGTCCCGTCCAACCACCCGTTTAACCTGGGCGGCATTGGTGAAACCGGCTGTCTGGCGGCCAATACCCTGGCCCGACAGGCCGATCTGGTGATTGGCGTCGGCACCCGTTATACCGACTTCACCACTTCGTCCAAATGGCTGTTCCAGAATCCCGACGTCGATTTTCTCAACGTTAACGTCAGCGCCTTCGACGCCGGTAAGCTCGATGGTCTGCAGGTACTGGCCGATGCCCGCGAGGCACTGTCTGCTCTGGGTACGCTATTGGCGCAGGCTGATTATCGCGCTGGCTGGGGCAACGCCATTGCCGAAGCGCGTAACGCACAACAGCAGGAAACCGCTCGAGTTTATGCGGTGGAATACACCGGCGAAGGTTTTGTACCGGAAATTGACGACCACCTCGATCGTGACAGCGTGTTTGCCGAATTTATCGAAAAGACCGATTCACTGCTGACCCAAAGCCGGGTGCTGGGGGTGCTGAACCAGCATCTGCCGCAGGACAGCGTGATCGTTGCCGCTGCCGGTAGCCTGCCGGGAGATTTACAGCGCGTGTGGCAGAACCATGGCGAGCACGGCTACCACGTGGAATACGGTTATTCCTGCATGGGCTACGAGGTCAATGCCGCCTTAGGGGTCAAGCTGGCAGAGCCACAGCGCGAGGTGTACGCGATGGTCGGTGACGGTGCCTTTATGATGCTGCACTCCGAACTGGTCACCTCAATTCAGGAAGGCTGCAAAATCAACGTGGTGCTGTTCGACAACATGACCAACGGCTGCATTAACAACCTGCAGATGGAACACGGCATGGACAGTTACACCACCGAATTCCGCTTCCGCAACCCGCAGGGCGGCAAACTCGACGGCAAGCTGGTGCCAGTCAACTTCGCCATGCTGGCGGGGGCTTACGGTTGCAAAACCTACAGCGTAACGACCGAACAACAGCTGATCGAAGCGCTGGCCGATGCTCGCCTGCAAAGCGTTTCCACCCTTCTGGACATCAAAGTGCTGCCAAAAACCATGGTGCACAAATATCTCAGCTGGTGGCGCGTGGGCGGAGCCCAGGTTGCCGACAGCGAAAAAATTGTCGCCGTGGCTCGCAAGCTGCAAGAGAACATCGACATGGCCCGCGACTACTGATTAACACATTGCCTGATTACCCAGACCTTGCGTCTGCCGCAACTATTTGAAGAGGATAACGAAAATGACACTGAACATTGGGGTTATTGGTACCGGCGCAATCGGTCGGGATCACATTCGTCGCTGCAGCAAAGTGTTGCAGGGTAGCCGCATCGTGGCGGTCAACGATATTAACCGTGACAACGCCGCCAAGGTGGTGAGCGACCTGAAGCTGGACGCCAAGGTGTATGACAATGGCCACGATCTGGTCAAGGCAGCGGACGTTCAGGCGGTGCTGGTCACCTCCTGGGGCCCGAGCCATGAAGAGTTCGTGTTGGCGGCGATTGCCGCCGGCAAGCCGGTATTCTGCGAGAAGCCGCTGGCGGTTACTGCGCAGGGTTGTAAAAACATCGTTGAGGCTGAAGCCAAACACGGCAAGCGCCTGGTGCAGGTAGGCTTTATGCGCCCTTACGATCAGGGCTACCGTGCACTCAAACAGGTGCTGACCAGCGGGCAAATCGGCGAACCGCTGATGCTGCACTGCGCGCACCGCAACCCAACAGTGGGTGAAGCTTACACCACGGATATGGCGATCACCGACACCCTGATCCACGAGATCGACGTGCTGCGCTGGCTGCTGGATGACGACTATGTTTCGGTTCAGGTGGTATTCCCGCGTAAAAGCCCCAAGGCATTCCCGCACCTGAAAGATCCGCAGATTGTGCTGTTTGAAACCGCCAAAGGTACCCGCATTGACGTCGAAATCTTCGTTAACTGCCAGTACGGTTATGACATTCAGTGTGAAGTGGTGGGGGAAACCGGCATTGCCAAACTGCCGGAGCCGTCCTCAGTGCAGATGCGCAGCGGGGCCAAACTCGCTACCGAAATTCTGACCGACTGGAAAGACCGCTTTATCGATGCTTACGACGTTGAGCTGCAAGGCTTTATCAACGACGTGCTGGCCGGCAAGTTGACCGGGCCTTCCGCCTGGGATGGCTATGCTGCCGCCGTGACGGCCGATGCCTGCGTGGCTGCGCAGCTCAGCGGCGAGATCGTACCTGTGACCCTGCCGCCGCGCCCGTCGTTCTACAACAAGTAGTGTGCTGAACGCGGTACTCACGTTTAAAGGGGAACCACCATGAAGATCGCTTTTGATGTTGATGTCATCAGGGACCTTGGTATCACCAAAATGGTTCAGCAGGTGGCGGACTGGGGCTATCAATATATTGAGCAGTCACCGCATCCGCAGATCAATCCGTTCTACAAGCACCCGAAAGCAGGGCGTGAAGTGATGGCGGAATACAAAAACGTGCTGAAGGCAACCGGCGTGGAGATTTCCTCATTTATCGTAGTGTACCGCTGGTCCGGCCCGGGGGAAGATCGTCGCCAGGCGGCGGTCAAAAACTGGCGTCGGATGATAGAAATCGCGGTGGAAATGGGCGTGCAGGTGATTAACACCGAACTGGCAGGCAACCCCAATGAGCCGGAAATCTGTGAAGAGCTGTGGTATCGCTCCATGGAAGAGCTGTTGCCGATTATCGAGCGTGAAGGTATTCGCATGGAGATCCAGTCTCACCCGTGGGACTTCTGCGAGTTGAGCAATGAAACCGCCGATATCGTCAAATCGCTACGTAGCGATCACGTTAAGTACCTCTACAGCGTGCCGCACACCTTCTATTACGACAAAGGCCAGGGTGACGTGGCCGGTATGCTGAAATATGCCGGTGACGATCTCTCGCATGTGTTGATCGCCGACACCATGAACCATACCAAACACTGTCGTTATATCGTCAATCCGCCGGGTGTTGATGCTGCCGTGCACCAGCATATGGGCATTGGTGAAGGGGAAGTGGACTTCGATGCCCTGTTCCAGACCCTGCGTGATATGGAGTTTGCCAATCGCAGTTTTAAGGTCGGCGGTGAGTCGATTATCTGCACCTCGCTGTTTGGTTATCCGGAACGAATGAAAACCCAGGCGGTAGCGACCCGCGAGCACATCGAAAAAGAGCTGCTGGGTAAATAAATTTCTCGGCTGAGTGGGTGAAAATCACCGCCAGGCCGATCTGATGATTGAGGCTGACAATGAATAAAGACAACGTAAAACTGGCCATCGCCCCGATTGGCTGGACCAATGATGACATGCCTGACCTGGGCAAAGAGAATACTTTCCAACAGTGCGTCAGTGAAATGGCGCTGGCCGGGTTCACTGGTAGCGAAGTGGGCAGCAAGTACCCGCGCGATCCGGCGGTGCTGAAACCGATGCTGGATATCCGCGGCATTCAGATCTGCAATGCCTGGTTCAGCACCTTCTTCGCCGATGGCCTGAAAGAAAAAACTATCGATGAGTTTATTAACCATATGAATTTCCTGCATGCAATGGGGGCCAAAGTGATTGGCTGCTCCGAGCAGAGCAAGAGCATTCAGGGCACCACCAAAGGGGTGTTCGAAGAGAAACCGTATTTCAGCGATGAAGAGTGGCAGCGGGTGGCCGATGGCTACAATGAGCTGGCCAAGATTGCGGCCGGCAAGGGCATGCAGGTCTGTCTGCACCACCATATGGGCACCGGCATCCAGACTACTGCGGAGATTGACCGTTACATGAGCATGGTGAACGACGACGTCTACCTGCTGTTTGATACCGGCCACGCCTACTACTCCGAAGGCAGCCAACAGGCGATGATGGCAATTCTGGAAAAATACCTGCCGCGCATCAACCATGTGCATTTGAAGGATGTGCGTGATGAAGTGGTGGCAGAGGTGAAGGCCAACAAACTGAGCTTCCTCGACGGTGTGAAGAAAGGCACCTTCACCGTGCCGGGTGATGGGGTCATCGACTTTCTGCCGGTATTTAAACTGCTGGATGAGCGCGGTTATAAAGGCTGGATGGTGGTGGAGGCCGAGCAGGATCCGGCGTTGGCCAACCCGTTTGAGTATGCGGTGAAGGCGCGACGTTATATCAAAGAGACCGCTGGTATTTAATCGGGCTAAGAGCTGCAAGGGGCGCTTGAGTGATCAATGCGCCCCTTTTTATTCTGTCTGTCAGACGAGGATTTTCCAGGCGGTAATCTGCCTGCCAGTCACGAACGAAGGCCTTTTGGCGTTTGCTCTTAAAATTATACGCATTGGAAAACGAGCTTGGCGACGCCATTAACCAAAAGGTGCGAATCGGTTTCTGATTTAACTTCTTTCATCGCCTTGTTTTGCAGTTTGCAATAATCTACAGCATCCTTTGCCACCAGCGACTCGGCACCAGTTACTCTTCCGCGGCCAGGTGAAGCTTCCACCGCCGCCGTATAATCTCCATTCGGCAGTTTCTCTATGTTGCTATGATAAGATAAACCCATAAAACCGACCCGGGTATTGTCGTTTTTTACTGCGCAACCCGATAAGATAAGTGTAGTTCCTAATAATAAAGTACAAAAACGCATTGTCATTTGATAGTTACTCCGTCAGTGTATTGTTGTGTGTACCAACATAAAGACAGCCGTCGATAACCTGAGTTCCTATTCGAAGGGTGCAAATCAATGTCGTTTAGTTTTCATTGAAAAAATATATCAAAATATTGCTGATGAATGGTTTGTTTTTCTTGATAATTTCATAAATAACAATTGGTTGCATGTGAATTTAAAGTTGAGATATGGTTTTTTATTACATTTATGTTCGGTTTATTGATTAACGGATAAAGATGTGTTCTTTTATTTTTAACGCGACTTTATATCCACGGGATATTAAATTCCTAAAGTGTTGGATCTTTATTTTTTTGTAAGGATTAATAGCCAATTCTTTTTTCTATTTAGACAATGATCCAGCTCTTCATTACCTCAAAGAGACTGCCGGCCTTTAAGCCGGCAGAGATTTGCAAGGTGCGCTTGAGCAATCAATGCGCCCCTTTTTATTCTGACTGCCAGGCGAGGGTTTTCCAGGTGGTGACCTGCCCGCCGGGCCACGGGGTCGCCGCGTAAACGCCGCGGGCGAGTGTTCGCGCCAGGGTGTCCGCCGCCAGCGCCTTGGCACTGCCGCTACCAGATTCGCCATTGATTTCATAGGGCGTGGCCCAGAAGGCGCGGGTGCCGGGGGCCACAACCGAGGCCGCCGCTCAGCACCAGCGCATCAAGGGTTTGTACCAGGTTATCTTCACCCAGCGCATCGGTTTCACGGGTTGCCGGGCCTCCGCCATGCACATCGACGGCGGCGATCGCCGGACTATCCGGCAGGATCATCGTGGTGCCGGTACGCACCCGGCTGTCCTGAGCGACCCCGACCTTCAGGCCGGGCACGTCGGTAATCAGGTTACGGGCGCCGGTTCGAACGGCGGGAGAACTTGGCATTGCGGCCCCAGGAAGGTGGTGGGAGAGAGGATGCCGATAGCACCCGTTACGCAGGCCAGCGTTTGCACGAAGGTGCGATGGCTGACGGTGAAGGGGCGGTTTGCCGCCCCTGGTTCACTTTTTATCTCACTCATGAGGCGGATTTTTTCTGCTGTTCACTGCGAAAGCGAGCCATATGGTAAGAATCTACCAGCACGCCGTCGCGCATGGCGTAAGCACGACTGGTCCCTTCGATTTCGAAACCGAACTTGAGGTATAGCGCAATGGCCGCCTGATTATCGGTAAATACCGTCAGCTCGATGCGTTCGATGTCTGCCCAATTGTCGCACAGGTCAATCATCGCTTTCATCAGGCTGCTGCCGACGCCTTTGCCGTGGTGGTGGTCATCGACGCCGATGCCAAAGGTCGCCACGTGGCGGCGGCGTACACGCTGATTCAGCATCACGCTCAACTGACCGACAATCTGTCCGTCGATGCAGGCCACTAGGCTATGGGTGCCCGGTTCGAGGTTGGCGAGGCGCTTGTGCCATAGTTCGACCGACGGTAGCGGTAGCTGTAGCGTGTCACGGTAAGCCTTCGGTTGAGAATAGAGTTGATGCAGGGCCTGTGCATCTGCCGTTTCCACGTGACGAACTACGATTTCACTCATTACGCTGTTCCTTTGGCTTACCGGTTGAATAACCTCTGAATTTATCGGTTTATTGTGTCGAGTAAATATTAATCCGGATTGGTTAAAAAAATGCTTTACAGGTGCGAATGATAATGATTATTATTGCGATGCGTTCCGGGGAGAGTATCAACCTTTGATACCCTCGCTGCGAAGGCACGACATTGCTCACATTGCTTCCAAGTATTACTTAGCCAGCTCGGGTGCTGGCTTTTTTTTTGCCTGTTTTCAGCTCACCCGCCTTCAACAAATTCCCTGCCAATGACTTCGCAACTCCATCTAAATTTTTGAACAGAGGGATGAGTTTTTTACGCTTTCATATTCTGCTGCCAGGACTAGACTGTAAAAAACATTGAGGAGAGCTGAATATGATTTATTTACGTAAGGCAGAAGATCGCGGTCATGCCAATCATGGTTGGCTGGATAGCTGGCATACCTTCTCATTTGCCAACTATTACGATGCCAATTTTATGGGCTTCTCGGCGCTGCGGGTGATCAACGAAGACGTGATCGACGCAGGGCAGGGTTTTGGCACACACCCGCATAAAGATATGGAAATCCTGACCTACGTGCTGAGCGGCACGGTAGAGCATCAGGACAGCATGGGCAATAAAGAGCGGATCCAGGCCGGTGAGTTCCAGATCATGAGTGCCGGTACCGGGGTGCGTCACTCCGAGTACAACGGCAATAACGATCGTCCGTTGCACCTGTACCAGATTTGGATCATTCCCGATCGGGTCGGGCTGGAGCCGCGTTATGAGCAACGCATGTTCGATGCGCCACAGGGCCGCCAACTGGTGTTGTCGCCGGATGCGCGTGAAGGTTCATTGAAGGTGTTCCAGGACATGACGCTGTCCCGCTGGGCATTGAAGCAAGACGAACAGGCAGAATGCCCTATCGAAGCCGGTCGTCGCGTGTGGATCCAGGTGGTGCGTGGCAAGGTGGTGGTCAATGGTCAGCAGGCCGGCACCAGCGATGCTTTCGCGGTGTGGGATGAAACTGCGCTGTCGATTCATGCCGATGAAGACAGTGAAATCCTGCTGTTCGATCTGCCGCCAGTCTGATTAAGCGGTAAATAACTAAGGGCTCACGCGGTGAGCCCTTTTTACGTTTGCTCTTCCCACAACCAGCAATATCGGCAGCGGTTTTTTTTTGCTAAAATGAGCGCCCATTCACGGTTAGCCAGTTCATTGATAATGAAGAAAAAACGGCCGGTACTCCAAGATGTTGCAGACAAGGTTGGCGTTACCAAGATGACGGTGAGCCGTTATCTGCGTAATCCCGATCAGGTTTCTGCCGTCTTGCAGCAAAAAATTGCCGTCGCGCTTGATGAGCTGGGTTACATTCCCAACCGTGCGCCGGATATCCTTTCCAACTCCACCAGTCGCGCCATTGGCGTATTGCTGCCGTCGTTGACCAACCAGGTGTTTGCCGAAGTGTTGCGCGGCATCGAGAGCGTCACCGATGCGCACAATTATCAGACCATGCTGGCGCACTACGGCTATTTGCCTGAGCGTGAAGAACAGCGCCTGACTTCGCTGCTGTCATACAATATTGATGGGTTGATCTTGTCTGAACGTCACCACACGCCACGCACCATGAAAATGATCGAGGTTGCGGGTATCCCGGTCGTCGAGCTGATGGACTGCGTTTCACCCTGTATTGATCTGGCGGTAGGTTTCAATAACTTTGAGGCCGCACGCCAGATGACCCAGCAGATCATCGCGCACGGCCATCGCCACGTGGTGTATTTCGGCGCGCGCCAGGATGAACGTACCATTATCAAACAGCAGGGCTATGAACAGGCTATGCGTGAGTCCGGCCTGCAGCCGTACAGCGTCATGACTGCGCGTTCGTCGTCCTATTCCGCCGGTGGCGAACTGCTGCGCCAGGCGCAACGTGATTACCCGCAGATTGACAGTATTTTCTGCACCAACGATGACCTGGCGATTGGCGCGACCTTCGAGTGCCAGCGGCAAGGATTGTCGATCCCTAATGATATGGCAATTGCCGGTTTCCACGGCCACGATATCGGCCAGGTGATGGTGCCAAAACTGGCGAGCGTCCTGACGCCGCGTGAACGCATGGGGCAAATCGGTGCCGAACGCCTGTTGGCGCGTTTGCGGGGCGAAACGGTCAGCCCGCGCATGGTGGACGTAGGTTTCACCGTGATCCCTGGTGGCAGTATCTGATCGGTTTTCAGCCGTTGCTTGAGCTATTTTAATTCTGAAACCGCGCCGCCCGGCGCGTTTTATTTCTCCGCTGTAAGCTCGCCCCTGTTAACCCCATAAGTTTGATCTCTGTCCCATAACGCGAATTTTAGCCACTTACCCGGTTCCGGCGATTAGGTTGTTACCGGTATCATGATACCGGTAACAATGAGTGTGCGGTTATCTTGAATGAGATAGAACCTGTGTCTCAGCACCACCTACAGCTCGTCTTCTAACACCGGGAAGAGCCTAAAAATACAACAAACGCGCGCTTTACGATCTATCGTAAAGAGGGTCTGCGATAAAAAGGTTGGAGAAAAATTATGCCATTAGTGATTGTTGCAGGCGGCGTAGCGCTGCTGCTGCTGCTGATGATTCGCTTTAAGCTGAACGGTTTTATCTCTTTGATTCTGGTTGCTCTGGCGGTCGGGATCACCCAGGGGATGCCGGTCGATAAAGTGATCGGTTCTATCAAGGCCGGCGTTGGCGGTACGCTGGGCAGCCTGGCGCTGATCATGGGCTTCGGTGCCATGCTCGGCAAGCTGCTGGCGGACTGCGGCGGTGCCCAGCGCATCGCCACTACGCTTATCGACAAGTTCGGCCAAAAATACATTCAATGGGCGGTGGTACTGACCGGTTTTACCGTCGGTTTTGCGCTGTTCTATGAAGTTGGCTTCGTGCTGTTGCTGCCGCTGGTATTCAGTATCGCCGCTTCTGCACGCGTTCCGCTGCTGTATGTCGGTGTGCCAATGGCGGCTGCGCTGTCGGTAACCCACGGTTTCCTGCCGCCGCACCCCGGCCCAACGGCGATCGCCACCATCTTCCATGCCGATATGGGTAAAACCCTGCTGTACGGTACGCTGCTGGCTATCCCGACGGTGATCCTGGCAGGCCCGGTTTATGCCCGCTTCCTGAAAGGGATCGACAAGCCGGTACCTGAAGGTCTGTATAACCCAAAAATCTTCACCGAAGCGGAAATGCCAAGCTTTGGTATCAGCGTTGCGACCTCTCTGGTGCCGGTGATCCTGATGGCGCTGCGCGCGGTAGCCGAAATGGTGCTGCCGAAGGGCCATACTCTGTTGCGCTTTGCCGAGTTCCTCGGCGATCCGGTAATGGCGACGCTGATTGCGGTGCTGATTGCTATCTTCACCTTTGGCCTGAACCGTGGCCGCACCATGGATGAAGTGATGGGCACCATCACCGACTCCATCAAGATTATCGCCATGATGCTGTTAATCATCGGCGGTGGCGGCGCGTTCAAGCAGGTACTGGTCGACAGTGGCGTTGAGAAATACATTGCCGCCTTGATGGAAGGCAGCAACGTCTCACCGATTCTGATGGCCTGGTCGATTGCGGCTGCGCTGCGTCTGGCGCTGGGTTCCGCTACCGTGGCGGCGATCACCGCCGGCGGCATCGTGGCCCCGTTGATCGCCACCACCGGCGTCAGCCCGGAGCTGATGGTGATCGCGGTCGGTTCAGGCAGCGTGATTTTCTCTCACGTTAATGACCCGGGTTTCTGGCTGTTCAAGGAGTACTTCAACCTGAGCATCATGGAAACCATAAAATCCTGGTCGGTGCTGGAAACCATCATCTCAGTCTGTGGGTTGGTAGGCTGTCTATTGCTGGCGACGGTCGTCTAATATACCCGTTGCCTTTCAAGCCGCAGCGTTGTTACCTGCACTCAGTTACGTGGCCCATCCGTGGGCCACGCCCCTTAAGGGGCCGCTGCAAGCAGCGTTCAAATCTGTTCCCGACAGATTTGTCACCCCAGTAACTTACTCAAGTAAGCGCCTGGGGATGAGCGAGCTGGCCGCCTGGCTACAACTTGAAATTCATAGTATATAAATTGGTCGGGTAGGTTTCCGGTGCCCCGGCGGTGCCGGAAACTATTTTGAGTTTGGGGCGTATTTGATGACGCTGCCAGCGCCATCTGACTCCATAAGGGCATGACATATGAGCAATTCACAGCACCACGTATTTATTTTGATGGGCGTTTCCGGCAGCGGTAAATCCGCCGTGGCCAACGCCGTAGCCCATGAGGCCAATGCTGCCATGCTGGACGGCGACTACCTGCATCCGCGTGCCAACATCAATAAAATGGCCGCCGGGCATGCATTGGACGACAACGATCGCGCCCCGTGGCTGGCGGCGTTGAATGACGCGATTTTTGCCATGGAGCGCACCAACGATGTCTCGCTGCTAGTGTGCTCGGCGTTGAAAAAAAGCTATCGTGACCGTCTGCGTGAAGGTAACCGCAATCTGCATTTCATCTATCTGAAGGGTGACAAGGCGGTGATTGAAGAGCGTTTGAAACAGCGCAAGGGCCACTTCTTCAAGCCGCAGATGTTGGTTTCCCAATTCGCCACTTTAGAAGAGCCGAACGAGCAAGAACAAGACGTGCAGGCGATTGAGATTGACCAGCCGCTGGACGGCGTGGTGGCCGATACCCTGGCCTATATTCGTCGTGTTGCAGCCCAGTAACCCGGGCTGCCGTCACTTCTCGGCGCCGCACTGGCGCCAGTATTTTCACTACAACTTCATGTAGGCTCTCACGCCGTCCAGGAACATCTGGGTCGACAACATCACCAGAATCAGCCCCATAAGCCTTTCCAGCGCGCTCACCCCTTTACTACCCAGCAGGCGCAGGAACAGGTTCGACATCAGCAAAATGGCGGCGGAAATGCCCCAGGCAATCAGCAGTGCTACCACCAGATACGAAATATGGTTTGGATACTGGTGTGAAAGCAGCATCAGCGAAGCCAGAATTGAAGGGCCGGCTACCAGCGGGATGGCCAGTGGCACCAGGAAAGGTTCTTCACCGGCGGAAAGTCCGCTGCTGTCACCCTCCTGCGAGGGGAAGATCATCTTGATGGCGATCAGGAACAGAATAATCCCGCCGGAAATAGACACGGTTTCGGTGCGCAGGTTAAGGAATGCCAGAATTTTTTCACCGGCAAACAGGAAAATCAGCATCAACAGCAGGGCGATCAGCAGTTCGCGGATCAACACCATCCGGCGACGGCGTGGCTCCAGGTGCTTGAGTACCGACATGAAAATCGGCAAATTGCCCAGCGGATCCATGATTAAAAACAGCAACACCGTGACTGAAATCATCTCTGTCATTACTACCTCTGAATCTGAAAAGTGCGTCGGTCATCCCGACCGCTTAATGGCCTATAGCCTATGGCTTTCAAGTTACGGCCAGGCTCATCTCCCAGGTATATAAGAAGGATTGCTGAGAATCGCTCCCCCATCGAATAAATTCACTTTGCGCCTGCGCCGACATTTTGTAAGGTGGAGAGATATTGCACACAACTTATAGCAGTCATCTTCCAAGGCAGGACAGTCATTATGAAAAACGTTGGTTTCATCGGTTGGCGCGGAATGGTCGGCTCCGTACTCATGCAACGCATGACACAAGAGCGCGATTTTGACGCCATTCGCCCGGTCTTTTTCTCCACCTCGCAACATGGCCAGGCGGCACCTACCTTCGGCGGCCAGCAGGGCACGTTGCAGGATGCTTACGATGTTGATGCGCTGAGTGCGCTCGACATTATTATTACCTGCCAGGGCGGTGATTATACCAACGAGATTTACCCAAAGCTGCGTGAAATCGGCTGGCAGGGGTACTGGATCGATGCGGCTTCTTCTCTGCGCATGCAGGATGACGCGATTATCATCCTGGATCCGGTCAACCGCGACGTGATTCAGCAGGGCCTGGATAAAGGCATCAAGACCTTTGTCGGCGGCAACTGCACCGTCAGCCTGATGCTGATGTCGCTGGGCGGCCTGTTCGCCAATGATCTGGTGGAGTGGGCATCCGTTGCGACCTATCAGGCCGCTTCCGGTGGTGGTGCACGTCATATGCGTGAACTGCTGACCCAAATGGGCATGCTGCACGCCGATGTGGCGAAAGAGCTGCAGGATCCGGCTTCGGCGATCCTGGACATCGAACGTAAAGTCACTGAGGCCACCCGCAGCGGCAAACTGCCGACCGATAACTTCGGTGTGCCGCTGGCCGGCAGCCTGATCCCCTGGATTGACAAGCAACTCGATAACGGCCAGAGCCGTGAAGAGTGGAAAGGCCAGGCAGAGACTAACAAAATCCTCAACAGCGGCTTGGTGATCCCGGTCGACGGTCTGTGCGTGCGCGTTGGCGCGCTGCGCTGCCATAGCCAGGCGTTTACCCTGAAGCTGAAAAAGGACGTTTCGCTGCCGGAAATCGAACAAATGTTGGCGACCCATAATGACTGGGTGCGGGTGATCCCGAACGACCGTGAACTGACCATGCGTGAACTGACGCCGGCAGCGGTCACCGGGACACTAAACACCCCGGTTGGTCGTCTGCGTAAGCTGAATATGGGGCCGGAATACCTGTCTGCGTTCACCGTGGGTGACCAGTTGCTGTGGGGTGCGGCCGAGCCGTTGCGCCGCATGTTGCGCATCCTGCTGTAACCTGATCTGTACTTCCCGGGGGCTGACCTCTTTCAGCCCCCAAAAGCCTTGTTTTCTTCGTTTTTGCTCGCTATGGACCAAATCGCTGCAAAAGGAGAAAAGCACACAAATCATCAGCATTTCTCCACGCGGGCAGCAGCGCAAAGACGCTGTCAGGCTGGCCGTTTTCTTAATGAAGTTTTTTCCTGGTAATGCGGCAATGTTTTTAACCGACATTAGCTATGCTTAAAGGGCTGGCGGATAAACTTTCACCAGCGCTAAAAATAAGCATAAAGAGCGGAATTTGGGCCGGGAAGCTGAGAGTTGATCAATAACCGACCGTAATCACGCTTTAGATACCGAATGAATTGCATGATAACCAAAATGGCTATGGATTAAGCGTTACGCCCTGTGGATCTCAAGGTGCAGCCATTTCGCTGCAATCTGAAAGACGATGAGCTTACGTGGCCCCTTATAAATCATGCTCTTAATCTTAGGAAGAAGACTATGCCTGTACTTCCCGATCGTGACGTGATTGATCAGCTTTTCTCTGGCAATTTTGCCGATCCTTTCTCCCTGCTGGGTATGCATGCGGTCAATAATGGCCTGCAGGTGCGTGCGCTGTTGCCTGACGCCAGCGAAGTCTGGTTGCTGGAGCAGCAAACCGGCAAGCGGGTGGTGCAGCTGGCTTGCGACGATGCCCGTGGCTTTTTCAGTGCTACCGTTCTGCGCCGGAAAACCCCCTTTCGCTATCAACTGGAGGTCCGCTGGCAAAATCACCAGCAGATCGTCGACGATCCCTACCGTTTTGGCACTTTGTTACAGGATATCGACGGCTGGCTGCTGGCGGAGGGCACCCATCTGCGGCCGTATGAGCGGCTGGGGGCGCACCTTGCAACGCTTGACGAGGTAGCAGGCGTCAGCTTTGCCGTCTGGGCACCGAATGCCCAGCGCGTCTCGGTGGTTGGTGAGTTTAACTTCTGGGATGGCCGCCGCCACCCGATGCGCCTGCGTCGTGAAAACGGGATTTGGGAGCTGTTCTTGCCGGGGGTAAAAGCCGGGCAATTGTACAAGTACGAGATTATCGACTGCTACGGCAATATCCAGTTGAAGGCCGATCCTTACGCTTTTGAGGCGCAAATGCGGCCGGATACCGCGTCGCTGGTGATGCCGCTGCCGGAGGTGGTGGAAAACACCCCGGAACGCCAGCGTGCTAATGATTTTGACCGACCGATTTCTATCTACGAGGTGCATCTTGGCTCGTGGCGACGTCACACCGACGATAATTTCTGGCTCAGCTACGGCGAACTGGCCGTACAGCTGATCGACTACGTTAAAGACATGGGGTTCACCCATATCGAGCTGTTGCCGATTAACGAGCATCCGTTTGACGGCAGTTGGGGTTATCAACCTTTAGGGTTGTACGCCCCGACCCGACGTTTCGGTACCCCGGCCGGCTTTAAAGATTTCGTCGCAGCGGCGCACCGGGCGGGCATCAACGTGATCCTGGATTGGGTACCGGGGCATTTCCCCAGCGATGCCTATGGCCTGGCGAATTTTGACGGCACTGCGCTGTATGAATACGCCGATCCGCGCGAAGGCTTCCATCAGGAC
Source organism: Serratia sp. NA_112.1 (assembly GCF_052691715.1). Lineage (NCBI taxonomy): Bacteria > Pseudomonadati > Pseudomonadota > Gammaproteobacteria > Enterobacterales > Yersiniaceae > Serratia > Serratia sp. NA_112.1. The sequence goes on from NZ_JBQZFO010000020.1 coordinate 24,881, forward strand.
TGGAATACTCTGATCTACAACTATGGCCGCCATGAGGTGCGCAACTATCTGGCGGGCAACGCCCTTTACTGGTTGGAACGCTATGGCATTGACGCATTGCGTGTCGATGCGGTGGCCTCGATGATCTACCGCGATTACAGCCGTGCCGAAGGCGAATGGGTACCGAACTACTACGGTGGCAACGAAAATCTGGAGGCCATTGCCTTCCTGCGTTACACCAACCACAGCGTCGGCAAGGAGCGGCCCGGTGCAGTGACGCTGGCGGAAGAGTCCACTGATTACCCAGGCGTGACGCTACCGCCGGAATCCAACGGGCTGGGGTTCCATTACAAATGGAACCTGGGCTGGATGCACGACACGCTTAACTACATGCAATGCGACCCGGTGCACCGTAAATATCATCACAATCAGATGACCTTCGGCATGTTGTATGCCTACACCGAGAACTTTGTGTTGCCGATTTCCCATGACGAAGTGGTACACGGCAAGAAATCGATTCTCGACCGCATGCCTGGCGACGCCTGGCAGAAGTTTGCCAACCTGCGTGCCTACTACGGCTTTATGTGGGCGCACCCGGGCAAGAAGCTGCTGTTTATGGGCTGCGAGTTCGCTCAGGGGCGCGAGTGGAATTTCGACAGCAGCCTCGACTGGCATCTGCTCGAAGGGCTGGATAACTGGCATCACGGCGTGCAGCGGCTGGTGCGCGATCTTAACCATTGCTACCAGCAGCAGGCACCTCTGTATGAGCGTGACTACCGCCCGGACGGCTTTGAGTGGCTGGTGGTGGACGACCACGACAACTCGGTATTTGCCTTTGCCCGTTTTGATGCGCATGGCAATGAGCTGATCGCCGTCAGCAACTTTACCCCGGTGCCGCGCCATCATTATCGCATCGGTATTTCCCGTCCTGGTGAGTACCGGGAAATTCTCAATACCGACTCGCATCATTACCACGGCAGCAATACCGGCAATCAGGGCCGCGTGGTGTCCGAGCCAATGGGTAACCACGGCCGTGAGCATTCGATTAGCGTAACCGTCCCGCCGCTGGCGACCATCTACCTACTGCGGGAGGCGCAATGACTGAGCTGACGCCTGGCATCGCCGCGCCTCTTGGCGCGTACTATGACGGTAACGGCATCAACTTTAGCCTGTATTCCGCCCATGCTTCGGGGGTGGAGCTGTGCCTGTTTGACGAACAACAACGTGAAGTGCGCCTGCCGCTGGCAGCGCGCAGCGGTGATATCTGGCACGGCTATTTGCCGGGTGGCAAACCGGGCCAGCGTTACGGTTACCGGGTGCATGGTCCGTTTGATCCTGCACAGGGGCTGCGTTTTAACCCCAACAAACTGCTGTTGGATCCTGCTGCCCGTGCGGTCGAGGGGCCAGTGGCGGATGACCCTTACCTGCATGGCGGCTATGACCGGCCGGATAAGCATGACAGCGCCGAACTTATGCCAAAGTGCGTGGTGATCGACGAAGCCTACGACTGGCAGGATGATTGCCCACCGGCAACGCCGTGGGGCAAAACGGTGATCTACGAAGCGCATGTGCGTGGACTGACCCTGCAACACCCGGATATCCCGCAGGTGCTGCGTGGCAGTTTTGCCGCACTTGGGCATCCGGTGATGCTCGCCTACTTCAAGCGCCTTGGCATTACCGCGCTGGAATTGCTGCCGGTGCAGCAACACAGCTCCGAGCCGCGCCTGCAACGCCTCGGGTTGATTAACTACTGGGGCTATAACGTGTTGGCGCCCTATGCGCCGGATAACCGCTACTCCAGTCTGCGTACCGACATGACGCCGCTGCGGGAATTCCGCGACGCGGTGAAGGCGCTGCATAAGGCCGGGATTGAAGTGATCCTCGACGTGGTGTTCAACCACAGCGCCGAGCTGGATATGGACGGGCCGACGCTGTCGCTGCGCGGCATCGATAACCCGGGTTATTACTGGCTCACGCCCGAGGGCGGCTATGTGAACGATACCGGCTGCGGCAACACGCTGCGGTTAGATCAACCACCGGGCGTAGCCTGGGTGATGGATTGCCTGCGTTTCTGGGTGGGGGAGTGTCACGTAGACGGCTTCCGCTTTGATCTGGGTAGCGTGCTCGGCCGCACGCCGGCGTTCGACCGTGATGCACCGCTGTTCCAGGCGATGTTGGCGGATGACCTGCTGTCGCGCTGCAAGCTGATCGCCGAACCCTGGGATATTGGCCCCGGTGGCTATCAGGTGGGGGAATTTCCCGGGCGCTTTGCCGAGTGGAACGACCATTACCGGGACGATATGCGTCGTTTCTGGCTGCAGGGGGATATTTCGCTCGGCCAGTTCGCCCAGCGTTTTGCCGCTTCCAGTGACCTGTTCAATCGACGCGGGCGTGCGCCGTACGCCAGTATTAACATGCTGACCGCTCATGACGGTTTTACCCTGCAGGATTTGGTCAGCTTTAACCTTAAGCACAACCAACTGAACGGTGAAGGTAACCGCGACGGCAGCGACCGTAACTTTAGCAATAACCACGGTGTTGAAGGCCCGATTGCCGACGACGTCATTGTGCAATGCCGTAGGGCCAGCCGGCAGGCACTGCTTGCCACGTTATTGCTGTCCCAGGGAACGCCGATGCTGCTGGCCGGCGACGAACATGGACACAGCCAGCAGGGCAACAACAATGCCTATTGTCAGGACAACGCTATCACCTGGCTCGACTGGGCCACGGCGGATGACGCTTTCACCGATTACACCGCAGCACTGATCCGTTTGCGTCAGCAAATCCCTGCCTTGCAGCAAGACCGCTGGTGGCAGGAGGGCGACGGCAGCGTGCAGTGGCTGAACGCGCAGGGGCAACCTCTCGGCGCGCAAGAGTGGGAGCAGGGAGCACTGCAGTTGCAGATATGTCTGTCACAACGCTGGCTGGTGGTGGTGAATGCCACGCAGCAGGCGGTGGAGATGACGTTGCCTGCCGGCGATTGGCAGCTTGTCGCTCCCTTTACTCAGGAAGATTCGCGGGCGGTTTTACCCGCCTGGCACCAGGCTGCGCACTCGATTTGCGTGCTGGTAAAGAAAAAATAAAAGGAGTCAGCTATGGTTAGGTTTGAAAATAAAGACCCCCTGATGTTGGCACGCCAACTGCCGATTAAGTCCGTCGCCCTGATCCTGGCTGGTGGCCGCGGTTCGCGTTTGAAAGATTTAACCTCAACCCGGGCCAAGCCGGCCGTCCACTTTGGCGGCAAATTCCGCATTATCGATTTTGCCCTGTCGAACTGCCTTAACTCGGGCATTCGCCGCATCGGCGTGATCACCCAATACCAGTCCCATACTCTGGTGCAGCATATCCAGCGTGGTTGGTCGTTCCTCAACGAAGAAATGAACGAGTTTGTCGATCTGCTGCCGGCCCAGCAACGCCTCAGTACCGAGCACTGGTACAAGGGCACGGCGGACGCGGTGTACCAGAACTTGGATATCATCCGTCGCTACGACGCCGAGTATGTGGTGATCCTGGCGGGCGATCACATCTACAAGATGGATTACTCGCGCATGCTGATCGACCACGTGGAAAAGGGCGCGCAGTGTACCGTTGCCTGCCTGCCAGTGCCGCGCGATGAGGCCAGCGAGTTCGGCGTGATGGAAGTGGATGAGAACGATCTGATCCTCGAGTTCCTGGAGAAACCCAGCAACCCACCGCCGATGCCAGGCAACCCGGATATGTCGCTGGCCAGCATGGGGATCTACATCTTTAACGCCGACTACCTGTTCCAACTACTCGAAGAGGACATGTCGACACCGGGGTCAACCCATGACTTCGGCAAGGATCTGATCCCGAAAATCACCGCCCAGAAAGCGGCGTGGGCGCACCCGTTCACGCTGTCGTGTGTGACCTCCAACCCCGAACTGCCGCCGTATTGGCGCGACGTGGGAACGCTGGATGCCTACTGGCGCGCCAACCTCGATCTGGCTTCGGTGACACCGGAGCTGGATATGTATGACCGCGCCTGGCCGATCCGTACCCATATGGAGCCGCTGCCGCCGGCCAAGTTCGTGCAGGACCGTTCCGGCAGCCACGGCATGACCATGAACTCGCTGGTGTCCGGCGGTTGTATTGTCTCCGGTTCGGTGGTGGTGCATTCGGTGCTGTTCCCACGGGTGCGGGTTAACTCGTTCTGCACCATCGACTCTACTGTATTGCTGCCGGATGTTAACGTCGGCCGTTCCTGCCGTTTGCGACGCTGCATCATTGACCGCGCCTGCCATATCCCCGAGGGCATGGTGATTGGCGAAAACGCCGATGAGGACAGCAAACGCTTTTATCGCTCGGAAGGCGGCATTGTGTTGGTCACGCGCGAAATGTTGTCAAAATTGTGAGTTAAGGTAGCCGGCAGAACGATAGCCTGTCGCCATGTAAACAGATTGACTGATGGCTTGCAAAACGCGGATTAACAACAGCGGCAAGCCTGCTTTATTTCTTATCCAGAGGCATTTTTTGCCGACTCTCAGGAGTGATAATGCAGGTTTTACACGTATGTTCTGAAATGTTTCCCCTGTTGAAAACCGGGGGTCTCGCAGACGTGGTTGGCGCATTACCGGCAGCTCAAATCGCCGAGGGCAGCGATGTTCGGGTGTTATTGCCCGCTTTCCCTGACGTTCGTAATGGCATACCGGATTCCGTGCTGGTGGCGGAAATCGATTCGTTCGCCGGCCGGGTCGCCCTGCGTTACGGTACCTATCACGGTGTGGGCATCTACCTGATCGACGCACCCTGGTTGTACGAACGCCCAGGCAGCCCTTATCACGACCAATCGATGAATGCCTATTCCGATAACCACCGGCGTTTTGCCCTGTTGGGTTGGATGGCCTGCGAACTGGCCAAGGGGCTGGACCGCTACTGGCGGCCGCAGGTCGTGCATGCCCATGACTGGCACGCCGGGCTGGCCTGCGCCTATCTGGCGGCTAACGGCCACCCGGCGCGTTCTGTTTTCACCGTGCACAACCTGGCCTACCAGGGGCTGTTCTCCGCCCATCACGTGCCGGAACTGTGGTTGCCGCCTTCGTTTTTCAACATCTATGGCCTGGAGTTTTACGGCCAGATGTCATTCCTGAAGGCCGGTTTGTTCTACGCCGACCATATCACCGCTGTCAGCCCGACCTATGCGCGTGAGATCACCCGGCCGGAGTTCGGCTACGGTATGGAAGGGCTGTTGCAGGAACGCCAGCGGCAGGGGCGTCTTAGCGGCATTCTTAACGGCGTGGATGACAAGATTTGGGACCCGTCCCACGATCCGCGCCTGACTGCGCGCTATGACGCCGACAATCTGAAAAACAAGGCCAAGAATAAACTGCACCTGCAAAAAGCCATGGGGCTGAAAGTGGATGAGTCGCTGCCGTTGTTTGCGGTCGTCAGCCGTCTGACTAGTCAGAAAGGTCTGGATTTAGTCCTGAAAGCACTGCCGGCGCTGCTGGATCAGGGCGGTCAACTGGCGCTGTTAGGGGCCGGTGATGTGGTGTTGCAGCAGGCGTTTCTGGCCGCGGCCGCCGACTACCCCGAACAGGTTGGCGTGCAGATTGGTTACCACGAGGCTTTCTCGCACCGGATCATCGGCGGGGCTGATGTGATTATGGTGCCTAGCCGTTTCGAGCCCTGCGGGCTGACCCAACTCTATGGGCTGAAATACGGCACGCTGCCGCTGGTCCGCCGTACAGGTGGGTTGGCGGATACGGTAGTGGACTGCGCGCTGGAGAACCTGGCCGACGGCAGCGCCAGCGGATTTGTCTTTGATGATTGTGACGCCGCCGCACTGGCTAACGCCATTCGGCGTGCCATGGTGCTGTGGAGCCGACCCAAGCATTGGCGTCACGTCCAGCGCCACGCCATGAGCGTGGATTTTGGCTGGCAGGTCGCGGCAAAAGAATATTTGTCGCTTTATTCCCGTCATATTTGACGCTGCCTCTGTGTTGGCTGCACTCACTTACCCGAATCACTTACCAGCGTAAGCTCATCGGGATAAGTTCCCTTGCCGCCTTGATGCAGCGCCAATTATTTTGGGTAGATCAACACCTATTGTAATGCCCTATGACTTTCAAGTTGCAGCTAGGCGGCCAGCTT
>NZ_JBQZFO010000021.1:0-27112 GCF_052691715.1 Serratia sp. NA_112.1
GCACACTCAGTTCGATTCAGAAGTGTACATCCTGAGCAAAGATGAAGGTGGTCGTCATACTCCATTCTTCAAAGGCTACCGTCCACAGTTCTACTTCCGTACAACTGACGTGACTGGTACCATCGAACTGCCAGAAGGCGTTGAGATGGTAATGCCTGGTGACAACGTGAACATGAAAGTCACCCTGATCCACCCAATCGCGATGGACGACGGTCTGCGTTTCGCAATCCGTGAAGGCGGCCGTACTGTAGGCGCTGGTGTTGTTGCCAAAGTTATCGCTTAATCGCTGATAACGTTTGACGCGACACGCGGTAAAAGGGCATCATTCGATGCCCTTTTTCTACGCTGTGAACTAGAACCTATCTCATCAGCGATTTTGCAGTCATAATCATTGGTGAGATGGGCTCTTAAAGCGTATTGACTGAAATACGTCATAGCGTAAAACACCGAGATGCTGCCGAGCAGCACCTGATCGGTTTGGTTTGCCTTGCAGTGCGAGGCAAAGTTGTCTGTTCTGAATTCATTGTGACAGGTTGGTTTATGAGTGCGAATACCGAGGCTCAAGGGAGCGGGCGCGGCCTGGAAACGGCTAAATGGCTGATCGTCGCTGTTCTGTTGGTTGTAGCGATTGTTGGTAACTATTTCTACCGTGATTTCAGCCTGCCATTACGCGCGCTGGCCGTTGTAGTGGTTATCGCTGTTGCAGGCGCTGTGGCGCTGATGACGACCAAAGGCAAAGCCACCGTTGCGTTTGCACGCGAAGCGCGTACTGAAGTACGCAAAGTGATCTGGCCAACTCGTCAGGAAACGCTACATACCACGTTGATCGTTGCCGCGGTAACTGCCGTGATGTCACTGATTCTGTGGGGGCTGGATGGTATTCTGGTCCGTCTGGTATCGTTTATTACTGGCCTGAGGTTCTAAAATGTCTGAAGCTCCAAAAAAACGGTGGTACGTCGTTCAGGCGTTTTCCGGTTTTGAAGGTCGCGTAGCGCAATCGCTGCGTGAATACATCAAACTGCATGATATGGAAGAACTGTTCGGCGAAGTCATGGTTCCTACGGAAGAGGTTGTTGAAATCCGTGGCGGCCAGCGTCGCAAAAGCGAACGTAAATTCTTCCCGGGCTACGTACTGGTTCAGATGGTAATGAATGACGCCAGCTGGCACTTGGTACGCAGCGTTCCACGCGTAATGGGTTTCATCGGCGGGACTTCTGACCGTCCGGCTCCGATCAGCGACAAAGAAGTTGATGCGATTATGAACCGCCTGCAGCAGGTTGGTGATAAGCCGCGTCCGAAAACGCTGTTCGAACCGGGTGAATTGGTCCGCGTTAGCGATGGTCCGTTTGCTGACTTCAACGGTGTTGTTGAAGAAGTGGATTACGAGAAGAGTCGCCTGAAAGTTTCCGTTTCCATCTTTGGCCGTGCAACGCCGGTGGAACTGGACTTCGCTCAGGTTGAGAAAGGCTGATCAATTAATCAGCAATAAGTGGCTTTTGCCGCTTGTCAGAGGCGCGAAATTGAACTACAATTTCGCGCCTTTTGTTTTTATAGGCCTTGCTCTTTAGAGTGAGGTGATACACGGGGAGCCTTTTGCGAGGCGTTATTACCCAAACCGAGGAATTGTAAATGGCCAAGAAAGTACAAGCCTACGTTAAGCTGCAAGTTGCAGCCGGTATGGCGAACCCAAGTCCGCCAGTTGGTCCAGCTCTGGGTCAGCAAGGTGTTAACATCATGGAATTCTGTAAGGCGTTCAATGCTAAGACTGACAGCGTTGAGAAAGGTCTGCCGATTCCGGTTGTTATTACTGTTTATTCTGACCGCTCCTTCACTTTCGTTACCAAAACCCCGCCAGCAGCAGTTCTGCTGAAAAAAGCGGCTGGTATCAAGTCTGGTTCAGGCAAGCCGAACAAAGACAAAGTAGGTAAAGTGACAAGTGCTCAGGTACGTGAAATCGCAGAAACCAAAGCTGCGGACATGACTGGTTCCAACGTTGAAGCGATGACTCGCTCCATCGAAGGTACTGCTCGTTCCATGGGCCTGGTAGTGGAGGATTAAGAAATGGCTAAGCTGACCAAGCGCATGCGCGTGATCCGTGACAAAGTTGATGCTACTAAACAGTATGACATCACCGAAGCTGTTGCTCTGCTGAAAGAGCTGGCCACCGCTAAATTCGTAGAAAGCGTTGACGTTGCTGTTAACCTCGGCATCGACGCGCGTAAATCTGACCAAAACGTTCGTGGCGCTACCGTTCTGCCAAACGGCACCGGTCGTTCCGTTCGCGTTGCCGTATTTGCCCAGGGCCCTAACGCTGAAGCAGCTAAAGCTGCTGGCGCAGAGCTGGTAGGTATGGAAGATCTGGCAGACCAGATCAAGAAAGGCGAAATGAACTTCGACGTTGTTATTGCTTCTCCGGATGCAATGCGCGTTGTTGGTCAACTGGGCCAGGTCCTGGGTCCACGTGGCCTGATGCCAAACCCGAAAGTGGGTACCGTTACTCCGAACGTTGCTGAAGCAGTGAAAAACGCTAAAGCAGGTCAGGTTCGTTATCGTAACGACAAAAACGGCATCATCCATACCACTATCGGTAAGGTTGATTTCGAGTCAGACAAGCTGAAAGAAAACCTGGAAGCTCTGCTGGTTGCGCTGAAAAAAGCAAAACCATCTCAGGCTAAAGGCGTGTACATCAAGAAAGTTAGCCTCTCCACCACCATGGGTGCTGGCGTTGCTATCGATCAAAGCGGCCTGACTGCTGTAGCGAACTAATCGCCTTGCGATTATCGCTTTGACTTGGGGCTGGGATTTGTCTAGAATCCTAGGCCCCAAGGTTTTGCTATTGGCAATAGTCACAGCGAAACAAAGATTTTTCGGTTGGAGCCTGGCCTATCCAGGCCTCCGTCCAAGACCGCAGGTGTATCGAAAGGTACTTAATCCTTCCTGCGTAGACGGTGACAGAGCCTAAAGAAAATTTTAAATTGTCTTTGCTGGATTCTGCTCACCGTGTTTGAACGCTCTCACTGCGTGATTTATCACAAGGTGTTGAGTGATGTGAGTGCTGGGGATTTCCCCCGGCTAAATCCAGGAGCAAAGAGCTAATGGCATTAAATCTTCAAGACAAACAAGCGATTGTTGCTGAAGTCAACGAAGTAGCCAAAGGCGCGCTGTCTGCGGTTGTTGCGGATTCCCGTGGCGTTACCGTTGATAAAATGACTGAACTGCGTAAAGCAGGTCGTGAAGCTGGCGTTTACATGCGTGTTGTTCGTAACACCCTGATGCGTCGCGTAGTTGAAGGCACTCCATTCGAATGCCTGAAAGACACGTTCGTCGGTCCTACCTTGATTGCATTTTCTCATGAACACCCGGGCGCTGCTGCTCGTCTGTTCAAAGATTTCGCGAAAGCGAATGCAAAGTTCGAGATTAAAGCTGCGGCCTTTGAAGGTGAGATGATCCCTGCGGCACAAATTGACCGCTTGGCAACTCTGCCTACTTACGATGAAGCAATCGCACGCCTGATGGCAACCATGAAAGAAGCCGCTGCCGGCAAATTGGTTCGCACTCTGGCTGCACTGCGCGATCAGAAAGAAGCGGCATAAGCCCTTTTTCTTATCCGTTGCTTACGTATTTAAACTATTTCTGAATTTTAGGAACATTTGTTATGTCTATCACTAAAGACCAAATTATCGAAGGCGTTGCAGCTCTGTCTGTAATGGAAATCGTTGAACTGATCGCCGCTATGGAAGAGAAGTTCGGTGTTTCTGCTGCTGCTGTAGCTGCAGGTCCTGCTGCTGCTGCTGAAGCTGTTGAAGAAAAAACTGAATTCGACGTTGTACTGAAAGGTATCGGCGCGAACAAAGTTGCAGTAATCAAAGCAGTACGTGGCGCAACTGGCCTGGGTCTGAAAGAAGCTAAAGACCTGGTTGAGTCTGCACCAGCAGCACTGAAAGAAGGCATCAGCAAAGACGACGCTGAAGCACTGAAAAAAGCTCTGGAAGAAGCTGGCGCTGAAGTTGAAGTTAAATAAGCCACTGCTTTCTGAGTGCAGTCTGTTTTAACTAACAGACTGATGGCTGGTGACTTTTTGGTCACCAGCCTTTTTGCGCTGTAGGGCGTCAGTAGAGTTTCACACTGTTTGGCTACTGGCTAACCCCAATATTTCTTTCTATCGACGACTTAATATATTGCCTTCCCTGCCGCAGCAAAATCTGCCGCACAACGCAACGAAATGATTTAAGCGTGATAGAAACGAGTATTGCGGAGAGTGTTCCCGCTTTCCGGTCGACAAAATGGTGTTGCGTGAACCGTCCTATATCCGGACGGACAATAGGTTCGACTTTCCAGCGAGCTGAGGAACCCTATGGTTTACTCCTATACCGAGAAAAAACGTATTCGTAAGGATTTTGGTAAGCGTCCACAAGTTTTGGACATACCATATCTCCTTTCTATCCAGCTTGATTCGTTCCAGAAGTTTATCGAGCAAGATCCAGAAGGGCAGCACGGCCTAGAAGCCGCTTTCCGTTCTGTTTTCCCTATCCAGAGCTACAGTGGCAATTCGGAGCTGCAATACGTTAGCTACCGTCTTGGTGAGCCGGTCTTCGACGTCAAAGAGTGCCAGATCCGTGGTGTGACGTTCTCTGCACCGCTGCGCGTAAAACTGCGCCTGGTCATCTATGAGCGTGAAGCTCCGGAAGGTACGGTCAAAGACATCAAGGAACAAGAAGTCTATATGGGCGAAATTCCGCTCATGACCGAAAACGGCACCTTTGTGATCAACGGTACTGAGAGGGTTATCGTATCTCAGCTTCACCGTAGTCCTGGCGTATTCTTTGACAGCGATAAGGGTAAAACCCACTCTTCGGGTAAAGTGCTGTATAACGCACGTATCATCCCTTACCGCGGTTCATGGCTGGATTTCGAGTTTGACCCGAAAGACAACCTGTTTGTGCGTATTGACCGTCGCCGTAAATTGCCTGCGACCATCATTCTGCGCGCATTGAACTACACCACTGAGCAGATCCTTGACCTGTTCTTTGCGAAAGTAGTTTACGAGATCCGTGATAACAAGCTGCAGATGGAGCTGGTTCCAGAACGTCTGCGTGGTGAGACTGCTTCGTTTGATATCGAAGCCAACGGCAAGATCTATATTGAAAAAGGCCGTCGTATCACCGCTCGTCATATCCGTCAGCTCGAAAAAGACGAAATTCAGAGTATTGAAGTACCGGTTGAGTACATCGCGGGCAAAGTGGTCGCGAAGGACTATATCGATACCAATACCGGTGAGCTGATCTGCGCAGCCAACATGGAGCTGTCGCTGGATTTGCTGGCCAAACTGAGCCAGTCAGGCCACAAGCGTATCGAAACGCTGTTCACCAACGACCTGGATCACGGTGCGTACATCTCTGAGACTGTACGTGTCGATCCAACCAGCGATCGTTTGAGCGCACTGGTAGAAATCTACCGCATGATGCGCCCTGGTGAGCCGCCAACGCGCGAAGCTGCTGAAAACCTGTTTGAGAACTTGTTCTTCTCTGAAGACCGCTACGATCTGTCTGCGGTTGGTCGTATGAAGTTCAACCGTTCTCTGCTGCGCGACGAGATCGAAGGTTCGGGCATCCTGAGCAAAGACGACATCATCGAAGTGATGAAGAAGCTCATCGGTATCCGTAACGGTAAAGGCGAAGTGGACGATATCGACCACTTGGGCAACCGTCGTATCCGTTCCGTCGGCGAAATGGCCGAGAACCAGTTCCGTGTAGGTCTGGTACGTGTTGAGCGTGCGGTTAAAGAACGTCTGTCCCTGGGCGATCTGGACACCTTGATGCCACAGGACATGATCAACGCCAAGCCAATTTCGGCGGCGGTGAAAGAGTTCTTCGGCTCCAGCCAGCTGTCTCAGTTTATGGACCAGAACAACCCGTTGTCCGAGATTACGCACAAACGTCGTATCTCTGCATTGGGCCCAGGCGGTCTGACCCGTGAACGTGCCGGCTTTGAAGTTCGAGACGTACACCCGACTCACTACGGTCGCGTTTGCCCAATCGAAACGCCGGAAGGTCCAAACATCGGTCTGATCAACTCCTTGTCCGTGTATGCGCAGACAAACGAGTATGGCTTCCTGGAAACTCCGTACCGCCGCGTGCGTGACGGCCTGGTTACCGATGAAATCAATTATCTGTCTGCTATTGAAGAAGGCAACTTCGTTATCGCTCAGGCGAACTCCAACCTGGATGATGAAGGCCGCTTCGTAGAAGACTTGGTCACCTGTCGTAACAAAGGCGAATCAAGCCTGTTCAGCCGCGATCAGGTTGACTATATGGACGTATCAACCCAGCAGGTTGTATCCGTTGGTGCTTCACTGATTCCATTCCTGGAACACGATGACGCCAACCGTGCATTGATGGGTGCGAACATGCAACGTCAGGCGGTTCCAACCTTGCGTGCTGACAAGCCGCTGGTAGGTACCGGTATGGAGCGTGCTGTAGCTGTTGACTCCGGCGTTACTGCCGTAGCTCGACGTGGCGGTGTGATCCAGTACGTGGATGCTTCCCGTATCGTTATCAAAGTTAACGAAGACGAGATGCTCGCGGGCGAAGCAGGTATCGATATTTATAACCTGACCAAGTACACCCGTTCTAACCAGAACACCTGTATCAACCAGATGCCGTGTGTGAATCTGGGTGAGCCAATCGAGCGCGGCGACGTGCTGGCAGATGGCCCGTCCACAGACCTGGGTGAACTGGCGTTGGGCCAGAACATGCGCGTGGCATTCATGCCATGGAACGGCTATAACTTCGAAGACTCCATCTTGGTGTCCGAGCGTGTGGTTCAGGAAGATCGCTTCACTACCATCCACATTCAGGAACTGGCATGTGTGTCTCGCGACACCAAGTTGGGGCCTGAAGAGATCACTGCCGACATCCCTAACGTGGGTGAAGCAGCGCTCTCCAAACTCGATGAGTCCGGTATCGTGTATATCGGTGCTGAAGTGACCGGTGGCGACATTCTGGTTGGTAAGGTAACACCAAAAGGTGAAACCCAGCTGACGCCAGAAGAGAAGCTGCTGCGTGCGATCTTTGGTGAGAAGGCGTCTGACGTTAAAGACTCCTCTCTGCGCGTACCAAACGGCGTTTCCGGTACGATTATCGACGTGCAGGTCTTCACCCGCGATGGCGTGGAAAAAGACAAGCGTGCGCTCGAAATCGAAGAAATGCAGCTGAAGCAGGCGAAAAAAGACCTGACTGAAGAACTGCAGATCTTGGAAGCTGGTCTGTTCGCACGTATCCATGCGGTGCTGGTTGCCGGCGGTGTTGAAGCTGAAAAGCTGAGCAAGCTGCCACGCGATCGCTGGCTGGAACTGGGCCTGACCGACGAAGAGAAGCAAAACCAGCTGGAGCAGTTGGCAGAGCAGTACGACGAACTGAAATCCGACTTTGAGAAGAAGCTGGACGCCAAGCGTCGTAAAATCACCCAGGGCGATGATCTGGCACCAGGCGTGCTGAAAATCGTTAAGGTTTATCTGGCTGTTAAGCGTCAGATCCAACCGGGTGACAAGATGGCAGGCCGCCACGGTAACAAGGGTGTTATCTCCAAGATCAACCCGATCGAAGATATGCCTTACGATGAAAACGGCACGCCGGTTGACATCGTACTGAACCCGCTGGGCGTACCATCACGTATGAACATCGGTCAGATCCTGGAAACCCACTTGGGTATGGCTGCAAAAGGCATTGGTGAGAAGATCAACCAAATGCTCAAGCAGCACCGGGAAGTGGCCAAGCTGCGTGAGTTCATTCAGAAGGCTTACGATCTGGGCGACGATGTCTGCCAGAAAGTTGACCTGAACACCTTCACCGACGATGAAGTACTGCGTCTGGCAGAGAACCTGAAAAAAGGTATGCCAATCGCAACGCCGGTGTTTGATGGTGCGAAAGAGAGTGAAATCAAGCAACTGCTGGAAATGGGCGGGATCCCAACCTCGGGTCAGATTACGCTGTTCGATGGCCGTACCGGTGAGCAATTTGAGCGCCAGGTTACCGTTGGCTATATGTACATGCTGAAACTGAACCACTTGGTTGACGATAAAATGCACGCCCGTTCAACCGGTTCTTACAGCTTGGTTACTCAGCAGCCGCTGGGTGGTAAGGCGCAGTTCGGTGGTCAACGCTTCGGTGAGATGGAAGTGTGGGCACTGGAAGCATACGGCGCAGCTTATACCCTGCAGGAAATGCTTACCGTTAAGTCGGATGACGTTAACGGCCGTACCAAGATGTACAAAAACATCGTGGATGGCGATCACCGCATGGAACCAGGCATGCCGGAGTCCTTCAACGTACTGTTGAAAGAAATCCGCTCGCTCGGTATCAACATCGAACTGGAAGGCGAGTAATCGTTTTTCCGGCTCAGGCTCCCGGCCTTAGGGAGCCTGAGGGTGGTTGTTCAGGTCACACGGGCGCGCGATTTGTCAGCGTGCGCCCAACAGGTTTAACTCCGACAGGAGCCAATCCGTGAAAGACTTATTAAAGTTTCTGAAAGCGCAAACCAAGACCGAAGAGTTTGACGCGATCAAGATTGCTCTGGCATCGCCAGACATGATCCGTTCGTGGTCGTTCGGCGAAGTCAAGAAGCCGGAAACCATTAACTACCGTACGTTCAAACCAGAACGTGACGGCCTTTTCTGCGCCCGTATCTTTGGGCCGGTAAAAGACTATGAGTGCCTGTGTGGTAAGTACAAGCGCTTAAAACACCGCGGCGTGATTTGTGAGAAGTGCGGCGTTGAAGTGACCCAGACCAAAGTACGCCGTGAGCGTATGGGGCACATCGAGCTGGCTTCACCAACTGCGCACATCTGGTTCCTGAAATCGCTGCCTTCGCGCATCGGTTTACTGCTGGATATGCCGCTGCGTGACATCGAACGTGTACTGTACTTCGAATCCTATGTGGTTATCGAAGGCGGTATGACCAACCTCGAGCGTCGTCAGATCCTGACTGAAGAGCAGTATCTGGATGCGCTGGAAGAGTTCGGTGATGAATTCGACGCCAAGATGGGTGCGGAAGCTATTCAGGCCCTGTTGAAAAACATGGATCTGGAGCAAGAGTGTGAAACTCTGCGCGAAGAGCTGAACGAAACCAACTCCGAAACCAAGCGTAAGAAGCTGACCAAGCGTATCAAGCTGCTGGAAGCGTTCGTACAGTCTGGCAACAAGCCAGAGTGGATGATCCTGACCGTGCTGCCGGTACTGCCGCCGGATCTGCGTCCGCTGGTGCCGTTGGATGGGGGGCGTTTCGCGACTTCAGATCTGAACGATCTGTATCGCCGCGTGATCAACCGTAACAACCGTCTGAAACGCCTGCTGGATCTGGCTGCGCCTGACATCATCGTGCGCAACGAAAAGCGTATGCTGCAAGAAGCGGTAGATGCCCTGCTGGATAACGGTCGTCGCGGTCGTGCAATCACCGGTTCCAACAAGCGTCCTCTGAAATCTTTGGCCGATATGATCAAAGGTAAGCAGGGTCGTTTCCGTCAGAACCTGTTGGGTAAACGTGTTGACTACTCTGGTCGTTCTGTAATCACCGTAGGTCCGTACCTGCGTCTGCATCAGTGCGGTCTGCCTAAGAAAATGGCACTGGAGCTGTTCAAACCGTTCATCTACGGCAAGCTGGAGCTGCGTGGCTTGGCCACCACCATCAAAGCCGCCAAGAAAATGGTTGAGCGCGAAGAAGCTGTCGTTTGGGATATCCTGGACGAAGTTATCCGCGAACACCCGGTACTGCTGAACCGTGCACCAACCCTGCACCGTTTGGGTATCCAGGCGTTTGAACCGGTTCTGATCGAAGGTAAGGCTATCCAGCTGCACCCGTTGGTTTGTGCGGCATACAACGCCGACTTCGATGGTGACCAGATGGCAGTACACGTTCCACTGACGCTTGAAGCTCAGCTGGAAGCGCGTGCGCTGATGATGTCTACCAACAACATCCTGTCACCAGCGAACGGCGAGCCAATCATCGTTCCTTCTCAGGACGTTGTATTGGGTCTGTATTACATGACCCGTGACTGTGTTAACGCCAAAGGCGAAGGCATGGTGTTGAGTGGCCCGAAAGAAGCGGAGCGTATTTACCGCGCCGGTCTGGCTTCTCTGCATGCGCGTGTCAAAGTGCGTATCACCGAAGAGATCAAAAACACCGAAGGCGAGTCTGTACACCAGACTTCGATCGTCGACACTACCATTGGTCGCGCCATCCTGTGGATGATCGTACCGAAAGGTCTGCCGTATGCGATCGTTAACCAGCCTTTGGGCAAGAAAGCTATCTCCAAGATGCTGAACACCTGTTACCGCATCCTGGGCCTGAAGCCGACCGTTATCTTTGCTGACCAGATCATGTACACCGGTTTTGCTTACGCAGCCCGTTCAGGCGCGTCAGTAGGTATCGATGACATGGTAATCCCTGCCAAGAAAGCAGAGATCATCGAAGAAGCAGAAACCGAAGTTGCCGAAATCCAGGAGCAGTTCCAGTCTGGTTTGGTTACCGCCGGCGAACGCTACAACAAAGTGATCGATATCTGGGCCGCAGCGAACGAACGTGTTGCCAAGGCAATGATGGAAAACTTGTCTGTTGAAGACGTCGTCAACCGTGACGGTGTTGTTGAACAGCAGGTTTCCTTCAACAGTATCTTTATGATGGCCGACTCCGGTGCGCGTGGTTCTGCAGCACAGATTCGTCAGCTGGCCGGTATGCGTGGCCTGATGGCCAAGCCGGATGGTTCCATCATTGAAACGCCAATCACTGCGAACTTCCGTGAAGGTCTGAACGTACTCCAGTACTTCATCTCCACGCACGGTGCTCGTAAAGGTCTGGCGGATACCGCACTGAAAACGGCTAACTCCGGTTATCTGACCCGTCGTCTGGTTGACGTAGCGCAGGATCTGGTGGTTACCGAGGACGACTGTGGTACTCACAACGGCATCATGATGACTCCGGTTATCGAAGGTGGTGACGTTAAAGAGCCACTGCGCGAACGTGTTCTGGGTCGTGTGACAGCAGAAGATATCATCAAGCCGGGTACGGCTGATATCCTGGTGCCACGTAACACCCTGCTGCACGAGAAGACTTGTGACCTGTTGGAAGAGAACTCTGTCGACAGCGTT
Organism: Serratia sp. NA_112.1; assembly: GCF_052691715.1. Classification (NCBI taxonomy): domain Bacteria; kingdom Pseudomonadati; phylum Pseudomonadota; class Gammaproteobacteria; order Enterobacterales; family Yersiniaceae; genus Serratia; species Serratia sp. NA_112.1. Next base: position 11,142 of record NZ_JBQZFO010000021.1, read on the forward strand.
AAAGTCCGTTCCGTCGTTAGTTGTGAAACCGACTTTGGTGTGTGTGCAAACTGCTATGGCCGCGACCTGGCACGTGGTCACATCATCAACAAAGGCGAAGCTATCGGCGTAATCGCGGCACAGTCAATCGGTGAGCCGGGTACACAGCTGACGATGCGTACGTTCCACATCGGTGGTGCGGCATCTCGTGCGGCTGCTGAATCCAGCATCCAGGTGAAAAACAAGGGTACTCTGAAGCTGAGCAATGTGAAGTTCGTAATGAACGCAACAGGCAAGCTGGTGATTACCTCTCGTAACACCGAACTGAAGCTGATCGACGAATTCGGCCGTACTAAAGAACGCTACAAAGTGCCTTACGGTTCCGTGATGGGCAAAGGCGACGGTATGGAAGTTAACGGCGGCGAAACCGTGGCTAACTGGGATCCGCACACCATGCCAGTTATCACCGAAGTGAGTGGTTTCATCCGCTTCGCTGATATGGTTGACGGCCAGACCATTACCCGCCAGACCGACGAACTGACCGGTTTGTCTTCTCTGGTAGTACTGGATAGCGCAGAGCGTACCGGTAGCGGTAAAGACCTGCGTCCGGCACTGAAAATCGTTGATGCCAAAGGCGACGACGTCTTGATCCCAGGTACTGATATGCCTGCTCAATACTTCCTGCCAGGTAAAGCGATTGTACAGCTGGAAGACGGCATTCAGATCGGTGCGGGTGATACCCTGGCGCGTATTCCTCAGGAATCCGGCGGTACCAAGGATATTACCGGTGGTCTGCCACGCGTTGCGGATCTGTTCGAAGCACGTCGTCCGAAAGAGCCGGCAATCCTGGCTGAAATCAGCGGGATTATCTCGTTTGGTAAAGAGACCAAAGGCAAACGTCGCCTGGTAATCTCCCCACTGGACGGCAGCGATGCGTACGAAGAGATGATTCCAAAATGGCGTCAGCTCAACGTGTTCGAAGGTGAAGTTGTGGAACGTGGTGACGTCGTTTCTGACGGCCCAGAATCTCCACACGACATTCTGCGTCTGCGTGGTGTGCATGCGGTTACTCGCTACATCACCAACGAAGTGCAGGAAGTTTACCGTCTGCAAGGTGTTAAGATTAACGATAAACACATTGAAGTTATCGTTCGTCAGATGCTGCGTAAAGGCACCATCGTTAGCGCTGGTGGCACCGAGTTCCTGGAAGGCGAGCAGGCCGAAGTGTCTCGCGTTAAGATTGCCAACCGTCAGCTTGCTGCTGAAGGTAAGATCGAGGCAACCTTCTCACGCGATCTGCTGGGTATCACCAAGGCTTCCTTGGCGACCGAGTCCTTCATCTCTGCAGCATCGTTCCAGGAAACGACGCGCGTTCTGACCGAAGCGGCTGTTGCCGGTAAGCGTGATGAACTGCGCGGTCTGAAAGAGAACGTCATCGTGGGCCGTCTGATCCCAGCCGGTACCGGTTACGCTTATCATCAGGACCGCATGCGCCGTAAAGCACAGGGTGAAACGCCAGTTGTTCCGCAGGTGAGCGCGGAAGAAGCAACGGCTAACCTGGCTGAATTGCTCAATGCTGGCAACCTGGGTGGCGGCAACAACGATTAATCGTTGAATGCGCCTTGGGGTCTGGCATTGCCAGGCCCTGACCAGATAAACCGCTCCTTCGGGGGCGGTTTTTTTTTGCATGTGAACCGGCTGGGTGAGGAGCTACAGGTTCTGAGGTCCCGGAATCACGCGGGAGGGTAATCCGACGTGATCCGGGAGAGGGTAAGGCGAAACCGCCTGGAAGGTGACGGTTCCGGCTGGCACCGGTTTTGGCAGCCAGCATCGCCACTATAGCGGGGCTGATTTGCCCCGCCAGCGATGTCGATAGCTTCTGCGCAACGCTTCCCTCGTTTTTTCAACGGCGTTGCAAGGTTTGCAGATTACTGCGGGCTGCGCCCCAGGTAGCCGTCCCAGTCTTTCCAGACCGGCTGTAAACCAGCGTTGCTGATGGCTTGCGCCACCTGTTGCGGGGTACGGCCATCGTGCGGTTCAAACTGTTCCAGCTCCGGTGGCACATCGTCGGCATATCCGCCAGGTTGGGTTTTGGATCCGGCACTGACGCTGTTGATCGCCACCGGGATCATATGATCGCGGAAGAAAGGCGACTCACGTGTCGACAAAGACAGCTCTACGTCGGGGGCGAACAACCGGAAGGCACAGATTAGCTGCACCAATTGTGCTTCACTCATGATCGACGCCGGTTCGATACCTCCAGCACAAGGGCGCAGGCGCGGGAATGAGAGCGAGTAGCGGCTCTGCCAGTAAGTCTGCTGCAGGTAGAACAGGTGTTCTGCCAACATATAGCAGTCGGTACGCCAGCTGTTGGAAAGCCCGATTAGGGCACCAAGGCCGATCTTGTCGATCCCGGCGCGGCCCAGGCGATCCGGTGTGGCCAGCCGCCAGTGAAAGTCCTGTTTCTGGCCGCGCAGATGATGCTGCTGGTAGGTCGCTGGGTGATAGGTTTCCTGATACACCAGCACGCCATCCAATCCCAGCGCTTTCAACTCGGCGTACTCTTGCTGCTCCAGCGGTTGTACCTCCATCATCAGCGAACTGAAATGGCGGCGGATCGCGGGAATATGCTGGCGGAAATAGCCCATACCAACCTTGGTCTGGTGTTCACCGGTGACCAACAGCAAATGCTCAAAACCCAGCGCCTTAATCGCCAGACACTCGCGTTCGATCTCGACAGCATCCAGGGTTTTACGCTTGATGCGATTGCTCATCGAAAAGCCGCAGTAGGTGCAGTCGTTGGCGCACAGGTTGGACAGGTACAGCGGCACGTAGAAGCTGACCACATTGCCAAAACGTTGACGCGTCATCTGCTGTGCACGCTGTGCCAGTGGCTCCAGGTAGGATGCGGCGGCGGGGGAGATCAGCGCCATAAACTCTTCACGCGTCAGTTTTTCCGCATTCAGCGCATGCTCGACATCACGCGCCGTTTTACTGTTAATACGCAGCGAGATATCGTCCCAATCCAACTGTTGCCAGCGGCTACTGAAATCATCAGTCATCACATTGCCTCCCCTGTCTGGCGGAGAAAAGCGGTCAACGGGCTGGAGGCTACCGCATTACGCTGACTGCTCCCCAATCCCGCCTGACGTGCCAGCTCGCCAGCCTCCAGTGCCAGGCGAAAAGCCCGTGCCATCTGCACCGGGTCGCGTGCTACTGCGATGGCGGTATTCACCAACACGGCATCGGCACCCAGTTCCATGGCTTCCAGCGCATGGCTGGGCGCCCCGATGCCGGCGTCGACCACCACCGGCACTTTGGCCTGTTCGATAATGATCTCCAGGAAGTCGCGTGTGCGCAGCCCACGGTTGGAGCCAATAGGTGCGCCCAGCGGCATCACCGCGGCACAGCCTGCTTCCTCCAGCCGTTTACACAACACCGGATCGGCACCGCAATAAGGCAGCACCACAAAACCTTCCTTCACCAATATTTCCGCCGCCTTCAGGGTTTCGATCGGGTCCGGCAGCAGGTATTTCACATCGGGATGGATTTCCAGTTTCACCCAGTGGGTGCCAAGCGCCTCGCGAGCCAACCGGGCGGCGAACACCGCTTCTGCAGCGGTCTTGGCACCGGAAGTATTCGGCAACAGGCGTACGCCCAGTTGTTGCAGCGGCGCCAGAATAGCGTCATTACCGCCACGCAGGTCAACACGCTTCATTGCCATGGTGACTAACTGCGAGCCGGAGACCTGTAATGCCTCCAGCATCAGCGCTGGGGTAGCGAATTTACCGGTGCCGGTAAATAGGCGTGAAGTAAAAGTGATATCGGCGATTTGTAGCATGTCAGCCTCCGGCGATCGCTTGAAACAGCAGGATGTCATCGCCGTCTTGCACCAGGTGGTTAGCCCAGTCGGCGCGCGGGATGATGATTTGGTTGATAGCCAGCGCGGTGCCCGGCTGATGGCGTTCCAGTTGCTGGAGCAGGGCGCTGATGCTGATGGGCTGCGCCAGTTCCAGCGGCTGGTCATTAAGCCGAATTTTCATGCTGCGCCTCCGCATACCGGGCAGGTGCTGGCCTGACTGAGTTGCAAGGTGCTCCAGCTTTGTTGTTTACCATCGAACAACCGCAGCTTGCCGCTGAGTGATGAAGGCATTCCCGCCAGCATTTTTATCGCCTCCAGCGCTTGCAGGGTGCCAATGACGCCGACTACGGGGCCGAGTACTCCAGCGGTACGGCAGTTGCGCTGGGGTTCAGTTTGCTCCGGATACAGGCAGGCATAGCAGCCGTGGGTATAGGGCGGTTCTATCACCAGCAGCTGACCGCTGAAACCCACAGCGCTGCCGCTGATCAGCGGTTTCCCAGCCTGAATGCAGGCGGCGTTCACCGCATGGCGGGTTTCCATGTTATCGCTACAGTCCAAAATTAAATCGGCGCGTTGTACGGCGCGCTGTAACACTTCCCCCTGCAGACGCTGTTCCAGCGCAATGGATTCGACCATTGGGTTCAGCGCCTGTAGCTGGTGCTTTGCCAGAGCGGCTTTGCTTTGGGAAACGTCACTGCTGCGATAGAGGATCTGACGCTGCAAATTGGTGACGTGAAGACTATCGTCATCGGCCAGCAGCAGGGTGCCGACACCAGCGGCGGCCAGATAAAGCGAGGCGGGGGAGCCTAAACCCCCCAGCCCGACGATCAGCGCCGTTGACTGTTTTAGCTTCTCCTGGCCTTCGGGGCCCATGTCTTCCAGCAGCAACTGGCGGCTGTAGCGCAGGAATTCTTGATCGTTCAGCATGGCATCACTCCTTGCCTTCAATCAGTTGCAGCAGTTGTGCGGTCGCTGTGCGCCAGTCCGGCGCCTGGGTAATGGCGCTGACCACGGCGACGCTACCGACGCCACAATCCAACACTGCCGCCACGCGATCGATACTGATCCCGCCGATCGCCACTGTTGGATAGTCACTCAACCCGGCGACATGGCGCTTTAGCTCCACCAGACCCTGTGGGGCAGAAGGCATATCTTTGGTTTGCGTCGGAAAAATATGCCCCAGCGCGATATAGGAAGGTTTCACCGCAATGGCGCGGGCCAGTTCGCTATCGTCATGAGTAGAAACCCCTAAACGCAGCCCGGCACGGTGAATGGCGGCCAGATCGGTAGTGTCCAAATCCTCCTGGCCGAGATGTACGCCATAGGCACCGTGTTTAATCGCCAATCGCCAGTAGTCATTAATAAACAGCCGGGCGTGGTAGCGCTTGCCGAGAGCAATGGCGGCGGCAATGTCGTCCTCGACCTGTTCATCCGGCAGATCCTTGATGCGCAGCTGGATCGTGGTCACGCCCGCCTCCAGCAAACGGGCAATCCATTCAACGCTGTCGACCACCGGGTATAACCCCAACTTGTGAGGGGTGGCGGGGAAGGGAGTGGTGATATCAGTCATTGCTCAGTACCTCTTGCAGGTTGCCGGCGCTGTGGTACAGCTCGCTGCCGCGTGAGCGGAACTCGGCTGACATCTTTTCCATGCCGGTTAGCTGCACTTCTATCGGTTTGGCCGCTTCCTGCACGGCGGCATAGTCGCGAACTTCCTGAGAGATTTTCATCGAGCAGAATTTTGGCCCGCACATAGAGCAGAAGTGGGCGATTTTGCCGGACTCTTGCGGCAGGGTTTCGTCGTGATAAGCGCGAGCGGTGGCGGGATCGAGCGCCAGGTTGAACTGGTCTTCCCAGCGGAATTCGAAGCGAGCCTTGGACATGGCGTTATCGCGGATCTGTGCGCCAGGGTGTCCCTTGGCCAGATCGGCGGCGTGGGCGGCAATTTTGTAGGTGATCAGCCCCTGTTTGACGTCCTCTTTGTTCGGCAACCCAAGGTGTTCCTTCGGCGTGACGTAACACAGCATGGCGCAGCCGAACCAGCCGATCATCGCGGCCCCTATGCCGGAGGTGAAGTGGTCATAACCAGGTGCGATATCGGTAGTCAGCGGGCCCAAGGTGTAGAACGGCGCTTCGTGGCAGTGTTCCAACTCTTCGGTCATGTTGCGGCGGATCATCTGCATCGGCACGTGGCCAGGGCCCTCGATCATCACCTGCACGTCATACTCCCAGGCTATTTTTGTCAGTTCGCCCAGCGTGTGCAGCTCGGCGAACTGCGCTTCGTCGTTGGCGTCCTGAATCGAGCCGGGGCGCAGGCCGTCACCCAGCGACAGCGATACGTCATAGGCGGCGCAGATTTCACAAATTTCGCGGAAGTGCTGGTACAGGAAGTTTTCCTGATGATGCGACAGGCACCATTTGGCCATGATCGAACCGCCGCGGGAGACGATGCCAGTCAGGCGTTTGGCGGTCATCGGCACGTAACGCAGCAGCACACCGGCGTGAATGGTGAAGTAGTCAACCCCTTGCTCCGCCTGCTCCAGCAGCGTATCGCGGAACATTTCCCAGGTGAGGTTTTCCGCCACGCCGTTGACCTTTTCCAGCGCCTGATAAATAGGCACCGTGCCAATCGGCACTGGGCTGTTGCGCAGGATCCATTCGCGGGTTTCGTGGATATAGCGACCGGTGGAAAGATCCATCACGGTATCTGCGCCCCAGCGGGTGGACCACACCAGTTTCTCGACTTCTTCCTCGATCGAAGAAGTCACCGCCGAGTTGCCGATGTTGGCATTAACCTTCACCAGGAAGTTGCGGCCGATAATCATCGGTTCGGATTCCGGGTGGTTGATATTAGCGGGGATGATGGCGCGCCCGGCGGCGACTTCCTGGCGGACGAATTCCGGCGTGATGTTCTCCGGCAGGTTGGCCCCCCAGCTTTGGCCAGGATGCTGGTGGCGTAATACCTCGCCACGGATGCGTTCGCGGCCCATATTTTCGCGGATGGCGATAAATTCCATTTCCGGAGTGACGGTGCCGGCACGCGCGTAGTGTAACTGGGTTACGCATTTACCCGGTTGTGCCTTGCGTGGCAACGGCAGATGTTCAAAGCGCAGGTGATCCAGACCTTCATCGGCCAGGCGCTGCTGGGTGAAACCTGAACTGACACCCTTGAGGACCTCGGTATCGCCACGTTCTTTGATCCAGCCGGCGCGTAGCTTGGCCAGGCCGGTATGCACATTGAGTTCGGATTGAGGGTCACCGTAAGGGCCGGCAGTGTCGTACACCGGAATGGCTTCGTTTGGCTCGTACTTTGGGTTGTCCTTATCGCCACCGATCAGCGTCGGGCTGAGCTGAATTTCACGCATTGGCACCTGCAGGTCACTTCGTGAACCCTGCAGATAGATACGGCGTGAGTTGGGGAAGGAAACGCCTTGCAGGGTGTTGATAAACTGCTGGGCTTCTTCGCGTTGCTCTTTACGAGCGCGGGGTTTTTTAACGCTAGACATAGCAAATTCCTACCAGTGTGATGAGTTGGGAAAATTGCTTGTCTGGAGCTCGGAGGGAGTAATGATGCTGGCCAGCAAGGCGGGAGTATCCCAAATCGGGGTCACCTGCCTGTGGCGATAGATTACTCTTGTTCCCTTCGCGGGTATTAACCCGATCAGGTTCCGCGGATCCCGAATTAACGGTCTCAGCCTGGCCAATTTGATGAACAAATCAGGCGCTAGGCACTCCGACAAGATGCCCTCCAGTATAGGAGGGATAATAAAAAAGACTACAAAATTTTAACGGGCCGGATCCAGCGTCTTGTCCGGTTCAGCCTGCTGCCAGGTTTCAGCCGCCAGTTGGATCAGCCTGTCTTCAAGGGTAAAACGAGCCGCCAGCGTTTCACCGATGTCGGACAACGCCTGATGTAATTCCAGACACAAGTCCTGATCGATATCCGCATCGGTATAGCGATCGTGGAAAGCCATAATCTGCTCGGTATTGGTCCACAGCTTGGGATAGATGTTGACCGCCAGAGACATTTTCGGACTGGATGCGCCTTCCACTTGTTTGATTATTCTGTCATAGATATGAAAATGGCCGGCGGAGAGGTAATCCACCAGATTATGGCAAAAGTTCTCCAGCGCTTTTTCATTCAGCGGCGTATGCTTTTCTTTGTTAGGTTTAATGCCCACCAGGGCACAATAGGCGACCAGCAACTGCTTGCGTGCCTGAAGCCATTGATCTACTAATTCATTACTACCACCAACGCGCTGAGTCAGGCTTTCCAAACGGTTGAGCATGTTTGACTCCGTAAGTAATAAAACGTAACAGTAAGTTATTAAAATGTAACAAGGCCGGTTTGTAGAGTGCCAGTGAAGCTGAGGTTGTGCAACAACGATATGGAACTTGCATTAACGGGTAATGAAAATGGCTGGTGGATCGTCAGCCATGAAAGCAAACTTTGGTTACCGAACGGTGAATTACCGTGCGGTTTGGCCGCGTCATTTTCCCTGCAGGGAAGAATGGCCCGTAGTATTGGTGAATGGGAAGGGTTGCCGGTCTGGCTGGTGCGCCATGTAATGCCACAGGAGATGGGATCGGTACGCCAACTGTTAGAACTCGATCGCGGGCTGTTCCAGCTTGCCGGACGGGGCGTACAATTGGCCGAGTTTTACCGTTCCCATCGCTATTGCGGTTACTGCGGCCATGAAATGCATCTCAGCCGCACCGAAAGTGCCTGCCTGTGCGGCAACTGCCGGGAGCGCTACTACCCGCAAATCGCCCCCTGCGTGATCGTTGCCATTCGACGGGACGATGAGATCCTGCTGGCGCAACATGTGCGCCATCGCGGCGGTATTCATACCGTACTGGCCGGCTTTGTCGAGGTTGGCGAAACGTTGGAGCAGGCGGCCGCACGTGAGGTAATGGAGGAAAGTAATATTGAAATCAAAAACCTGCGTTATGTCACCTCACAGCCCTGGCCGTTCCCGCACTCGTTGATGATGGCCTTTATGGCCGATTACCACCGCGGCGAGATCCGCCACGATCCGAAAGAGCTGCTTAACGCCGGTTGGTACCGCTACGATCGGTTGCCGCTATTACCGCCGCCCGGCACGGTAGCGCGTCGCCTGATAGAGGACACCGTAGCCTTATGCCGTGAGCAATAAATCGCTACAATACCGGCAGATGAATAAGGGAGCCCCATAATGAATGAGTTGAAGAACGATCGTTACCTGCGCGCACTACTGCGTCAGCCGGTGGATGTGACCCCTGTATGGATGATGCGTCAGGCCGGTCGTTATTTGCCGGAGTACAAGGCTACCCGCGCCGAGGCCGGTGATTTTATGTCGCTGTGCAAGAATGCGGAGCTGGCTTGTGAAGTCACGCTGCAGCCGCTGCGTCGTTTCCCGCTGGACGCAGCGATCCTGTTCTCCGATATCCTCACCATTCCCGATGCCATGGGGCTGGGCCTGTATTTCGAAGCCGGTGAAGGCCCGCGTTTCTCCTCGCCTATCACCAGCCGTGCCGATGTCGACAAGCTGCCGGCGTTCGACCCAGAAGTGGAACTGGGTTATGTGATGAACGCAGTGCGTACCATCCGTCGTGAGCTGAAAGGCGAAGTACCGTTGATCGGTTTCTCCGGCAGTCCATGGACGCTGGCGACCTATATGGTGGAAGGCGGTAGCAGTAAAGCCTTCACCAAACTGAAAAAAATGATGTACGCCGAACCGGCTACGTTGCACCTGCTGCTGGATAAACTGGCAGACAGCGTCATCTTGTATCTTAACGCCCAGATTAAAGCCGGTGCGCAGTCGGTGATGGTGTTCGATACCTGGGGTGGCGTGCTGACCGGTCGTGACTACCGCGAGTTCTCGCTGCATTACATGCACAAGATTGTTGACGGCCTGCTGCGTGAAAACGACGGCCGTCGTGTGCCGGTCACGCTGTTCACCAAAGGTGGCGGCCAGTGGCTTGAGGCGATGGCGGCCACCGGTTGTGACGCGCTCGGCCTCGACTGGACGACCGATATCGCTGATGCACGCCGCCGCGTAGGGGACAAAGTCGCACTGCAGGGCAACATGGACCCTTCCATGCTGTATGCGTCACCTGAGCGGATTGGTCAGGAAGTGGAAACCATTCTGGCCGGTTTTGGCCACGGCGAAGGACACGTATTCAACCTGGGCCACGGCATTCACCTGGACGTACCGCCGGAAAACGCCGGTGCCTTTGTTGAGGCGGTCCACGCGCAGTCGGGGAAATACCATCGTTAAGGATTGGATGTGATAGAGACTCAAGCCCTGCGTGCAGAACAACGGCTGCGCGCCTCCGAAGTCATTCGCCAGGATGATTTTTTGGTCGCTCCACCGGCCTTTATCGCTGGTGCCGATGTGGGCTTTGAGCAGGAAGGCGCGGTGACTCGAGCTGCCATCGCCATCCTGCGCTATCCGTCGCTGGAACTGGTGGAGTACCAGGTGGCACGGGTTGCCACCACCATGCCCTATATCCCCGGTTTTTTATCGTTCCGCGAATATCCAGCGTTGCTCGCAGCCTGGGAGCAATTGCATCAAAAGCCTGACCTGGTGCTGGTTGACGGTCATGGCATTTCGCATCCGCGCCGTCTGGGCGTAGCCAGCCATTTTGGCCTGCTGGTTAACGTGCCGACCATCGGCGTAGCCAAAAAGCGCCTGTGCGGTAAGTTCGCCCCGCTGGATGAGGCTGTAGGCGCTTTGGCCCCGCTGGAGGACAAAGGCGAGCAGCTTGGTTGGGTATGGCGCAGTAAGGCGCGCTGTAATCCGCTGTTTATCTCCACCGGTCACCGCGTCGGTGCCGACAGTGCACTGGCGTGGGTTCAACGTTGCATGGCGGGCTACCGTTTGCCGGAACCTACACGCTGGGCCGACGCCATCGCCTCACGCCGCCCGGCCTTCCAGCGCTGGCTGCAGCAGCATCCAGAGGTGTCGCAATGACCGATTTCGGGTACACTGCGGCGCAGATAACGCGTAAGAGAGTGAATAATGCTACGTAACCCGATTCATTTACGTCTGGAAAAGCTTGAAAGCTGGCAACATTTGACCTTTATGGCTAGTTTGTGCGAGCGTATGTATCCGAATTACCAGATGTTCTGCCTGCAAACCGAGTTCGGCGAACCGGCAATTTACCGCCGCATTCTGGATTTGGTGTGGGAAACTCTGGTGGTCAAGGACGCCAAGGTCAACTTTGACAGCCAACTGGAGAAGTTGGAAGAGGCGATACCCGCGGCAGAAGATTACGATCTTTACGGCGTTTACCCGGCGATTGACGCCTGTATCGCATTAGGGGAACTGATCCATTCGCGACTCAGCGGGGAGACGCTAGAGCACGCCATCGCCATCAGCGAAACGTCAATTCGCACCGTGGCGATGTTGGAAATGACTCAGGCCGGTAAAGAAATGACCGACGATGAGCTCAAGGTTTTGCCTGCGGTAGAGGAAGAATGGGACATCCAATGGGAAATTTTCCGCCTGTTGGCTGACTGCGAAGAACGCGATTTGGAACTGATCAAAGGGTTGCGTTCTGACCTCCGCGAGGCTGCGGTTAGTAATATCGGGATAAAATTAACGCAATAAGGCAAGAAAACGTGATTTAACGCCTGATTTGTCATGCCTTAAGGCTTCACATCCGCACCCTGTCTGGTCTACATTTGGGGGGCGGAAAAAAAGTGGCTATCGGTGCGTGTATGCAGGGAGTGCTGTACATCGGCATATCCGTCGCACTCGATGCTTTGCAAACGATAAACACACTGTAAGGATAACTTATGAACAAGACTCAACTGATTGATGTAATCGCGGACAAGGCTGACCTTTCCAAAGCACAAGCTAAACTGGCTCTGGAATCCACCCTGGCTGCTATTACTGAGTCTCTGAAAGAAGGTGATGCAGTACAATTGGTTGGTTTCGGTACTTTCAAGGTAAACCACCGCAACGAGCGCACTGGTCGCAACCCGCAGACTGGTAAAGAAATCAAAATCGCAGCTGCTAACGTGCCTGCGTTCGTTTCTGGCAAAGCACTGAAAGACGCAGTTAAGTAATACTGTGTGTTGGTGAAAAGATTAAACTGGGGGGCAATTGTGCCCCTTTTGTTTATCCGACAGGCGCTTATGGTCATCGGCATTGCCGCTGGCCTGAGCGCCTGCAGCAGTCATTCAGATCTTCCTTCCTTTAGTGCCAGCGGTTATGTGGCCGACCAGGGCGTGATGCGCCTGTGGCGTAAAGATGACGATCGGCACCGTCCACTGGTGTTGATGAGCGTCTATAGCCCCTATCGTGGTCCGGGCACCGTTACCACACTGTACGAATATCAAGACGGTAAGCTGCGCCAAATCAAACGCACTGACGCCGATGGCGATCAAGACTCCATTCAATTACGCTTTGCCGATGACGGTGGAGTAAGCTTTATGCAGCGCCAACTGGCCACGCGGCGTGAACAACTGACCAGCGATGAAATCGCGCTGTATCGATATCAGGCACGACGGGTGCTGGAACTGAGCAATGCGCTGCGCGTCGGTAAGGTGAAGTTGTTGCAGGGGCGTTGGCAGCAGGGAGTAGTGCAAACCTGTGATGGCCAAACCTTGAAGCCGGAGCTGGATAGCAGTGCCAAAGTCTGGATCGCGCGACGTGCCCGTAATAGCAGTCAGCCGGTGAATATAGCCTGGTTGGATGCGCCGGAAGGGCGTGAACTGCTGCTGGTGGCGAACGATGATTTTTGCCGCTGGGAACCGAAAGAAGACCAGCTATAAAAAAGGCCCCGCATTGCGGAGCCCAAGAGCGTTGTAGTGTTCAGATCATTTGCCGCGTGCAATCGCCCGATAGCCAATGTCCTTGCGGCTGAAACTACCCGGCCACTGAATACCTTCCGCTAATTGATAGGCGCGTTGTTGCGCTTGAGCCACCGTCTCACCCAGTGCGGTTACGCATAACACGCGCCCCCCGCTGGTGACCACGTCATCGCCCTGCAGGCGGGTACCTGCATGGAACACCTTACCGTCGGCACTTTCCTGCTGTGGCAGACCCTGAATGACTTCACCGTTGTTGTAATCACCCGGATAGCCGCCGGCTGCCAACACTACGCCTAGCGCAGGACGTTCATCCCACTCGGACGTTTTCTCGTCCAGCTTGCCTTCTGCACCGGCCAGACACAGCTCGACCAGATCAGAACGCAGGCGCAGCATGATCGGTTGCGTCTCCGGATCGCCAAAGCGGCAGTTGAACTCAATCACCTTCGGCTGGCCGTCGGCGGAGATCATCAGCCCGGCGTAAAGGAAGCCGACGTAGGTATTGCCTTCCGCAGCCATGCCACGCACGGTAGGCCAGATGACCTGATCCATAGCGCGCTGGTGGATTTCATCAGTGACCACCGGCGCTGGGGAGTAGGCACCCATGCCACCGGTGTTCGGGCCGGTATCGCCGTCGCCGACACGTTTGTGATCCTGGCTGGTGGCCATCGGCACTACGTTCTCGCCGTCGACCATCACGATAAAGCTGGCTTCCTCACCTTCAAGGAACTCTTCTATCACGATACGGTGACCGGCATCGCCAAAGGCGTTACCGGCCAACATGTCCTGAACCGCGTCTTCGGCTTCTTGCAACGTCATGGCGACGATGACGCCTTTGCCGGCGGCCAGGCCGTCGGCCTTGATGACGATGGGCGCGCCTTTGCTACGCAGATAGGCCAGCGCGGGTTCAACCTCGGTAAAGTTCTGGTATTCGGCGCTCGGGATGTTATGACGTGCCAGAAAGTCTTTGGTAAAGGCTTTAGAGCCTTCCAATTGGGCCGCCGCCTGGGACGGACCGAAGATTTTCAGGCCGGCGGCCTGGAAGGCATCAACCACGCCAATCACCAGCGGCGCTTCCGGCCCGACGATGGTGAGACCGATATCATGGCTCTGGGCAAAGGCAACCAGCGCCGGAATATCGGTAGCAGAGATCGCGACGTTCTCGAGATTGCTTTCCAATGCGGTACCGGCATTGCCTGGTGCGACATAGACTTTATCTGCCAACGGTGACTGAGCGGCTTTCCAGGCCAGAGCGTGTTCACGCCCGCCGTTGCCGATAATTAAAATATTCATCAGGTGCTCCACGCAGAGCGTGCGCTGTAGCGCACGCGGCAAAAAGAAGGATTAATGACGGAAGTGGCGCATGTCGGTGAAGATCATCGCGATGCCGTGTTCATTGGCGGCGGCAATGACTTCGTCATCACGGATCGAACCGCCTGGCTGGATCACGCAGCTGATGCCCACCGCTGCGGCGGCATCGATGCCATCACGGAACGGGAAGAAAGCGTCAGACGCCATGGCGGAGCCTTTGACTTCCAGGCCTTCGTCCGCGGCTTTGATCCCGGCGATCTTGGCGGAGTAAACGCGACTCATCTGGCCGGCGCCTATACCGATAGTCATGTTGTCGCGCGCATAGACGATAGCGTTGGACTTCACGAACTTGGCGACTTTCCAACAGAACAGCGCATCACGCAGTTCCTGCGCGGTAGGCTGACGTTCAGACACCACGCGCAGATCGCCTTCGCTCACCATGCCCAGATCGCGATCTTGCACCAGCAGGCCGCCGTTGACACGTTTGAAGTCGAGGGCGGCAATACGTTGCTGCCATTGGCCGCAGGCCAGTACACGCACGTTCTGTTTGGCTGCCAGCAGGGAGCGAGCTTCCTGACTGATGCTCGGCGCGATAATGACTTCCACAAACTGACGGCTGATGATGGCCTGTGCGGTAGCGGCGTCCAGTTCGCGGTTGAAGGCGATGATGCCGCCGAAAGCCGAGGTCGGGTCGGTTTGATAGGCGCGTTCATAGGCTGCCAGAATGTCATCGCCGATCGCCACACCGCATGGGTTGGCGTGCTTGACGATCACGCAGGCCGGCTCGGCGAATTCCTTCACACATTCCAGTGCGGCGTCGGTATCGGCGATGTTGTTGTAGGACAGCGCCTTACCTTGCAGTTGTTCTGCGGTGGCGACAGAGGCTTCCTGAACGTTCTCTTCTATATAGAAGGCCGCTTGCTGGTGGCTGTTTTCACCGTAGCGCATATCCTGTTTCTTTATATAGTTGAGGTTCAGGGTGCGAGGGAAACGGCCGGCAGGTTGTTCGGTATCGCCATGGTAGGCAGGAACCAGTGCGCCGAAGTAGTTGGCGATCATGCTGTCATAAGCGGCGGTGTGTTCGAAGGCTTTGATGGCCAGATCGAAACGGGTGGTGTATTGCAGTGAACCGTCGTTGTTATCCATCTCGGTAATAATAGCGGTGTAGTCGCTGCTCTTTACCACGATGGCGACGTCTTTATGGTTCTTGGCCGCGGAGCGCACCATGGTTGGGCCGCCGATGTCGATATTCTCGACGGCGTCCTCCAGTGAGCAGTTCGGTCGCGCCACGGTCTGGGCGAACGGATAAAGGTTTACCACCACCATGTCGATCGGTTTGATGTCATGCTGACCCATGATGGCATCGTCCTGGCCGCGGCGGCCGAGAATACCGCCGTGTACTTTGGGGTGCAGGGTCTTTACTCGTCCGTCCATCATTTCCGGGAAGCCGGTATAGTCGGAAACTTCGGTAACAGGCAGGCCGGCATCTGCCAGCAGGTGGGCGGTGCCACCGGTGGAGAGCAGTTCAACGCCACGGCTTAACAGCGCTTCGGCGAATTCAACGATACCGGCTTTGTCAGAGACGCTGAGCAGGGCCCGGCGGATTGGACGAGGTTGTTGCATGGTTTTATCCCTTGGCTTTGGAGTCGCAATAAAAGAGCGTTACGTGAATTTCCACCTTCTACTCTTTATAAGGAAAGGTTTTTCTCTCTATAAAGGGGTAATCAGGCACAGATTCAGGTAACGCCCCCATTAAAAGGGGAGCGTTTCGTCGCGGGGAATTGTAGCGAAAACGTTTGCGTGGTGCTCGTAAAATTTCCGGGCAAATCACTTCTGTGGATAAGTTTGTTAACAACAGGGTATAAAGCGGGGTTTTGCTGTGGAATGCAGCAAACGATCGTTTTTGTCGAAAATACCTATTGCGACCTCCTGAGAACTCCCTATAATGCGCCTCCATCGACACGGAACATGTGAACAACTTCACAGAGTCTCCGGGGTTCGAAGAGAAAAAATCCTGAG
>NZ_JBQZFO010000022.1:0-26032 GCF_052691715.1 Serratia sp. NA_112.1
ACACACCAAATTCGACTCAGAAGTGTACATCCTGAGCAAAGAAGAAGGTGGTCGTCATACTCCATTCTTCAAAGGCTACCGTCCACAGTTCTACTTCCGTACAACTGACGTGACCGGTACCATCGAACTGCCAGAAGGCGTTGAGATGGTAATGCCTGGCGATAACGTGAACATGGTTGTTACCCTGATTCACCCAATCGCGATGGACGACGGTCTGCGTTTCGCAATCCGTGAAGGCGGCCGTACTGTAGGCGCTGGTGTTGTTGCTAAAGTTATCGCTTAATCGCGAATAATTTTTCGACACAAAAAGAGGGCACTTCGGTGCCCTTTTTTTATGCAATTTTTCCAAATCTTAATTGAAATAAAAAGCATTCCTATTTAGAATTACAGCATTGGTTAAGAAGTGAGTCCCTCTATGTATGTATGTCTGTGTAATGCCGTGACTGACAAAGCGATCCGCAAGGCCGTACGTCAGCACAATCCGCATACCATGAAACAACTGCGTGAACTTGTACCTATTGGTACCGATTGTGGAAAGTGCATTCGTCAGGCGAGACAGATTATGGTGGAGGAAAGCGGAACCATTATCCAAATGCACGAAGTTGCCTAACTAAAGGTAAGGTTATTTTTTGACTCTTGGCTTTCAGCTTCTACACTTTTAGAACTGGCCAGGAGGAGTTACCTATGAAAGGCGATAAAAAGATCATTGCTCACCTCAACAAACTGCTCGGCAACGAGCTGGTTGCCATCAATCAATATTTCCTGCATGCCCGAATGTTCAAGAACTGGGGGTTAGCTCGTCTCAATGATAAGGAATACCACGAGTCGATCGATGAAATGAAGCATGCCGATCGTTACATCGAACGTATTTTGTTTTTGGAAGGTATCCCGAATTTGCAGGATCTCGGTAAGTTGAATATTGGCGAAGATATTGAGGAAATGCTGCGTTCCGATTTGGCCCTGGAGTTGGACGGCGCCAAAAGTCTTCGTGAAGGCATTGCTTATGCTGATTCCATCCATGACTATGTCAGCCGTGATTTGATGATAGAGATCCTGGCAGATGAGGAAGAGCATATCGATTGGTTGGAAACCGAACTTGATTTGATCGACCGCCTGGGTATTCAGAACTACGCACAAGCCCAACTTTAGTAATGTAAAACCTGATTCCCTACTTAGCGACAATGCTTCCCTGCCGGCATGTATTATCACCGGCAGGGCAGGGGAGAAGCCTCAACGCCTCATCTGATTTCCCCGCATACTATTGTACCTGGCTTTCCGAACCGCCATCTAAGACCTAAAACTGCAATAAATGTCGATATCCTGAGCATATTTCCATCCGTGCCTTGCTTCTCGCTCTGTTTTGCGTATAATGCGCGGGCTTACCTAATCTTGGTAAGCCTGATTTTAGCGAATCAGTCGATAGGCAAGTTCGTTTTGCCCTTCGAACAATACTCCCGATATGGGGGTTATATGTTGACGATTACACTCCCCCATCAATCGAAATGGGTGTGAGGAGTAATTATTTACGTTTATAAATAATTGGAGCTCTGGTCTCATGCAGAACCAAAGAATCCGTATCCGCCTGAAAGCGTTTGATCATCGTCTTATCGATCAATCAACCGCGGAAATCGTCGAGACTGCTAAGCGCACTGGTGCGCAAGTCCGTGGTCCGATCCCGCTGCCAACTCGCAAAGAGCGCTTTACCGTTCTGATCTCTCCGCACGTTAACAAAGACGCGCGTGATCAGTACGAAATTCGCACTCACAAGCGTCTGGTTGACATCGTTGAGCCAACCGAGAAAACCGTTGATGCTCTGATGCGTCTGGATCTGGCTGCTGGTGTAGACGTGCAGATCAGCCTGGGTTAATCAGGTCATTGAGCGATTGAGAGGTTGAAACAATGATTGGTTTAGTCGGTAAGAAATTGGGTATGACTCGTATCTTCACTGAAGATGGCGTTTCTATCCCAGTAACCGTGATTGAAATTGAAGCGAACCGCGTGACTCAGGTTAAAGACCTGGCTAACGACGGGTACCGTGCTGTGCAGGTTACTACCGGTAGCAAAAAAGCTAACCGCGTAACCAAGCCGGAAGCGGGCCATTTCGCTAAAGCTGGCGTTGAAGCTGGCCGTGGTCTGTGGGAATTCCGCACTGCTGAAGGTGAAGAATTTACTGCAGGTCAAAACATCAGCGTTGAAATCTTCGCTGAAGTTAAAAAAGTCGATGTTACCGGTACTTCTAAAGGTAAAGGTTTTGCTGGCACTGTAAAGCGCTGGAACTTCCGTACCCAAGACGCTACCCACGGTAACTCCTTGTCTCACCGCGTTCCGGGTTCTATCGGTCAGAACCAGACTCCGGGCAAAGTGTTCAAAGGCAAGAAAATGGCTGGCCACCTGGGTGACGAGCGTGTAACCGTTCAAAGCCTGGACGTAGTACGTGTTGACGCTGAGCGCAACCTGCTGCTGGTTAAGGGTGCTGTACCGGGCGCAACCGGTGGCAACCTGATCGTTAAACCAGCTGTGAAGGCGTAAGGGGATAGCAATGGAATTAGTATTGAAAGACGCGCAAAGCGCGCTGACTGTTTCCGAAACTACCTTCGGTCGTGACTTTAACGAAGCGCTGGTACACCAGGTTGTTGTTGCTTATGCAGCAGGTGCCCGTCAAGGTACTCGTGCTCAGAAGACCCGTGCTGAAGTAACTGGTTCCGGTAAAAAACCGTGGCGCCAGAAAGGTACCGGCCGTGCGCGTTCAGGTTCTGTAAAGAGCCCGATCTGGCGTTCAGGTGGCGTGACCTTTGCTGCGAAGCCTCAGGACCACAGTCAGAAAGTAAACAAAAAGATGTACCGCGGCGCGCTGAAAAGCATCCTGTCCGAACTGGTACGTCAAGATCGTCTGATCATTGTCGAGAAGTTCTCTGTAGAAGCGCCTAAAACTAAGCTGCTGGCACAGAAACTGAAAGATATGGCGCTGGAAGATGTGCTGATCGTAACCGGTGAACTGGATGAGAATCTGTTCCTGGCTGCTCGCAACCTGTACAAGGTTGACGTGCGCGATGTAGCAGGTATCGACCCGGTTAGCCTGATCGCCTTCGACAAAGTGGTTATGACTGCTGATGCTGTGAAGCAAGTTGAGGAGATGCTGGCATGATCCGTGAAGAACGTCTGCTGAAAGTGCTGCGTGCACCGCACGTATCTGAAAAAGCATCCGCTGCGATGGAAAAAACTAACACCATCGTTCTCAAAGTTGCCAAAGACGCGACCAAAGCAGAAATTAAAGCTGCAGTGCAGAAACTGTTTGAAGTCGAAGTCGAAGACGTTAACACCCTGGTAGTTAAAGGGAAAGTGAAGCGTCACGGTCAGCGTGTTGGTCGTCGTAGCGACTGGAAAAAAGCTTACGTCACCCTGAAAGAAGGCCAGAATCTGGACTTCATCGGCGGCGCAGAGTAAGTCGGAGGAGTAAGAACAATGGCAATTGTTAAATGTAAACCTACATCTCCGGGTCGTCGCCACGTTGTTAAAGTGGTTAACCCTGAGCTGCACAAGGGTAAACCTCATGCCCCGCTGCTTGAGAAACTGAGCAAAAGCGGTGGCCGTAACAACAATGGCCGTATCACCACCCGTCATATCGGTGGTGGCCACAAGCAACATTATCGTCTGGTTGACTTCAAACGCAACAAAGACGGTGTGGCTGCAGTGGTTGAGCGTCTGGAGTACGATCCGAACCGTTCCGCGAACATCGCGCTGGTTCTGTACAAAGACGGCGAACGCCGTTATATCCTGGCGCCGAAAGGTCTGAAAGCTGGTGACCAGATCCAATCTGGCGTTGATGCTGCAATTAAGGTAGGTAACGCCCTGCCAATGCGCAACATCCCAGTGGGTTCAACGGTTCATAACGTAGAAATGAAACCAGGTAAAGGCGGTCAAATCGCTCGCTCTGCTGGTGCCTACGTTCAGATCGTTGCACGTGATGGTTCCTACGTAACTCTGCGTCTGCGCTCAGGCGAAATGCGTAAAGTTCCAGTTGATTGCCGCGCCACCTTGGGTGAAGTCGGTAACGCTGAACATATGCTTCGCGTTCTGGGTAAAGCAGGTGCTGCACGTTGGCGTGGTGTTCGTCCTACCGTTCGCGGTACGGCGATGAACCCGGTAGATCACCCGCACGGTGGTGGTGAGGGTAAAAACTTTGGTAAACACCCAGTAACACCATGGGGCGTTCAGACCAAAGGTAAGAAAACCCGCAGCAACAAGCGTACTGATAAGTTCATCGTACGTCGCCGTAGCAAAAAATAATTAGAGGATAAGCCATGCCACGTTCTCTCAAGAAAGGTCCTTTTATTGACCTGCACTTGCTGAAGAAGGTAGAGAAAGCGGTGGAAAGCGGTGACAAGAAGCCTTTGCGCACTTGGTCCCGTCGTTCAACGATCTTTCCTAACATGATCGGTTTGACCATCGCTGTCCATAATGGTCGTCAGCACGTACCAGTGTTCGTTTCCGATGAAATGGTCGGTCACAAACTGGGTGAATTCGCGCCGACTCGCACTTATCGCGGCCATGCGGCTGATAAAAAAGCTAAAAAGCGCTAAGGTAGGAGGAAGAGATGGAAACTATCGCTAAACATCGCCACGCTCGTTCTTCTGCACAGAAGGTCCGCCTTGTTGCAGACCTGATCCGCGGTAAGAAAGTGTCGCAAGCTCTGGAAACTCTGGCCTACACCAACAAGAAAGCTGCTGGTCTGGTTAAGAAAGTGCTGGAGTCTGCCATTGCTAACGCAGAACACAACGATGGCGCTGACATCGATGATCTGAAAGTCACGAAAATCTTCGTAGACGAAGGCCCAAGCATGAAGCGCATTATGCCTCGTGCAAAAGGTCGTGCAGATCGCATCCTGAAGCGCACCAGCCACATTACTGTGGTTGTGTCCGATCGCTGAGACTCTGGAGACTAGCAATGGGTCAGAAAGTACATCCTAATGGTATTCGCCTGGGTATTGTCAAACCTTGGAACTCTACTTGGTATGCGAATACCAAAGAATTCGCTGACAACCTGGACAGCGACTTTAAAGTTCGCCAATTCCTGATTAAGGAACTGGCGAAAGCTTCCGTTTCTCGCATCGTTATCGAACGTCCTGCGAAGAGCATCCGTGTGACTATTCACACTGCTCGTCCAGGCATCGTTATCGGCAAGAAAGGTGAAGATGTCGAAAAACTGCGTAAGGTCGTAGCGAACATCGCTGGCGTTCCTGCGCAAATTAACATCGCCGAAGTCCGTAAACCGGAACTTGACGCTAAATTGGTTGCTGACAGCATCACTTCACAGTTGGAACGTCGCGTTATGTTCCGTCGTGCTATGAAGCGTGCTGTACAGAACGCAATGCGTCTTGGCGCTAAAGGTATCAAAGTTGAAGTAAGCGGCCGCCTTGGCGGTGCTGAAATCGCGCGTACCGAATGGTACCGTGAAGGTCGTGTTCCGTTGCATACACTGCGTGCGGATATCGATTACAACACATCTGAAGCGCACACCACTTATGGTGTAATCGGCGTTAAGGTATGGATCTTCAAAGGTGAGATCCTGGGTGGTATGGCTGCAGTTGAACAACCGGAACCGGCTGCTCAACCTAAAAAGCAGCAGCGTAAAGGCCGCAAGTAAGGAGAGTCGCTGATGTTACAACCAAAGCGTACAAAATTCCGTAAGATGCACAAAGGCCGCAACCGTGGTCTGGCGCAGGGTACGGATGTTAGCTTCGGCACTTTCGGTCTGAAAGCTGTTGGCCGTGGCCGTCTGACTGCTCGTCAAATCGAAGCAGCTCGTCGTGCAATGACTCGTGCAGTTAAGCGTCAAGGTAAAATTTGGATCCGTGTATTCCCGGACAAACCAATTACCGAGAAGCCGCTCGAAGTGCGTATGGGTAAAGGTAAGGGTAACGTGGAATATTGGGTTGCCCTGATCCAACCTGGGAAAGTCCTGTACGAAATGGACGGTGTACCAGAAGAGGTCGCCCGTGAGGCATTCAAGCTGGCTGCAGCTAAATTGCCGATCAAAACCACCTTTGTAACTAAGACGGTGATGTAATGAAAGCACAAGAGCTGCGTGAAAAAAGCGTTGAAGAGCTGAACACTGAGCTGCTCAACCTGCTGCGTGAGCAATTTAACTTGCGCATGCAGGCGGCAAGTGGCCAGCTGCAACAAACTCACCTGTTGAAACAAGTGCGTCGTAATGTCGCACGTGTTAAGACTTTACTGACTGAAAAGGCGGGTGTGTAAATGACTGATATTAACCGTACTCTGCAGGGTCGTGTTATTAGTGACAAAATGGAGAAATCCATGGTTGTTGCTATCGAGCGCACGGTGAAGCACCCGATCTACGGGAAATTCATCAAGCGTACGACCAAGCTGCACGTACATGACGAGAACAACGAATGTGGTATCGGTGACGTGGTAGAAATCCGCGAATGCCGTCCACTGTCCAAGACTAAGTCCTGGACGTTGGTTCGCGTTGTAGAGAAAGCGATTCTGTAATAGAGTAGCTGGCTCTAACTTATAAACGGCTCAGAAAATGAGCCGTTTATTTTTTCTACCCATACTTTGGAAGCGGTGTTATAATGCTGCGCCCTTGGTTATGGGGCTTTTCAACGATCTAGTAATAGGTCCTAAAGTTGTAGTTGACATTAGCGGAGCACTAACATGATCCAAGAACAGACTATGCTGACCGTGGCCGACAACTCCGGTGCACGTCGCGTAATGTGTATCAAGGTTCTAGGTGGCTCGCACCGTCGCTACGCAGGCATTGGCGATGTCATCAAAATTACCATCAAGGAAGCAATTCCTCGCGGTAAGGTGAAGAAAGGCGATGTGCTGAAGGCGGTAGTGGTGCGCACCAAGAAGGGTGTACGTCGCCCGGACGGTTCTGTCATTCGCTTCGATGGTAATGCATGCGTTATTTTAAACAATAACAGCGAGCAACCTATCGGTACGCGTATTTTTGGGCCGGTAACTCGTGAACTGCGTAATGAGAAGTTCATGAAAATTATCTCTCTGGCACCAGAAGTACTCTAAGGAGCGAAACATGGCAGCGAAAATCCGTCGTGATGACGAAATTATCGTGCTTACCGGGAAAGACAAAGGTAAACGCGGTAAAGTAAAAAATGTCCTGTCTGCTGGTAAGGTCATTGTTGAAGGTATCAACCTGGTTAAGAAACATCAGAAGCCGGTCCCGGCTCTGAACCAACCAGGTGGCATTGTTGAAAAAGAAGCTGCAATTCAGGTTTCTAACATTGCTCTCTTCAACGCGGCTACCGGTAAGGCTGACCGTGTAGGCTTTAGATTCGAAGACGGGAAAAAAGTCCGTTTCTTCAAATCTAACAGCGAAACTATCAAGTAATTTGGAGTAATACGATGGCGAAACTGCATGATTACTACAAAGACGAGGTAGTCAAACAACTGATGTCTCAGTTTGATTACAACTCTGTCATGCAAGTCCCTCGGGTCGAGAAGATCACCCTGAATATGGGTGTTGGTGAAGCGATCGCTGACAAGAAACTGCTGGATAATGCAGCAGCGGATCTGGCAGCAATCTCCGGTCAAAAGCCGTTCATCACCAAAGCACGCAAATCTGTTGCAGGCTTCAAAATCCGCCAGGGCTATCCGATCGGCTGTAAAGTAACTCTGCGTGGCGAACGCATGTGGGAGTTCTTTGAGCGACTGATTTCCATTGCTGTTCCACGTATCCGTGACTTCCGTGGCTTGTCCGCTAAGTCATTCGATGGCCGTGGTAACTACAGCATGGGTGTGCGTGAGCAAATCATCTTCCCAGAAATCGACTACGACAAAGTCGATCGCGTACGTGGTTTGGATATTACCATTACCACTACTGCGAAATCTGATGATGAAGGCCGCGCGCTGTTGGCTGCTTTTAACTTCCCGTTCCGTAAGTAAGGCAGGGTTACTGATGGCTAAGCAATCAATGAAAGCACGCGAAGTCGTTCGCGTGAAACTGGCTGAAAAGTACCGCGCTAAACGCGAGGAACTGAAGGCTATCATTTCTGGTGTGAACTCTTCCGACGAAGATCGTTGGGATGCTGTTCTCAAGCTGCAAACTCTGCCGCGTGATTCCAGCCCGTCTCGTCAGCGTAAACGCTGCCGCCAAACTGGCCGTCCACATGGTTATGTGGGCAAATTCGGGTTGAGCCGTATCAAGTTACGTGAAGCCGCTATGCGCGGTGAAGTACCAGGCTTGAAAAAGGCTAGCTGGTAATTACCAATTGAATCACGGGAGTAAAGACAGATGAGCATGCAAGATCCGATCGCGGATATGCTGACCCGTATCCGTAACGGTCAAGCCGCGAACAAAGTTGCGGTCACCATGCCTTCCTCCAAGCTGAAAGTGGCAATTGCCAACCTGCTGAAGGAAGAAGGTTTTATTGAAGATTTCAAAATCGAAGGCGACACCAAGCCTGTTCTGGAACTGGTACTGAAGTACTTCCAGGGCAAGGCAGTGGTAGAAAGCATTCAACGAATCAGCCGTCCTGGTCTGCGCATCTACAAGAAAAAAGATGCACTGCCAAAAGTTATGGCTGGTTTGGGTATTGCTGTTATTTCTACCTCTAAAGGTGTTATGACCGATCGTGCAGCTCGCCAAGCAGGTCTTGGTGGCGAGATTATCTGCTACGTAGCTTAATTCGGGAGGAAAGAATGTCTCGTGTTGCAAAAGCACCCGTCGTCATTCCTGCCGGCGTAGAGGTAAAACTCAACGGTCAGGTTATTTCGATTAAGGGTAAGAACGGCGAGCTGACTCGTACTGTCCACAACGCCGTTGAAGTGAAGCAAGAAGCTAACGCACTGACTTTCGCTCCGCGCGAAGGTTTTGCTAACGCATGGGCCCAAGCGGGTACTACGCGCGCTCTGCTGAACGCAATGGTTGTTGGTGTTACCGAAGGCTTCACCAAGAAGCTTCAACTGGTAGGTGTTGGTTATCGTGCTGCTGTTAAAGGCAACGTGGTGAATTTAGCCTTAGGCTTCTCTCACCCGGTCGATCACCAGCTGCCAGCAGGTATTACTGCTGAATGCCCAAGCCAAACTGAAATCGTGCTGAAAGGCGCTGATAAACAAGTTATTGGCCAGGTTGCTGCAGATCTGCGTGCCTACCGCCGTCCTGAGCCTTACAAAGGCAAGGGTGTCCGTTACGCCGACGAAGTCGTGCGTACCAAAGAGGCTAAGAAGAAGTAAGGTAACACTATGGATAAGAAATCTGCTCGTATCCGTCGTGCGACCCGCGCACGCCGTAAGATCAAAGAACTGGGTGCAACCCGCCTGGTGGTACATCGTACCCCGCGTCACATTTACGCACAGGTAATTGCTCCAAATGGTTCTGAAGTACTGGTAGCCGCTTCTACTGTAGAAAAAGCTATCACAGAGCAATTGAAGTATTCCGGCAACAAAGACGCAGCAGCAGCCGTAGGTAAAGCTCTGGCTGAGCGCGCGTTGGAAAAAGGGATCTCTAAAGTTTCCTTTGACCGTTCCGGTTTCCAATATCATGGTCGAGTCCAGGCACTGGCAGATGCTGCCCGTGAAGCTGGCCTTCAGTTCTAAGGAAGAGGTTTAAGATGGCTCACATCGAAAAACAAGCTGGCGAACTGCAGGAAAAGCTGATCGCGGTAAACCGCGTATCTAAAACCGTAAAAGGTGGCCGTATTTTCAGCTTTACCGCACTGACAGTAGTTGGTGATGGTAACGGTCGCGTTGGTTTTGGCTACGGCAAAGCACGCGAAGTTCCGGCAGCGATCCAGAAAGCGATGGAAAAAGCCCGTCGCGCTATGATTAATGTTGCTTTGAATAGCGGTACTCTGCAGCACCCTGTTAAAGGTGCTCACACGGGTTCTCGCGTGTTCATGCAACCAGCTTCCGAAGGTACCGGTATTATCGCCGGTGGTGCAATGCGCGCCGTCCTGGAGGTTGCAGGGGTTCATAACGTATTAGCTAAAGCATATGGTTCTACTAACCCGATCAACGTGGTTCGTGCAACTATTGCTGCTTTGGAAGATATGAAATCCCCAGAAATGGTCGCTGCTAAGCGTGGTAAGTCCGTCGAAGAAATTCTAGGGAAATAACCATGGCAAAGACTATTAAAGTAACTCAAACAAAAAGCAGCATCGGCCGTTTGCCAAAGCACAAGGCAACCTTGCTCGGTTTAGGTCTGCGTCGTATTGGTCATACTGTAGAGCGTGAGGATACTCCTGCTGTACGTGGTATGGTCAACTTGGTTTCCTACATGGTTAAGGTTGAGGAGTAAGAGATGCGTTTAAATACTCTGTCTCCGGCTGAAGGTGCCAAGCATGCGCCTAAGCGTGTAGGTCGTGGTATTGGTTCTGGCCTGGGTAAAACCGCTGGTCGTGGTCACAAAGGTCAGAACTCACGTTCTGGCGGTGGCGTACGTCGTGGTTTTGAAGGTGGTCAGATGCCTTTATATCGTCGTTTGCCGAAATTCGGCTTCACCTCTCGCAAAGCTATGATCACGGCAGAAGTTCGTCTGTCTGAACTGGCTCTTGTTGAAGGCGACGTAATCGACCTGAACACGCTGAAAGCCGCTAACGTTGTTGGTGTCCAGATCGAATTCGCGAAAGTTATGCTTTCTGGCGAAATCGCTCGTCCGGTTACCCTGCGTGGTCTGCGTGTCACCAAAGGCGCTCGTGCTGCTATCGAAGCTGCTGGCGGTAAAATTGAGGAATAAGTAGCAGATGGCTAAGCAACCAGGATTAGATTTTCAAAGTGCTAAAGGCGGACTCGGCGAGCTGAAGCGCAGACTTTTGTTTGTAATCGGCGCGCTGATTGTCTTCCGTATCGGCTCTTTTATTCCGATTCCTGGTATCGATGCCACTGTGCTTGCCAAATTGCTCGAGCAGCAGAGAGGCACTATCATTGAAATGTTTAACATGTTCTCTGGTGGTGCCCTCAGCCGTGCTTCTATCTTTGCTCTGGGGATCATGCCGTATATTTCGGCGTCGATTATTATCCAGCTGTTAACGGTGGTTCATCCAGCGTTAGCAGAAATCAAGAAAGAAGGGGAGGCTGGCCGTCGCAAGATTAGTCAGTACACCCGTTACGGTACGCTGGTGTTGGCCATATTCCAGTCGATCGGTATTGCTACCGGTTTACCGAATATGCCTGGTATGCAAGGTCTGGTGTTAAATCCAGGCTTTGCGTTCTACTTTACTGCAGTAGTGAGCTTGGTGACCGGGACAATGTTCCTGATGTGGCTGGGTGAACAGATTACTGAACGTGGTATCGGAAACGGTATCTCGATCATTATCTTCGCAGGTATTGTAGCGGGACTCCCGCCGGCTGTGGCCCATACTATCGAACAAGCCCGGCAAGGCGACTTGCACTTCCTCCTGTTGCTGTTGGTTGCAGTATTGGTGTTTGCAGTAACCTTCTTCGTTGTTTTCATCGAACGTGGTCAACGTCGTATCGTCGTTAACTATGCGAAGCGTCAACAAGGTCGTCGTGTTTATGCAGCACAGAGCACACACTTACCGTTGAAAGTGAATATGGCAGGGGTTATCCCGGCAATCTTCGCTTCCAGCATTATTCTGTTCCCGGCCACGATTGCATCATGGTTTGGGGGCGGTACCGGTTGGAACTGGCTGACAACGATTTCGCTGTATTTGCAGCCAGGGCAACCGCTTTATGTGTTACTCTATGCGTCTGCAATCATCTTCTTCTGTTTCTTTTACACGGCGTTGGTTTTCAACCCGCGTGAGACAGCAGATAACCTGAAGAAGTCCGGTGCCTTCGTACCAGGAATTCGTCCGGGAGAGCAAACGGCGAAGTATATCGATAAAGTAATGACGCGTTTAACCCTGGTGGGCGCGATGTACATTACTTTCATCTGCCTGATCCCGGAGTTCATGCGTGATGCAATGAAAGTACCATTCTACTTTGGTGGTACCTCGCTACTGATCGTGGTTGTCGTCATCATGGACTTTATGGCTCAAGTGCAAACTCTGATGATGTCAAGTCAGTACGAGTCTGCATTGAAGAAAGCAAACCTGAAAGGCTATAACCGCTAACAGGTTCGTTTGAGAAGTTACGGAGAGTAAAAATGAAAGTTCGTGCTTCCGTCAAGAAATTATGTCGTAACTGCAAAATCGTTAAGCGTAACGGTGTCGTTCGTGTGATTTGCAGCGCCGAGCCGAAGCATAAACAGCGTCAAGGCTGATTATCTCGCATATTTTTCTTGCAAAGTTGGGTTGAGCTGGCTAGATTAGCCAGCCAATCTTTTGTATGTAGCTGCAACATTATTTGAGTATCCTGAAAACGGGCTTTTCAGAATGGTGTTGCCGTAAAAATAAGTAGGAGTGCATAGTGGCCCGTATAGCAGGCATTAACATTCCTGATCATAAACATACCGTAATCGCCTTAACGTCGATCTTCGGAATCGGTAAAACCCGCTCACAGTCTATCTGTGCGTCTACGGGTATTGCTGAACATGTTAAGATCAGTGAGCTGTCTGAAGAGCAAATTGAACAGCTGCGTGAAGCAGTCGCCAAATTCACTGTAGAAGGTGATTTGCGTCGTGAAGTTACCCTGAGCATCAAGCGTCTGATGGATCTTGGTACTTACCGTGGTTTGCGTCATCGTCGTGGTCTGCCAGTTCGCGGTCAGCGTACTAAGACCAACGCACGTACCCGTAAGGGTCCGCGTAAACCAATCAAGAAATAATCAGGGTGATTGAATAATGGCAAAGGCACCTGTTCGTACACGTAAGCGTGTAAGAAAACAAGTCTCTGACGGCGTGGCTCATGTCCATGCGTCTTTCAACAACACCATTGTGACTATTACCGATCGTCAGGGTAATGCATTGGGTTGGGCAACTGCCGGTGGTTCTGGTTTCCGTGGTTCTCGTAAGTCAACTCCGTTTGCAGCTCAGGTTGCAGCCGAACGTTGTGCTGACGCAGTAAAAGAATACGGTATCAAGAATCTGGAAGTTATGGTTAAGGGACCGGGTCCAGGCCGCGAATCAACTATTCGTGCTCTGAACGCCGCTGGTTTCCGCATCACTAATATTACTGATGTGACTCCTATCCCTCACAACGGTTGTCGTCCGCCGAAAAAGCGCCGCGTATAACGTAAGCTTTTAGGTTTGTTGGAGAAAGAAAATGGCAAGATATTTGGGTCCTAAGCTCAAGCTTAGCCGCCGTGAGGGCACAGACTTGTTCCTGAAGTCTGGCGTTCGCGCGATCGATACCAAGTGTAAAATTGAGCAACCGCCTGGTCAACACGGTGCGCGTAAACCGCGTCTGTCTGACTATGGTGTACAGTTACGTGAGAAGCAAAAAGTTCGCCGTATGTACGGTGTTCTGGAGCGTCAATTCCGTAACTATTACAAAGAAGCAGCACGCCTGAAGGGCAACACCGGTGCAAACCTGTTGCAACTGCTGGAAGGTCGTTTGGACAACGTTGTTTACCGTATGGGCTTCGGCGCTACTCGTTCAGAGTCACGTCAGTTGGTTAGCCATAAAGCAATTATGGTAAATGGTCGTGTTGTTAACATCGCTTCTTATCAGGTATCTCCGAATGACGTAGTCAGCATCCGCGAGAAGGCTAAAAAGCAATCTCGCGTTAAAGCTTCTCTGGAGCTGGCTGAGCAGCGTGAAAAGCCGACCTGGCTTGAAGTTGATGCTGCTAAGATGGAAGGCGTGTTCAAGCGTATGCCTGAACGTACCGATCTGTCTGCGGACATTAACGAACACCTGATCGTCGAGCTTTACTCCAAGTAAGGCTTAGTACCAAAGAGAGGACACAATGCAGGGTTCTGTGACAGAGTTTCTAAAACCGCGCCTGGTAGATATCGAGCAAGTCAGTTCGACGCACGCCAAGGTGACCCTTGAGCCGTTAGAGCGTGGCTTTGGCCATACTCTCGGCAATGCACTGCGCCGTATTCTGCTTTCGTCTATGCCGGGTTGCGCGGTGACCGAGGTTGAGATTGATGGTGTACTGCATGAGTACAGCACCAAAGAAGGCGTACAGGAAGATATCCTGGAGATCCTGCTCAACCTGAAAGGGCTGGCGGTGAGAGTTCAAGGGAAAGATGAAGTTATCCTTACCCTGAATAAATCTGGCATTGGCCCTGTGACCGCTGCCGACATTACCCATGATGGTGATGTCGAAATCGTCAAGCCTCAGCACGTGATCTGCCACCTGACCGATGAAAACGCTGCTATCAGCATGCGTATCAAAGTTCAACGTGGTCGTGGTTATGTGCCGGCTTCTGCCCGAATTCATTCGGAAGAAGATGAGCGCCCGATCGGTCGTCTGTTGGTTGACGCCTGCTATAGCCCTGTAGAGCGTATTGCCTACAATGTTGAAGCAGCGCGTGTAGAACAGCGTACTGACCTGGACAAGCTGGTCATCGAAATGGAAACCAATGGCACGATCGATCCTGAAGAGGCGATCCGCCGTGCGGCTACCATCCTGGCTGAACAACTTGAAGCTTTTGTTGACTTACGTGATGTTCGTCAACCAGAAGTTAAAGAAGAGAAACCAGAATTCGATCCGATTCTGCTGCGCCCTGTTGACGATCTGGAATTGACTGTCCGCTCTGCTAACTGCCTTAAGGCAGAAGCTATCCACTACATCGGTGATCTGGTACAGCGTACCGAGGTTGAGTTGCTGAAAACGCCGAACCTGGGTAAAAAATCTCTTACTGAGATTAAAGACGTGCTGGCCTCCCGTGGACTGTCACTGGGCATGCGCCTGGAAAACTGGCCACCGGCAAGCATTGCTGACGAGTAACCGGATCACAGGTTAAGGTTTTACTGAGAAGGATAAGGTCATGCGCCATCGTAAGAGTGGTCGTCAACTGAACCGTAACAGCAGCCATCGCCAGGCTATGTTCCGTAACATGGCCGGCTCTTTGGTTCGTCATGAGATCATCAAGACGACCTTGCCAAAAGCAAAAGAGCTGCGTCGCGTTGTTGAGCCGCTGATTACTCTTGCCAAGACCGACAGCGTAGCTAATCGTCGTCTGGCATTCGCCCGTACTCGTGATAACGAGATCGTGGCAAAACTGTTTAACGAGCTGGGCCCGCGTTTCGCGAGCCGTGCCGGTGGTTACACTCGCATTCTGAAGTGTGGCTTCCGCGCAGGCGACAACGCGCCGATGGCATACATCGAGCTGGTTGATCGTGCTGAGTCTCAAGCAGAAGTAGCAACTGCAGAGTAATCTGTGGACGCGTAAAAAAACCGGGCTTGCCCGGTTTTTTTACGTCTATCGTCAGCCAAACGTGCGTTCTTTCTCCGCCAGACTTAAGATCCCCGCCCCTATCCGCTATGCTAACGCTATTAATCAGACCAATTGAGGGGGCATCTCATGTGGTTACTCGATCAATGGGCGGAGCGTCATATCCTTGATGCGCAGGCTAAAGGTGAATTAGATAATTTGCCTGGTCAGGGCCAACCACTTGTATTGGACGATGACAGTGCCGTGCCTGCTGAATTGCGTACTGGCTTTCGCTTGCTTAAAAACGCCGGCTATTTACCCGCTGAGTTGGAGGATCGCAAAGAGGCTTTGAATGTAGCTCGGTTGCTGCAAGTGATTGATAGTGATCATCCGGACTATATTGAACTTGGCAAACGGATGGTCCTGCTGGAATATCGTTTGCGACAAGCAGGAATGAGTACCGATTTCTTGCATAGTGAATATCAACGTGCACTGAGTGGAAAATTTTCACCGGAGAAAGACTGATGCTTAAAATTGGCCAACTGGCAAAACTTGCTGACGTGACGCCCGACACCGTGCGTTACTACGAGAAGCAGGGAATGATGGATCATAACATCCGTACCGAGGGCGGTTATCGGTTGTATAGCGATCAAGACTTGCAGAGGTTGCGTTTTATCCGTTATGCCAAACAACTCGGTTTTACATTGGAAACCATTGCCGAACTATTGTCTATCCGGGTTGACCCTGTACATCATACCTGTCGGGAGTCGAAGTCGATCGTGGATGCACGGCTCAGTGAAGTAGAGAATAAGCTTAAAGAGCTTACTCGGATGCGTGAGTCGCTAAAACGCCTCAGCGATGCCTGTTGCGGTAGCGCGCATACCAGCAATTATTGCTCGATTTTGGAAGCGCTAGAACAGGGTGCCAGTGATGAAAAAACAAAAAAAGGTGCCTGAAAGGGCTGGCGGCACTTTAATTTTTACACGGACAGCAGTATTATCGCCACGATTTATATCCATACATAAAAAAGGAGAATTACCATGACTAAATACCGTCATACCAAAGGTCAGATACAGGACAATGCCATTGAGGCACTGTTGCACGATCCATTATTCCGCCAAAGGATAGAGAAAAATACCAAAGGGAAAGGTAGCTACCGGCGTAAAGACAAACATGCAAAAGGCAGTAACTGGGAGGCCAGTGGTAAACTATCAAAGGATAATTTACCACTGGCCTTCTGGTTTTAAGGGATTAAAAAAGCCATCTGAATAAGATGGCTTTTTAGTAATCCCAGATAAACTATTTTATAGTTTTGGCTGTTGCTGTTGGCTCAGTAAATCGCGAATTTCAGTCAGCAGTTTTTCTTCTGCAGTTGGCGCAGGCGGCGCTGCCGGCGCTTCTTCCTGTTTACGGCGTACTTTGTTCATTAATTTAATTGCCAGGAAAATAGCGAAGGCAACAATCACGAAATCGAAAATGGTTTGGATGAATGAACCGTAGTTCATCACTACTGCAGGAACCGCACCTTGGGCTTCACGTAATACCAGGTGGAATTGTTTGAAATCAACACCGCCGATCAGCAAGCCCAGCGGCGGCATGATGATATCTGCAACGAAAGACGATACGATTTTACCAAACGCCGCACCAATAATTACACCCACTGCCAAGTCGACCACGTTGCCACGCATGGCAAATTCGCGGAACTCTTTCATCATACTCATAGAACGCACCCCTTGCAGAATTTAATAACTCAAGTTTAACAAAGCAATTTCCCTTTGCCACAAAAGGAGCGAAAAGTTTTATCTCATTCTATGGCAGAGAACAACCTCGCAATTATAGACCATTCATTACTACATTTGTTCTACAGGAAGAAAGGACTGGGTTGGAACAGCCGCTCAACGTCAGGGACGAACTTTTTATCGGTTATAAACATAATGACGTGATCGCCCTGTTCGATTTTACTGCTGCCGTTGGCAATAATAACGTCATCACCGCGAACAATGGCACCAATGGTAGTGCCCGGCGGTAATTTAATATTTTCAACGATGCGGCCGACCACTTTTGAAGTGCTTTCGTCACCATGCGCAATGGCTTCGATGGCTTCCGCAACACCACGACGGAGTGAGGAAACGCTGACGATATCCGCTTTTCGCACATGGCCCAACAGCGCTGAAATAGTTGCTTGTTGTGGAGAAATAGCAATATCGATGACGCTGCCTTGTACCAGATCGACATAGGCACGACGCTGAATCAGCACCATTACCTTTTTGGCCCCCATGCGTTTGGCGAGCATGGCGGACATAATATTTGCTTCGTCATCGTTGGTGATGGCGATAAAAACATCCACCTGATCAACGTGTTCTTCTGCCAGTAGCTCCTGGTCAGAAGCATCGCCATAAAATACGATGGTGTCATGCAGTTGTTCGGCCAGCTCTGCGGCGCGTTGCTGATTACGTTCAATCAACTTCACGTTGTAAGATTTCTCCAACCTTTGCGCCAGGCCAGCGCCGACGTTGCCACCGCCAACAATCATGATGCGCTTATAGGGTTTTTCCAGTCGCTGCAATTCACTCATTACCGCACGGATATGCTGTGAGGCGGCAACAAAGAACACTTCATCGCCAGCTTCGATAATGGTGGAGCCCTGTGGGCGAATCGGTCGATCCTGCCGGAAGATTGCGGCGACGCGAGTATCAATGTGCGGCATATGTTCGCGCATTGAAGAGAGCGCATTGCCGACTAATGGGCCGCCGTAATAGGCTTTTACCGCGGCAATGCTGACCTTGCCCTCTGCAAAGTTGACCACCTGCAGCGCGCCCGGATACTCAATCAATTTATAGATGTAGTCGATAACCAGCTGTTCTGGTGAGATCAGGTGGTCAATGGGTACCGCTTCTGGATGAAACAGCTTCTCTGACTCGCGGATATATTCTGGTGCGCGGATACGGGCAATTCGGTTAGGTGTATTAAACAACGAGTAGGCAATCTGACAGGCAATCATGTTGGTTTCGTCTGAGTTAGTGACGGCAACCAGCATGTCGGCATCTTCCGCCCCCGCTTCCCGGAGTACACGTGGATGAGAGCCGTAGCCTTGAACGACCCGCAGGTCGAACTTATCCTGTAACTGACGCAGGCGGCCGGAATCGGTATCCACGACGGTAATATCGTTATTTTCACCCACCAGGTTTTCTGCCAGTGTCCCGCCAACCTGACCCGCGCCAAGAATAATTATTTTCATTCGCTTCTCTGCTTCACACTGAAACCGCTGAAGATTATCTGAAAGGGCGCAACAGCCGCGCCCAGAGCACTGAACAGCTACATTTTAATCAGCTTAGCGTAAAAGAATCCATCCCCATCCTCTGGATGCGGAAGATTCTGTCGGCCATGCTGTTGCTGGTTGCAGG
This sequence comes from Serratia sp. NA_112.1, assembly GCF_052691715.1. NCBI lineage: Bacteria > Pseudomonadati > Pseudomonadota > Gammaproteobacteria > Enterobacterales > Yersiniaceae > Serratia > Serratia sp. NA_112.1. The sequence goes on from NZ_JBQZFO010000022.1 coordinate 18,615, forward strand.
TTTCAACCAAGCGGGCATCGGCATGACGCTGGAGGAAGGCGCTAACCTGCTCAGCGTTTTCTACCGGCAAGATGGAGCAGGTGGCATACACCATCACACCTCCACTTTTGAGATGCGGCCAGATAGCCTCGATAATCTCGGCCTGTAGTGTTGCCAGTTCAGCGATATCACTGTCGCGTCGCAACCATTTAATATCAGGGTGACGGCGGATCACACCGGTAGCAGAGCAAGGAGCATCCAGTAAAATGCGATCGAATTGCTTGTCGCCGCACCATTGTTGCGGAGTGCGGCCATCGCCTTGCTTCACTTCGGCGTGCAAACGCAGACGTTGCAGGTTTTCTTTGACCCGGCTCAGGCGCTGGTCATCGATATCGACGGCCATCACATGGGCTTTGGGAGCTGCCTCTAAAATATGAGTGGTTTTACCACCAGGAGCCGCGCACAAATCGAGGATCAGTTCCCCGTCTTGCGGATCCAGCAGAGCGACACAACCCTGAGCGGAGGCATCCTGCACGCTGACCCAGCCGTCGGTAAAGCCTGGCAGATCGGTCACGGCGCAGGGTGCCAGCAGACGTACCGCATCGCGATATTCGGCATGCGGTTCCGCGGCAATGCCAGCCTGTTCCATCAACTGCAAGTAGTCTTCGCGAGTATGATGCAAACGGTTGACGCGTAGCCACATTGGCGGCTTCTGATTATTGGCATCGATGATCTGCTCCCACTGTGCGGGATAGGCCTGTTGGATACGTTTCAACAGCCAGCTCGGGTGCAGATAGCGGCTGTCATTATTGGCAGCCCGTTGCAGTAATTCGTCCTGCTGGCGTTGGAACTGGCGCAATACGCCGTTGATCAGGCCCTTAAGCTGCGGGCGTTTCAGCACTACTGCGCCTTCTACGGTTTCCGCCAGCACTGCATGAGCGGGGATACGGGTATACAGCAGTTGGTATAAGCCGACCATCAACAAATAGTGTAGCGTGCGCTGCTTGCCGGTCATTGGCTTGGCCATTAATTGTTGAATACACCATTCCAGTTGCGGCAGGACGCGCAGGGTGCCAAAGCACAGTTCCTGCAGCAGAGCACGATCCTTGTCAGAAATGGTTTTTTGCAGTGACGGCAGGACAGTACTGAGCGACTGGCCCTGATCCAACACCTGGCCGATGGCAATGGCCGCGATGCTGCGGAGATTGTAATTGTTTTTCATAGGCTAAAGCTGATAACGATCGGCATTAAGAAAGAAACAGCCCGGCGATAATTGGCCGGGCAGTGGGGGCGGTTTATAACCGGTTGCCCGGTGTAAACCATTCACGACGTGAGTTCAGCAAATCCTGAGCTGACATGGGTTTTTTGCCTGCTGGCTGCAGTTGAGTCAGGTTAAGAATACCTTCGGCGGTCGCCACCTGAATGCCGTGTTTGTCGGCATGGATGATGGTGCCAGGCTCTGCATCCGCGTTTTGCGCCAACACCGTTGCCTGCCACACTTTCACCGGTTGTTCGTCAATGGTGAAATAACTGACGGGCCACGGGTTGAAGGCACGAACGCAGCGCTCAAGTTGCGCAGCGGACAAATTCCAGTCCAGACGGGCTTCTTCTTTGCTCAATTTTTCGGCATAGGTGACCAGCGATTCATCCTGCACTTCACGTTTCGCTGTACCTGCAGCCATCTGCTGCAACGTGGTCAGCATGCCCTGTGGGCCGAGCTTAGCCAGTTTATCGTACAGGCTGGCGCTGGTGTCATCGGCTTCGATCGGGCAGGCAATCTTGTGCATCATATCGCCGGTGTCCAAACCCACGTCCATCTGCATTATGGTAACGCCGGTTTCATGATCGCCAGCCCACAGTGAACGTTGGATCGGTGCGGCACCACGCCAGCGAGGCAGCAATGAACCATGGACGTTGATGCAACCGAGTCGCGGCATATCCAACACCGCTTTGGGCAGGATCAGGCCATAAGCCACGACCACCATGACATCGGCGTTGAGATCGGCAACCAGGTGCTGGTTTTCTTCCGGGCGCAGTGATTTGGGCTGAAACACCGGTAAATGGTGCTGCTCGGCCAGAACCTTGACTGGGCTGGGCGTCAGCTTATTGCCACGTCCCGCAGGGCGGTCGGGTTGAGTGAAAACCCCGACAATCTGGTGCCCAGATGACAACAGCGCGTCAAGGTGACGCGCTGCGAAGTCTGGAGTTCCGGCAAAAATAATCCGTAAAGAGTCAGACACGTTGATTTCCTGAGCGGTTAGGCGCGGGCGTTAAGCTTGGCCATTTTTTCCAGTTTCTGACGGATACGCTGGCGCTTGAGTGGCGACAGGTAATCGACGAACAGCTTGCCTACCAGGTGGTCCATCTCGTGCTGGATACAGATGGCCAACAGGTCGTCGGCTTCCAGCTCAAAAGGTTTGCCGTCGCGGTCCAGCGCTCTGATTTTCACAGCAGCAGCGCGCGGGACTAAAGCACGTTGTTCAGGAATGGAAAGGCAGCCTTCCTCAATCCCGGTTTCACCGCTTTTTTCCAGCAGTTCCGGGTTGATCAGCACCAGGCGCTGATCGCGGTTCTCAGAAACGTCAATGACGATAATGCGCTGATGGATATCCACCTGCGTCGCAGCTAGGCCAATGCCCTCCTCTGCGTACATGGTTTCAAACATATCATCCACGATGCGCTGGATATTCGCATTGACTTCTTTTACCGGGGCCGCGACTTTGCGCAGCCGGTCATCTGGGTAATGTAATACCTGCAATACTGACATATATCTTGAGATCTGTATCCGAGTGATAAACGAGGTTTAGCTTCTATTCTAGACATTTCCCAGCCTGATTGACAGCATTGCGCACCAATTGCTCGAATTGGTAATACCACCATTTTCTGCGAGGGAACAGGCGATGCAGGCACAGGAAATTGGCTTACGGATGCGCGGTGTCACCGGGCTGGGGGCGGCGCAGGCCAGCCAGATGATACGGCAGATGGTGAAGACTGGAGGAGAGCCTTATCCGCTGTTACGGGAATTGGGGTTGAATGACCGGCAGCGGGCTCAGTTTCGTCATGTGGATCCGCGCTATCTGGCGGCCACTCTCACCTGGCTGGAACAACCCGGCAACTTGATGTGGGTCTACGGTGAGGTTGGCTACCCAGAGCGATTGCTCCCTATCGACGATGCTCCGCTGTTGCTGCTGGTTAAGGGAAACCCGGATGCAGCGCAGCAGCCGCAAATCGCCATGGTAGGTAGCCGTCAGTTTAGTCATTACGGTGAACACTGGGCCAATTACTTTTCCACCGGGTTGGTGCACTGCGGGTTTACCATCACCAGCGGGTTGGCCCTTGGCATTGATAGTATTTGCCACCGCGCGGCACTGGCGGCGGAAGGAGGAACGGTAGCGGTATTGGGCAGCGGCTTGGACAACATCTATCCGCGCCGGCATCGCCGCCTGGCAGAACGAATTGTCGAGCATGGCGGGGCGTTGATCTCTGAATATCTGGTCACCGATCTGCCGATGCCAGATCATTTTCCTCGTCGTAACCGTATCATTAGTGGATTGAGTCTGGGTGTGGTGGTGATTGAAGCCTCTTTACGCAGTGGAACTCTGATTACCGCACGTTATGCGCTGGGGCAGGGACGTGAGGTTTTTGCCTTACCTGGGGCGCTGGGCAATCCGATGAGCGAAGGCACGCATTGGTTGATCCAACAGGGAGCTTATCTGGTTACCGACCCGAAAGAGATCGCTGAACAACTGGGAAGCGGGCTGCATTGGCTGTCACTGAACGAAAATACAACTATTTGTGCGTCAGAGGCCGAAGTTGAATTGCCATTTGCCGATGTGTTGGCTAACGTAGGAGATGAGGTGACACCTGTTGACGTCGTCGCTGAACGTGCCGGCCAACCTGTGCCAGAGGTGGTAATCAAATTACTCGATCTGGAGTTAGCAGGGTGGATCGCAGCTGTACCCGGCGGCTATGTCCGAATAAGGAGGGCAGGCCATGTTCGACGTACTGATGTACTTGTTTGAAACTTATATCCACAATGAACCAGAGATGCGCGTCGATCAGGATCAACTGACTGATGATCTCGCTCAGGCGGGGTTTCATCGGGATGATATCTACAACGCGTTGAATTGGCTTGAAAAGCTCGCTGACCTGCAGGAAGGCGAAAATGCGCCGTATTTTATGGATGCCGATCCGCTGGCAATGCGGATTTACACCGAAGAAGAAGGCGTGCGTTTGGATGCCAGTTGCCGTGGTTTCCTCCTGTTCCTGGAGCAGATTCAGGTATTGAACCTCGAAACCCGTGAAATGGTTATCGACCGTGTTATGGCTTTGGATAACACGGAATTCGATCTCGAAGATCTGAAATGGGTGGTGCTGATGGTGCTGTTTAATATCCCCGGATATGAAAGTGCCTATCAGCAAATGGAAGAACTGTTGTTTGAAGTAAACGAAGGTTATCTGCACTGAGCCGATAACATACATAGAAGAAGTTATGACAAAAGCCGCGATTTTTGCCGCCAGGCAAAATGAACCCTGTCCGGAATGCGGGGCCGAGCTGGTGATCCGCAGTGGTCGTCACGGCCCCTTCCTCGGCTGTACCCGTTACCCTGAATGCCAACATATCCGGCCGCTGAAAGCGCAGGCCGATGGCCATATTGTAAAAATGCTGGATGGGCAGGAATGTCCGAAATGCCAGGCGACGCTGGCCTTACGCCAGGGGCGTTACGGCATGTTTATCGCTTGCAGTAACTACCCGGAGTGCGATCACACCGAAGTTATCGATAAACCGGACGAAACCAGCATCAGTTGTCCGCAGTGCGAGCAGGGTAAACTGCTGCAGCGGAAATCGCGCTATGGCAAGGTGTTCCACTCCTGCGATCGCTATCCTGATTGCCAGTTTGTTCTCAATTTTAAACCCGTTGCCGGGGAGTGTGAGTATTGCCACTATCCGTTGCTGATTGAAAAGCGCACGGCGAAAGGTCCAACCCTTTGCTGTGCCAGTAAACTTTGCGGGAAACCCGTAGTAATCACAGAATAATGACATCATGAGCTCAGAATCCACAGCCATCTTCACGCCAATTATTGACGCCCTACATAATCAACAGGTCATTGCCTATCCGACCGAGGCGGTGTTTGGCTTGGGTTGCGATCCCGACAGCGAGCTGGCGGTTAATGCCTTATTGGCACTGAAACAGCGTCCCTGGGAAAAGGGCTTGATCCTGATTGCGGCTGATTACGCACAGTTAACACCTTATATAGATGACACCGCGTTGAACGAACAGCAACGCGCCACGATGTTTGCCAGTTGGCCGGGCCCGGTGACCTGGGTGATCCCTGCCCGGTCAGAAACGCCGCGTTTGTTGACCGGCCGTTTCAATTCGTTGGCGGTACGCGTTAGCGATCATCCGTTGGTACAGCAACTTTGTCAGCAGTTTGGCAAACCGCTGGTATCGACCAGCGCCAACCTCAGCGGGCAGGAACCTTGCCGTAGTGCCGATGAAGTGCAGCAGCAGTTTGGTGCCGCTTTCCCGGTGTTGGCCGGCAGCGTCGGTGGCCGTCTTAATCCTTCCGAAATCAGAGATGTCCTGACCGGTAAGCAGATCCGTCAAGGCTAGAGGTAACGTGCATGGAGAAGTTTGCAGTATTCGGTAATCCTATCGGCCACAGCAAGTCACCGCGTATTCATGCGCTATTTGCCGCGCAAACAGGTATAGAACATCCCTATGGAACTGTGCTGGCGCCACTGGATGGTTTCAAAACCACTTTGCAGACGTTCATTCAAGCTGGTGGCAAGGGAGCGAACGTCACGGTTCCTTTTAAAGAAAATGCTTATGAAGTGGCGACCGAACTCAGTCAACGAGCCTCGCTGGTCGGTGCGGTAAATACCTTGAAGATACTGCCAGACGGTGGGTTACTGGGTGACAACACCGATGGGATCGGTCTGCTAACCGATCTTGAACGTCAGAAGTTGATCCAACCCAAGGATCGTATCCTGTTGGTGGGGGCGGGTGGTGCGGCACGTGGCGCGATCTTGCCGCTACTGTCTTTTGGTTGCGAAGTGGTGATCACCAATCGTACTTTTAGCCGCGCACAGACATTGGCGCAGGTATTCCAGCATCTGGGTGAAATATCCGCGTTGCCTCTGGATCAACTTGATCAACAGCGGTTTGATTTAGTGATTAACGCTACGGCATCCGGCATCAGTGGTGACATCCCGGCGCTACCGGTTGGTACGGTCAATAGCCATACGCGTTGTTATGACATGTTTTATCAGCAGGGATTAACTCCGTTTCTGGCCTGGGCACAGCAACAGGGTGCCACAGAATATGCCGACGGTTTAGGGATGCTGGTGGGGCAGGCCGCACATGCGTTCCTGCTGTGGCATGGTGTGATGCCGGAGATCGAACCGGTATTGCGCCAGCTGCGTCACGAACTGGCAGTGTAACTCGGGGCCCGTTCCCCTGAGCGGGAACGGGTGCCAGTCAGATATCTTCTGACAAGTATTCGTCTTTCCAACGTACATAGTTAGTAGAAGAGTAAAGTAACCCTTCCCGCTCTGCAGCGGTCAATGGGCGAACCTGGCGTGCCGGGCTACCCATATAGAGATAGCCGCTCTCCAGGCGTTTACCCGGTGCAACCAGGCTGCCAGCACCAATCATCACATCATCTTCTATTACTGCACCATCCAACAGGATCGATCCCATACCTACCAGCACCCGATTGCCGATGGCGCAGCCATGCAACATCGCCTTGTGCCCAACAGTAACGTCTTCACCGATCAATAATGGGTAACCCTCAGGGTTATGTTCAGACTTATGGGTCACGTGCAACACGCTGCCATCCTGAATATTGCTGCGTGCACCGATCTTTACCGCGTTCACATCACCGCGGATGGCAACCAACGGCCAGATACTGACGTCATCGGCCAGCTCAACGTTACCGATCACCACACTGGAAGGGTCGATCATGACGCGCAAGCCCAGTTTGGGAGAGTAATGAAGATAAGAACGTACTGCATCAGACATGGTAATAGCCTCGCATCGGGATCATATTTACCGGCAATACTAGACGTTGGCGGTGGAATTACAACCAACTGAAGCGACGGATCCTGCGGAAAACGGCCCTGATCGCGCAAGATCCACCCGAAAGGGCCGAAAAGTGTGCAAGCAGTGATAAAAGATCAAAAAAGGGGTTGTGCAAAAAACTCGGTTCCCTATAATGCGCCTCCATCGACACGGAACATGTGAACAACTTCACAGAGTCTTCGGGGTTCGAAGAGAAAAAATCCTGAAATTTAGGGGTTGACTCTGAAAGAGGAAAGCGTAATATACGCCACCTCGAGATAGCAAGCCACGGCGGCTAACTCACTGCTCTTTAACAATTTATCAGACAATCTGTGTGGGCACTCCACAAGACGATATCCAGAACCTTCGGGTTCA
>NZ_JBQZFO010000023.1:0-7380 GCF_052691715.1 Serratia sp. NA_112.1
CGGCTGGTAAACTCAATGCGGTAGCTGAAAGGCTGGCTCAGGGTTTCATCGCCTTCAAAGGCCAGTACATCGAGATCCGCTTCACATCCCTTCACCGACAGCTGGTGATGATTGTGGCTGAATATGATCGCGGGATTGGTGCTCATTGTATTCCTTCACATCGGCAGAAAAATTATGCTCTGAAAAAAGCATACATGCATTAAGTAAGTTAATTATTGCTTAATTTTTATCGCATATTCTTTATGAGAGTCCTTGCCAAAATGGATTGTTAATTCACGCCCAATTTTTCATATCTACTGATAATATGAAAAATAGTTATTAATTTTATTAATCCATAAATACTTATTACGTCTACCCACTTGAAATTAATAATATAAAATCTCTTACAGTTAGACTCTGGCTATTGAATATTCTATTTTTTAGCATAACTAAAAAGCAATCAATCCACTGCATGAATAATGTACCTCTCGCAATTAATCCCTCTACTAATTCAATCATTAATTTTATACAACATGTTATAACAATTCTCTTCAGAAGATAAATCATATCTATAAAAACAATAATCTGAGAATTGCTTGAGTTTTTTTTCATTTAAGTTACTAAGTAATGGTGTATCACAACCTGCATTGCAATTTGTTGGATCAACAAAAAAAAGTTTTGCACTCATATGCTTTTTAATAAAAAAGACATATTCTGTATCTTCCTTGAATTCACCAGACACCTGCTCAACACCAACAAAAAACCATGCAAGGAACAATATTAATGCCATGATGACAGCAACCCAACAATAATTTACCCTGTTAGCATTACCCATACCTCCCCCTATGAATGTTTATATTTAGTTGGTTTACCTAGATTAAATTCTTTTCTCAATTTTTCAACAAACTGCATACCTAAATTACCAGGGCAGGATCTTTCGATTACCTCGTTGGGCTTTTTGGGATTACGGTAAAAAACCTGATGTTCCTTGTGCCCACCAAGTTCCGTAATATTAAAATAGTTAAGCAACGTGGATATAATTTCTTTTACTGCCTTTTCTTGCAAAGTGGTTACCTCATCAGAGGGATCCCACCATTGTTCGTCTAAGTCAGACATTAATACAATGCCTATAATAGATGTGTTGCCAAAACTGATGTGAGCACCTTTATTTCTTATATCCTGCCCTTCAAAAATTTCACCATCGCATCCAACAGCATAATGATAACCAAACTGGTTAAATTTATCCATATGCTCTTCTTCAATTTTTTTTATTTTATCACCATTCAAATCTGAACATGAATAACTATTTCCAGCATTATGAATGGCGATTTTAGTATAATTCCAGTCAGGGGAAAATTTCTGACCGTCACTGGCACTCCAGGCTGACCGAGTTTTGAATATACATCCACTCTTTCTCACCTCTGATATTATCGCTTGCCGCACCGCGGCTCTATTATCTAACTGAACAGGAGTGATTTCATAATCTTTCTTATCTAATTGCTGCACAGATATCACTGTAAATTTCGAATTAAAATTATTATTTTTTAAATCATCATCATCTGACATAACCTCATAATCCAAGAAAACCTCTTTCTTGGGTGAAATAAAATTAAATGAAACCGTTGGTGTTTCCCCTGTAAATCGTATTGGTGGAGTAAATCCAAACTGATCGGTTCTCCCAATACCACATACCTTTCCCGGCTTGAAATTGATATAATAATTAAGATTTTTTTGAGGTTCCCCAGTATGCTTGTCTATTGCGCAAGCCAGACCTATTTTATTAGCATTAATCAGCACTACTGAATGAGGCTTTGATTCAGCCAGTTCAGTAGAATGCTTTAAAGAATTCTCATTTGATTGAGTCATTTAAACCATCCTCAGACACAAAGTTTGCAGCTATTTCAAACTGAAGAGACCGCTCCCCAGTTTTTATTAATGCGCGACCTTTTTCATCAGCCGCCCCTGTATTTATTGTTCCATCTTCAAATTTCACTGTATAGTCCACAAAAGGAACAGGTTCACCGGTTATATTATTTTTGAAATCTATGAAACGAATGTATTCATCTAGCTTAATTAGCGGAAAGACCATCATTTCAGGCTTATGCTGCGCTTTTTCGCGCCTGACGTAATACCCGGCCCTTGTTCTGTACTCACCTGCCGTCGCTGACTCAATGGCATTAACATCCAGAGTGATATAACTCCCCCCGCCATTTACCGTCAGCTTCTTCTTCGCGATGATTTTGATTTCATCTTCGGTACTGACGATACTAATTTCCTTACGAGCAAGCAGAGCCATCAGGTCATTCTGCGCCTGTATTTTCACCGGCCCCTGGTTCGCGATGAGCTTGATCCCCAGCTTGCGAACAAACACGCTCAGGGCATTACCTACCCCGATGAACAGATTCTTCACCACGCTGACGTCAGCATTTTTACCGGCTGTGGCTATCAGGTTCTGGCCGGCCGATACCTGCAGGTGTTGTCCGCTGGTCAGCGCCATACCCTCCGGCGCACTGAGCAGCAGCACGGATTTTTTGAGGTCCGTCAATTGCTGTTCCAGCAGTTTGATTTGTGCCTGGAGATCCGCCGGGGTCGCGGTGGCGGTCTGCGCATCGGTCGAAATGGCCGTCATCTGTTCCCGGGCATTATTCAGATTACTGACCGCCGGCTGCATCTCCAACACCTGACCCTGCGCCTTTGCCTGGCCGTCAGCGCTGATAAAAATCCCTTTCTGCGCCCGGATGGCTCCCCAGCTGTCGGTTCTGAGCTCAAACCCCTCGCCGCGCTGTTGTTTTTCGCTGTCGACCAGATGTCCAAGGTTCAGCTGGCTTTTGCCGCCGTATTCCGTGCTGACCTTGATATGCTCTTTCCCGCGCTCGTCATCGAGGCGGATTTTGTTGTTCGCCGGCGTGCGCAGCACGTTACGTTTGTAGTTGCGGATGGTGACGTGGTCGCCGTGGGCCGAGTCGTGCAGCACGCCGGCAATATAGGGCCTGTCCGGGTTGCCGTCTTCAAAACCAATCGCCACTTCGGTGCCCGCCAGCAGCGGCAGGTGCAGGCCATAGGTGTCGCCGGCATAGGGGCGGGACTGGCGCACCCACAGGCTCTCGAATCCGGTCTCCCAGTTATCACGGTCAAACAACATGTTGACGCGATAGCGGCCGTCTTTATCGATATGCCCGTAGGTGTCATTTTCCGTGGTGCTGGTGACGCGGGCCGGTAGGGTCCCCGCCATCTGCGGGCGTTTGCCCGGCTCCGGGCGGAAGCTAACATCGGTGCTGTCCGGGATACCGCTGAAATGCACTTCAAAATCTTTATCACGGCGGGCCGCACTTTTCATCCCGGTAATGAGTACACCCTGGCTGAACGCCTCCGCCACTTCATAGCCACCGGTGACTTTCAGCACCTGGCCGGGCGCCAGTGTCGGGCAACTGGAGATTGCGCGGGTCTGTGTCTGGCCGTTCAGATAGCGTTCATGACGAATGCGGGCATAAAACGCCCCGGACTCCAGTGCCGGATTGCGGTCATAGGTACTGCCCTGCGTCAGGTAGTTATCGGCATAGTGATAGGCATCGCCGTAGGTGGTGCTGTCGCCACGGGTCGCATCCACCTGGGTGTTCATGTCATCCGTGGCCCGCCGGTAGTTGTAATCACGGGTGCTGACCTGCTTCTGCACCACGTTATGGTGGCTCTCCATGCCCCAGACCGAGTCCACGCCTTGCGAGTGCTGGCCGGATGGCGGAACCGATGACAGCGTCAGGCCTTTTTCATACCCCTGCTGGCTGTCGTAAAACTCCACGACGTCGATGTTCAGGCGCGTATCAGTGGTAAAGCGGAACCAGATGCCAACTTCCCCCAGCAGGCGGGTAATAAAGTGCAGGTCATCCTCGCCGTACTGCATCACCTGCTCTCGGCGCGGGTATTCTTTTGACAGCGAGAACAGAAAATCCTGACCGCGCATGCCGTGACGTTCGCGCAGGATTTTTTCCACAATTTGTGGGACCGACATATCCTGATAAATGGCGTTCTGATGCGAACGGTCAAGCAGCGCCAGGCGTGGCTGGAGCGTCAGGGCATAGTGGGTTTCATCCTTTGAGGTGTTGAGACGTTCAAAACCACTCACTACTCCCTGAAGGGTGCGCACGGCCTGCTGCATTTTGATGCCGTAACCCTGTTCCACCGGGGCCTGTAGCGTCAGTGAGGCCGCTTTCATCAGCATCATTTCTTTGCTGATGCCGTGGTCGCGGCTGGTAAACTCAATGCGGTAGCTGAAAGGCTGGCTCAGGGTTTCATCGCCTTCAAACGCCAGCACATCAAGCTCTGCGTCACATCCTTTCACCGCCAGCAGGTGATGGTTGTGGCTAAATCTTATCGTAGGATTAGTGCTCATTGTATTCCTTCACATCGGCAGATAAATTATGCTCTAGAAAAACAGACATGCATTAAGTTAGTTACTACTTGATCTTTATCGTATATTGCTTATAAAAATCTTTACCGGAATACATTGAACCAAGAATAAACCCAGAAACAGTTACGCTATAATCACCTGACTTTTTCGGGATCCCAGATATGATGATGCGATGGTAATCTTTGTTTACTCCATCCTTCTCCACCAAAGCTATATTTTATTTCTTCCGGATTCCATGCTAACTCTGAGTCGTTCGGGGTTATACTTACCGATACACTGGATTCATTAACAGCCCCACCTTTTATTTCAATGACATCCAGGTACTTCTGATTAACTGTTGCAACTTTAAGATCATTTTTTCGGGTAGGATTGTTGGGTGAGTACCTGAGCAACCAGATACAATAAAAAATAAAGCACAGATAAAATATTTCATTTAGCTCAATGAGTTGGAAATTACACATCCAAAAATATGCACATGGACATACTCCAGATCTTTATTTAGCGTAACAGTGAATAATATCACCTCCCGCCCCCATTTATTTTTACAATATATGACTTATCAATTTTGCTTCCTGGCATTGATGTCCCCATAGAATACCCATTAATATGAATCATTATTTCACCCATTTCTTTAGGTCTTCCACTAATTATTATGTGATGATAGTCCTCCTCCTCTCTTTCTTGCCCCCCCCTTTTTAAGGTAATCACTTCAGGCTTCCATATCAAGCCCGAATTCACAGGTGAGATATCTACGCCAATATTCTCTTTAAACAAAACAGCATTAGTTATTTCAACTTTAGCAAAATAGGCTTGCCCCACAACTCCATCAGGGAGCTCATTTCCTGCTGGTGAAAAATTAGGTACATGATTTGCACAGGCAGAAATAAATAAAACAATAAAAGTAATTACTTTTTTCACAGTTATTTTATTGGTTTAAAAACCAACCCTCCAAAAATATGCTTGGCGAAGTAGTTAAGGCTGCTTTTATCTTTTATTTGCCAATCAACTCTTCCCCAAGAGAAAAGCTTCAGTTCAATTAATTCATCATTATCTATGGGAGTAATATCTCCACCATCAACCTTACAAACAGGTTCATCCCAAACGATCCAGTGGTTCTTTGACGATGAGTCACCATTGCCCCATCCTTTTAACATCCCAGCAGATATGAGAGTTACAACTCTGTATCCTTGTTTAGCATAGGAATTAAGCTTTACTATATCTGCCTCGTTAGCATGTGAAATGCTAATATTATCGAATATTTTCTCATAACCTGCCTTTTCGAACCATTCAGTCAACTTCCCCCACATTGTAATACCAGAGACCTGATCACCCACCTCATCATAACTCATTAGTAAATTTTCAGAATCCCTCAAGCTAGCTAATGTAATCCAATCTAAACCTGATACTAATTCCCTACCGTAATCATCATAGAATTCTCCTTTCGGATGCCTACACCCATCTCCAGGTGAAATATTAAGAATGCCTATTTTAGTTTTTCCGTACAACCAAAGTTCATTTGCAGCTTGCTTATAAACATCCGGTCTGTCCATCTGCAGACAATAAAAAAATGCCGCGGGTCCACATAAACTCGTTCCACCTTGATTAGGGTAACTACTGTAGCTCATTCTCGATACAATCTGATTTTCTATCTTTTTCTTATCGAAAGGATCATTAGTACTGCCGACAGGATATTCTTTTGCTATAAACGCTCTTTCCTGACAGGTTATCTGCACGCTATGAATGTTATCATCCCCGCTTTCATTTACTGGTTTAGTCTGAGCTTTAGTTTCAAAATAACAGACATTCTCTCGTTTATTTTTTGAGTATGCTTTACCAGAGACTATTTCACCAAGTGTATACATTTTTTTCGTCGGGGATGAAAGCACTGATATCAGCTTACCACCGTGCTTACGGTACAAGCTCATTTCTATAATGTAGATCACCGACAAATCATCATCAGTCTCATTCGTATCATGAGACTGAGTATAATAACTAGGGTCTATTGGTTGTTGCGTCACTGATAGCAGAACATGCTTTTTATTATTACCGTCAGTTTTATACACATTAAGGTCATAATAAAGGTCAGATGCTGGAACATTTGATTCAACTTTCGTATAAATATTATACCTAGGCATTGATAGCTCCCGGCATCATATGCAGCAAAACATCCTGCGCCTGCGCAGAAGTAAACAGCTTCGTATACCCCTTACCATCACTAACACCTTCAAATACTGAGCCATCTGCCAGCAATGCCCGGTAAGGAGTGTTTAGCATTGGTGTCCCATTATCATCTGCGCATAGATAGCGAATATTATGACTGCCATCATCAATAGCGTTGGCTAAAGGTAAAATATCAGGCTTATGCTGCGCTCGCGTCTGTCGGGCGTAATGCCCGGCTCTTGTCCTGAAATCGCCCATCGTCGCAGATTCAATAGCATTAACATCCAGAGTGATATAACTCCCTCCGCCATTTACCGTCAGCTTCTTCTTCGCAATGATTTTGATTTCATCTTCAGTACTGACGATACTAATTTCTTTACGAGCAAGCAGTGCCATCAAATCATTCTGCGCCTGTATTTTCACCGGCCCCTGGTTCGCGATGAGCTTTATCCCCAGCTTACGAACAAATACGCTCAGGGCATTACCTACCCCGATGAACAGATTCTTCACCACGCTGACATCAGCATTTTTACCGGCAGTGGCTATCAGGTTCTGCCCGGCAGATACCTGCAGATGTTGTCCGCTGGTCAGCGCAATGCCATCCGGCGCGCTGAGCAGCAGCACGGATTTTTTGAGGTCTGTCAGCTGCTGTTCCAGTAGTTTAATTTGCGCCTGGAGATCGGCCGGGTTCGCGGTCGCCTTCAGCGCATCATCGGAGATGGACGTCATCTGCTCCCGGGCATCGCCCAGATTGCTGACCGCCGGCTGCATCTCCAGCACCTGACCCTGCGCCTTTGCCTGGCCGTCAGCGCTGATAAAAATCCCTTTCTGCGCCC
>NZ_JBQZFO010000024.1:0-4227 GCF_052691715.1 Serratia sp. NA_112.1
ACTCATCCCCAGGCGCTTACTTTAGTAAGTCACTGGGGTGACAAATCTGTCGGGAACAGATTTGAACGCGCGATCAGCGGCCCTGAAAGGGCAAGGACCATGGATGGGCCTTGTAAGCAGGTAACAACGCTGCTGCTTGAAAGGCGACGGGTAATCTATCAACCCATCTCGGTCTGCAGTAACAACACCTGACGGTTAACCTCTGACATCACGCTGAAGTGACGCCGGTCGCGAATTTTCGGCAGCAGAATTTTCCCTTCATCGAATTCGAACGCGCCCACATCTTTGATATATAGCCGGCCACGAAACAGGGTCTTAACGTACTTCGCCACTTTCAACGGGTTATAACGCTGGAAGATTCTCATTCTATTACTTTCCTCCGTTTGGTCCATGCGCTCAGCGAGCCGCCAAGGTGGCAGCCTCTAAAGTAAGAACGCAACTTGATTGCCATGTAGTAGACCTAGTAAAGACCATAACGTTCATTTCCGCCTGGAGAACTTCACTGGATTTACACTTTTTGACAGAATTGTATATTATTATATATAACTTTTTCAGTATATCCCTTCAAAAACCGGGTATTAGCGGTCAGAAGGAAGAACTGAGATCCGGCTAACAGGACAGACCTCCGATCACCACCTATGCTTTAGGCTGTCGGGTGCTGTCGGCACCATTCCCCCTTCAAGGAGAAGGCATGAAAAAAAGTCACATGCTCATTGCATCCCTGCTGTTTGCACCCCTTTTTGCCTCGGCGCATAACTTCCAGCTCCAGCAACGCGTAGCGCCGATTGGCGTCAGCGACAAGGGTGAGTTGAACTACGCTAATGATAAGTTTAGCTATCAAAACTGGAATAGCGCGCAGCTCAGTGGAAAAGTGCGAGTCATCCAGCATATTGCCGGCCGCAGCTCTGCCAAAGACATGAACGACCCACTGATTGAAGCGATTAAGAAAGCCAAGCTACCGCACGATCGTTACCAAACGACGACAATAGTAAATACCGATGATGCCCTGCTCGGCACGGCGATGTTTGTCCGCAGCAGCATTGAAGACAGCAAGAAAGAGTTCCCCTGGTCGCAGTTTGTGGTCGACAGCAACGGCAACGTGCGCAAAGCCTGGGATTTGCAGCCGAAGGGGTCAGCCATTGTCGTGCTGGATAAGCAAGGCAGGATCCAGTTCGCCAAAGACGGCGCACTGACGCCAGAAGAGGTGCAGCAGGTCATGAGCCAACTGCACCAACTCCTGGCGAATTGATTTAGAACAGCGAAACCCGGAAGCCGGGGTTGAGGAAAGACTCACGCGGCGTATAGAGCAGCGGCCTGCCCTGCCAGTCGTGGATCTGCGCTCCGGCCGCCACCGCGACCGCGTGTCCGGCAGCGGTATCCCAGATATTGGTCGGCCCAAAACGTGGGTAAAGCTGCGCTTTACCTTCCGCCACCAGGCAGAACTTCAGCGAGGAACCGACGGATACGGTCTGATGCTCGCCTAACTGCTTCAGGTAATCTTTCAGTTCTTCATCACTGTGTGAACGGCTCACCACCACCAGGGGCGGATTGGCGTTACTGACGCCAATCGCCTGGCGTTGGCCCTTTTCTTCTTTCCAGGCTTTACCGCGTTCGGCCAGGTACAACACATCAATCGCCGGAGCGTAAACCACGCCCATCACCGCCTGCCCGTCTTCAATCAACGCGATATTTACCGTGAATTCGCCGTTACGATTGAGGAATTCCTTGGTGCCATCCAGCGGATCGACCAGCCAGTAACGCGTCCAGTTCTGTCGCACTGCCCAGCTCGGTGGATCTTCTTCTGACAGTAAAGGTATTTCCGGCGTTAATGCCGCCAGACCACGTTGGATAATATGGTGCGCCGCCAGATCGGCCGCCGTCACCGGGGAATCATCTTTTTTCTGTGCGACATCAAGCGGTTGTTTACCGTCATATACCGCCATGATCGCTGCGCCCGCCTCACGGGACAGTTGGCAAATTTGCTCTAACATCATTCACCTCAGATATGCAGTTCCATGGGTCATTTCCCCTTTCTCATTGCTAGCAGCCTAGTTTTTTTTGCATCGAATATCCATCACAACGATTTAACTCGCGGTAATTGCTCAAGTCTTTGCCGTCACAACTGTGACATTTACTGCCCCATCTCGGCTGATTTTCTGCCACACTTCACAGTTTGGTGAGACAACCAATGTTAATTACATGTCCCTCTGCAATAAAACTCGAAAAATGGAATGGAGAAAACTAAAAATGATGAAGCGTCCGCTGACGTTGTCTGCCCTCGCTATGCTGATGTGCGCCTCAGCACAAGCGGCAACGGTCGATCTACGCGTGCTGGAAACGACCGACCTACACAGCAACATGATGGATTTCGATTACTACAAGGATAAACCGACCGATAAATTCGGTCTGGTCCGTACCGCCAGCCTGATTGAGCAAGCCCGCCAGCAGGCAGCCAATACGGTGCTGGTGGACAACGGCGACATTATTCAGGGCAGCCCGCTCGGCGATTATATGGCGGCCAAAGGCCTGAAACCCGGCGATGTACACCCGGTGTATAAGGCGATGAATACCCTGAATTATGTGGTCGGCAATATCGGCAACCATGAATTCAACTACGGGCTCGATTACCTGAAAAACGCCATTGCCGGTGCCAAATTCCCGTATATCAACGCCAACGTGATCGACGCTAAAACGCAGAAACCTCTGTTCACTCCTTACATTATCGTCGATACGCCGGTAAAAGACCGTGATGGCAAAGAACATAGTTTGCGCATCGGTTATATCGGCTTTGTGCCGCCGCAAATCCTGGTGTGGGACAAAGCCAATCTGCAGGGCAAGGTCACTGTCAACGACATCACCGAAACCGCTAAACGTTACGTGCCGGAAATGCGCAAACAGGGCGCAGATCTGGTTGTGGTTATCCCGCACTCCGGCCTGTCCAGCGAGCCGTACAAAGCCATGGCGGAAAACTCGGTGTACTACCTCAGCCAGGTACCAGGTATCGACGCCATCATGTTCGGCCATGCTCACGCCGTGTTCCCGAGCAAGGGCTTTGCCAATATCAAAGGGGCTGACATCGCACAGGGTACGCTGAACGGCATCCCGGCCGTGATGCCGGGCCAGTGGGGGGATCATCTCGGTGTGGTCGATCTGCAATTGAATAACGACAGCGGCACCTGGAAAGTCACAGCGGCCAAAGCGCAAGCTCGGCCGATTTACGACAAAGAGAACAAAAAATCGCTGGCGGCGGAAGATGCCAACCTGCTGAAGGTACTGGCGGAAGATCACAAAGGCACGCGAGACTTCGTCAGCAAGCCTGTCGGTAAAGCCGACGGCAACATGTACAGCTATCTGGCGCTGGTGCAGGATGACCCGACGGTGCAGATTGTGAATAACGCGCAAAAGGCCTACGTCGAACACTATATTCAGGGCGATCCGGACCTGGCGGACCTGCCGGTGCTGTCCGCAGCGGCGCCGTTCAAGGTGGGTGGACGCAAAAACGATCCGGCCAGTTTTGTTGAAGTGGAAAAAGGTCAGCTCACCTTCCGTAACGCTTCAGACCTTTACCTTTATCCCAACACACTGGTGGTGGTGAAAGCCAGCGGCAAAGATGTGAAGGAATGGCTGGAATGTTCCGCCGGGCAGTTCAACCAGATCGACGTCAACAGCAGCAAACCACAGGGCCTGATCAACTGGGACGGTTTCCGCACCTATAACTTCGATGTCATTGACGGGGTTAATTATCAGGTCGACGTCAGCCAACCGGCGCGTTACGACGGCGAATGCCAGTTAATTAACGACAAGGCGGAACGCATCAAAGAACTGACGTTCAAAGGCAAACCGATCGATCCGAAAGCCACCTTCCTGGTTGCCACCAATAATTACCGCGCGTACGGCGGCAAGTTTGCCGGTACCGGCGATCAACACATTGCCTTCGCCTCACCGGATGAGAACCGCTCGGTACTGGCGGCTTATATCAGCGCTGAAACCAAACAACGCGGCGCAGTGAAGCCACAGGTGGATAATAACTGGCGCTTGGCCACATTCAGCAGCCCGCAGCCGTTGGATATCCGCTTCGAAACCTCACCGAGTGACAAAGCCACTGCGTTTATCAAAGCGCATGCCCAGTACCCGATGAAAGCCGAAGGGACAGACAGCATCGGCTTTGCGGTTTATCAGATTGATTTGCAGAAGAAATAAACAATAAGGGCGCCGTTAAGGCGCCCT